>NZ_JAJUWS010000009.1 GCF_021390475.1 Streptomyces sp. ST2-7A
CGGCAGATGTTCGGCCGGGCCAACTTCGACCTGCTGCGCAAGCGGGTGCTCCTCGCACCGCGAGCCCGTTCATGATCGCGGTTGTGGTGACCCTCTGTGGCCCTGGCACGGAAAGTGATCCAGAGCCACGATTCACCCGGCGCCGACACCCTGGCTCTCTGTCCCGTCTTCACCATCCGGCGCTTCCGTACTCGACCTCTACGAGAAAGGCCCTGATGCACAAGCACCACAACCCCACCCCCGTCGGCGAGCAGGAGGTGACCACCCCGGCCACCGGCCGAGCAAGTTATCGGTCAAGACACTCTTCCCCGTCGGGGAAGGCGTCTTCGATCACTCCCGCCCCGGGGGTGGCGGGAGTGGACCAGCACCGGGAGGCGCTGGTCCACAAGGCAGCGACCGAGGGCGGATCGCAGCCGGGGAAGCCGCCGCCGCGTAAACGCCGCGACGCGAAGACCACGCGCAAGCGCTCCCCGAAGCCGCCCACGCACAAGCGCGCTTACGTGTGCAGTGTCCGCCTGAATGACGACGAGAAGAAGCTGCTCACCGCTGCTGCGACCGCCGCGCGCACGAGCCTGCCAGCCCTCCTCGCCCGCAGCGGCCTCGCCGCCGCCCGCGACCTCGACACCACCGCTGCCGCCATCGCCGGACGCCGGGAACTCGTCACCGAACTGTTCGCCGCGCGACGGCACCTCGGCCACGTCGGCAACAACCTCAACCAGATCGCCCGCGCGATCAACGCCGGAGCCCTCCCTCCCGAACTCGATGCCGTCATCGCCGCCACCGAGCGCGCTGTCCAGCGTGTCCAGCACGCCACCGACCAGCTTCTCAACCAGGATTAGGGAACACCTCATGGTCAAGCGGCAGGGCCGGAACGTCACCGCACGGGAGGTCCTGCGTCTGCGGCCCACCGCGCAGTGGCCGCCGCTACCGACGAGGTCGAGTTCCTCGCCCACGTCGACGACCGGGTGGCGCAGGGGCAGCTGGTCGTCCTCGGCGGAGCCTTCGACCTCCTGCCTCTTGCCGCACCGGCCGCCCTGCGGATCGGGCTGGAGCAGACCGCCGTGCCGTGTCTTCCCCTCCGGAGACATGGGAGGCCGGTTCCTTGCTAGCGTCGGATGGTCGCCAAGGAGGTTCCGTGTCATCTTCCGCGCCTGCCGCTGCACCGTCCGACCTGAGAATCGAGCCGGTCGACGCTGTGCTCGACGATGTCGAGCGGTCTCTCCGGACCCGGCTGGACCGGGACACGCTGGTGCGCAAGCGGCGCTCGCTGGGTGCGCGGACGGACCGGGGCACATGGGTGCGCGTCGAGCGGCGCCGGATGGAGAAGATCGGAGGCCAGGGCTGGAACGGCACCGAGTGTGCGGCCGTCCTGGAGGGAGTCGCGCAGCCTCGGTGGCACCGGGCCGTTGTGTGGCGTCAGCCGGACAGTGCCGCGATGTGGCGGGCGGATGAGACCGATCTGCTACCCGGAGCGTCGATCGGCACCAGCGTCCTGGCCACCGATCCCGGACTGCCGGATGCGTGGTGGCAGGCGTTGAACGCCTCGCTGGACGCCCTGGCCGCCCACCGCACGAGCCGTGTCGCCACCCCGGACACCGTCACGATCACCCAGGGCGGTGTCACCGAGGCGGCCCGCCGCTTCCTGCCGGACGGCATCAACACGACGGTGAGCCGGTGGCGGCCCGCGCACGCGGACCTGAACTGGGCGAACATGACCGGCCCCACGTTCTGCCTGTTTGACTGGGAGGACTGGGGCATGGCACCCCGAGGGCTGGATGCCGCGTCCCTGTGGGGCAACTCCCTCGCCGTCCCGGCCCTGGCCGAACGCGTCCGCCAGGAGCGGCGCCGCGACCTGGAGAGCCGGGACGGCAAGCTGATGACCCTGTTCGTCTGCGCGAAAATCCTGGCCCCGGACGCCCATCCCGAGGACCCTCGTCTGGAGCCGGCACACCAGGCGGCGGCGCGGATCGCGGAGGAACTTCAGACCGGTTGACGGCCCGTCCGCTCGCGGAGAAGCCGCCGGTACGTGCGCAGGCTGCCGACATCCGCCTCGTACCGCAGGGCGATGACCAGCTCCGCCAGGTGGGTCGGGTCGTCCGTGCCGACGGCGACCCTCCCCACCTGCGGCAGCCGGTAGGCGGTGCGGAACGCGGCCTGTACGGCGGAGAGACCGTCGTCAGGGTCCTGGATGAAGACCCGCGGGTCGAAGGTCTTCCACAGCGGGTCTCCGGTCCCGCCTCCGAAGGGGCTCATGCCCCACAGTTGATCGAGGCCGAGGTCCCATTGGGCTGCCAGGGCTTCCGAAGCGTCCAGGACATCGACCGGAACCAGGAGTCCCGCCCGGACCATGAGCACGTCGGGCCCGGGCATGGTGCCGTCGACGAGGCCGGGCAGTGGGCGGGGATCCCATGAGGAGACGCCCCAGGCTCCGCACAGCCCGTCCGTCGCGGCTCTCTCCAGAGTGACGCACGCCGCACCCAGCGCTTCCTGACCGGCGGAGGAGCGTTCGGGCAAGGAGCGTTCCGGATTGTGCAGGAACACCAGGTCGGGGACGCGTCCGAGGTCACGGTTGGTCTGTTCCACGGCTGCCCGGAGCCTGCCGGGGTCGAGTGAGTGCTCGGCCCCGCCGGCGGCCGGGAAGAACCCGACCTTGGTGGAGACGGTGAAGCGGGGCAGGAGGTCGCCCCCCACCTTCGCCAGGGCGGTGTGGGCCGAGAAGCCTCGGTAGTTGAAGCTGGTGTCGATCGCCTCGACACCGAGTTCCAGCGCGCCGGCGAGGATCAGGCGTTCATGACGAGATCGGTGTAACCCGAGGACAATTCGGGGGTCAGGCTCGCGCACAGTTCCTCCTCCACCAGGATCTTCGCCAGGGCTCCCACCTCAGCGCCCATGACTCGGGCGGCCTCGTCCAGCCGCACCGGGTGGCCGCTCAGGAGCAAACGAAGTCCGGGCAGGGCCTTGGAGGCGAAGGTGAGTTTCTTGCCTGCGGCCACCACGATGACCGTCTCCTGCTCCTCCTGGATCAGCGGCGGGAACTCGCTGACACACGCCACGGCCTCAAGCGGTCCGAAGATCTCCAGGAAGGGAACGTGCCGACCGGAGGGAGCCTCGCGCTCGCGGAGCCGGAGGAACTCTGCCGGGCCGCGTGCGTCTAGGAGCCGGGAGGCCGCATCGGTCAGCCGCTGCTTCTGGACCTGCTGCTCCTCCGGGCTGCCCCAGCGGTCGAGGTCGTGGCGGAACACCTCCTCCTGGCGGGACCAGTCGGCGAGCCAGGTCAGCCAGCTCACGGCGGTGCGCTTGGCGAACCCGAAGGTCACGTGGGTGCTGTGGCCGCCGCCCCGGCCCGCCCGGGTGGCGGCGTGCCAGTAGCCGCGGGGGATGTGCATGACGTCGCCGGCCTTCATGGTGCCGGTCCACACGATCTCCTCGCTGGGGGTGTTGTTCCGCTCGGCGTCCCGGAACATGGGCACGGGCCGTGACGTGCCACGCACCTCCCACTGCTTCTCTCCGGCGAGCTGGACGATGAGGACGTCGTGGTCGTCCCAGTGCAGGTCGAAGCCGGAGGCGTCGTTGGTGGTCAGGTATACATTCGCCTGGACGTGCTCCCGGGACCACCACTGCAGGGCTCGGCACGTCACTTCCATTGTGGGGTCGAAGACGTTCGACTGGTCCAGGACCAGCGTCGCGCCCTCGCGCAGCAGGCTCCCCACGCGGCGCATATCGGCCATCGGTACTGCCTGACCCCGGGGCGTGACCTGCCGATCCAGGTACATGTCGGGGTGCAGTTCCTCGCCGCCCTTGAAGAAGCGAAACTGCGGGTTGGCCAGGCTCCGGCGCATGACCATGTCGAGCAGGCGCGCGGGCGTGAGCAGTCGGGTGACGAGCTGGGAGTCGCCGATGCTTCCCTGGGCGAAGTCCTTTCCGAGCGGGGCCGGGCCATCCCACCCCAGTGCCTCTTCGACGGCGCGGACCAGACGGTGCTCCATGGGTTGTTCCCTTCCTTGCGTCAGACGGGAGGTGGAAGGTGGAGGGGCCGCGTGCGCGGCCCCTCCACCGGAGAGCCGGCGGTTACGCCGCGTGGTTCAGGCCGTCGCCACCGGGCCAGGGGCCGTCACCGGAGCTGCCCTGCCCCGGGTCGGAGGTACTGCTGTCGTGCCGGTCGTGGACGCTCGCGAGGACTTCCACGGCGACCAGAAGACCCTCCTCCACGGAGGGGGTGGTGTCTCCCACTTGGTGCTCCTTCCTCTACCGGTTCTCCCGCCGGGTTCGGCGGGAAGCTGTGGTGTGCGGAGGTGCTGGTACCGCCGGGGCAGTCCCCGTGATCGCAGGGGAGCGGGTCGTCCACCGCGACGAGTGGGCGGGGGAGACCTGCGAGCCGGGCAATGCTCGGTCACGGCGCGGGAAGTCGCCTCGTGCTCGGTGTTCTCCACGCCGCCTGCGGCGCGGCTCGGCCTCGACGGTGCGGAGCACGGCGGTGCGTCGTTGAGGAGGAAGGCGTGCCGGACCTGCTCCTGCAGCTTCCGGATGCGGGAGGCCCGGGTGTACGTAGGTGTCCGGACGCCGGTCACCTTGATTTCGACCTCGGTGGTGCCGTCGAGGGTGGCGTCGGCATACCGGAGTCGCGTGCAGGGGGAGCAGCGCGGGCCATCGAGGTCGCAGCGGTACAACGCCGCAGGTGCGACATCGGGATTCCGCGGGTACCGATGACTTCCGCGATCGCATGGGCCTCCTCCGGCCAGTCGCCTGGTTGGAGACCCGATGGTGGCGGAGCGTACGGGGACCGCGTCACCGCGTATCCGGACGCTCCGAGGACGTCTCGGGACGTTTTCAGCGCGCCGCGAAGGACTCCAGGATCCTCAGGAGGCCCGCGGTGTCCGACAGGTCGGGCAGGACGACGGACGCGCCGGCGGCGGCCAGCTCCTCGGCGCTGTGGATGCCCGAGGCGACCGCGACGAGCCCGGAACCCGTGGTGAGTGCGGACTCCACGTCCCGTGGCGTGTCACCCACCAGCACCACGGGCACGTCGGAACGCACATTGCGAAGAAGACGGGCGCGCTCCCGGGCGACGGCCACGAGGTCGGGGCGCCGGAGCGCGTCGGCACCGTAGGCTCCGACCGACAGATCGAGCAGAGGGTCGAGGTCGAAGGCCGACAGCTTCACCCGGGCGTTGGCCGCGATGTTGCCGGTCAGGATCGACGACACCCAACCGTCCTGTACCGAGACGGCCTTGAGCGCGTCCCGTACGCTCGGCAGAGCCGTCCCACGCCTGCGCAGCTCCTCAAGCCGCTCCTGGCCGGCGAGGGTGAGGGCGGCCTCGACGGCGGTCCAGTCCGGCTCGGGCAGGCCCTCGCGCAGGAACATCTCCCGCATGATCAGGCGGTCCGTGCGGCCCTCGGTCCGTGCCGGTCCGGTCGGCGGGCGGCCTGCCAGTGCCGAGAACGCGGCCGCGTAGATCTCCTTGCTCACCCCTGCGTTGTCGATGAGCGTGTGGTCGATGTCCCACAGGACGATGAGCTGCATTCCGCCAGGGTAGGCACCCGGGTGCGGCGCCGGCCGCGCGGGAACGTCCCATAACGTCCTTGCCCGATCACTCCCGCCTCGGCTTCCATGGACCCTGTGAACGAGCGACTTCACTCCGTACTCGCCCAGCGCGGCGTCCCGCCCGAGTCGCTTGCCGAAGCCTGCGGGGTGGACCCCAAGACCGTCAGCCGCTGGCTGGGCGGGCGCGTACCCCATCCGCGGCACCGCTTCCGTGTCGCGCAGCACCTGCGGGTGGAGGAGACGTTCCTCTGGCCCGCCCCACAACCCCGGACCGGCCGCCCCGCCGCCGGATCAGGCGCCGAACTCGTCGGCACCTATGCCAACCGCGCCAGCGTTCCCCGCGAGATGTGGCTCTCACTGCTGCGGGAGGCCCGGAGGGAGATCGGCGTACTCGTCTTCTCCGGCACCTTCTTCGCCCAGTCCAACCCGCACGTCGCCAAGATGCTCGCCGAGCGCGCGGCCGACGGGGTACGGGTCCGCCTGTGCTTCGGTGACCCGGCGGGCCGGGCGGTCGCCGTCCGGGGCCGGGAGGAAGGCATCGGCGACGCCCTCGCCGCCAAGATCCGCGCCTCCCTGACCTACTACCGTTCCCTGCTCTCCGAGAAGGGAAGCGAGGTGCGGCTGCACGACACCACGCTCTACACGTCAATGTTCCGCTACGACGACCACCTGCTGGTCAACCCGCACATCTGGGGACAGCCGGCCAGCGCCAACCCCCTGCTCCACCTCCGAAGAGTCGACGCCTCCGGGTGGTTCGACAACTACGCTCAGAGCTTCGACGCCGTCTGGGCCGGTGCCCGGCCCTGGACGCCCAATCAGGAGGGGATGGCCGCTCATGGGCAGGACTGAGTACTACCACGACCCCGACGCCCCCAAGGCGAACACTCTCATCCCCGCCAGCAACCTGCTCGTCGTCGACGCGGACGGTGCCATCCTCCTTCAGCGCCGCCGCGACACCGGCCAGTGGGCCCTGCCCGGCGGCGCCCAGGACATCGGCGAGACGGCCGCGCAGTGCGCGGTGCGCGAGTGCTTGGAGGAGACCGGCATCGTCGCCGAGATCACCGGCTTCCTCGGCGTCTACACCAACCCGCACCACATCGTCGCCTACACCGACGGCGAGATCCGCCAGCAGTACGAGAACACCTACATCGGCCGCCCCGTCGGCGGCGAGCCCACGGTCAACGACGAGGCCGACGGCGTCCGCTTCGTCCTCCCGGCCGACCTCGACCGGTACGACATCCACCCCAGCATGCGCCGGCAGATCGGCGACTACCTCGCCGGCACCTACCCTCACCTGGGCTGAGCTGCCAGCGCATCCTCCACTCGCCCCACCGCGGCGAAGATCTCCGGCGCCGCCCGGCGGATGAACCGCCCCACCACACTGTCGTCCCCGTAGCGGCCCCGGATCTCGGCCACCCGCTCCTCAGCGGTGGTCCGCTCCCCGTCGGGCGTCGTCGTCATGTCGCAGTAGACCAGCGCGTCCACCAGCAGCTGGTCCTCCAGCAGCGGGAACTCCGCCTCCAGCACCTCCCGCAGCCCGCGCTCCTCGGCTTCCAGCAGTGCGAACGAGTGGTTCGCCACCAACCGCACCAACCGCTCGTCCGCACTGTGCTCATCCCGCAGGAACCGGGCCCCGTCCAACGGATGGAAGCCCGTCACGGCCAGCCGCGGCGCGTACCCCACGTCATGCAGCGTGGCGGCAGCAACGAGCAGGAATGCCTCCTTGCCAAGGACCTGGCTTAATTCGACCGCGCGTTCGGCAACTCCTTGCGTGTGTGCCCACCGTCGTGGAAGCACAGTACTGAGTTCGACTTGTGCTACCTGCGTCGACCACTCCACAGTCAGATCGCCCATGTTGCACTTCCTGTCCTGAGAAGCGATTCCCAAACCGGATGTAGTGTCAAGTATTCCCAGGTCAGGCATGGAATCGCCGTCGGGTAGGCATGCTCAGCCCCGAATGATGGGGTCCGAGTGATGCGGAGGTGGCAATGCCGTCGGCGATGGGGCTGCTGGAGGAGCGCGAACGATTGGCGCGGGCTCATGCGGATCGACTGGGTGAGCAGGTCGAACAACTTCAAGCCGCGCTGGCCGTGGCCGAACAGGCCGCCCAGCGCGCGGTCATCGCCCGCGAGGAGCCGGCCACCGGCCGCTCCCGGGTCCGTCGGTCGGGGGTGGGCTCAGGCGGGGCCAGGTGGGGCAGGCCGATGTCGAGCACGGCCTTGATCAGCTCTCTGTCGTAGGTGACGAAGCCGGTGAGCTCATCGCGGAGGGGAGCCGCTGTCGCGAGGTGGATGGCGTCGAGCGTGCCCAACTTCTGCACCTCGTGGCCGGCGGCCCGAACCAGGGTCTCGTCGTCGATCGCGATCTGATCCACCCCCACCAGGGTGTTGCCCACCAGGAAGGGCACCCGCTGCCGATCCATGCCGGCTCGGCGGAAGGTTCGTGCGATCTCCACTCCGGCCAATTGGGAGGTCGCCAGGCGCGCGTCCGGCCCGAGCGCTTCCCGCCAATGGCGCAGGACCTTCGTTTCGGCTTCCCGCCGCACCGGCTTCAGCGGCGCGCCCGCGTCCATGTAGTACGGGCTCACCGCGTGCGCCCCTCGTCCCGCTCCGCGACCAGGAGTTCGGAGAGGGAGGGGAGTCCGGTCAGGTCGTCGATCAATTCGGGCATCGCGCCCGGGTCGACCGCGCGGCGGACCCGGTCCGTGGCGACGAGTCGGTCGAGTGCGGAGGTGGGTTCATTCACGGGGGACATAAGGAGAGGCCTTCCCCGTTCGGGCGCGAGGGCCCCTGGCCACCGGGATCAGGGTGGGGGTGGGCCGGGATCGACCTTTGGGCCTGCCGAACGGGTGATGTGGCCTTCGTCTCTGTGGGGGCCGTTCGGGCTCGTGGCGATACCTCGCGCCCGGGAGGGCGCGTGGCCGCATCGAGCGAGGTCAGGGCGGTGTGGCGCCGGCGCGCGGGAGTAACGCTGAGATGCGCGTGAACCAATATCTGTGCCGGCGAAGTGAGAAATGGGTCCGGTGCGCGGGGAATATTCCTCACGTGACGGGCCGGCGGAATTCCGCGCATCCACACCGCCCCGCGGATCATGCTAGTGTCGATCCCAGTTGCAGTAGTGGTTGCCTGAAGGTTTTTCCGACGGGGTGATCATCACGGCGACCGAGGTTCACGAGGTGTGGGCTTCGAGCACCGTCCTGAAGGAGATTCATCATGGCTTCTGGTACCGTTAAGTGGTTCAACTCGGAAAAGGGCTTCGGCTTCATCGAGCAGGATGGCGGCGGCCCCGACGTCTTCGCCCACTACTCGAACATCGCCGCCCAGGGCTTCCGTGAGCTGCTCGAGGGTCAGAAGGTTACCTTCGACATCGCGCAGGGCCAGAAGGGCCCGACGGCCGAGAACATCGTTCCGGCCTGACGCTTACGCACACTTCGCAGCCGGGACCCGCACCTCGGGGTGCGGGTCCCGGCTCGCGGTTTTTCCGGGATCCCGGAGTCCCGACGGGGAAACCCCCGTCCAATATCCGACGCCCCCGTTTCGAGGGGGCGGGCTCGACCGGCTTCGCATGGAAGTTCCGGTCCCATCATCCCCGGCTCGTTCTTGCGATTCTCTGCGCCGCTCGTGTGCTGCGGGAATTCCTTGTTACGCGCCGCGTCAAGGAAGGTTTCGCATGAACCGTACACGCACGCCTGATCGTTCCGGCCGCCCGCGCACCGGAGGCTCGAACTTCGGCAGGACCGGCGGCCGATTCGGAGACGAGGCCGCCGGCCGCTCGCATTCCTCCCGCCCTTCGCGCCGTTCCGGTTTCCAGGGCTCCGCCCCCCGGCAGGCGCCCCGGGGCGAGTTCGCTGCTCCGAAGACGATCACGCCGGCTCTGCCTCCCGTGGAGGCCTTCGCCGATCTCGACATGCCGGCGCCGTTGCTGAAGGCGCTCACCGGAGAGGGTGTGACCGTCCCCTTCCCGATCCAGGCGGCGACGCTCCCCAACTCCCTGGCCGGTCGGGACGTTCTCGGCCGCGGACGCACCGGTTCGGGCAAGACCCTCGCCTTCGGCCTCGCGCTGCTGGCCCGCACGACCGGCCGCCGCGCCGAGCCGCGCCGGCCGCTCGCCCTGGTCCTGGTGCCCACCCGTGAGCTCGCCCAGCAGGTCACCGACGCGCTCGCCCCGTACGCCCGCGCCCTCCACCTGCGGTTGACCACCGTCGTCGGCGGGATGTCGATCGGTCGGCAGGCGAACGCGCTGCGCTCGGGCGCCGAGGTGGTCGTCGCCACGCCGGGACGCCTCAAGGACCTCATCGACCGGGGCGACTGCCGGCTGGACGATGTCGCCATCACCGTCCTGGACGAGGCCGACCAGATGACGGACATGGGCTTCATGCCGCAGGTCACCGCCCTGCTGGACCGGGTGCGTCCCGACGGGCAGCGGATGCTCTTCTCGGCGACCCTCGACCGCAACGTCGACCTCCTGGTCCGCCGCTACCTGAGCGACCCGGTGGTCCACTCCGTCGACCCGTCGGCGGGCGCGGTCACCACGATGGAGCACCACCTGCTCCACGTCGACGAGGCGGACAAGCACCGGACCACCACCGAGATCGCCGCGCGCGACGGCCGGGTGATCATGTTCCTGGACACCAAGCGCGCGGTGGACCGGCTGACCAAGCACCTGCTGAGCAGCGGTGTCCGGGCGGCCGCGCTGCACGGCGGCAGGACCCAGCCGCAGCGCACCCGGACCCTCGACGGGTTCAAGAACGGGCACGTGACGGTGCTGGTGGCCACGAACGTCGCGGCTCGCGGCATCCACGTCGACAACCTCGATCTGGTCGTCAACGTGGATCCGCCCGCCGACCACAAGGACTACCTCCACCGGGGCGGGCGCACCGCCCGCGCCGGCGAGTCCGGCAGCGTCGTCACCCTGGTGACGCCGAACCAGCGCCGTGAGATGACCCGGCTGATGACGGCTGCCGGTATCACCCCGCAGGTCACCCGGGTGCGCTCGGGCGAGGCGGAGCTGACCCGGATCACGGGCGCCCAGACCCCCTCCGGGGTGCCGATCGTCATCCCGACCCCGGCCGCGCAGCGGCCCGGTGGGGCGGGTGCCCCGGGCTCCCGGGGCGGTCGGGGTCGCCCCGCCGGCAGGGGCGCGCGGCGTGGCTCCGGTTCCGGTTACGGGGCACGGCGGTAACGGGTCGGTGTCGCGACCCCGTCACCCGTCACCCGGTTGTCTCCGGTCTCTCCCGCCGGTCACCGGCATCCGACCGTCGATCGCCGGTCCCCCCCGCTTCCGCCGGCTCTTTTCCCTCTCTTCCTGTGAGGCATCATGCGCTGTGTCATCGCCCGGTACCCGTTCGACCTGACCATGAACGGCGTCCTGACATCCATGAAGAACGTCACGCCGGAGCCCATCACGGGTGAGTCCGTGACCATCGGTCGGCGCCGCTACCCGATCAAGCAGGTGGGTCAGGTGATCACTCGGCAGGATCGGCGGGACTTCAGCAGCGGCGAGGTGGTCCGGGCCATGACCCGTCTCGGCTTCACCTGTCACGACCTTCCCGGCACCGTGCCCGTCCCCACCACTCCGCTCGAGGCCGCCTCGCAGATGTTGGGTGCCCCGGCACCCTCTTCGCGGGAGGGCTGAGCAGGGGCGGGAAACCGCCTTTCCACAGCGGTGGGGCCGGAGACGGATGTCTCGGGCCCCACCGCTGTTCGTCGTTCACGGGCCGATCGGCCCGACCGGGGTGTCGGGGGTGGTGGGTCGCCGGGACCGTTCCGACCGGTCCGCCGTCCCCGGCACGCTCACCACGGGACCGCGATACCTGTTCGCCCCGATGGGTGAAATCTATCTTTGCTGCGATAGACATTGGCGGATCGTGCGGCTAGGGTTTTCTTGTGGGAAGGGGTGGACGAAGCCTGGCGGAGGTGAAGCCGTCAGGTTCCGGAACCCGCTCCCGACCCGTGAACGGTTCCGAGAAAGAACGGAGGAGGAGACGCCATCAAGATCGCCCGGCCCGAGAACCCTTCGGCCCGGGTGCCACAGGACCGGGGATGGAAGGTGGTCCCACATCGCGCAGCGACGATCCTCGTACACCCGTCCGTCCACCGGACGTGGTGACGAAAATGGAAGGTCGGCAGAGCTGTAAAGCCGACAGATGGTGTTGAGTTTCCTTCGGGGCCCCGGTGCCGTACGGCACGGGGCCCCTCGACACGTGGCACAACTGAGGTGAGATGACAGCAGACACCCCGATCGGCGACCGATTGGACGACGACGACTACCCCGCGTACACGATGGGCCGGGCCGCGGAGATGCTCGGCACCACTCCCGGTTTCCTGCGCGCCATCGGTGAAGCCCGCTTGATCACCCCCCTCCGCTCCTCGGGTGGGCACCGCCGGTACTCCCGTTACCAGCTGAGGGTCGCCGCCCGGGCCCGGGAGCTCGTGGACAGGGGCACCCCGATCGACGCCGCCTGCCGCATCATCATCCTCGAGGATCAGCTCGAGGAGGCTCGGCGCATCAATGAGGAGTACCGACGTGCCACGACCGGGTCCGACGCCCGTGTCGGCAGCCACGTCTGAGCGATGGCACCCGACCGCCGGGCACGGCCGTGTCGCCCCCCGGGGCCGGACACCGCGGTGCCGCGGTCGGGACACCGTCGGGAGGCGCCGTGCCGGTTCCGGACCGCCCGGGGGCGGCTCCGATCCCGTGGTGCGGTGACGGCTCTCAGCAGGAGAGGTTGCCGCCGGGGGTGGTGCCGAGGATCTGGGTGAAACGCTGGAAGGTGTTGATCCGGCTCTGCACCTGCCCCGGGTTGCCTCCGTTGCACTCGATGCTGCCGTTGATGCTGCGGATCGACTCGCCGAAGCCGGCGCCGCCGACGATGGCCTGGTGGCCGCTCATGTGGCCCGCGCCGGACTGGGTGTTCCAGAACCACAGGGCGGTGCGCCACGCGATGGCCGCGTCGGTCTCCACCAGGCGGGGGTTGTTGAGCAGGTCGATGCCGAGGGCGTCACCCGCGGCCTTGTAGTTGAAGTTCCAGCTCAGCTGGATCGGGCCCTTGCCGTAGTAGGCGTCGTGTCCGGCGGGGCAGCCGTAGGGTTGGCTCGTGTCGCAGTAGTGGGAGTAGTTGGCGGTGTTCTGCTCCACGATGTGGACCAGCCCACCGGTCTCGTGGCTGACGTTGGCCAGGAAGGCGGCGGCCTCGCGGCGCTGCACCTCGGTGCCACCGGTGGTGGTGAAGCCGGGGTAGGAGCCGAGCGCGGCCACCAGACCGCTGTAGGTGTAGAAGGAGTTCCGGTTCGGGAACATCTGGTTGAACTGGGCCTCGCTGACGACGAAGCCGCTCGGGCTCGGGGTGTTGCCGCCACCGCTGTTGCCGCCGCCGGTGTCGCAGGTGTGCGGGTGCCAGAACCAGTGGCTGATCACCGGGTCGTAGCCGGGGTTCTCGTGCTCGGCGCGGTAGTAGCTTCCGTTGTAGCGCACGATGCTGCCGGCCGGGTACCAGGTGCCGGCCTGCCAGTTCGTGGCCGTCTCGCAGGATGCGGAGGTGGTCGAGGGCGTCGTGGTGGAGGCCGAACTGACCGAGGGGCCGAACGCGACGGCGATTCCCGTCACGAGGGCCGCGGTCGTCAGCAGGGTCACGAAGCGTTTTTTGAGCACGCTGTCAGTCCTCGGAGTGTGGGGGAGGGCGCGCAACCCGGGGTGTACCGGGGCGCTGCCGTGTGGGGGTGGGCCCGGGCCGGGAACGAGGTCCCGCACGGGCGTGTTCCTCCACTGAAGCCGGCTGAAAGCCGCCGCGTCAAGGTCTAGACCATGTTCCGGAACGGCTCTTCACAGGACGCCCCCACGCGCGCCCGGTGGCCACCACGGCCGTGCCCCGTCCAGGGCGTCGGCGAGCCCGGGCCCCCACCCGTAGCGAAGCGCCGAGGCGGCGAGATCCTGGAGGGCGTGGCAGCTCGGAGCGGTGCGTCCGACCGTCGTGACGCCGCGCCGCAGCACCCCCGGCTCCCCGGGCGTGCGCAGGGCCCACCCGGTGATCAGTCCCGGCAGGCGATCATCGCCGAACTCGACCGGCGCTCCGCCGTCGCGGGGGAACGCTCCCGGATGGCCCGTGACCCGCACGACGTCATCGCCGGACACCTCTCCGTCATCGCCCATCCAGGCGGACGCGGCGCGTTCGCCGCGCGACGACCCCGGGGCGATGGAGAAGGTCATGGGCGGCATGAGGGAGAACAGCCTCGACCCGGCGGGTGATCTCGCGCTTCGCCGGGGCCGCGCCCCCGCCGCCGGGCCCGGTGAGGGAGCCGGCACGGCTCACCGAGCGGGAACGCGAGGTCTTCGACCGCCCCGGGGGAGGGGTTGTCGAACCGCCGGATCGCCCGCCGCCTGTACATCGGCGAGACGACGGTGAAGTCGCACGTCTCCAACATCCTCGCCGAGTTGGACCCGCGCTCCCGGGTGCAGGTCGCCGTCCTCGCCCGCGAACACGGGCCGGCCGCCGGGGGCGACGGCCCCCGGTGAGTCCGGGGCGGGGACCGTCGCGCGCCGGGGCGCTCACGCCGGGGCGGCCACCGCCGCCGGAACCTCCGATGTCCCCGACGCGGGCGCGATCGGCGCCACCGCGGCACGGCCGGCCCGCACCCCGTTGGCGATGACGAGGATCTCCGCGACCTCGTGCACGGCCACGACGGCGGCCAACCCGAGAACCCCCATCAGGGAGAGGGGGACCAGCACCGCGACGATGCCCAGGGACAGGACGATGTTCTGGAGCATGATCCGCCGGGCCCGGCCGGCGTGGTGGAGGACGTGCGGCAGGTGCCGCAGATCCTCGCCCATCAGCGCCACGTCGGCGGTCTCGATGGCCACGTCGCTTCCCATCGCGCCCATCGCGATGCCCGGGTCGGCGGCGGCCAGGGCGGGGGCGTCGTTGACGCCGTCCCCGACCATCGCCACGGGCCCGGCCGCCCGCAGGCCGACGATGTGACGGGCCTTGTCCTCCGGGCGCAGCTCGGCGTGGACCTCGGTGATGCCCGCCCCGGCGGCGAGCGCGGACGCGGTGCGGTGGTTGTCCCCGGTGAGCATGACCACGTTCCGCCCCTCGGCGCGCAGCCGGGCGACCACCTCGGCGGCCTCCGGGCGCAACTCGTCGCGCACCGCGACGGCGCCGACGACCCGACCGGCGTCCTCCACGAGCACCGCGGTGGCACCCGCCCGCTGCATGGCCTCCACCCGCGCGGCGAGGTCGCCGGGGTCGATCCAACCGGGCCGACCCAGCCGGACCGGGCGGCCGTCCAGCCGCCCCGTCAACCCCGCGCCGGGGACGGCCTCCACGTCGGCCGCCGGTGACACGCCGTCCCCGGCGGCGGTCAGGATCGCCCGGGCCAGGGGGTGTTCGCTGCGGGCCTCCAGCGAGGCGGCGAGCGCGAGGACCTCCCCCTCGGAGACGCCGTCCACGGCCGCCGTCTCCACCACGGCGGGTTGGTTGCGGGTCAGGGTGCCGGTCTTGTCCAGGGCCACGGTGCGCACCCGGCCGAGGGCCTCCAGGGCCGCGCCGCCCTTGATCAGCACACCGAACCTGCCGGCCGCGCCGACCGCCGCCACCACGGTGACCGGTACGGAGATGGCGAGCGCGCACGGTGAGGCGGCCACGAGGACGACCAGGGCCCGCTCGATCCAGGTGGCCGGATCGCCGAGGAGGCTTCCCAGCAGCGCGATCAGGGCGGCGGCGACCATGATGCCGGGCACCATCGGGCGGGCGACGCGATCGGCCAGACGCTGCCCGGCGCCCTTGCGGGACTGCTCGGCCTCGACGATCCGCACGATTCGGGCCAGGGAGTTGTCCTCGGCCGTCGCCGTGACCTCGACCTCCAGCACGCCGGTGCCGTTGATCGACCCCGCGAACACCTCCGACCCGGGCCCGGCCTCCACCGGGACCGACTCGCCGGTGATCGCGGACAGGTCCAGCGCCGAGCGGCCCGAGCGGACCGTCCCGTCGGTGGCGAGGCGCTCTCCCGGCCTGACCACCATCGTGTCGCCGATCCCCAGTTCGCCCGGAGCCACGGTGACCCCGACGCCGTCCCGCAGCACGGTCGCCTCGTCCGGGACCAGGTTCAGCAAGGAGCGCAGGCCGCGCCGCGTCCGGGCCAGGGAGTAGGCCTCCAGGGCCTCGCTGATGGAGAAGAGGAAGGCCAGCATCGCGGCCTCGCGGATCTCCCCGAGGAGCACCGCCCCCACGGCGGCGATGGTCATCAGCGTGCCGACCCCGATACCGCCCCGGAGGAGTCTCCGGAGCGCGGAGGGTATGAAGGTCGCGCCGGCCACCACCAGGGCGAGCGCGTACAGGGCCGTTTCGGTCGGCCCGGGAGCGTCGAGGCGGCCGGCGACCAGCCCGCCCACCAGCAGGGCGCCGGCCACGACGGCGGCCCGGAACTCCCCGACCTCCCACAGGCGCTCGGGCTCCCGGGCCCTTTCCGTCCCTGTCTTCCCGGCCTTCCCGGTCGGGGAGTCGCCGCAGCACGCGTCGCTCATCGAGCGCTCGCGGTCGGGGCCGGGGCCGGGGCCGACGCGGCCGTCGGGGTGCCGTACCTCGGGCACAGGTCGACCGCCTCGCCGGTGGCCTCCAGGAGACGTTCGGCGCTGGCGAGCAGGTCCAGGAGTTCGGGCCGGGCGAGCGAGTACAGGGAGGCCCGGCCCTGCGGGCGGGAGGTGACCAGGCCGCAGTCGCGCAGGCAGGACAGGTGCGCCGACACCGTGGACTGTGCCAGGCCCAGCCGGGAGACCAGGTCGGTCACCCGGGCCTCGCCCTCCGCCAGACGGCGCAGGATCGCCAGGCGCGCCGGGTCGCCGAGCGACCGGAACAGGGCGACCGCCGCGGAGGGGGCACCGCAGACGGGCGGGGGAGAGGGCTCGCCGGGATTCATCGTCATGGAGCGATGTTATCCGCCATGGGCGATGCAGGGGAAGGCGAGGGGGCGGTGGACACCTCGGCCCAGACGGTCTTGCCGGTCGGGGGGTGGGGGTCGGTGCCCCAGCGGGCGGCGAAAAGGGTGACGAGGGGGAGCCCGCGACCGGACTCGGCGGTGGGGGAGGGTAGGCGGGGGACGGTCGGCGGCAGGGCGGGCGAGGCGTCGATGACCTCGATCCGCACCCCGCCGCGATCCGGGGCGACGGCCAGGCGGAGCCGGAACTCGTGGCTCGGGACCCGATCGGGAACGTGACCGGACACCCGACCGTGGCGGGCGGCGTTGGCGGCGAGTTCGCCCACCAACAGCGCGACCGTGCCCGAGACCTCGGAGGACGCCGGGAAGCCCTCGGCGGCGAGGTGACCCACGGCGTGCCGGCGGGCGGCCCGGGCGCCCTCCGGGGTGGCGGGAAACGTCCAAGAGCGCGCCGAACGCGCCGAGCGCGCCGAGCACCCGGAACGGGACGGGAACACCGGGGCTCCGGTGGGTGAGTCGCGTTCGGTGAGGCTCGGTCCCGGGCCCGGTGAACCGGGCAGTGCGGTCGTTCGCTCGTTCGGGTCATCTTCGGCTGACGGCATCGCCTTTGACACGGAATTGGTCCTTCATGGGTGGTGCCGGTGCGCAGCGTGCGTGCGCGGTGACCTTCCGTCTTCAGGTTTCGGCAGGGAAGCCCGGGTTCGGAAGGGGAGAAGGCCTTACCCCCGGGCGCGTAAGCGCCGGGAGACGGGAGTGGAGTCGTGGCGAGGGAGATCGATCCGCGTTCCTCGATGGCGGCGCTGTTCGGCGCCCGGGTACGCAAACTCCGTACGGCGGCCGGGCTGACCCAGGCCGAACTGGGCCGCCGGGCCTACGTGGTGGACTCGCGGATCACCCAGATCGAGCGGGCGTGCGGCGCCCGCCCCACACTGGAACTCGCCCGCGCCCTGGACGAGATCCTCGACGCGGACAGTCTGTTGACCGACCTGTGGCCGTACGTCTACCGGGAGACCTTCCCCGACTGGTCACGGACCTTCATGGAGTACTCGGCGAGGGCGGTGAGGATCCATCAATACGCCGCGCACGTGGTGCCGGGGTTGTTGCAGACCCCCGACTACGCCAGGGCCGTGTTGAGCAAGGGGCGTTCGCTGCGCGATGAGGCGCACCTCAACGAACGGCTGACCGCCCGATTGCGGCGCCAGGAGCGCCTTCGGGAGCCGGACCAACCCGAGTTGTGGCTGGTGTTGGACGAAGCGGTGCTGCGGCGTCCGGTCGGCGGGTGGAAGGTCATGCGGGCTCAGTTGGAGCGACTGTTGGAAGCGACCCGCGATCCCCGGGTGACCTTGCAAGTCCTCCCCTTCGACCAGGGTGAACACGACTCGATGGGAGGCTCGCTCACAGTGTTGACCCTGCCGGACCAGACCGAGATCGCCTATACGGAAGGTGCGGATTATGGCCAACTCGTCGAGGATCCGTCCGAGGTCGGTCTCTACTCGTTCCTCTACGATCGGTTGCGGGCAGTAGCTTTGCCGCCACTCATGTCACTCGACATGATCCGATCCGCGATGGAGGACGATCACAGTGGAGCGAGTATCCCGTCCCGGAACCAGCGTCGGCGTTTGGCGCAGAAGCAGCTACAGCAATCAGGAGGGTGGCGACTGCGTCGAGGTGGCCGGTGGGGTTCCGGGGGTGGTACCGGTGCGTGACAGCAAGGCGCCGGCCGGTCCGGTCCTCGGCTTCGCCGCCCCCGCGTGGACGGCTTTTCTCGGTGGGTTGAGCGATGGCACCGGGCGTTGAGATGGGAGGCGGGGCCCTCGCCGGAGGGTCTCACCGGCCCGAGCCGGGCAGTCCGGCGTGGCGCAGAAGCAGCTACAGCAATCAGGAGGGTGGCAATTGCGTCGAGGTGGCCGGTGGGGTTCCGGGGGTGGTGCCGGTGCGTGACAGCAAGGCGCCGGCCGGTCCGGTTCTCGGCTTCGCCGCCCCCGCGTGGACGGCTTTTCTCGGTGAGATGAAGAAGCCCCGCCGCTGAGTTCGAGAGCCGCCCCGGCTCACGGGGGAGCGGACCGGCGGGGCCCGGAAGAGGTGTGCGCACGGCGACGGCCGCCCGCCGGGTCCGGATCCCGGTGGACGGCCGTCGCGGGCCCCGGCCGAAACCGGCGGGTGCCCGAAAGCGGGGTCAGACGCGCCCGAAGAACATGCTGCCCGGGGCGTCCGGGTCGTGCGAGAGGAAGTGCTCGCGGATCGCGCGAATGAACTCGTGGCGCGAGATCGTTCCATCCCCGTCGGTGTCCAAACGGGTGAACACCTCCATGGCGTCAGGGGAATCGCTCCTCCGCACGTCCCGGAGGAAGCGGACGAACTCGTCCTTGCCGATCTCGTTGTCGCCGTCGATGTCGAGGACGTCGAAGATCGCGTGACCGCCGCCCTCGGTCACGTTGAGCCGGCTGGTGTCGATGACCGCGAGGCGGTTCGCCGTGACGAACTGGTCCTTCGTGAGTCGATCCGAGTCCACGCCCGCGTGACGCAGCAGCTCCAGCCAGTAGATCTGGTAGAAGGTCTGGAGCGCCCTGGCCCGGCGGTCGTTCCTGTCGAGCCGGTAGGCCTGGATGTAGCGGTCGGCGAGCCGCTGGTAGTCCGACCAGTCCAGGTAACCGTCGTGGTTGGCGTCCATGGAGTCGAACTCACGCTCGAGCTTGACGGTGATGATGTCCTGCGCCGTGGTGGTCATGGGCCGGGTCCTTCCGTGGGTCCGTCTCGCGGCTCCCCCAGCATCGGGACGGACACCCCCGGGGCGGGGGACCGGCCACGCCCATGTCACCCGATGTGGTGCTCGTCTTCATCCGTTCGGTCCACCTCGTACGCCGATGCCCCGGACCCGGGGTCCGGGGCATCGGCCGGTCGAAGAGCAGGGGCGCGCCGCCGAGTTGGCCGGGCCGGCGGCGGCCCGTCCTCACCCCGTCCGGCGCGGACGCCGGTCGGCGGCCAGGGCGGCGAGGGAGAGCAGCGCGGCGGCGGTGGTGCCGGCGGCCATGACGCCGCCCCGTGACCGCCAGGACATCACCGAGCGGGTCGAGCGGGCGGAGAGCAGCGAGGCGGTGCTCAGCCACGAGCCGACCGACAGGATCGACAGGGCGGAGCCGACGGAGCCCACCGCCAGGAACGACCCCACCGATCCGATCGACAGTGCCGAGCCGGTGGAGCCGATCGAGAGCACGGAGTCCCGGGACCACAGGGAGAGCACCGAGTCCGTGGAGCCGACGGAGAGCACGGAGTCGCGGGAGCGGACGGATCGCACGGAGTCGATGTTTCCGGAGTGACGGGCCCCGGTGCGAGAGGGTTTCGACATGACGCCATCGTGCCCCCGGGAGCGGGGTTCGCGCAGCCCGGCGCGTGCCCCGCCGCTTCCGTGTCCCGACCGGGCGGGAGGATGGCCGGGGTCGGGAGGGGCCCGATCGGAGAGGACAACGGGCATGGCGGCGGACGGCATCGCGATCGGACCGGCGGAACGGGCGGCGGACGCCCCGACGCGGGCGAACGAGCCCGGCCTGGGGCAGTTGCGCGCACGGATCGCGGAAGCGGTACGCGAGGGCGGCGGTCGGGTCGTCGAGCCGGCCGAGGCCGCCGGCCTGGTGTGGCTGACGCCGGCCGACGCGGACGCGCTCAACCGCCTCCTCGACGCCCATCCGGCCATCCGATGGGTGCAGTTCCCCTGGGCCGGGGTGGAGAAGCTGGTGGCGAACGGTGTCACCGACCGCCCGATCACCTTCACCAGCGCCAAGGGGTTGTTCGCCGAGCAGGTGGCCGAGCACGCCCTGACGCTCGCCCTGGCCTGTCTGCGGAGCCTGGCCGTGCAGGCCCGCACGCCGCGCTGGCACTCGATCGACCCGGCTTCGCTGTTCCGGCGCCGGGTGACGGTGGTGGGCGCCGGCGGCACGGCGCGGGAACTGGTGCGGTTGCTCGCCCCCTTCGGCTGCGAGGTCCGGGTGGTGCGCCGGTCGGCGGGGGAGCGGGTCGAGGGGGTGGCCGAGACGCTGCCGGTGTCCGCGCTGCCGGAGGTGCTGCCGCGCACCGACGTGCTGGTGCTCGCCCTGGCGCTGACGCCGGAAAGTCGGCAGTTGATCGGGGCGCGGGAGCTGGCCGCGCTCCCCGCGCACGCCGTGGTGGTGAACGTGGCCCGGGGCGCCCATGTGGACACCGACGCGCTGGTGGCGGAGTTGCGGCGGGACGGCCTGGCGGCGGTCGGGCTGGATGTGACCGACCCGGAGCCGCTGCCGGAGGGGCACCCGCTGTGGTCGGACCCGCGCGTACTGATCACCTCGCACTGCGCGGACTCCGCCGAGTTCGCGACCCGGGTGTTGTGCGGGCGGGTCGCCCGCAACGTGGCGAACCTGCGAACGGGCCGGGAGTTGGAGGGGCCGGTGGATCCGAAGGCGGGGTACTGAGCGATCACCGCCGTTCGTCACACCGCTGTCCACCGCCTGTGGACAACGCCGGGCGGGTGGGGCCGGATTGTCGGTGCCGGGGTCTACCGTTCCGGTCATGGAGATCACGGAGAAGCCGATGCGCCCGACGACGCGGTGGCGGGACCGGCTCGCTCGGCAGCCGGAGCTGTACCCGACGGAGCTGCTGGAGGCGGCCGACGCGGTCCTGGACGCCTTCGACAGCGAGGTGGCCGCGCTGGGCGACGCGCCGTCCGACGCCGAGGTGGTGGCCCGGGTCGAGCGGGTGGTGACGGCGTTCAACGACCTCGACGAGCGCCACGGCTTCATCGAGACGATCGAGCGCGAGGAGCTGTGCGATCACATCGACGCCGTGCTCACCGCCCGGGGGGTGGATGTCGAGGCCCTCGCCGGGCGGGCGGGGATCGGCCGGTGGGAGCTGACCGACGCCTGGCGGGACTGGTAGGCGTCGGGTCGGGTGCCCGGCGCGGCGACCGGGCGCCCGACCGGGGTCAGCCGGTGGGCGGGACGTTGAGGTGCGCGTAGATCGGGAGGTGGTCGCTGCCGGTGGCGGGCATCACGAGCAGGCGCTCGATCTCCAGTCCCCGGGTCATCACGTGGTCGATGCGCGCGATGGGGAAGGTCTCGGGCCAGGAGAAGCGCAGCGGCCCGCCGGTGGAGTCCATCCGGTCGGTGATCGGACCCAGCCCCCGGTCGTCGATGGTGCCGTTGAGGTCGCCGAGGAGCACGATCCGCTCCAGGGGCTCGTCTGCCAGCGCCTCGCCGGCGACCCGGGCGGCCTCATCGCGGAGGCGGGTGGTGAAGCCGGTGGGGCCCACCCGCACGGAGGGGAGGTGGGCGACGTACACGGCGAGGTCGCCGTCGGGGGTGCGAGCCCGGGCACGCAGCATGCCGCGGGTCCACTCCGGGCCGAGCGTCGCCGGTCGGACAGGGACGTTGCGCACCTCGTCCAGGGGGTGCCGGGACCACAGGCCGAGGGTGCCGGAGACGACGTGGTGGGGGTACTCGGAGTCGAGGATCGCGGAGAAGGCGGGGAGGAGCTCGGGGGTGATCTCCTGGAGGCCGATGAGGTCGGCCCCGGTGTCGGCCAGGCTCCGGGCGGTACCGGCGGGGTCGGTGTTGTCGTCGCCCACGTTGTGCTGGGCGACGGCGTAGCCGGTTTCGGGGACCGAGTGGGGGTCCGGGGCCGTCAGGGCGGCTCCGTGCAGGACCAGCCAGACGCCGGTGGGGACGAGCAGGGAGACCGCCGCGCCGGCGGAACGTCGCAGGAGCGCGACGAGCGCCAGGAGGGGAATCGCCGCGCCCAGCCAGGGGCGGAAGGACTCCAACAGGCTGCCGAGCCGTCCCGGGGTGTTGGGGACGATGCCGGGAACGGCGAGCAGAAGGGCCGTGAACAGGGCGAGCGGTACGAGGACGCGGCCTGTCCGGACGAAGGGGATCAGGGGGCGCGGTTCGGAGTCCGCCCCCGTCGGGGGCGCCGGTGACCGGTCGGGGGACGGCGGCGCGGAGGGGGAGTCGGAGGTGCTCATCCTCCATGGGACGTGGCGGGGCCCGCCGGGGGTTCCCGACGGGCCCCACCTCCTCGCGACCCTGCCGTGGTCCGGGGCCACTGGAGCCCGTTCCACTCTCCCCCCACTCTCCCCCGGGTGACCGCTCCCGGCATCCCGGGCGGGGCACGGTGCCGGGAGCCGGGTCCCTGCACGTACCATCCGCCCCATGGGAGCGACGGACGGCGACACGGGCGGGGTCGGTACGGGCGACGGCGGGACCGGGCGGACGGCGGCGGGAGGCGGTGCGGCCGACGCGGGGACGTCGGCGCCGTCCCCGGCCGGCGGGCAGTGGTTTCCGCCGGAGTGGGCCGGGCGCATCCGCGCGCTGTGGGCCGGTGAGCTGGTGCCGCCGGAGCCGCGTCGGGCGGCGACGGTGATGCTGCTGCGCGACGGCCCGCTCGGGGGCTCCCCGGTGGAGGTGTACCTGTTGCGGCGCCGGGCGTCGATGGCGTTCGGCGCGGGCGCGCACGCCTACCCGGGCGGCGGGGTGGATCCGCGCGACGAGGAGTGGGACGACGCGGCGGCGGGCTGGTCGGGCCCGGACCGCTCGCGGTGGGCGGCCCGGCTCGGGGTCTCCGAGGCGGTGGCGCAGAGCATCGTCTGCGCGGCGGTGCGCGAGACCTTCGAGGAGTCGGGGGTGCTGCTGGCGGGGCCGCACGGCGGCGGCGTGGTCGCGGACACCACCGGCGACGACTGGGAGGTGGACCGGCGGGCGCTGGTGGACCGGAAGCTTTCCTTCTCGGAGTTCCTGGCCCGCCGCCGGCTGGTGCTGCGCAGCGAACTGCTGGCGCCGTGGACGCGGTGGATCACGCCGGAGTTCGAGAGCCGCCGCTACGACACGTGGTTCTTCGTCGCGGCGCTGCCGGTCGGGCAGCGCGCGCGGAACGCCTCCACGGAGGCGGACCGCACGCTGTGGACGGCGCCGGGCGATGCGTACGCCGGGTACCGGCGCGGTGAGTTGCTGATGATGCCGCCCACCGCCGCGACGCTGCGGGAGCTGGCGGAGTCGGTGGACTCGGCGGAGCCTGCGGTGGTGCGGGTGGCGGCCGACGGCCGGGACCTGTCGCCGGTGTTGGCGCGCACCCGCCGGGAGGGCGGGGAGATCGTCATCCACTGGCCGGGGTACGAGGAATTCGAGAAGCGGATGCCCGATCCCGAGGCGGGCGGCGGAGCGGAGGAGCGGCGATGACGGAAGCGGTCTCCCGGCCCGGGCGACCCCGGGCCGGGACCATCGACGGGCCGGCGACGGAGCGTGCCACCAGCGTGCTGGCGCCCAACCCGTCGCCGATGACGCTGGACGGGACCAACACCTGGATCGTCGCCGAGCCGGATGGCCGCTCGGCCGTGGTGATCGACCCCGGTCCGCTCGACGAGGGGCACCTGCGGAAGGTGATCGCCGCGGTCGAGGAGAGTGGGCGGCGCGTCGGCCTGACCCTCCTCACCCACGGGCACGCCGACCACTCTGAGGGCGCGGCGCGGTTCGCCGAGTTGACGGGCACGGCCGTGCGGGCGCTGGACCCGGCGTTCCGACTCGGTGGTGAGGGGCTGACCGCCGGTCAGGCCGTGGAGATGGACGGGCTGGTGCTGCGCGTGGTGGCGACGCCGGGGCACACGCACGACTCGTTGTCCTTCCACATACCCGCCGACGGCGCGGTGCTGACGGGGGACACGGTCCTGGGTCGGGGCACCACGATGGTCAGCCATCCCGACGGGGACCTGGGGGACTACCTGGACTCGCTGCGCCGGCTGCGGTCGATGACCGTGGACGACGGCGTGGAGACGGTGTTGCCGGGGCACGGCCCGGTGTTGCGGGACGCGCAGGGCGCCATCGACTACTACCTCGTGCACCGCGCCAAACGGCTGGCGGAGGTGGAGACGGCGGTGGAGGACGGGCTGCGCACGCCGGGGGAGGTGGTGGCGCGGGTGTACGCGGACGTGGACCGCACGCTGTGGCCGGCGGCCGAGCAGTCGGTGCGGGCGCAGCTGGAGTACCTGCGGGGGCACGGCCTGATCGAGTGACCCGGGTGCCGGAGCCGCCGGGTCCCGGCGACGCCGGAACGCCCGAGGGGGCCCGGAGGTCCGGGCCCCCTCGGGGAGATCACGGTACCGGGGCCGGTCGGGCCCCCGGGATCAGCGGCTGCGACGGGCCAGACGCTCGATGTCGAGCAGGATGACCGCGCGGGCCTCCAGCCGCAGCCAGCCGCGCGCCGCGAAGTCGGCGAGGGCCTTGTTGACGGTCTCCCGGGAGGCACCGACCAGCTGGGCCAGCTCTTCCTGGGTGAGGTCGTGCACCACGTGGATGCCCTCCTCCGACTGCACGCCGAAGCGGCGGGAGAGGTCCAGCAGAGCCTTGGCGACCCGGCCGGGCACGTCGGAGAAGACCAGGTCGGACATATTGTCGTTGGTGCGGCGCAGTCGGCGGGCGACGGCGCGCAGCAGGGCGCCGGCGACCTCGGGCCGGGCGTTGAGCCAGGGCTGGAGGTCGGCGTGGCCCAGGCCCAACAGCCGGGACTCGGTCACGGCGGTGGCGGTCGCGGTCCGGGGCCCCGGGTCGAACAGGGACAGTTCGCCGATCAGCTCACCGGCACCGAGGACGGCGAGCATGTTCTCCCGACCGTCGGCGGAGGTGCGGTGCAGCTTGATCTTGCCCTCGGTGACGACGTAGAGGCGGTCGCCCTGGTCGCCCTCGTGGAACAGCGCCTCGCCGCGCGAGAGCGTCGTCTCGGTCATGGAGGCGCGCAGCTCGGCCGCCTGCTCGTCGTCGAGCGCCGCGAAGAGCGGTGCGCGCCGCAGAACGTCGTCCACGAGTTCTCTCTCCCTGTCGGCCGTCGGCCCCGATCGGCTGTCCGCCGCTCGGCTGTCCGGATGTCGTCCCGGCCATCATGCCGGACGGTACGTCCTTTTCGCCGAGCGACAAGTCTGGCGTACCACGGCCGGTCGGGGCATACCAGGGGGCCGTTCGGGCTCCCCGGGGCGTTCCCGCGGGGGATTCGGGTCGGCAGGGGAGGCCGACCGGCCGGTGGTTACCGGGGAGTCAACCGGTCGGCGCGATATCCGGCGATGGCGGGAGCACGGGACGCGGCCGGTTTTCGATCCCCGGCGTGTTCGCCCGGGGCGAACACGCCGGGTGGGTTCTCGGCGTACCCCCGCCTCGGTGCCGTCACCTCGGCCGGGGTGCCCGCCGACCGGTCGGCGGGCGGGTGTTCGACCGGCAGGCGTCCGCCTGGTCGCCGACACGGTCGGTCGCCGCTCGGCGGCGGATGCTCAGGGTCCGGCCGGTGCCGCCACCGCCCCTGGCCCGGCCGGGGTCGGCGGTCGGCGGTCGGCGGTGTCCGTTTCCCGGACCGGGTTCGCCGGGTTCACCGGGGTCGGCGGTCGGCCCCGACCGGTGTCCGCTTCCCGGCCCGGGGCCGTCGGGTTCGCCGGGGTTGTAGAGGTTGTGCCCCGGACCGGCCGTCCCGCCTCCGTGCCGGTCCGGTTGGGGCCGTCACCGGCGCCGGGCCCGGCCGTCATCCCACCGCCCCGCACGCCGTACCGTGGGGTCGCCCCGCGCCTACGCGCTGTCCCGTCCCCGCCCCGGCGCCGGATCCCGCGCCCCGCCCCGGCGCCGGATCCCGCGCCCCGTCCCGGCGCCGGACCGGCGTGGGACGGTCCTCGGCCGGGAACCGACCGGAACCCCGATGTTTCCGGTCCCGCCGGCATCGCCCGGCCCGTAACCTGGGGCGCATGTCACAGCGCAGCAACGCGGCCGGTGGGGGCCGCAAACCGGAGACCCGGCTCGCGATGGTCCGCCGGGCCCGCCGGATCAACCGAGAGTTGGCCGAGGTCTTCGACTACGCCCACCCGGAGCTGGACTTCCGCGACCCCTTCGAGTTGTTGGTCGCCACCGTGCTGTCCGCGCAGACCACCGACCTGCGGGTCAACCGCACCACCCCGGCGCTCTTCACGGCGTACCCCGACCCCGCGTCGATGGCCGACGCCGACCCCGAGAAGCTGGAGGAGTTGATCCGCCCCACCGGCTTCTTCCGCAACAAGGCGAAGTCGCTGCTCGGCCTGTCGGCGATGCTCCGTGACGAGTTCGACGGCGAGGTGCCCGGCCGGCTGGAGGACCTGGTGAAACTGCCGGGCGTCGGGCGCAAGACGGCCTTCGTCGTCCTGGGCAACGCCTTCGGCGTCCCCGGCCTGACCGTGGACACCCACTTCGGGCGCCTGGTGCGCCGGTGGGGCCTGACCGAGTCCACCGACCCGGAGCGGGTGGAGGCGGAGATCGCGGAGATCATCCCGAAGAAGGAATGGACGGACTGGTCCCACCGCGTCATCTTCCACGGCCGCCGCATCTGCCACTCCCGCAAGCCGGCCTGCGGCGCCTGCCCGATCACCCACCTGTGTCCGGCGTACGGGGAGGGCGAGACGGACCCGGAGAAGGCGAAGGCGTTGCTCAAGTACGAGATGGCGGGCCTGCCCGGGCAGCGGCTGCGACCCCCGGGGAACTTCCCCGGGCCGCCCGCGGCGCCGGCCGACCCCTCCTCATCCGCCGACGCGGCGGGCGACATCCCCTCCACGGAACGCGCGTGAGCGCCGGCGCGCCCGGCCCGGGCATGTCCCCCTCCGCGGCCGGGCCCTCCGCGGCCGGGGTTCCCCGCCCCGCCTCCGGCGTCACCGGTACGGCCCCGCTCCCCGCCGGAACCGTGCCGGTGGCGTCCCCGTCGCCGGCCGGGCTGACCACGGCGGGCCTGCCCTCCTGGCTGGCCCCCGTGAACCGGGCGGCGGCGGCCGTCGCCGCCGGCGGGCTCGGTGGCCTGCGGCGCCCGCCGGAGAGCGGCGGACGACCGGCGGCGGTACTGGTGCTCTTCGGCGAGGGCGCGGTCGGCCCGGAACTGCTGCTCATGCAACGCGCCTCCAGTCTGCGCGACCACCCCGGCCAGTGCTCCTTTCCCGGCGGCGGCCTGGACCCGGAGGACGGCGATCCCGCCGGTGAGGGCCCGGTGCGGGCCGCGCTGCGCGAGGCCCGGGAGGAGACCGGCCTCGATCCGGCGGGGGTGCAGCCGTTCGCCACCCTGCCGAACCTCTTCATCCCGCCCAGCGGGTTCGTCGTCACGCCCGTGCTCGCCTGGTGGCGGGAGCCCACTCCGGTGGGAGCGGTCGATCCCGGCGAGACCGCACGGGTGTTCACCGCGCCCGTCCGACGGCTGACCGACCCGGCCCACCGGGTCACCGTCGTGCACCCCAGCGGGTACCGGGGATCGGCCTTCCTGGTCTCCGACGCCCTCGTGTGGGGGTTCACCGCGGGCGTGATCGACCTGATTTTGCGTCATGCCGGATGGGAAAGGCCCTGGGATCGTACCCGGGAGATCCCCCTGGACCTCTCCGCATGAGACGGTTGCCGTCATGAACGCGCTGGACTACCTGCTGCTGCTCGCCGCCGTCTGGTTCGCCGTCGTCGGCTACCGGCAGGGCTTCGTGGTCGGCATCCTCTCGGTGTTGGGGTTCCTCGGCGGCGGCCTGGCCGCCCTGTACCTGGTGCCGATCGTGTGGGAGCGGGTGGGCAACGGCTCGCCGCCGGGCACGGGTTGGGTGATCGCCGCGGTGGTGGTGGTCATCGTCTGCGCCTCCGCCGGGCAGGCCGTGACCACTCATGTGGGCAACCGGCTCAGACAGCACATCACCTGGTCGCCGGCGAGGGCGCTGGACGCCACCGGCGGTGCCCTGGTGAACGTGCTGGCGATGCTGTTGGTGGCGTGGCTGATCGGTTCGGCGCTGGCCACCACCACACTGCCGACCATCGGGCGCGAGGTGCGCGGTTCCCAGGTGCTGCACGGCGTCTCCAGGGTGCTGCCCGACCACGCCGACACCTGGTTCTCCGACTTCAGTTCGATCCTCGCCCAGCACGGCTTCCCGCAGGTCTTCACCCCCTTCTCCGGGGAGACCATCACCGACGTGCCGCCGCCCGACCAGGCGTTGGCCGTCAGTCCGGCGGTGGAGCGGGCCCGTGAGTCCATCGTGAAGGTGGCCGGGACCGCGCCGAGTTGCGGGAAGGTCCTGGAGGGCACCGGCTTCGTCTTCGCCCCGCAGCGGGTGATGACCAACGCCCACGTGGTGGGCGGGGTCAACGAGCCGACGGTGCAGATCGGCGGCGAGGGCCGGGTGTACGACGCCCGGGTGGTGCTCTACGACTGGGAGCGGGACGTGGCCGTGCTGTACGTCCCCGACCTTCGGGCCCCGGCGCTGGAGTTCGCCGGGGAGGACGCGGTCGGCGGGGACGACGCCATCGTCGCGGGCTTCCCGGAGAGCGGCCCGTTCGACGTGCGGGCCGCCCGGGTGCGCGAGCGCATCCAGGCCAACGGCCCGGACATCTACCGCCGGGGCACCGTGCAGCGCGACGTGTACTCCCTGTACGCGATGGTCCGGCAGGGCAACTCCGGCGGACCGCTGCTGACCCCCGACGGCCGGGTGGCGGGGGTCATCTTCGCCAAGTCCCTGGACGACGACAACACCGGTTACGCGCTGACCAACGACGAGGTGGCCGGGATCGTCGAGCGCGGTCGCGCCGTCGACGGTGCCGTGGACAGTCAGAGCTGCGCCATGTGAGACGGGCTCCCCGGTGTCGACGCCCGACGCCCGGGGACCCCGCCGACGACCACGGCGACACCCCCCGACACACGCCGCGCGCCCCGCTCCGGAGGAATCCGGGGCGGGACGCGCGGAGCGTGGTGCGTGCGTGCGTGGGTCGGGCCGGGGGCGTCGGCGGCGGGAGGCCGTCGGCTCTCCGGCGGATGGATCGGTGGGTAGGGAACGGGTGAATCGGCGTCGGGACGTGGTGTGGGTACCGGTTCGGTACGAACCGGGTCAGCCGCGCGGATGGCGCAGTCGGGTACCCACCCAGCGTGCCCGGCGCCGGAGGAGGTGCGGGAATCCGATCAGCGGATCCCCGGGGCGGAAGGAGCCGAGATGCCGAACGGCGCTCTGCGCCGGTGCGGCGGCTCCGTTGCCGCTTCGGGAGATGCGTGCCACATCACGGTGGTCGTGCGTCCAGCCCATACCCCCGACTCTGCCCCACTCGCGCGATCGGTAACCGTCCACGGCACCGGCTTCTCGACCGTGCCGCCGGTACGTGCCGCGGGCCGGTACCGGTCCGCACGGCCCCGGCGTGGGATGAACCACCGGTGAACAGTGGGCGGATGTCGGATGAACGGCGGCGATCAGCGATCGGGCTCCGGGTCCCGCAGCCAACGGATCAGCTCCGAGGTGAAGGCCAGCGGGTCCTCCTCGTGCGGGTAGTGGCCCAGGCCCTCGAACAGCCGCCAGCGGTAGGGCGCCTCGACGTACGCCGCCGATCCGGCGGCGCTGCGGGCGCGCACCACCGGGTCCAGGGCGCCGTGCAGGTGCAGGGTCGGCACCCGCACCGGGGTCCGCATCCGTCGGTTGAAGGCGATGCCGTCCGGGCGGGCCAGGGAGCGCACCATCCACCGGTAGGGCTCCACCGCGCAGTGGGCGGTGGGCGGGATGCACATCGCGCGGCGGAACACCTTTACGGCCTCCTCGTCGGGGCCGCCCGCCGGTCCCGACCACTCCTCCAGTAGTCGGGCGACCTCGGCGCCGTCGTCGGCGATCAGCCGTCGCTCGGGCAGCCACGGACGCTGGAACCCCCACACCGCGCCGCTCGCGGCTGTCTGCCGGGGGTCGCGCAGCAGCGCGGCCCGCCAGGCCCGGGGGTGCGGCATCGAGGAGACCGCCAGTCGGCGCACCAGCTTGGGACGCATCACCGCCGCCGTCCACGCCAGGTAACCGCCCAGGTCGTGACCGACCAGCGCGGCGTCCGGCTCGCCGAGGGAGCGGATCACGCCGGTGACGTCCAGCGCCATGTTGGCCGGGTCGTACCCGCGGGGGGTGCGATCGCTGCCACCCACACCCCGCAGGTCCATCGCCACGGCGCGGTACCCCGCCTCGGCGAGGGCGGGCAACTGCCGGCGCCAGGTCCACCAGAACTGGGGGAAGCCGTGCAGCAGCAGTACCAGGGGGCCCTCGCCCATCTCGGCGATGTGGAAGCGGGCGCCGTTGGCGGCGACGTCGCGGTGGGTCCAGGGGCCGTCCCGGTGGACGACCCCGGCGCGCGCCTCGGAGTGCTCGGGTGCGGTCATGCGGCGAGTCTTTCACCTCGGCGGCGGGATGGCCGAAAGATCCCCGGCGGGGCGTGGTGAAGGACCGTGATCCTCGCCGTCCGGTGCCGGCCGCCACCGGGTGCCGGCGACCCGTACGGATGTCCGAAAACGACCAATCAAGACCAAAGGTGATCGGAGGTGGCCGGCGGGAACCGGAGGTGCTCCGGCCCATCGCCCCGCACCGACCTCGGGCGGCGCGGGGCGATGGGCGGCCCCGCCGGGAGTTCGCCCCGGGGCCCCGGAGAACCGTTCGAAGGGTGTCCCGCGGGTGCGGGAGGGCGGGTCGCCCCGCCCGCCGGTCACCGCTCGACGACGGCCCGGTGGGAACCGCTGCCGTTGGACGAGGCCGGCGGCAGGGCCGGGGCGTCACCGCGCGGGTGCGGCCTGACGTTGGAGAGCACGGCGGCCGACTCCTTGAAGGAGGCGGTCAGATCCTCCTTGGGGGAGTTGCGCTTCAGCAGGGCCCGTCCCACCAGCGCGAGCACCCCGGCGACCAGCAGGAACACGCCTGCGGTGATCAGGAAGGCGATGGCGAGCGGCACGTTCCACCAGGCGTGCAGCCAGTACCCCAGGGCCAGGGCGAAGGGTGGCAGCGAGAAGATCGCGACCACACCCGCCGCCGCCAGGGCGGCACCCCCCGTACCCGCCTGCTGTACGTCGTGCTTGAGTCGGGCCTTGGCGAGTTCCATCTCGTCCCGCATCAGTCCGGAGAGCTCACCGGTGGCGTCGGACACCAAACGGCCGATGCTGCGTCCCTCGTCCGCTGCGCTCATCGTGGCCTCTTCTCCTCATCGCTCACTCGTGGGTCGGGGTCGATCACGGCGTTCGGCTCCGACACCCGGTCGGGCCCGCCGTCGGTGTCGGCGGATTCCGCCGAACGGTGGTCCCCGGGCGCGTGCCGTTCCGGGCTCCCCGCCATCCGCAGATGGTATGCGGGGTCACCGGCGCCCCGGTGGCCCGGCGCGCCGCCGGGGCCGGAGGCTCCCGTTCCGACGGGCTCCGGGGTGCCCCGGGTGTCGCTCCCGTTCCTCCCGTCGTCCGGTTTCCCTTTCCGCCTTCCCCGTCCACCCGGTTTCTCCCCTTCTTCGGGGCGTACTTCGCGGGGTACTTCGCGGCCGGACCCCGGGGCTCCGGCCACGGCTCCTGCCGCACCGGCCGGGGCGCCCCGTCGGGGTCCCGCCCGGATCCCGGGGGGTCGAGTGGAATTCGGGTGGGACGCACCCGGCGCCGGTGATCACCGTGCCCGCCGTCCGCGTCGGGACAGGGGTGGCGGGGTGGCGGGGGCTCAGTCCTCGCCACCGCTGCCGGAGGGCAGCTTGTCCTGGATCAGCTGCATCACCGAGGAGTCGGTGAGGGTGGTGACGTCACCCAGCTCACGGTTCTCCGCCACGTCCCGCAGCAGGCGGCGCATGATCTTGCCGGACCGGGTCTTGGGCAGCTCGGCGACCGGCAGGATCCGCTTGGGCTTGGCGATGGGGCCGAGCTGCTTGCCGACGTGCGCCCGCAGCTCCTCCACCAGACCCTCGTCCTCGGCGGCCGATCCGCGCAGGATCACGAAGGCGCAGATGGCCTGGGTGGTCTGCGGGTCGGCGGCGCCCACCACGGCCGCCTCTGCGACCTTGGGGTGGGAGACGAGGGCGGACTCGACCTCGGTGGTGGAGATGTTGTGACCCGACACCAGCATGACGTCGTCCACCCGGCCCAGCAGCCAGACATCGCCGTCGGCGTCCTTCTTGGCGCCGTCCCCCGCGAAGTACAGGGGCGCGCCCCTCTCCAGGCCCGGCACCGAGCCGGCGCGGAAGCGGGACCAGTAGGTGTCGATGTACCGCTGGTCGTCGCCCCAGATGGTGCGCAGCATCGAGGGCCACGGCTCGGTCAGCACCAGGTAGCCGCCGTTGCCGTCGGGTACCGCGTTGGCCTCGTCGTCCACCACCGTGGCGCCGATGCCGGGCAGCGGCACCTGGGCCGATCCGGGCTTGGTGGAGGTCACGCCCGGCAGGGGGCTGACCATCATGGCGCCGGTCTCGGTCTGCCACCAGGTGTCCACGATCGGGGTGCGGCCACCGCCGATGTGCTCGCGATACCAGATCCATGCCTCGGGGTTGATGGGTTCGCCCACCGAGCCGAGGACGCGCAGCGAGGACAGGTCGAACTCCGCGGGGATCTCGTCGCCCCACTTCATGCACGCCCGGATCGCGGTCGGGGCGGTGTACAGCAGGGTGACGCCGTACTTCTGGACGACCTCCCACCAGCGGCCCCGGTGCGGGGTGTCGGGGGTGCCCTCGTAGATGACCTGGGTCGCGCCGTTGGAGAGCGGCCCGTAGACGATGTACGAGTGCCCGGTCACCCAGCCGATGTCGGCGGTGCACCAGTAGACGTCGCTCTCCGGCTTGAGGTCGAAGACGGCGTGGTGGGTGTAGGAGGTCTGGGTGAGGTAGCCGCCGGAGGTGTGCAGGATGCCCTTGGGCTTCCCGGTGGTGCCGGAGGTGTAGAGGATGAACAGCGGGTGCTCGGCCTCGAAGGCCTCCGGGGTGTGCTCGGGGGACTGCCGACCGACGGTCTCGTGCCACCACAGGTCGCGGCCCTCGGTCCAGGCGGTCTCCTCGCCGGTGCGGCGCACCACCAGGACGTTGCGGACCTGCTCGGTGCCGGGCCGGGTGAGGGCCTCGTCCACGGCGGGCTTGAGGGGTGAGGGCTTGCCGCGCCGGTAACCGCCGTCGGAGGTGATGACCAGACGGGCGTCGGCGTCCTGGATGCGGGTGGCCAGCGCGTCGGCGGAGAATCCGCCGAAGACCACCGAGTGGGGGGCGCCCAGACGGGCGCAGGCGAGCATCGCGATGACCGCCTCGGGGATCATCGGCAGGTAGATCGCGACCCGGTCGCCGCTGCGGACACCCAGCTCCAGCAGGGCGTTGGCGGCGCGGGAGACCTCCTCGCGCAGCTCGGTGTAGGTGATGCTCCGGGTGTCACCCGGCTCGCCCTCGAAGTGGAGGGCGACCCGGTCGCCGTGTCCGGCCTCGACGTGCCGGTCCACGCAGTTGTGGGCGACGTTCAGCCGGCCGTCGGCGAACCACTTGGCGAAGGGCGCGTCGGACCAGTCGAGGGTCTGCTCGGGTTCCACGGCCCAGTCCAGTCGGCGGGCCTGTTCGGCCCAGAACCCGAGACGATCGGCGGCGGCCCGTTCGTAGGCGTCGGCGGTGACGTTGGCCCCGTCGGCGACCTCGGCGGGCGGCGGGAACCGCCGATCCTCCGTCATGAGATTGGCCAGACTCTCGTTGCTCACGACATCTCCCTTGCGCCGCCGACATGTGTCCCGGAACACACCTCACCAGCCCATCTGCCCTTTGACAAGGGTTTCCGAACAAGTGGTCCAGACCTGTCACGGCGAGCGGTCGCGTCCGCGCGGCGAGCGGTTCGGCCCCGCGACGAACGGACGGTCGGGGAAAAATCCATGTGACCGTCCCGGGTCGTCCCGGAGTCGGGACGTGGTTCGCACGGGGTCGCCCCGGGGGCGGGGCGCGCTCGGACGGACCCGACCACACCCCGCCCCGGATCGGGGGACGCGCTCATCCGGTGAGGACGTCGGGCCGCACCGAGGTGAAGACGGCGGGACCCTCGTCCGGGTCGCCGGCCGCCCGGAGCGTCGTCCCCGACGCCTCCAGGACGTACGCCTGGGCCTCACCCACGTGGAAGTACATCCCGCGCAGGGCCAGCGAACCCTCGCGCACCGCCCGGGCCACGCACTCGTGCCGGGTCAGGTGCTCCAGCTGCTGCAGGACGTTCGTCAGGCACAGTGCCTCCACGTCGTCCGCCGCCGGGCGCTCGTCCAACCGGGGGGCGACACCCCCGGTGGCCTCCAGCCGCTCGAGCGAGACGCGGCCGTGACGCAGCCAGCGGTCCAGCGGACCCCCGCCCTCGGGGTCGGTGGTCCCCGAGGCGCGCAGAGCCTGCATCGCCCCGCACCCGGAGTGGCCGCAGACGGTGATCGACCGCACCCGCAGCACCGTGACCGCGTACTCGATCGCCGCCGCCACGGAGGTGTCGCCCTCCTCGGTGCCGGGCACCGGCACCAGGTTCCCGACGTTCCGCACCGTGAACAGCGACCCGGGCCCGCTGGAGGTGATCATGCTGGTGACCAGCCGGGAGTCGGCGCAGGTCAGGAAGAGTTGACCGGGTCGCTGCCCCTCGCGGGCCAGCCTGGACAGTTCCTCGCGGACCAGGGGCGCGGTGCGGGACTGGAAGGCGCGCACACCGCTGAGCAGCTCGTCCACCGTGTCGGGGAGGACCGGCGACGCCCCGCCGGGGTCGGCGGGGGCGCCGGCCGGCGCGGAGCGGTTCGCCGCCCCGCCGGTCGCCGGGGCGGGAAGGGCCGGGCGGCCGGTGTTCCGGTAGTAGTTGTGCCAGGGCAGGCGAGGACGCCGGAAGGCCCGCTCGGCGGCCGGCTCGGCGGCCGGAGCCCCGCCGCCGTCGACGATCTCCACGAGCCCGCCCCGGTCGACGTGGGCGGTGCGCCAGTCGTGCAGTGTCTCGTAGGCGGCGTGGTCCAGGAACGAGCCGGTCAGCTCGACCGTGACCACGGTGCCCTCCGGGATCCCGGCCAGGACCCGGCTCAGGCGCGGTACGACGAGGAAGGTCAGCGGCCCCTCGGCGCGGACGCGGCGGGAGCCGTCGCCGAGTTCGTCCACCGAGATCCGGGTGTGCGTGAGCCGGTGCAGGGCGAGGACCACCGCGCCGGCGATGCCGATGCCCACCCCCTCCAGTACGCCGAGGAGGATGACCCCGGCGGTCGTGACGGCGTAGACGACGGTCTCGCGGTGGCGGGTGACGTTGCGCAGGTGGTGGATGCCGGCCATTTGGATGCCGACCACCATCACCAGCGCGGCGAGCGCGGCCAGCGGGATCGTCTCCAGGACGTTGACCAGCAGGCCCGCCGCCAGCAGCACCCAGCAACCGTGCAGGATGGTGGACCTGCGACTCACCGCGCCCGCCGCGACGTTGGCGGTGCTGCGCACGGCGACCCCGGTCACCGGGAGACCGCCCAGCGCGCCGGAGACGACGTTGGCCGCGCCCTGGCCGCGCAGCTCGCGGTCCAGGTCGGCGCGCGGGACCGGCGCCCCGCCGCGCCGACGACGGGCGGTGGCGAGCTTGTCCACGGCGACGGCGGACAGCAGGGATTCCACGCTGGCCACCAGGGTGACGGTCAGTACGGCGGCGATCAGGCCGAGCACCGGACCCTCCGGCATACCGGGCAGGGCGTGGCTGTTCCAGGACGGCAGATCCACCCGGGGCAGCCGCAGACCGGCGAGGCCGGCCACGGCGGTGGCCAGGAGGACGGCGGCCAGGGCGGCGGGCAGGGCCCGCCGGACCCGCTCACCCGTGTCGCCGCGCAGGCGTGGCCAGGTCAGCAGGACGGCGATGGTCAGGGCGCCCACGCCGACCGCCGCCGGGTCGAGCCCGGCGAGCTGCGCGGGTAGTTCGACGAGGTTGTCGATCACCGAGCTCTGCGGGTTGCCGCCGAGCACCACGTGCAGTTGGGCGACGGCGATGGTGATGCCGATGCCGGCGAGCATGCCGTGCACGATGGCGGGGCTGACCATCAGGGCGGTGCGGGCCACTCGCAGGGCGGAGAGGGCCAGTTGGGTGAGGCCGGCCAGCACGGTGATGGCGCAGGTCACGCGCCATCCGTACTGCTGGATGAGGTCGGCGGTGATCACGGTGAGGCCGGCGGCCGGGCCGGTCACCTGGAGCGGGGCGCCGCCGAGTCGGCCGGCGACGATGCCGCCGACGGCGGCGGCCACCAGGCCGGCCTGGAGGGGGGCACCGGTGGCGAGGGCGATGCCCAGGGACAGCGGGAGGGCGATGAGGAACACCGCGATCGATGCCGAGAAATCGGCGCGGAGCCGTTCCCGGGGGGTGGTGGGGGCGCAGGCGGACATTTCCGTCTCCGTCCGTCGGAGGGGGTCGGGGAGCGCACGGAAGGTGGGCAGGTCGGGCCGGCGCCCACGTCGACCGCCGCCGGCCGTCGCGTCGGGCGCGGCGTCGGGCGCGGTCGGGTGTCGATCGCCGGCGGCGGTACCGCGGCCGGGGCGGGCCGGAGCCCGGTACCACGAGCGACGAGGTGCCGAAGCGTCCGGTGCGAATACCTTCCGTATCGGTATGACTACTCTCAAGTGTTGGTAAATGAAGAGTAATGCCACGTAAAGGTCTGCACTAGTCCACGCCCTTACTCTTGCGACTGATTCCACCCAAAGGGTGAAAAAAGCCTCCTTTTCGCTTGTCATATCAACGTCTTTTCCGATTCGCGGGGGAGCGTGGTCGTCCCGGTGTGCACCACATCGGGACGACCACGGACGGTGGGAGGATCGGATGACGGGTGGATCAGGGGGATCACGGACCCGATGGGCGAGGGGCGCCCGGCGGGCGGGACGCGACGGGACGGGGAACGCCCGGGGCGGGTCCGGCGGGGAAACCGGGCCGGGAATCCGGCGCGGGGCCGGTCCCGGGGCCGGTCGGGCGGGCCCCCGGGCGCTCCTCGCCGCCGCCCTTGCCGTGATCCTGGCGGCCTGTTCGGGCGGCGTCCCGGAGCCGGGGGAGCGGGCGGCCGAACGGGACGGCGGGGCCGACGCGACCGCGGGGGCCGGCGAACCGGGAGCCGGCGCCCCGGCGGGCCCCTCCCCGGGCAACCCCCACCTGCTCGGTGACGGCTCCACCGCACTCACCGGCGGGCAGCCCAACCAGCCCACCGTCGACCGGCTGCGGGCGGGCGAGAAGCCGCCGCAGTTCGTGGTCTTCTCCTGGGACGGCGCGGGAGAGGACGGCAACCGCCTCTTCTCCCGGTTCCGCGAGATCGCCCGGGAGAGCGACGCGCACATGACCTACTTCCTCTCCGGCATCTACCTGCTGCCGGAGAGCCGACGCGACCTGTACGCGCCGCCGGGCCGTTCCCCGGGGGCCTCGGACATCGGCTACCTCTCGGAGGAGAGCATCGCCGCGACTCTCGAACAACTGCGCGGCGCGTGGCTGGACGGCAGCGAGATCGGCACCCACTTCAACGGTCACTTCTGCGGTCCCACCGGGGTCAACACCTGGACGCCCGAGGACTGGGTGTCGGAGACCGAACAGGCCAAGTGGATGGTCTCCAACTGGAAGACCGTCACCGGCTGGGACCACCTCGAACCGCTCCCCTTCGACTACGAGGAGGAACTCATCGGTGGCCGCACCCCCTGCCTGGAGGGCCGGGACGCGCTGCTGCGCGCCGCCGGCGACCTGGGGCTGCGCTACGACTCCAGCGGCAACGGGCGGCAGGTGTGGCCGGAACGCACCCCGGACGGTATCTGGGACATCCCGCTCCAGCAGGTGCCCATGCCGGGCCGCGCCTTCGAGGTGCTGGCCATGGACTACAACTTCATGGTCAACCAGTCCGGACCGGGCAGTGGCGACCCGTCCATGCACGCCTTTTGGGAACAGCAGACCCGGGAGGGCCTGCTGGAGGGCTTCCGCCGCGCCCACGAGGGCAACCGGGCCCCGCTGATCATCGGCAACCACTTCAACGGATGGAACGGCGGCATCTACATGCGCGCCGTGGAGGACGTGATCCGGGATGTCTGCCCCCGGGAGGACGTGCGCTGCGTGTCCTTCCGACAGTTGGTGGACTGGTTGGACGCCCAGGACCCGGAGTTGCTCGCGGCCCTGCGCACCCTGGACGTCGGCACCGCACCGGCGGGGGGTTGGGAGGCGTTCCCGGCCTCGGCGCAGGTCGCCGACACGGCCCCGTGACGGGCGTTCCGTGACGGCGGATGCTCCGCGACGGCGCGGGGGAGGCGGGCAGCCCGCCTCCCCCGCGCCGTCTCCCGGTCCGGCGGGCCGCCGGACCGGTGCTTCGGAGCCCGGCGAGCAGGGGGCGCCCCGCCGCCCCGCCCTTCCGGCCGGTGTCCCGGCGCTTCGGCGCGACCGGTCGGACGCCGGGGTCGTCGATCCACCCGGGCCACCGGGTCGGGGGTTCGGGTGATCAGGCCGGCTGCGGGACGGGCCGGGTCCCCGGCGCGCCGAGCACGAAGTCCGGATCCACCTGGGCCGCCAGGTCCAACCCCGTTCGCTCGTTGCCCCAACTCTCCGCGTTCCGCAGGTGGAAGTGGACCATCTGACGGGTGTAGCGCGCGGGGTCGCGCCGCTCCCAGGAGGCATCCGCGGCCGCGTGCAGGGTCCGCAGCACCGTCCGCTCGTCCTCGCCCAACGCGCGGAAGGGGCGGGGCCGGCCGCGTTCCAGGGCGCGTACCCAGTCCGACTGTCCCAGCACGGTCAGCAGATCGTCACCGATCTCCTCGCGCAGGTAGGCGAGGTCCTCGGGCCCCTGCGCCTTGTTGCCCACCACTCGCAGTTCCACGTCGAAGTCCCGTGCGTAGTCGCGGTACTGGTGGTGGACCGACACCCCGCGCCGGGTGGGTTCGCTCACCAGGAAGGTCAGGTCGAAGCGGGTGAACATGCCGGAGGCGAAGGAATCGCTGCCCGCCGTCATGTCCACCACGACGTACTCGTCGCGTCCGTCCACCAGATGGTTGAGCATCAGCTCCACGGCACCGGTTTTGGAGTGGTAGCAGGCGACGCCGAGATCCTGCTCGGTGAAGGCGCCGGTGGCCAGGAAGCGGATCGAGCCGCTCTCCGCCTCGATGACGCGGGTGCAGGAATCCAGCACCGGACCGAGGTCGTCGTGGCGCAGCAGACGGGAACCGGTACCGGGGGGTGTGGTCTTGATCATCGCCGTGGCGGAGGGGATGCGCGGGTTGTCCCCGCGCAGGTAATCCTTGAGTTCCGGCAGCCGGTCGCCGAGGACCGGAACGCCCGCGGCTTCTTCGTCCGACAATCCCAGCGCCGGGCCCAGGTGTTGATTGATGTCCGCGTCCACCGCGATCACGGGGACGCCCCGGGCGGCCAGGTGGCGGATGAACAGCGCGGACAGGGTGGTCTTGCCGCTGCCACCCTTGCCAACGAAGGCGATTTTCATGTTCAACAGAGTAATGCTCTTCGCACGACCCTTCCGCACACCCGGGCCCGTATCCCGGCCCCGTGGCGGCCGGGTCATCCGGTCGGGGGAGTCGGATGTCACCCAACGAATGAGTGTGTGAGTGAACGTCGTGGGGCGTCGACGCCCCCGGCGGCGTGCCGGTACCCGGCAGTAGGCTGCCCAACCATGAGCCCGCAGAGCCCCGGAACCGATCCCCTGGCCCCCCTCGCCGACCTTCCCGGCGTCCCGGAGGCCGTCGAGGCGGCGCGCACCGTCGTGGACGCCCTGCACCGCCATCGGGTCATGCGCCGCCGGCGGACCGAGGTCGCGGCCGAGGCCGCCCTGCGCGGCGCCCGCGCCTCCGCCGCCCTGGCCGGCGCGGACTGGGGGCTGGAGGAGGTCCGGCGTCGAACCGACTTCGGCACCGACGCGCAGGCCCGCACGGTCGGCGCCGCGCTGCGCGCCACCGCCGAGGCCGCCCACCTGCGGGACATCTGGAAGGGATCCCCGCTGCGCGTCCTGGCCCGGCTCCACCTGGTGGCGGAGGGCGGCGCCCCGGCCGGTTCGGGGACCGGCCGGGACACCGCCCGCGCCGGTGCCGGTGACGGCGCCCCCGGAGGGCTCGGGAGAGGACTCGATGTCGAGCGGATCGGCCGCCCCCGCCTGCCCGGCGAACCGGTCGCGGACGGCGAGCGGGACGCCGGAGGGCTCCCGCTGCCCGACGCCGGGGAGACCTCCGCCCGGCTGGCCGCCCTGCGGGACCTGGTCGGCGGCGGCTCCTCCGCCCCGGTGCTCGTGCAGGCCGCCGTGGTGCACGGTGAGCTGTTGGCGCTGCGCCCCTTCGGCTCCCACAACGGCATCGTGGCCCGCGCCGCCTGCCGCATCGTGCTCACCGGCGGCGGTCTGGACCCGGGCGCGGTCGCGCCGGTGGAGGTCGGTTTCGCGGAACAGGGGGCGGACGCCCACCACGCGGCCCTGGCGGACTACGCCTCGGGGACCCCCGAGGGGGTCGCCCGGTGGATCACCCACTGCGGGCGGGCGGTGGAACTCGGGGCCCGGGAGTCCGTGGCGGTGTGCGAGGCACTCCAGCGCGGCGCCGCCTGAGCCACGGGACGCGGCGGGCCGGCGTTCGAAGAGGTGGGGCCCTCGGGAGCGAACGGGGCCGCCGGGCGCCGGTGCGCCCGCACACGGGAGCGGCGGCGACGCGGACGCGTCGTCGCCGCGGGACACGCGCACCAAGTGATCATGCGTGCGATTCCGAAGTGCCCATCGGGGTGACGTCGATGGCCCGTTCCCCGGTGCGGCGGCCCTATCGCGGGTCGGCTGCGCGTGGGTGCCCGATGATCGCGTGTCCGTTGTTCCCGGGTCGCCGACGGTGTCGGGGGAGACTCCGCCGGGGCCCTCGACCCTCCGGGGCCGATACCTCCTTTGTACTCCCTTCCGCCGATGATCGGAAGTGGAAGGGGACCTCCCGGGGAAACGGCGCGGGAAAGGGACGAACGCCGATCGACCGGGACCACCGGGACGGGCCCTCCGGCGGGGCCCCGCGGCGACCCGCCGGGGCCCTTCAGCCGCCGGCGCGGATCGACCGCTCGTGCTCCAGCCACCACCGCACCACCAGCGCCGTGCCCACTGCGGCGCCCAGCGCCAGGCCCACCGCCAGCGTGGGACGCGTCGGCGGCACGGGCATCCGCCGGCGCAGTCGTACCGGGCGGTTGAAGGCCAGCACCGGCCACTCCCGGGCCAGGGCCTCCCGGCGCAGCGCGCGGTCGGGGTTGACCGCGTGCGGCATGCCGACGGTCTCCAGCATCGGCACGTCGGTGATCGAGTCGCTGTAGGCCCAGCAGCGCTCCAGGTCGTACCCCCGGGAGGCGGCCAGTTCGCGGATGGCCTCCGCCTTGGTCGGCCCGTAGGCGTAGTACTCGATATCCCCGGTGTACCGCCCCTCCTCGACGACCATGCGGGTCGCCACGACCCGGTCGGCGCCCAGCAGTTCGCCGATGGGTTCGACGACCTCGGCACCGGAGGTGCTGACGATCACGATGTCCCGGCCGGCGGCGCGGTGCTCGGTGATCAGGGTGGCCGCCTCCGCGTAGACGTGCGGGTCGATCATCTGGTGCAGGGTCTCGGCGACGATCTCCCGGACCTGTTGGACATCCCATCCCCGACACAACGCCGAAAGCATCTTCCGCATACGTTCGGTCTGTTCGTGATCGGCGCCCCCCACCAGATAGACGAACTGGGTGTACGCGGCGCGCAGCACGGCTCGGCGGTTCATCAGCCCGCCCCGGTAGAAGGGGCGCCCGAAGGCCAGGGTGCTCGACTTGGCGATGACCGTCTTGTCGAGATCGAAGAAGGCCGCCGTACGTCGGCGCGGGGGATTTTCCACGCGCCCGAGCATAATCGCCCGCCATTCGGCGTACCCGGGGCCGTCCCGGTTTGCCTATCGGGCCCTTCGGGTACACCATGGAAGTCACGGATCGTTCGCGACCGTGCCAACCCGGTCCGGCTCCTACCCCCCCCGGAGCCGACCGCGGAAGACGACCCCCGCTCTCCCCCCCGGCGGGGGTCGTCGCATGTCCGCGAACGATCCGGGGCTCCCGCGGTGCCACCATCGGCTGTGGCGGGCCCGCTCCGCTTTCCCCTACCCGTCGGCTCCTCCGGTCGGTTCCCTCCCCGGAGCCCCGGTGCGAGCTCTCCGCCGACCGCGCCTCTCGTGGCGCCCGGTCGTCGGCGTCGCTCCGAAGACGGTTCCCGTCGCGGTGGGGATGATCGGCTCCGTTGTGGCCGGTTGGCGGGTCGGCCGGGGTTCTCGACGGTTCCGTCGACTCCCCGCGATATCCGTCGGATCCCCCTCCCCTCCCGGTTCCTCCGATCCGGTTCTTCCGATGTGCCCCTCGGCCCGCACCCCGGGACCGTGCCCGTCCCCTCCCCGGGCCGGTCCTTCCCTCGCTCGGCCCCTCGCGGTGTCGCCGCGCTCGAGTGGGGCGGATCCGTCGGCTCCGGTGCGGGCCGGTCCGGCCCGGCCGGTGAGCCGTGACGGACGACCGAGTACTTCCCCGCGGCGGAATGTGTTATTCCGCTTCGCCCCCTTCCCGTGGTCGTTTTTCCCGGGTTCCCGGAAGGGCGCGGTCCGACGGGGACACGCGAGCACGCCCGGTCAATCGTCCGTACACCCTCCGTTATTGCGAACCCTCTTCCGGGAGTTCGGGGAAGTGACCGAAACTTCGAGGTCGTGTGTTCGGATACCGGGTGGGGTTCCGGTTTTCCCCGCGGTCTTCCCTCCCACGGGTGAGGAAGTTATCCACAATGTGCCCGCGATCCACAGATTTCCCCCGGGATCGGCGGAAAGTCCGCAGGACCCTCCACGCTGATGGCCGTCACCGTCCGTCGAGCGAAGGGGCCTCCCGTGGCACCATCCGTCCTCATCCTCACCGAGAACGACCTCCTCCTGGAGGAACTGCTCCGTGTCTGCGCCGCCGCCGGGGCGGACGCGGAGGTCGTGCACGGGGCCCCGCTGGCAGCCGAACAGTGGGATCACGCCCCACTGATCCTGGTGGGTGACGACTGGGCCCGCCGTGCCCTGGACCGGTCGGGCGGCTCCCCATCGGACCTCTTTCCGGACGACCCCCTCCCGGCGGGGGCGGGAACACCCGATCCCCCACCCCGGATCCCCCCACCCCGGAACCCCTCGCGCCGGAGTTCCCCACCCGGCATCCTCTCGCCGGGCACCCTCTCGCCCGGGAACGCGGGTGGCACCATCGGCGGGGTGACCGGTGGGGACCCCGGCGGCGGTCGGGGCCCGGCACCCGGCCGCCGGCCGGGAGTCCTGCTGGTGGGCCTCGACCTGGACGACCACACCGTCTGGGCGCGCGGGGTCGCCCTCGGAGCCGAGCGGGTGGTGCACCTGCCCGGTGACGAGGAGACGGTGATCGGGACCGTCGCCGACGCGGTGGGGCGGACCGGCCCACCGGCCACCACCATCGGCGTCATGCCCGGCCGGGGCGGGGCCGGTGCCTCCACCCTGTCCTGTGCCCTGGCCTTCGCCGCCGTCCGGGCCGGTCACCGGACCGTCCTGGTGGACGCCGACCCACTCGGCGGGGGCCTGGACATCCTCCTCGGCGTAGAGCTCGAGCCGGGAGCCCGCTGGTCCGCTCTCCACGACGTGCGGGGGCACCTCTCCTCCACCGACCTGGAGGCGGCGCTGCCCCGGGTCGGCGGCCTCCACCTGCTCAGCGCGGACCACACCCCGCGGTCCGCCCGACCGACCGCCGAAGCCGTCCGGGTGGTGCTGGACGCAGCCCGCCGCCCCGGCGGGATCGTGATCGTGGATCTGCCCCGCCACGTCGACGAGGCCGTCGCCGAGACGCTGCTCCGGCTGGACCTGGGGCTCCTCGTCGTCCCGGCCGGTGTGCGGGCCGGCCGCGCCGCCCGCCGGGTGGTCGACGGCCCCGGCTCCCTCGTGCCCGACCTGCGTCTGGTGCGTGGTCCCGGAGGGCCGGGGAGCGGTGGCGAACCACTGCGCCCGCCGGGGGCGGATCTCCCGAACCTCGGACTCTCCGCGGCCGGTTCGGCCCGGTCGCTCGGTCTTCCCCTCGCCGGCGAGGTGCCCCCGGAACCCGGCCTCGCCGTCCGAGGAGAACTCGACGAACCCCCGGGCGCGGTCCCGGGCGGGCCCCTCGCCGGCTTCTGCGACGGCCTGCTGCGCCGCATCTCCCCGGTGCGCTCCCGGGGTCCCGTCCCTCGCCCCACCCGTCACCCGGGCAGTGGCCCCCGACCCGCCGACCGTCGCGATCGACGAGGCGGGAAGGGCCCGGACGTGACCGACCCGGAAGGACCGGTGTCCCGATGACCGCCCCCGAACACCTGCTGGACCGGGTCCGTGACCGCATCGCGGAGGAGTGGTCCCGCGATCCCGCACCCGCCGCCGGGAGCGCCCCGGCCGACCACCTGCCACCGGCCGCGGGGGAGTTGCGCGACGACCTCCTCGGCGCCGGCCCTCTGCAACCGTTGCTGTCCGCCCCGGACACCACGGACGTGCTGGTCAACAGCCCCTCGGAGGTGTGGGTCGACCGGGGCGGAGGGTTGGAGCGAACCGCCGTCCGCTTCCCCGACACCGCCGCCCTGCGTCGGCTCGCCCAGCGCCTGGCCTGCGCCGCCGGTCGCCGGCTCGACGACGCCCACCCATGGGTGGACGCCCGCCTGCCGGACGGCACCCGGCTGCACGCCGTCCTGCCGCCGATCGCCGTCGGCTCCCCGCACCTGTCCCTGCGAGTGGTCCGCCACCGCCCCTTCACCCCGGCCGAACTCGTCGCCACCGACACCCTCCCACCCGGTGGCGAACGCCTGCTGCGGGCCGTCCTGGGCGCCCGACTGTCCTTCCTGATCAGCGGCGGCACCGGCAGCGGCAAGAGCACCCTGCTCTCCTGCCTCCTCGGACTCGTCGGCCCACGCGAGCGGATCGTCCTGGTCGAGGACTCCGCCGAACTGCGCCCCGCCCACCCCCACGTGGTGCGTCTGGAGACCCGCCCCGCCAACCAGGAGGGGGTCGGACGGGTGGGCACCGCCGAGCTGGTCCGACAGGCGCTCCGGATGCGGCCGGACCGCCTGGTGGTCGGCGAGGTGCGGGGCGCCGAGGTGCTCGACCTCCTCGCCGCGATGAACACCGGCCACGAGGGCGGGTGCGGCACCGTCCACGCGAACGCCGCCGACGCGGTGCCCGCCCGGCTCGAGGCCCTGGCGGCGGCGGCCGGGATGCCCCGCCCCGCACTGCACAGCCAACTCGCCGCCGCCGTCGACCTCGTCGTCCACCTGCGCCGTGATCCGTCCGACGGGCGGCGGCGCGTCACCGAGATCCACTTGTTCGAGCGCGGCCCGGACGGTCTCGTCCGCACGGTGCCCGCCCTGCGCCGGGCTCCCGCCGGTTTCGTCCGTGAGGCGGCCTGGCCCCGTCTGGAGGCACTGCTGTGATCACCTTTCCCGCCCCCGTGTCCGCCCCTGCCCCCGCTCCCGCCCCTGCCCCCGTGTCCGGTTCCGGGTTCGGGTTCGGGTTCGGGTTCGGGTTGGGCTCCCGCCCCGGTCGTTCCCTCCCCCGTCTTCCCGACACCCGGCCCCGCGTCCGTCGCGGGACGAGGGCGCCGGCCCGCCCGACCCCGCTTCCATCGCCCACGGTGTTGCCCGTCCTGCTGCTCCTTCCGCCGCTCCTCTCCGGCCTCGTCGGCCGGGGGACGGGAGAGCGGATCGGGATCATCACCGGTGGTCTCCCGGTGGCGGTCGGTATCGGAAGCCCACCGTTGTGGTCGTGGCTCGTCGCCCTCGTGACGCTCTGTTCGCTGATCGTGCCCACCGGGTGCTTCCGGGCTCGCCGCCGCCCCGGGGGCCCGGCACCCTCCCGGTCCACGGCCTCCGGCCCTGCCGTGGCGTCCCGCCCCGACCCGGTGCCCGCCGGGCGCTCCCCGCACGGCGGGTGCGCGGAGGTCGGCCCCCTCGGCGCGGAAGGTCGCTGCGTCCCGGTCGGAACGTCCCCATCGTCGGTGCTCCGGGTCCCGACCACCGGTGCCGGGGAGAGCCGACCGCGCGGCCCCGCCCGGACGGGGTGGGCGTGGAGCAGCGCCCCACCGCCCCCACCGTCGCGATCGGGCCCACCGGGCCCGGGGCTCCCCCCGCCTTCCCCGGTCCCGTCCCGACGCCGGGCTCACGGAGCGGGGACCGAGGGCGGTGGGCGCGGGTCCGGGCGTCCGAAACCGTCGGGTTCCACCGGGGTGGCCCGGGCCGTGCCCGTCGCCGTCCTCCTCGGGCTCGGCGGCTCCGTAGGGGCCGCCCTTCTGACGGCTTCGCCGATTCCGATCCTGCTCGTCCTCGTGGTGATTCCCGTTCTGCTGCGGGCCCAACGCCGCCGCCGGACCCGGGCGGAGGCGGAGCGCCGCGTGGAGGAGGTGATCTCCTGGTGCGCGGCGGTCGCCGCCGAGGCCCGGGCCGGGTTGCCGCCGTACCGGGCGCTGGTGGCGGCGGGGCCGGCCGGGCTCGGCCCCCGCGCCGCCGAGGTACTGGCCGCCGCACGTGGGGGTGACGGCGTGCCGGAGGTTCTGCGACGCCTCTCCGGTGAGCCGGGAGCCGAAGGGCTCGGCGCGGCGGCGGCCTGCTGGCGGGTGGCCCTGGACAGCGGTTCCTCGCTGGCCGACGGCCTGGACCGGGTGGCCGACACCCTGCGGGCCGAGCGCGATCGGCGGGCCGATCTGCACGCCGAACTGGCCGGGCCCAGGACCACCGCCCTGGTCCTGGCCGGACTGCCCCCGGTCGGGTTGGCGCTGGGCTCGCTGATGGGGGCGGCACCGGTGGATGTCCTCCTCCACACCACCCCGGGCCGGATGTGCCTGGTGGCCGGGTGCCTGTTGGAAGGGCTCGGCCTGGCCTGGGCTGCGGCGATCGTCCGATCCGCCGAGCACGGCGGGACGACGGCGCCCGGTCGCGTCCGCCGGGAAGGTACCCGATGACCGCCCTCCCGGCCTCGTCCGCCACCGTCCCACCCGACACCGGGGCCGGCCTCGCGGCCTCCGGTGGCGGGGGAGCGGCCCTGATCATCTGCGCGGCGGCCGTCCTGCTGTGTGTCGTCGGGATCCTGATCATCGTGGTGCTGGCGGCTCCACGCACCGGAAACCGGACTCCGATCCGGCGGAACCGGATCGCCCCCGGTGAACCGCGACCCGACGGGCCGGCGCCGCCCGGTGGCGGGGGCACAGCCGGGCGGGCACCCTCCGGGGACCCCGACCCCGCGCGGACCCCACCTCGCCGGGAGCCCCGGTGGAGGGCCCGGCGGGCACGCCACGATCCCCGGCTCCCGGAGGCCGCCGGCCTGCTGGCCGCATGTCTGGCGGCCGGCGCCTCCCCGATGGCCGCCGCCGCGGCCGTGGGCACAGCCCTGGACGGCCCCCTGGCCACCGCCCTGCGGCGCGCCGCCGCCGAACTGGCGCTGGGCGGCGACCCCGATCGGGTCTGGTCCCGGCTCGGGGAGTCACCCGACGCCGCGCGGTTGGCCCGGGCCCTTCACCTGGCCGACCTCTCCGGTGCCCCCGTGGTGCGCACGGTGGCACTGCTGGCCTCCGAACACCGGGCCCGCGAGGGCCGGGCGGCCCGGGCGCGGGTCCACCGGGCGGGCGTCCTGCTGACCCTGCCGCTGGGGTTGTGTTTCCTGCCGGCCTTCCTCCTCATCGGCGTCGCGCCGGTGGTGGTCGGTCTCGCCCGGACGCTCCTATGACCGGCGTGGCCGGGCGTGCTCCTCCCCGGTGGAACACGCGACGCCGGTTGGTGAGCCGGACACAGCCACCCGGTCCTTCCCGGGCCGGCCGCACCGCCGATCCACCCCGAGACCTGTCCTTCGCCCTCCGTCCCCGCCCGCCCGTTGTTCCCCCCTTCGATCCCACCCGACCCGACCCGGCCCCACCTCACCACGCCCCCTTTCGGTCCGACCCGCTCCGCCCTCGATCCGACCGGGTCCGCAATGTCCCGGTCGCGCTTCCGGCCCATCCCGCTTCCCGTCCAACCCGGCTTCTCGAACCCTTCGCTTTTCCGTGCCCCACCGATGGGAGATTCCCGTGTCCGAGTTCCGCTTCATCCCCGTGCCGCTTCCGGTCCGTCGCCGGATCTTCGTCGTCCGCCCGGGGCAGGCACCCGTGCCGCGCTCCCCGGGCCGTGGTCCCCGGAGTCCTCGGCGCGCCGTTCCGCCGAACGACGCCGGGATGAGCACCGCCGAGTACGCAGTCGGCACTCTCGCGGCGGCGGCGCTGGCGGCCGGGTTGCACCAGGTGGTCACCTCCGGCCCGATCCTCGGCGCCCTCCAGGGGCTGGTGGAAAGGTCCCTCGATGCGGTGCTCTGAGGACATCACCGCCTCCACCGTCCCCATCGCGTCTCCCGGTGATCCGCGCCACCACGGCTCCCGGTCCCGGGTTCCTCCCTCCCGACGGCCACGCCGTCGGGAGGGTAGGGACGGCGGGTACGTCACCGCCGAGACCGCGCTCGTCGTGCCCACCCTGGTGCTCCTGATGGGCGTGCTGCTCTGGGCCACGGGGGCGGCCGTCACCGCCCTCCAGTGCTCCGACGCGGCCCGGGCCGCCGCCCGCGCGGCGGCGCGCGGCGAATCGGAGGAGACCGTCCGGGGAACGGCCCTGGCCCTCGCACCGCAGGGCGCCGAGGTGACCCGAACACGCGACGACGCCCTGCACCGGGTGCGGGTCACCGCACGGACGCCGACGGCCGGGCCGCTACCGGCGGTGCGGGTGGCGACGGAGGCGGTGGCGCATGTCGAACCCTGATCCGGGCGCGGGGCCGTCCCCGTGTCCCGACCGTCCACCGTGCCCGGACCGTCCACCGGAGCCCGGCTGCCTCCCGCACCCCGACCGTCCGCCGCGCCCGCATCCGTGCCGGAGGGCATGCCGGCACCTCCTCCGGCGAGCGGCGCCGGGGTCGTCACCGCGCGGGACGGTGTCCGGTGGTTCGTCCCCCACGGGCCCGGTGGGGGCGGTCCCGGCCGCCATCGCGGCCCGGAATCCGGGCGCGTCGGGCAGGACGGGTGCCCCGCGGGCCACGGCGGGCGCCGGTCTCCTCCGAACGGTCCTTCCCACCGACCCCCGGCACCGCCCCGGTGGGCCCGATGGGCCCTCGGGGCATGGTGACGCGCACGAATGGCCGGTGGGCGTCGGTGGCCGAACGGTCCTTCCCGCGGGCGACCCGCTCCGTATCGGTGGGTCCGGTCGGCCCTCGCGTCGTGGCGGTGTGCACGAGCGGCCGGTGGGTGTCGGGAGCCCTCGTCCGGCCGGCCGCGCCCCCGGAGGTCCGGGGGGTGGCGCCACCCCCCGGACGGGATCGGTGACGAGCCGCCCGACCGGCCGCCCGACCGGCCCCTCGACCGGCCCCTCGACCAGTCGGTGGCCGGTCGGCGCCGACCGGGGCGCGGCCACGGTGTGGTGCGTCGCCTGCCTCGGCCTGCTCACCGTCGTGCTGGGCGCCGTGCTGGCACTCACGGCCGTGGTGGAGGCCCGCCACCGCGCCGCCGGTGCCGCCGACCTCGCCGCCCTGGCGGCGGCCGATCGGGCCTGGCACGGCCCGGAGCACGCCTGTGAGCGGGCCCGGCTGGTCGCGGAGGCCGGCGGGACGCGTCTGGTGCGCTGCGGGGTCGGCCCCGGCCTCCACGGGGACGACCCGCCCGACGCCCTGGTCGCCGATCTCACCGTCGAGAGCCGGGCCGGCCCCCACCGGCTCAGGGCGCGTGCCCGTGCCACAACCGGCTGAGCAACAACAGCGCGCCGTGCTTGTCCAGGGGCTCGTTGCCATTGCCGCACTTGGGCGAGTGCACACACGAGGGACACCCGTCGGCGCACTCGCAGGCGGCGATCGCCTCCCGGGTGGCGGTCAACCACGACCGCGCGGTGTGGAAGGCCCGCTCCGCGAAGCCGGCCCCGCCCGGATGCCCGTCGTGCACGAAGACGGTGGGCAGCAGGGTGTCGCCGTGCAGGGCGGTGGAGACCCCGCCGATGTCCCAGCGGTCGCAGGTGGCGAAGAGCGGCAGCATCCCGATCGCGGCGTGCTCGGCGGCGTGCAGCGCGCCCGGCAGCGCGTCGGGCTCCACGCCGGCGGCCTCCGTGCCCTCCTCGGTCATCGTCCACCACACCGCCCGGGTGCGCAGGGTGCGCGGCGGCAGGTCCAGCCGCGTCTCGCCCAGCACCTCACCCGTCACCAGCCGTCGTCGCAGACAGGAGACCACCTGATGCGTCACCCGCACCGACCCGAAGCACAACCGCGCGTCCGTGCCGGCCGGTACGGACGTCACGGTCTCCAACACCGAGATGTCGGTGACCTCGCGGGCCGTCGTGGTCCACGGCGGGTTGGCCTCGTCCACCAACGCCACCCGGTCCACCAGGTCCAACTCCCGGACCACGAAGGTCGCGCCCCGGTGCAGGTGCACCGCCCCGGGGTGGACGGTGCGGTCCGCCGCCGCGGCGTCCACCGTGCCCAGCAACCGACCGGTCCCGGCCTCCACCACCTGCACGGGGTCGCCGCCCGTGCCCCGAATGTCCACCATGGCGGCGGGCCGCTCGCGGCGGGTCCAGTACCAGTGGTCGCCCCGCCGACGCAGCAGGGAGCGCGCCTCCAGCCGGGGGAGCAGCTCCCCGGCGACCGGTCCGAAGGGTTCCCTGCCAACCGGTCCCAGCGGCAGCTCGGCCGCGGCGGCACACAGGTGCGGGGAGAGGACGTGCGGATTCCCCGGGTCGAGCACGGTGGCCTCCACGGGCCGCCGCAGCAGGGCCTCGGGGTGGTGGACGAGATAGGTGTCCAGCGGATCGTCACGGGCGATCAGCACCGCCAACGCGCCGGTACCCCGGCGCCCGGCGCGCCCGGCCTGCTGCCACAGCGAGGCCCGGGTGCCGGGATAGCCGGCGATCAGCACGGCGTCCAGTCCGGCGACGTCCACGCCCAGTTCCAGGGCGTTGGTGGCGGCCAACCCCAGCAGTCGGCCGGAGCGCAGGGCGAGCTCCAGCTCCCGCCGCTCCTCGGGCAGGTAACCGCCCCGGTAGGAGGCGATCCGGGCACCCGCTCCGCCGCCCGGGTGCCCCGGGGCGTTCGGGTCCGCCCGGTGCCCTCCCGGCGCCGACACGCCCGGGCGCGCGATGGTTGCGAAATCGTCACCTTCGTCGGCGCCGTCACCTTCGTCGGCGCCGTCGCCGGCGCCGCTCCCGCCCCCCGGCCGTCCCGGGTCCCCCGAACGGTCCCCCAGCCGTTCCCGGGCGATCAGCGAGATCAACTCCGCACCGCGTCGGGAGCGGACGAAGGCCACCGTCCGCACCCCCCGGACCACCAGGTCGCCCAGCAGGTCGGCGGTCTCGGCGACGGCGGTTCGTCGCACGGGCGCGCCCCGTTCCCCACCGCCCTCGCGTTCGCGGGCCAGCGGGGGTTCCCACAGGGCGAAAACCATCCGTCCCCTCGGGGAGGCGTCCTCGGTGACGGCGGTGACCGGCACCCCGGTCAGCAGCCCCACCGACCCGGCGGGATCGGCCACGGTCGCCGACGCGGCGAGGAACACCGGGTCGGCGCCGTAGTGGGCGCAGATCCGCCGCAGCCGGCGCAGCACCTGCGCCACGTGGGAACCGAACACGCCCCGGTAGACGTGGCACTCGTCCACCACCACGTGGCGCAGTGCCCGCCAGAACCCCGACCAGCGCCGGTGCCCGGGCAGCAGCGAACGGTGCAGCATGTCGGGGTTGGTGAGCAGCAGGTTCGCGTGCGCGCGGGCCCACTCCCGTTCCTCGGGCGGGGAGTCGCCGTCGTGCACCGCCGGCCGCACGGCGTGGCCCAGGGGCGCCGCCAGTTCCCGCACCGCCCGCAGCTGGTCGGCGGCCAGCGCCTTGGTCGGCGCCAGGTACAGGGCGGTGGCCGGGCGCAGCGGGGAGGGCCCGCCGCCGACCCCGCCGCCGGCGGTCCGTCGCGCGCCCCGGCCCGGCCCGGCCGGATCCTTCCGGGTCGGCTCCGTCGGCGGGATGAGGAGGGAGTGCAGCACCGGCGCGAGGTAGCAGATCGACTTCCCCGAGGCGGTGCCGGTCGCCACGACCACGGACTCGCCCCGCAGCGCGCGCGCCACGGCGTCCGCCTGGTGTGCCCAGGGGCGCCCGATCCCGGCGTCCGTCAGCGCCCGCACCACCTCCGGCGACAAATCCGCGGGCCAGGGGGCATGCCGGGCGTCCCGGGCGGGCAGGTGCTCGACGTGGGTGACGCGTGCCGCGCGGTCGGCGTCTCGCCCCAGGTACGCCAGCAGCGCCTCCGGTGTGTCGGGGCGCCGGGGCGTGTCGGGGGGATCGGGGTTCTCCGCGCGGGACATCACCCCGAGTGTGTCACCGGTCCGACGGACAATGGCCGTAAGGCATCGTCCCCGGCCGGGACAAGTGATTGAATGCACTGGCGGCTGCCGATCATCCCTTGCCCGTGGCGGTGAGGCGTCAAGGGCGACCGCTCGATAGCAAGGTGCTGGAGGATCCGTGGACCTGTCCCTGTCGACCCGAAACGTCGGCGACCGCACGGTCGTCGAGGTAGGCGGAGAGATCGACGTGTACACCGCGCCCAAGCTGCGCGAACAGCTGGTGGAGCTGGTGAATGACGGCAACCACCACCTGGTCGTGGACATGGAGCGCGTCGACTTCCTCGACTCCACCGGTCTGGGCGTACTGGTGGGTGGCCTGAAGCGCGTGCGTGCGCAGGAGGGCTCGTTGCGCCTGGTGTGCAACCAGGAGCGCATTCTGAAGATCTTTCGGATCACCGGTCTGACCAAGGTGTTCCCCATCCACCCGACGGTGGACGACGCGGTCTCCGCCGCCGACTGACCAGCGAACGACCGCACAGCCGAGAACATCGGCGTCCCGCTCCCGACGGTCCGGCGCTCCCGTGGCGCCGGACCGTCGGGATCGCGGGCCCGGCACCACCCAGGGGGATGGCAGCATGGCCACCGTCGAACTGCGTTTCAGCGCCTCGCCGGAGCACGTCCGCACCGCGCGGCTGGTGGCCGCTGCCGTGGCGCGTCGGGCCGGGGTGGAGGAATCCGCTCTCGACGAACTGCGACTGGCGGTCGGTGAGGCGTGCAGCCGGGCGGTCGGGCTGCACACCACGCTCGGGCTGACCGGCCCGGTGCGGGTGTCCCTCACCGAAGGGGAGAAGAGTTTCGCGATCGAGGTCGGCGACGACACGCCCGGCCCGCCGGCTTCCCCCGCGGATTCCGGCAACGGTGTGGCGGGTGACGGCGACGAGCTGGGGCTGGCCGTGATCAGCGCCCTCGTGGACCAGGTCGAGGTCACCAGCGACGAGCGGGGTGGCCTCATTCGCATGAGCTGGCCCACCGCCCGCGACACCGACTGAGCGGTTCCCCCGCGTCATCCCTTTCACCGGGCCCCGCCGTCGTTCGGCGTGGCTCCGCCGCGTCATGCCCTCTCGTGCCGCGCGGCTCCGGCGCCGCGCGGTGTCGGATCACCGGGCACCGGGAGTGCCGCGCCCCACCCCTCAACCCGCCTCGTCGGGCTCCGCGTCCCGCCGGTCCCGTTCCTCGTCTTCCCCTGCGCCGTCAACGCCGCCACGAAGCGCCCGGGCGGGGGTAGGACAGGGTGATCGGGGCCCTCCCGGCGGTGTGCCTGGGGCATGCCGCTCTCCACTCGGTGTAGGTTCCGGCCCGAACGGCAGATGGTGTCGATCCCCCGCTCGGGTGACAGGGGAAACGTCGGAGAGGGGCCGAGAACGGTGAACAGGAAGCTCGCGATGGCGATGGCGGGGTGCGCGACCCTCGCCCTGGTGCTCACCGGATGCGGCGACGACACCGCCGAGCGCACCGAGGAGTGGGCCGCCGAGTTCTGTGACGCCGCCGGGCCCCGGCTGCAGCAGATCCAGGCCGCCAACACCTCTCTCGCGGAGGCCAGCGAGAGTGATGAGGAGCCGGAGGTCGTCCAGGAGGTGTACTCCGAGTCCTACGGCCGGCTCTCCGACGCCTACGCCGGACTGGCCGAGGCGGTGGAGGGCGCGGGGGACCCGCCGGTGGACGACGGCGAGCAGCTGCGCGAGGACGCGACGGCCGAGCTCAACGCGCTCTCCGAGTCCTACGACGGCCTGCGGGAGGCCAGCGACGAGCTGGACACCGCCGACCGGGCGGCCTTCGCCGAGGGACTGCGGGAGATGGTGGGACAGCTCGAGGAGTTCGGGCAGATCGGCGGGGACGCGCTGACCCGCCTGCAGTCCGGGCAGCTGGGCGAGGCGATGGCCGAGCAGGAGGGCTGCCGGGTGCCGGGTTCGCCCGTGGACGGTGACGCCGACCCCGACGGGGCCGGGACCGAGGGCACCGAGGGGGGCACGGCCGACGAAACCGAGGAGGCCGACGACGCCGGGGCCGACGCCGACGGGAACGAGGAAGAGGACGCCGAGGAGTCCGAGGGCTGAGCCCCGGACCTCCCCGCGAGGGCGGTTCCCTCGGCGGGCCCCTCGGCTTCCGGGTGGAGGCTGTGTCCGGGTTCCGGTCCGGCCTCCGCGCCTGTTCCCGCGCCGCGCCTGTTCCCGCGCCGCGCCTGTTCCCGCCCCGCGCCTGTTCCCGCCCCGCGCCGCTCCCGCGCCGGTGTCCGGACCGGAACCGGGGAACCGGGCACCCGCTTCGGGCCGGCCCCGAAGGCCCGCTCCCGCGTCGGGTCGGCCCCGCCGACCCCTCCCGCTCGGCAGAATGGACCCCCGTGAGCACTTCGGATCTCCCCACCCCCGGCGGCGCCCCCCTGCGCGAGGCACTGCTCGCCGCCGATTTCACCCCCGACGGCCTGTTGGAACGTCTGGGCGCCGCCGCCTACGCGGCCCTGGCGCGCGGCGAGACGGTGCCCGCCCTGCGGGCCACCCGGGACGGTGACGCCGCCGCCGTCCTCGCCCGTCTCTTCCTGCTGCGCACCCCGGTCCCCGCGAAGCGGGCCGCCGAGGTGCTGCCGCTGGACGCGGCACTGGACGCCGGTTGGCTGCGCCGGACGCCCGGCGGGACGAGCGGTGGGGAGGACGGCGACGACGCGGAGGACACCGTCGGGGCGGCCGTGGACATCCGGCCCTGGGCGGGACCCGGCGGGGAGAACTGGTTCATCGTCTCCGACGCCGGTCACGCCCTCGGGGGACGGGCCGGCGCGGCCGCCGGTTCGCCGAGCCCGGATGTGGTGCTGGGTGTGGGGGGCGCCTCCACCACGCTCACCCAGCTGATCCCCGACACGCCCGTCGGCCGGGTGCTGGACGTGGGCACCGGTTGCGGGATCCAGGCCCTGCACCTCACCCGGCACGCCTCCGCCGTCACCGCCACCGACCCGAACCCGCGTGCCCTGCGGATGGCCGACCTGACCCTCGAACTCTCCGCGGCGCCCACCGCGGAGTTCCGCGAGGGTTCGCTCTACGAGCCGGTCGCCGATCTCGAACCGTTCGACCTGATCGTCTCCAACCCACCGTTCGTGATCTCCCCGCCGGAGCCCGGCGGCCCCCGGCTGGTCTACCGGGACGCCGGGCTGGCCGGCGACGAACTGTGCCGTTCGTTGGTGCGTGGTGCCGCCGACCGGCTGAATCCCGGCGGCATCCTGGTGATGCTCGCCAACTGGGAACACCCCGCCGACGGCGACTGGCGCGAGCGCCTGGTCTCCTGGTTGCCGCCCGGTTGCGACGCGTGGATCGTCCAGCGCGAGGAGCAGGACGTCACCGAGTACGCCGAGCTGTGGTTGCGCGACGCCGGTGACCACCGGGACGACCCGAAGCGGTACGCGGCCCGCTACGACTCCTGGCTGGAGAACTTCGTGGCCCGGGGCGTGCGCGGGGTGGGCATGGGGTGGATCATGGTGCGCCGTTCGGAGACCCGGCGACCGTCGGTGCTGGTGGAGGAGTGGCCGCACGCGGTGCGACAGCCGCTGGGTCCGACCGTGGCCGGATACTTCGAGCTGTGCGGGGTGTTGCGGGAGCGGAACGACGAGCGGTTGCTCGCCGGTCGCTACCGTCTGGCGGACGAGGTGGTTCAGGAACAGATCGGCCTGCCCGGCGCCGAGCACCCCGAGCACGTGGTGCTCAGGCAGCACTTCGGGATGATGCGGGCCCTGACCGTGGACACGATCGGGGCGGGCTTCGCGGGCGCCTGTGACGGCACCTTGACGGCGGGCGCGATCGGTGAGGCGATCGCGCGGCTGATCGACGACGATCCGGTGGAATTGCGCTCGCGACTGCCGGAGTTGCTGCGGGGGCTCCTGGAACAGGGCTTTCTGCTGCCGGTGGACTGACCACCCGACCCGACACACCCGACCGACCCCACCCGATACCGTCCGATACGACCCGCCCGTCCCGACTCCCGGTCCGCGAGCCGTTCACACCACGGCCGCCCGCCGAGGTGTCGACCGGCGCGCCCGCCGACTCAGTAGCGCAGCACGGCAGCCAACCGTCCGTGGTCGGCGAGCGCGCCGTCCTCGACGAAGACCACCTTGGCGCCCGTGTCCAGGGCGGTCTCGGCGACCTCGTCGACGATGTCCTCGCGGACCTCCCCGAGGTGCTCGCCCGGCACGCCGGAGACCGGGGTGGCCTCCTCCCGACGTTCGGCGAAGCCGCTCGGCGGGAAGTCGAGAATCCGCACCTCGCCGCCGTTCCCGTTCCCGGTTCCGTTGGCGACGGCACCGTCGCCGTCGCCGTTCGCACCGGCCGTCCCGCCGGTGTCCGCCTCGCCGTCGGTGGGGAGGGGGCGCAGGTGGCCGTCGGAGATCTGCACGGTGGTGCGGTAGTGCTCCTCCACGGCGACCATGCCGGCGCGTCCCTCCCGCACGGCCGTCCACACCTCGTCGAGGCCGGCGGCGAAGGACTTCCTGCTGACGGCGGTGTCCAGTTCCTCGCCGACCTGCTCGGTGCGGCGGTGGGCGTACTCCTCCAGGGCCGGCTTCATCTCCTCCAGCAGTGCCGGCGCGGACGCGTCGGCCAGTCCGCCCTTGGTCAGCCGTCCGGCGATCCCGAGGGCGGGGGGAAGGACGTCCGTGAACAGCCCCAGTGCCTCCGGCAGCCCGGCCACGAACAGCGGCAGCGGCTCCTTGCGGCAGACCTCCTCCACCGCCGTGGCGATGTCGCGGAAGAAGGACTTGGTGCGTTCCTGCGTGTAGAGGCTGTCGGGGCCGCCGGTGCGGTGGGTGCGCTCGGGGTCGAAGTTCTGTTCCGGGACGCTGGGCATGGTCATCGGGAAGCCGCAGACTTCCAGCTCCTCCAGGTGCTCGGGCGCTCCGCGCCAGAGCACGCCGCGGTCGGCGGAGATCACCAACAGGTGGTAGCTGCGCTCGGCGGCCCGGGCCGCGACGAGGTTGCGGGTCAGCCAGCTGTCGCTGAGCACGACGCGCTCGGGCACCCAGCGCGGCACCGGCCACACGTGGTACTCGTTCTCGTCGGCCAGGACGACGAGCCCGTCCAGGGCGTACCGCAGATCCAGATCGTCGACGGCGGCCCGCAACTGTCGCACGACGGCGTCGCGGCTCTGTCGGGAGACGTGGGGGGCCTCGGTGAGCCGGCGCTCGGTGGCGGCGATCAGGTTGCGCAGTCGCACCACGTCCTGGTTGTTCTCCGGGCCGTGGCGGTGGGTGGGCAGGGTGATGGTCACGGCGGGATAGGGGCGGCGTTCGCGCAGCCGGCTCAGGGTGTCGGCGGTCAGTTCTCCGGTGTGCATCGGGAGCCTCCTCGTCGCTGTCGGATCACGACGGGTTTCCGGCGGGCCACGTCCGGGACCCGGGGGACGATCCCCGGGTACCCCGCTGGGACCGATCGGACCGTCGCGGTACCGGCTCCGGCGGCGTGGCCGCCGGGCGCTGTTCGTCGCCGGGGTCCGTCCGGTCCGGGTGGCCCCCGGTTCGGACGTCTTCGAGCCGTCGGCCCGCCGGGCGCGGGAGGCGCTCCGGGAGCCGTGGTCGGGGCGGAGCCCCGGCGTCCCCTGCGCGTACCCGCGTGCTCGCCGAATCACGCCCCCTTCGTGTTGTTTGCGCCGGTCCCGGACCCGGGGTGTCGCTCGGACCGGTCGCCGGAGGGCCCCGGGGCGTGCCGGGACGCGTCGGCCCCCGCCACCGGGTGCGGTGGGGGGGGCCGACGGGAGGTGCCGCGAGGACGCGGACACGCGGGGCGTCAGCTCTTGAGGACCAGGCCCTCGGAGTCGGTGCGGTCGTCCTTGACGAGGAAGAGGATGCCGTCGATCAGGGCCCACACACCCAGACCGCCGCAGGTCAGCAACTGGGCGATGGCCATGCCGTAGTGGCCGGTGTACCAGCGGCCGGCGCCCACGCCGCCGACGAGGATCTGCAGGATGCCGGCGACGACCTTGGACTTGGTGGAGAAGGGGGTGCCGTTGGGGGCGTTCACGGGGGTGGTCATGGGTACTCCTTGGTGCCGAGCGGGGAGGTCTGTGGTGCCGGGGGCGGGGCCGTGCGGGACGGTGTCCGCCGGGGACGGGACGTGGATGGGAGAAACCGTGACGGCCACGTGTCCGTTCCAGCGCGATCTTCGACACGCCGGAGGCCGAAATAGTTGCATCGAACGACTGGTTTTGATCAAAAAGTGATCTGACGTGCTGTCGTAAGCCGGCGGGGGCGAACTCCTCCGCCCTCCGGGCACCGTCTGAGAGGGCTTCCGGTGCCCGAACCCCGCCCTCCCCGACACCCCTGGCGCCCCGGTGCCGATCCCGCCGGGTCGCTCAGCCCGGCGTCCACCCCGCGACGTTGCGCAGCACCGTCCACAGGACGGCGACGGTCAGTACGACGATGGTTCCGGTACCTTCCAGCCGCGGCCGGTAACGGCGCCCCCGCGCCCCCTCGTGCAGCCATCGCCCACCCCACCAGGCGACCGCGGGCAGGCCGAGCACCAGCAGGACGGCGTTGTCGGCGAAGGCGGCCGGCAGGTCGCCGTGGATGAGGTCGTAGGTCATCCGGGTGCCGCCGCAGGCGGGGCACAGCAGGCCGGTCAGCCAGTGGAACGGGCAGCGGGGGAGCCACTGACCGGGGAGGTGCGGATCGGTGCGGTACAGGTACGCGGCGCCGAGCAGGCCGCCGCCGAGCGTCGCCAGGGGCGGGAGGACCGGATGCCGGAGCCGACGGGGCAGTCGGGGGCCCCGTCCGCCGGGTCGGATGCCGGGGCGTCCGTCGCCCGGCCCGCCCGCCGCCGCGTCCCCCGGCCCGGCCGGGGCCGGCCGGGAATCGGTGGGGGGAGGAACCGGTGGGGAAAGGGGAAGGGGTTTCGGCTCGGGGGCGGGCCCAACGGATGGGGGAGCGCATCGAGGCGCGTCGAGGCGCGCCGGGGCGTCGGAACCCGCCTCGCGGCGCTCCGTCACGACACTCCTCCTCTCCACCCGATCCTCCTCGCCCGCCCGGGACCCGAGGGGGCGTCAGCTGCTGCGCAGCACCCGTCCGTCGGAGTCGGTCACCCCGTCGCTGGCCAGCAGGTAGATGCCGTCGATCAGGGCCCAGATGCCGAGCCCGCCGCAGGTCAGCAGTTGGGCGATGGCCAGACCGTAGTGGCCGGTGTACCAGCGGCCGGCACCCACGCCGCCGACCAGGATCTGCAGCAACCCGGCGATCAGCTTGGTCTTCGAGGAGTACGGCCGTCCGTGGACGTCGTACCCGTACGGGGCGTTGGGGTCCGCGGCGTACGCGCCCTGCGGGTAGCCGCCCGGCTGGGCGTACCCACCGGGGTAGCCGTAGCCCCCGGCCTGCTGCTGTCCGTACTCCGGCTGCCCGGGCAGCCCGGGCTGCCCCGGCGTCCCGGCCCCGGGGCCCCACTGCTGCCCGCCGTAGGGGTTCTGCTGCGAGGGGTCGGAGGGCGAGCCGTAGGGATTCTGGTCGGACACTTTTCCCCCTGGTGGTTCGGTCGTGTGGCCGGTCGGGTCTGGTTTACCGGGGCCGCGCTCTTCCGCGCGGCGGTGTGACCGGCCACGCACATCCTGCCGGCGACATCCGGCGGCGGGAACAGCGGTCGTCGGGTTACCGTCGAGAGGCGTTGTGCGGTTTTCCCGTTTGACACGGAGGCGGGAGGTACCGTCACACTCCGCACCATGATGCCGTGGGAACCGCCCGCGGAAACGGCCGATACGGCTTCCGGGGCTTCCCGGTGTCCCGACCGACGGAGAGAAGAGCGAGAAGTTGCCCCCGACCAGCGAGACCGCGAACGGCGGACGTCGACTTGTCATCGTCGAGTCCCCCGCCAAAGCCAAGACGATCAAGGGCTACCTCGGCCCCGGCTACGTGGTCGAGGCCAGTGTGGGGCACATCCGCGACCTGCCCGGCAGCGCCGCGGAGGTGCCGGCGAAGTACAAGGGACGCCCGTGGGCCCGGCTCGGCGTCAACGTGGACGAGGACTTCGAGCCGCTGTACGTCATCAACAGCGACAAGAAGGACCAGGTCAAGAAGCTCAAGGACCTGCTCGCCGAGTCCGACGAGCTCTACCTCGCCACCGATGAGGACCGCGAGGGCGAGGCCATCGCCTGGCACCTGCGGGAGGTCCTCAAGCCCAAGGTGCCGGTCCGCCGCATGGTGTTCCACGAGATCACGCGGGACGCCATCCGGGAGGCCGTCGCCAACCCCCGCGAGCTGAACCAGCGCCTGGTCGACGCGCAGGAGACCCGCCGCATCCTGGACCGTCTCTACGGCTTCGAGGTCTCCCCGGTGCTGTGGAAGAAGGTCATGCCGCGGCTGTCCGCCGGCCGTGTGCAGTCCGTCGCCACCCGCCTGGTCGTGGAGCGCGAGCGCGAGCGGATCGCCTTCCGCTCCGCCGAGTACTGGGACCTCACCGGCACCTTCGCCGGCGCGGGCCCGGCCGGCGTCGCCGGGGACCCCGGCGACGTCGAGGCGTTCGCCGCGCGCCTGGTCTCGGTGGACGGCCGCCGGGTCGCCCAGGGCCGCGACTTCGGTCCCGACGGGATGCTGCGCGACCCCGGCCGGGTGACGCACCTGGACGAGGCGAACGCCCGCGCGCTGGCCGGAGCCCTCGCGGACACCGACTTCGCCGTCCGCGCGGTGGAGTCCAAGCCCTACCGTCGCTCCCCGTACGCGCCGTTCCGCACCACGACCCTCCAGCAGGAGGCGTCCCGCAAGCTCGGCATGGGCGCCAAGTCCACCATGCAGGTGGCGCAGCGGCTGTACGAGAACGGCTTCATCACCTACATGCGGACCGACTCCATCACCCTCTCCGGCACGGCGGTGCAGGCGGCCCGGGCCCAGGTCACCCAGTTGTACGGCGCGGATTACCTGCCGGACAAGCCCCGCTCGTACGCCGGGAAGGTGAAGAACGCGCAGGAGGCGCACGAGGCGATCCGCCCCTCCGGCGACCGCTTCCGCACGCCCGCCGAGACCGGTCTGACCGGCGAGCAGTTCCGGCTGTACGAGCTGATCTGGAAGCGGACCGTCGCCTCCCAGATGAAGGACGCCGTCGGCCAGTCGGTGACCGTGCGGGTCGGCGGCCGGGCCGCCGACGGGCGGGAGTGCGAGTTCACCGCCTCCGGCAAGGTCATCACCTTCCACGGCTTCCTCAAGGCCTACGTGGAGGGCTCCGACGACCCCGAGGCCGAGCTGGACGACCGCGAGCGCCGGCTGCCCCGGGTCGCCGAGGGCGACCCGCTCTCGGCCCGCGAGATGTCGGTGGACGGCCACGCCACCAAGCCGCCCGCCCGTTACACCGAGGCGACGCTGGTCAAGGAGCTGGAGGAGCGGGAGATCGGTCGCCCCTCCACCTACGCCTCGATCATCGGCACGATCCTGGACCGCCGCTACGTCTTCAAGAAGGGCACCGCCCTGGTGCCCTCGTTCCTCTCCTTCGCCGTGGTCAACCTGCTCGAGCAGCACTTCGGTCGGCTGGTGGACTACGACTTCACCGCCCGGATGGAGGACGACCTCGACCGGATCGCGGCCGGCGAGGCGGAGTCGGTGCCCTGGCTGCACCGCTTCTACTTCGGGGAGAGCACGCCGGGTGACGGCACCGACGTGCCCGCCGGCGCGAGCGCCGCCGCGGCGGCCGACGGCGACCACCTGGGTGGCTTGAAGGAACTGGTCACCGATCTGGGTGCGATCGATGCCCGCGAGGTGTCCTCCTTCCGGGTGGACGAGGACATCATGCTGCGGGTGGGCCGCTACGGCCCCTACCTGGAGGGTCCCGCCGAGCCGGGGGAGAACGGCGAGGCCGCCACCCGGCGCGCGGATGTCCCCGAGGACCTGCCGCCGGACGAGCTGACCCCCGAGCTGGCCCGTGAGCTGCTGGCCAAGCCCACCGGCGACCACGAACTGGGCACCGATCCGGAGACGGGCCGCCCCATCGTCGCCCGGGACGGCCGGTACGGCCCCTACGTCACCGAGGTGCTTCCGGAGGACACCCCGAAGAGCGGCAAGAACGCCATCAAGCCGCGTACCGCTTCGCTCTTCAGTTCGATGTCGCTGGACACGGTGACGTTGGAGGACGCGCTGCGGTTGCTCTCGCTGCCCCGGGTGGTGGGCACCGACCCGGAGAGCGACGCGGAGATCACCGCGCAGAACGGCCGCTACGGCCCGTACCTGAAGAAGGGCACGGACTCGCGGTCGCTCTCCTCGGAGGACCAGCTGTTCACCATCACGCTGCAGGAGGCGCTGGCGATCTACGCCCAGCCCAAGCAGCGCGGTCGGGCGGCGGCCAAGCCGCCGCTCAAGGAGCTGGGCACCGACCCGGTGACGGAGCGTCCGGTGGTGGTCAAGGACGGGCGATTCGGCCCGTACGTCACGGACGGCGAGACCAACGCGACCCTGCGCCGGGACGACGAGGTGGAGACCATCACGCCGGAGCGCGGCTACGAGCTCCTCGCGGAGAAGCGGGCCAAGGGGCCGGCGAAGAAGACCGCGAAGAAGACGGCCGCCAAGAAGACCGCGGCGAAGAAGACGGCCACGAAGAAGACGGCGGCCAAGAAGACCGCCGCGAAGGCCACGGCGAAGAAGACCGCGACGACCGCCGCGGGCAAGACCGCCGCGAAGAAGGCCACGACGAAGAAGGCCGCGACCGGGAAGGCGACGGCGGGGCGCAGTACGGCCGGGGCGGGGGCCTCCTCCGGCGCCGGCGACGCCGGCTGATCCGCCGGCGGCCCGTCCGGCCGCCCGCGTCCGGCCACCCATCGGTCGGATCATCCCGCCACCGGCCCCGGCCCGGATTCCCTCCGGGCCGGGGCCGGGGCGCGTGTACCGCCCCTCACTCTTTGTTCGCTCCTCCACCCCGGTGTCCCGGTACCCATCGGCGCGACACGCCCGACCGGTACACCGCCCCCGGGGGCGTGAGGGGTGACATGCCCCACGTCGGCCCGCTCCCTCCGCGCTCCCGACCCCGCACCCGTCGGGCTCCCCCGCCCCGCTCGGCCTCCCCACCCGGTGGCCCGGAACGCGGTGGTGCGTCCGTTTCACACCCCCGTCCGGGGCACCGGCGCCGTTCGGCGCGCCCCTCCGGTCCGCTCCCGGCGCGAAGAGGATTTTCCGAGAGCGGCTTCCCGGGTCGCGCGCCCCCAACCACCCATCGGGAAGCCTGTTTCCCGACACTCCGTCACCCCGTCCCGATGGGCTGTCCAACCCCCGGGGACCTCGGCGGGGCGTCGGCCCCGGGCGCTACGCTGGCCGAATGACGCGAGCGGAGGAACCCGGGGCCGAGAGCCCCGCGGGTGGTGTCATCGACGAGGCACTGGCGACGGAGTCCCGGGGGCGTGCGCCCCGGGCGCTGTTGCGCGTGCCCGCCCTGCGCCGGCTGTGGGAGGCACGGCTCGCCGGCGGCGTGGCGGATGTTCTCGCCCTGCTGGTGCTGTTGGTGTTGACCTTTCAGGCCGCCGCCGTGGCCGAGGCGCTCGGCGGGGGTGAGCGCGGCGTCGTCATGACGCTCGCGCTGCTGCTCGCCGTCCGCATCGCCGGCGCGGCCCTGGTCGACACCCTGCTGCTCGAGCCGCTGGCCCGACTGGTCTCCGCCGACGGCCCCCTGGACCGCCGCTGGACCCTGATCGGCGCCGATGGCATCCGGGTGATCGCGCTGCTGCTCGCCCCGCTGTGGGTGGACTGGACGCCCGGCACCGCCTGGGTGTGGCTCCTGGTCACGGCCCTGGTGCTCGCCGTCGCCGAGCGGGTGTGGGCCGTCACCCGGGACGCCGCCGCCCCGGCGTTGCTGCCGCCCCCGCCGCCCGAGGGCGGTGCCGTCCGGCCGCTGCCCGACCGCGCCGCCGCGCTGCGTTCCCTGTGGACGCTCACCTCCTTTCTCGTCGTGCCGATCGCCGCGGCCGTCCTGGTCGTCGCGGCCCTGCTGAACAATCTGCTGGCCACCGGCATCAACTGGTTCGGCACCCACCAGGTCGCGATGGGCGCCTACGCCGCCGCCGGCCTGTTCGCCGCCTCCCTGGCCGTGATCGTCGCGATCGCCCTGCCGGGCTCCGGCTCCCCGCCCCCCCACTCCCCGCTCGCCGGTTGGCGCCGGCCCACCGGCGAGCCCGCCGGTGGCGGGACCGGCGGGGGGAAGGCCGAGGCCCCCGAGCGGGGCCGCACCGGCGCCGTGTCGGTGCTGCTGCTCGGCTGCGCCGCCGTGGCCGCCGCAGTCGCGGCGGCGGTGGCGGTGGCCTACCCGCACTCCCTGGGCCTGGGTGGAGGTCCCGTTCTCTTCGGCCTGACCGTCCTCGCGCTCACCGGCGGTGTGATCGGCGGTGTCCGGCTGGCCCCCGCCGTGCTGCCGACCGTGGGCCGCCGCCGGATGCCGGCACTGGCCGTCACGGCCGTCGGCATCGGCGTGTTCGCCCTCGGCATCGTGCCCGACGCCGCCACCGCCCTGGTCTGCGCGCTGTTCACGGGCCTGGCCGCCGGTGTCGCCGCCCGCACCGGCCACACCCTGCTGGACCAGGAGGTCGAGGAGGTCCGCCGCCTCCTCCTGACCCGGCACCTGCGCGCGGTGGTGTCGATCGCGGTGGCGGTCGCGGCCGTCCTCGCGCCGGTGATCGCCGCACTCATCGGCAGCCACCGCGTCGAGCGCGGCGACTTCGTCATCGCGCACGGCGGCGCCGCCTTCACTCTGATGATCATCGGCGCCCTGCTGCTGCCGGTCGGCGCCCTGCTGCTGCGCGGCGTGGACGATCGGCGCGGCATCTCCCTGCGCGCCGAACTCCGGGACGTGGTGCGTCCGCCGCGTCCCGCCGAGGCGCCCGCCGGCTCCGGGTTCTTCATCGCCCTGGAGGGCGGCGACGGCGCCGGCAAGTCCACCCAGGTGGAGGCGCTGTCCGAATGGATCCGGGCCAAGGGCCACGAGGTCGTGGTCACCCGCGAGCCCGGCGCCACCCCGCTGGGCCGACGACTGCGCGCCATCCTGCTGGACGTCTCCTCCTCCGGCCTCTCCGACCGGGCGGAGGCCCTGCTCTACGCGGCGGACCGCGCCGAGCACGTGGAGAGCGTCATCCGGCCCGCGCTGGCCCGTGGCGCCGTGGTGATCAGCGACCGTTACACGGACTCCTCCATCGCCTACCAGGGCGCCGGTCGCCGGCTCTCCGCCACGGAGGTCGCCCGCATCTCCCGTTGGGCCTGCGACGGGCTGGTCCCGGACCTGACGATCCTGCTGGACATCTCCCCGGAGACCGCCCGCGACCGCTTCACCGAGGCCCCGGACCGACTGGAGTCCGAGTCCGCCGAATTCCACACCCGGGCGCGCGCCGGCTTCCTCGCGCTGGCCGCCGCCGACCCCACCCGCTACCTCGTGGTCGACGCGGGTCGTGCCTCGGAGACGGTGACCACCGCCGCCCGCCACCACCTCGACCGGTTGCTGCCGCTCTCCGAGGCCGAGATCCGGGCCCGGGAGGAGGCGCGGCGCCGGGCGGAGGAGGAGCGCAGGCGCCTCGAGGAGGAGGAGCGCCGCCGCAAGGAGGAAGAGGAGCGGCTCGAGCGTCAGCGCCAGGAGACCCTCGCCCGGCTGCGCGCCGAGGAGGAGGAGCGCAAGCGCCTGGAGGAAGAGGCGCGGCGCAAGGAGGAAGAGGAGCGCCGGGCGGAGGAGGAGCGCAGGCGCCTCGAGGAGGAGGAGCGCCTGGCCGAGGAGGAGCGCAGGCGCCTCGAGGCCGAGGAGCGCGCCCGGCGCGAGGAGCAGGAGCGCCTGCGCCGGCAGAAGGAGGAAGAGGAGCGGCTGCGCGCCGAGGCCGAGGAGCGCCGCCGCGAGAAGCAGCGCAAGGCCGAGGAGGCCCTGCTGCGGGCCGAGGCCGAGCGCAAGCGGCGCGAGGAGCAGGAGCGCCGGGTCCGCGCCGAGGAGGAGCGGGTCCGTCGGGAGGAAGAGGAGCGCCGGGCCGCCGAGGAGGCCGAGCGCCGCCGCCGCGAGGAGGAGAGGCGCCGCGCGGAGGAGGCCCGTCGGGCCTCCGAGGAGACCACGCAGATTCCGCGTATCGAGCAGGACACCCGGACGCTTCCGGTGCCGCCCGGCACCGACGAACGGGTCGTCTCGCCCAACGAGGAGACGGCCGTGCTGCCGCAGGTGCCGTCCGGGGACGAGACACCCGCCGTGGACGAGACCGCCCGTCTGCCGGTCATCGAGGACCCCGATGAGACGCCGGAGGCGGCGGAGGAACGGCGACGCAAGCGGCGGGGTCGGCCCAGCTGGGCCGAGGAGACCCCGCTGGACGACGTGCCGACCCTCGCGGACGAACTCCTCGGCCCCTACGGGGGCGAGGGGAACGGTGGCGGGGACGCCGACCGGCCCCGACGGCGCGACGGTCGCTGAGCGGGGACGGGCGGCGAGCGGACGGGCCGGGCGCCGGAGGGCGCCCCGGCCTCCGGGAGGTACCGGGCCGGTGGGATCCACGGTGATCCCACCGGCCCGGCGTCGTTCCGACGCCGGGCCGGTGGTGCGGTGCCGGTCCGGTGCGACGTCCGTTGGTGAGAAGCGGTATCGGCCGGGGGACGGGGCCCGGGCGGTGCGGTGCCGGTCGTCGCCCCGAAGCGTCCGGGGAGCCGGCACCGCTCGTGGGCCCGGCGTCGTCCGGAGGCCGGTGCCGGCGTCGGGGGCGGGGGCGGGGGCGGGGGCGATCCGTGATCCGGACACCGGATGTTTCGGATCCCGGCGGGACGGCGGTCCGGCGGTCCGCCGTCCGGGTGAAACCGGAGATCCGATCAGCCGACATACCCTCATATCAATGCACATACGGGACAGCAGACGATACATCTGGCGAGCATGGGGCTCCCACCACGCACCTTTCCGTTCCTCCCGTCGGGCCCGTCCCGCCGCACCCGCCGCACCACTCCGGCCCCCGCCACCCCCGGCGACGGCGACCCGGCCGACGGCGGACCCGCGCGCCGTCCCGCCGCCCCGGCCGTGATCCTCACCGCCGTCGCCGCCCTCACCACGCTGGCCGCCCTCATCACCCTCGTCGGCTGCGGCGCCCTCAGCCCTCGTGAACGGGACATCCGCCCCGGCCCCACCGGGAGGCCCGCCGTCATCACCGTCCCCGGCGACACTCCCTCCATCCAGGCCGCCCTCGACGCCGCCGTCCCCGGCGACCTCGTCCTCGTCGGCCCCGGCGTCTACCGGGAGAGCCCGGTCCTGCGCACTCCGCGCGTGGTGCTGCGCGGCTCCGACCGGGGCACGGTGATCATCGACGGCGAACACCGCCGCGCCACCGGCGTCACCGTCCTCGCCGAGGAGACCGCCGTGGAGAACCTCACCCTGCGCGGCCACACCACCTCCGGCCTCACCGTGGTCGGCACCACCGGTCGTCCGCTGCTCGGCTACCGCGCCTCCTACCTCACCGTCCACGACAACGGCCGCCACGGCATCCGCGCCGTCCACGCCGGCCGCGGCGTCATCGAGCACTCCCACGTCTCCGGCCACGGCCACGCCGGCATCCGCGTCGAACACTGCGACCCCTGCGAGAGCGTCGTCCGCGACAACGTCACCGAGGCGAACACCATCGGCATCGAACTGGTGGCCACCGGCCACCCGATGACCGTGCGCGGCAACACCGGGGAACGCAACACCGCCGGCGTGCGCGCCCGGGCCCGGACCGCCGACGATCCCGGCCCGATCATCCTGGGCAACATCCTCCCCGACGCCCCGCGACCCTCCGAGGACGTCCGCGCCCTCGCACCGGCGCCCGCTCCGCCCTTCGCGGCCCCCGCCGCCGCGCCACCGCACGAGCCACCGGCCGAGCAACCGCAGCGTCCCGGTGACCCGGCCGGCCCGCCGCGCCCCGCCGTCGGCATCCCCGAGCAGCACCCCTGACGGGTTCCGTCGCCCCACCCGTGCCGTCGGGGTGTACCGACACTGTCGGACCCGTGCCCCACAATGGATCCCACCGGACACCATCGGGCCCGTGCTCCCGGCGGGCCCGACCATCCGGTGAACCGGCCGGGCCCGAGCGGGACGGGACCGGGTCGACCGAAGCGGGACAGAGCGGACGAGGACCCGAGAGGGACCGAAAAGAAGGGGGGCGGAGCCGTGTCGGTGTGGGACGACCTGGTGGGGCAGGACCGGGTGAGCGAGCAACTCCTCGCGGCCGCCCGCGACGCCGACGCCTTCGTCACCGCCGTCGAGCGGGGCGAGGAACCCGCGCTCACCGGTTCCGCCATGACCCACGCCTGGCTGTTCACCGGCCCGCCCGGCTGCGGTCGCGCCACCGCCGCCCGCGCCTTCGCCGCCGCGCTCCAGTGCCGCGGCCCCGACCGCGCCCTGGGCGGCGCCCCCGGCTGCGGCTTCTGCGACGGCTGCCACACCTCGCTCATCGGCACCCACGCCGATGTCGAGAACGTCCGCACCGAGGTCCTCACCATCGGCGTCGGTGAGACCCGCTCCCTCATCCGCCGCGCCCAGCTCTCCCCGGCCGGCGGACGCTGGCAGGTCATCCTCCTGGAGGACGCCGACCGCCTCACCGAGGGCGCCGGCAACGTCCTCCTCAAGGGCGTCGAGGAACCCGCCCCCCGCACCGTGTGGCTGCTGTGCGCGCCCTCCATCGAGGACGTGCTGCCCACCATCCGCTCCCGTTGCCGCACGCTGTCCCTGCGCACCCCGCCCGTGGACGCCGTCGCCGACCTCCTCACCCGCCGCGACGGCATTCATCCCGAGACCGCCGCCGCGGCGGCCCGCGCCACCGGCGGCCACATCGACCGGGCCCGCCGGTTGGCCACCGACGAACGCGCCCGCGCCCGCCGTGACGCGGTCCTCGCCATCCCCACCCGCCTCGACGACGTCGGCGCCTGCCTGCGCGCCGCCCAACAGCTCGTGGACACCGCCGCCGAGGACGCCAAGCAGCTCGCCGAGGAGCTGGACGGCAAGGAGACCGGGGAGTTGCGCGCCGCCCTCGGCGGCGCCGAGGGGAAACGCATGCCGCGCGGCACCGCCGGCGCGATGAAGGAGCTGGAGGAACGCCAGAAGCGCCGCGCCACCCGCACCCAGCGCGACGCCCTCGACCTCGCCCTCTCCGAGCTCACCGGCTTCTACCGCGACGTGCTCGCCCGGCAGTTCGGCACCGATGTCGCCGTCGGCGCCGGCCCCCCCGACGCGGTCGCCCGGATCGCCGCCGCCTCCCGACCCGAACAGACCCTGCGCCGCATCGAGGCCATCCTGGACTGCCGTCGTGCCCTGGACCGCAACGTCGCGCCCCTGCTCGCCGTCGAGGCCATGACCCTGTCCCTGCGCGACCCCCTGCCCGCCCGCGCCCGGAGCTGACCCCTGGTCACTTTCCGTACTCGTCAAAGGATTCGACGACCTCCCCGGAACCGTCCCGCCGAACCGGAGGCGCGACCTCCCCCGCCGTGCGGTTAGGCTCCTCCCACGTCGCCGTTCACCTCTCGCCGGGGGAGCCATGCCCGCCGCCCGCACGTCCCGCGCCGCCACCGCCGTCCTCACCGCGGCGGCGCTGCTGCTCACCGGCTGTACCGGCGCGCCCGACGCCGGGCCGGACGACTCACTCGGCGCCCCCGCCGGCCACACCGGGGACATCGGCGAGACGCCCGACGCCCTCGAGGACGTGCCCGAGGACCTGCTGCCCTACTACGAGCAGGAGATCACCTGGCGTGACTGCGGCGCCAGCGGATACCAGTGCGCCACCCTGAACGCGCCGCTGAACTACGAGGCCGTGGACCCCGCCGAGGACGTCCAACTCGCCCTGTCCCGGGCCCGGGCCGTCGGTCCCGCCGAGGAACGCCTCGGCTCGCTGCTCCTCAACCCCGGCGGCCCCGGCTCCTCCGCCGTCGACTTCCTGCAGAACCACGCCGGCACCGGCTTCCCCGCCGAGATCCGGGCCCGGTACGACCTCGTCGCCGTCGACCCGCGCGGCACCGGCGGCAGCGAGCCCGTCGAATGTCTCGACGACGCAGCCATGGACGCCTTCACCCTCGTCGACCGCACCCCGGACGACGACGCCGAGATCGACGCCCTCACGGCAGCCTTCGTCGACTTCGCCGAAAGCTGCCGGGAACGCTCCGGCCGGCTGCTGGAACACATCTCCACCACCGAGGCCGCCCGTGACCTGGACCTGGTGCGGGCCGTCCTCGGCGAGGAAAGCCTGAACTACTACGGCGCCTCCTACGGCACCCACCTCGGCGCGGTCTACGCAGACCTCTTCCCCGACCGCTCCGGGCGGCTTGTCCTCGACGCGGGGATGGAGCCGCGTCTGGACACCCTGACCACCGACCTCATGCAGGCCGCCGGGTTCGAGGCGGCGCTGCACGAGTTCGTCGTCGAGTGCGTCGGGTACGAGGACTGCCCCATCCTGTCGATCGACGACATCGCCGACCTCCTCGACGCCCTGGACGCAGAGCCCCTGCCCACCGGCGAGAGCCGGCCGCTGACCGAGTCCCTCGCCACCACCGCCATCGCCCGCGCGCTGTACAGCGAGACGGCCTGGCCCCGGCTGCGCGAGGCGCTGGCCCCGGCCGTCGCGGTCGCCCTCGACATCGAGGAGATCGACCTCGGGGATTCCGGGGACGACTCCGGCGACGCCCCCGGCGCGCCGCTGCTGCGCCTGGCCGACGAGTACCACCGCCGCGACGCGGTCGGCGCCTACGGCACCGTGAACTTCGCCTTCCCCGCCATCGGCTGCCTGGACCGTCCCGCCGACCTCACCACCCCCGAGGACGTGCTCGGGGCGCTGGACGAGTTCGAGGAGATGGCGCCGATCTTCGGCCGCGAGTTCGCCTGGGCGTCGCTGCTGTGCGGGATGTGGCCGGTGGACGCCACCGGTGAACCGGGGCCGATCCGCGCGGCCGGCGCCGACCCGATCCTGGTCGTCGGCACCACCCGCGACCCGGCCACGCCGTACGCCTGGTCCGAGGGGCTGGCCGAGCAGTTGGAGTCCGCCGTCCTGCTGACCCTCGACGGCGACGGCCACGGTGCCTACGGCACCGACGAGTGCGTCGACGCCGCCGTCAACGCCCACCTCCTCGACGGCGTCCAGCCGGAGCCCGGCACCACCTGCCCCTGACACCGGGGCCGGGGGCCGATGCCCCGGAATCCCGAGGTCCGGGGCAGCGGGGCCGAGCCCCGCCACCGACCCCGGTGCGGGGTCCGGCCGACCCGCCGCCCGGCACCCCGGGTGTGCCGGACCCACCGCCGGCGCTGTGTAGACTGGCCCCGGCACATGCCGCCTTAGCTCAGTCGGCCAGAGCGACGCACTCGTAATGCGTAGGTCAAGGGTTCGATTCCCTTAGGCGGCTCTCCCGAAGGCCAGGTCAGACACCCTCTGACCTGGCCTTTCTCGTGTCTCCGACCTGACGCCCAGTCGACTCCGCCCCCTTTTCCGGGCTCGACCGGGGCAGGGGTGGCCAAGGGGTGGCCATCAGCGCGACGCGCGTGCACAGGGGGGCCGGGATGCGTTCCGCACGGTCGCCTTCCAGCCTCCTCGTTCTTGTATGACTCCGACAACCCGGGCCGTAACCTGGAGCGGTGACCGATATCCGCGCCACGCCGGCCTTCAGGAGCCTCACGGCCCGGATCGACGCCGTGTTGCTGACCCGGGGCCTTCAGGTCGAGCCGACCGCCGTGCGGGGCGTGCTCGCCCACATGGTCACCGTCACCGCCGAACGGATCGGTCTGGACGAGGAGGAGGCTCTCCACCTCGTGTCCCCGGAGACCGTGGCGGACCTCATCGTCCGCGCCGCCGACGAACGGCTCGACGGAGCGGAGGACGTGCACGCCGTCCGCCCGGTCCGCGTCGACGCACGCACCGTCCCAGTCGACCTCGGCACGCTCGGTCGCCTCGTGATGGCCGCCGCCCAGGCAGGCAAGTACGCCGCCACCAACCACGACGGCCGGGCAGCCGCCCACCTGATGGACCTGGCCACTGAACTCGGCGCCGCCCTCATCACCGACAATGGCCCCTTCGTCCCCGTCGGACTCCTGGACGAACTCGCCGATCACCTCGACAGAACCATCGCCCGCATCGAGAAGGGCGAGTGGAGCATCTGCCCCTGCGGCGAAAACCACGACCAGGACGACGTGGACACCGGAGCTGCCCGCACCATGCGCCACGATGCCACCCTCACCCGCAGCCACCGCACTCGAACACGACCAGCACCAGGCAACCAGCGAGCTGATCCCGCTGACCCGCAACGAGATCCAGCACCTCTTCACCACACTCGTCACCACTGTCGTGCACGACACGGCACACCGACTTCGCTGGTCACAGTGGCGACGACGCCACCAAGCCAGGGCCCAGACCGCCCACTACCGTCGGCAGAACAGCCAGCCAGCATGAAGATCAAGATCTACGGCTGGAGTACTAGAAGACTCATGAAGATCTTGCTGAGGGGCTGTCCGGCCGAAGGGCGGGGCGGCTCCTTGGTCTATGTGGTGGCTGGATTGATCGTCCAGGTGCTGCCTGTTCGGGTGAGTCCGAGGTTGATCAGTCGGCGGAGGTTGAGGGCTGCTGCTCGGGTGTGGAGCCAGGTGTTGTTGGCGATGGCGCCGCGGTAGCGGAGTTTGCGGTTGTCGTGCTGGACGAGCCAGGCGACGGCGCGTTCGACCGGTGGTCTCCAGCGTCGGTAGTCGGCTTGCCAGTCGGGGTCGGTGGCGGCCTGGTCGCGGGCGGCTGCCTGGAGGTCGTGGTGCGGGCGGATGGTCAGGATGCGTCCGGCCTTGGCCTTGGTGCACCGCTCGCGCAGGGGGCACCCGGTGCACAGGTCCTTGAAAGCGGCCTTGCGCTGCTGGTGCTGTCCTCCGGGCTCGGAGAGAGGGACGGTGTGTCCGGCCGGGCAGGTCACGGTGGCCGTGGTGGTGTCGATGCGGAAGTCGTCCAGGGTGAAGCCGCCGGGAACGGCGGCCCGCAACGGAGCGGGCTTGAGGAACAGCCGGTGCCCTGCCTCGTCGAGGGCCTGGCGGGCCTCGCCGGTAGAGTAGGCCGTATCACCGAAGACGTCCACCGGGTCTTCCTCCCCGGCGAGCAGGTCGACGCCGACGGCGGCCTCGTGGTGCTCGCTTCCGGCGCCAGGGGTGAGGGCGACGGCGGTGTATAACCCGGTCTCGGGCTCGACGGCCAGGTGGGCTTTGAAGCCGTCCTGCTGATGGCTGCGGGTCTTGTGCACGTGCCGGGCCTCGGGGTCGACGGTGGAGACCATCCGGTCGTAGGCGGTGCCCCGGGTGATGCGCCACCGTCCGTCGCGGCCGTCGGAGTCCTCGGCCGGCTCCACGTCTTGGCCTGTGACCAGGGCCAGCAGGCCGACCGCGTTCGCCGCCTTCTCACCCAGTTCCTGCTCGGGCAGATGTCCCAGCAGCCTGAGCGCGTCGGTGACCAGGGCGTCTACCAGAGTCTCCCGGGCGGCCTGGTCGTTCCAGGCGATGCGGGGCTTGCCCGGATCGGTGTAGTCGTGGGCCGTGCACCGCACCGCGGCGACCTCGGCGGCCCCGGGAACCTCGCGGATCACTGCCCGGACGGCGGCGATCAGCCGGGTGACGGTGTCCTGCGTGGCCACCGCGTCGTCCAGCACCGTGGAATCCAGTGCCCGCCGGTGCTTGCCCCTGAGGACGCCGGTGGCCCTCACCACCTCTCGCACGGTTTCGAACACCCGGTTGGGCCGGACGGAGCGGGAAAGACGGCGGCGGAAGTAGGCCAGCAGCGACGGATCGAACGCCATGTCGTGCAAACCCAGCCCGCACGCAGCCTTCCACCGCAGGTCACAGCGCAGTTCCTGGACCGTTTCGAAGTCCGACAGCCCGTGCAGGGCCTGCAGTGTGATCGCGGTGGCCAGGATCTGCGGCGGCATGCTCGGCCGCCCGTTCGCCGACGGATACATGTCCGCGAACATGTCCGCCGGAAACAGCGCACCACGATGCTCGGCCAGGAACGCGAACACGCTCCCCGCCGGGATCAACTCCCAGCACGTCTCCCACACATCCGGCCCGACAGTCTCCCCGGCCCATTCCCCCATCACCACAACAAAGAGTCTGGCCCCGCCGCTCATGCGGCGGGGCCAGAACCCCAAGATCTTCATGAGTCTTCTAGGGCGTGTTCCGGGTTCGGATCAAGTGGTGGGGCGGAGGCTGCGGAGCCAGATGATCGATCCGCGTAGGTGGAGTCCGGCGAGGTAGCTCGTGGGTGTCTTGTCGTAGCGGGTGGCCAGCCCTCGCCATTCCTTGATCTTGTTGATGCCGCGCTCGACGGTGTTCCTCTCCTTGTAGAGCTCGGCGTCGTGGGAGAGCGGGCGGCCGCCCTTCGAGCCTCGCTTCTTGCGGTTGGCGGCCTGGTCCTTCTTCTCCGGGATCACCGCCTGGATCCGTCGTTTACGCAGGTAGGACCGGTTCGTGCGGGATGAGTACGCCTTGTCTGCGGAGACGGCCCCAGGGCGGGTGCGGGGCCGGCCGACCGGCCCACAGACCCTGACTCGGTCGAGAACCGCGGGGAAACGCGGACTGTCGGCTGCCTGTCCCGGTGTCACCACGAACGACAGCGGGCGGCACAGCTGGTCGGTGGCCAGGTGCGTCTTGACCGTCAGCCCACCTCGTGAACGCCCCAGCGCGGCAGTTTTCAGGCGGGCTTTGCGGCGGCGGTGCATCCGTCGCCGTTCGGCACGTAACGCTTCCTCGACCGGGTCGCCTTCGGCCGTCACCTGGGCGGATTGTCCCTTCTCTGAAGCCCTTTTTCCTCCTCGGCCGCTCTCACCAGCTCGTCCAGGAGCTCGGGGTCGACGGCCATGCCGGCCGCGTGGTGATGCGCGCGTGCGACGGTGGAATCGACGCTGACCAGGTCCAGATCGGCCTGTCCGCGCCAGGCCGCCTCGGCGATCATCCGCTCCATCAGCCTCTCGAAGGTGCCCGCAAGCGCCCATTTCTGGAAGCGGCCGTAGACGGTGGACCAGGACCCGTAGCGTTCAGGGATGTCGCGCCACGGGCTCCCGGTCCGGAACCTCCACATCACCGCGTTCAACTGTTTACGCAGGTCAGGGATCGGCCCACTCACGCCGAGCGGCAGATGCGGCTCGAACAACTCCCACTCTGCATCCGTCAGATCGCCTCGCGTCACCCCGGATGTCTACCGTCCCGGGACCCTCCGGCGGAGCCATTTGACACAACAGTGATCTGAACCCGGAACACGCCCTAGTCGTTTCCTCCAGCACCCAGCCCAAAGAACCGTTCGAAGAACTGTGTCAATGTTTCGATCACACGCTTCTTCTTGTCGCTGTGGCCGCCATCGCGACTGAAACGAGAGACGGGGGGCAGGATCTTCGTAATCTCTGTACCAGTCGTACGGATCTGCCCGTCACGGAACGCGGCCGTGATGAATGCCTGGGTCTGCTCGGGCTTGAGTTTTTGCTCCTCGATGATTGCCGCAAGTTCAGCATCTCGCTTCGCTTCCACGTACGCCTGCCACTGTTCATCGACAGCGCCACGCACAGACAGCGAGTTCACGAAGTCCTCAACAAGGTCGCGCTTGCTCCGCAGGCTCGGGCTAGCGTCGACCGCACGCGAGATCTGGGCACGAATCTCCTTGTCCTGACCGTCCCCACGTTCGGTCCGCATTTTCTCAACGAGCATCAAGATGTAGTCGACGTTGATCTCGACCTGCTTTACCAGTTCGATCTCGAAGACGACATCCTCGTTGATGCGTTCCTTCTCCGCGGCGGTCTCCGCACGGAACTCGGCGTACAAGTTGAGATAGACACTGCGGTAGTCCTGGTGCTGGCGATCTGTCAACAGGTCCTGGCCGGCGAAGTCGTCAAACTCGGTCAGGATGTTGTGCAGCCGCAGTACGGCACCGAAAAGGTTGATGAAGTCCTTCTGGGCCTGCTCCCCGATAATAGTGGCGCCAAACGGGAAGGTCTGTAGCAGCTCGGTGACCTTCTCTACGTACTCGCTGTAGTACTCGCTGTAGGGCGGCACGATGACGATGCCTTTGGCATCCTTGTTCCCGAATAGCTCGAGCGCCGCATTTGTCTCCTCTTCAAGGTCACGGAAGACGATGATATTCCCGTGGCGTTTGACGGAGTTGAGGATCCGATTGGTGCGCGAGTATGCCTGGATCAAACCATGCATCTTCAAGTTCTTGTCGACGAACAGCGTGTTGAGCGTGGTCGCGTCGAAGCCGGTGAGGAACATGTTCACCACGATGACCAAGTCGATCTCGCGGTTCTTCACTCGCTGCGACAGGTCCTTGTAGTAGTTCTGGAACTTGTCGGCGCTGGTATCATAGCTGGTGCCGAACATCGCGTTGTAGTCCCGGATTGCACCTTCCAGGAACGTGCGCGCGTCTCCGCTCAGTGCATCGGTGTCAAACGCCTCGTCGTCAAGGATCCCGTCATCGGTAGCCTCGTTCGCGCCGTAGGAGAAGATGATGCCCACCTTCAACCGCTGATCCGGGGTGAGCGCCTCCTGCTGATGCTTGAACTGCAAGTAATAGCACTGCGCTGCCTCGATTGAGGCGGTGGCGAACAGGGCATTGAAGCCGCGGACTCGCTTCTTCTCACGAAGCGCCTCTACCTGACGCCTCGTGCGGGTCGATTCCGTAACATTAGCGACAACTGTGTGCTCATAGCTCGTCTGCCGCTTGGTCTTCTGATCGAAGTGCTCCAGGATGTACGTCGTGATCTCGCGGAGTCGGCGCACATCCAACAGAGCGCGCTCCCGATCGATCGCCGAGACCTGCTTATCGTCTGGGTTGCCGACCTTGATCGTGTTGACGTAGTCGATCCGGAACGGCAGGACATTCCTGTCCGTGATCGCGTCTATGATCGTGTACGTGTGCAGTTTGTCGCCGAAGGCCTGCTCAGTGGTCTTCAGTAGCGGGTTCCCGCCGCTCGAGGAGTTGGGCGGGAAGATCGGAGTCCCGGTGAAGCCGAACAGGTTGTACCGCTTGAAGGCTCGCGTGATGTCGGTGTGCATATCGCCGAACTGCGACCGGTGACACTCGTCGAAGATGATCACGGAGTGGCCCGAGAACACCTCGTGTCCCCGGTTCGCCTTGATGAATGTCGACAGCTTCTGGATCGTCGTGATGATGATGCTTGCGTTCGGATCCTCCAGCTGCTTCTTCAAGATCGCCGTGGACGCATTCGAGTTAGCGGCGCCTTTCTCGAAGCGGTCGTACTCGCGCATCGTCTGGTAGTCGAGGTCCTTGCGGTCGACGACGAACAACACTTTCGCGACATCGGGTAGCTTCGATGCCAGCTGCGCGGCCTTGAACGACGTCAGCGTCTTGCCCGAGCCGGTCGTATGCCAGATGTACCCGCCCGCCTCGACGGTGCCAAGCGTCCTGCGATTCGTCGAGCAATCGATCTTCCGCAAGATCCGCTCCGTCGCCACGATCTGGTACGGCCGCATCACTAGCAGGTCACGGTCGGCTGTCAGCACGCAGTACTTCGTCAGCACGTTCAGCAGCGAGTGCTTGGCGAAGAACGTCTTGACGAACGCGGTCAACTCCACGATCGGCTTGTTCTGCGCGTCCGCCCACCACGACGTGAACTCAAACGAATTGCTTGACTTCTTACCCTTGCCTGCGCCGGCAGCTTTCTGGTTGTCCTTCAAGTGCTTCGAACGGGTACTGTTGGAGTAGTACTTCGTCAGCGTGCCGTTGCTGATCACGAACAACTGCACATACTCGAACAATCCAGAACCTGCCCAGAAGCTATCGCGCTGGTACCGGTTGATCTGGTTGAACGCCTCACGGATGTCCACCCCGCGGCGCTTGAGCTCGATATGCACCATCGGCAGACCGTTGACTAGCACCGTCACGTCGTACCGGTTCGCGAAGCTCGCATTGCCCTTGCCACGGTCTACCTGGTACTGGTTGATGACCTGCAGACGATTATTGTGGACGTTCTTCTTGTCGATGAGCGTGATGTTCTTCGTCGAACCATCGTCACGCTTCAGAATCTGAACGTGGTCTTCCTGAACCCGCACCGTCTTCTCCGCGATGCCCTCGTTCTGTCCGGCAATCTTGGTGGAGAAGAACGAATCCCACTCAGAGTCCGAGAACGACACGTGGTTTAGCGCCTCAAGCTGGATCCGCAGGTTCGCGACAAGTTGAGCCTCCGATTTGATCGGGAGGTACTCATACGCCTGCAACTCCAGCAGACGGATTACCTCCCGTTCGAGCGCCGCCTCCGATTGGTATGCTGCCGCTCCAGAAGCATCGGAGATGTACTCAGCAACGACCGTAGTATCAGCCGATACAGCAATCGGGTCGTACTTGCGCGCTTGCCCTTCCCTCATGCCGCAGCCTCCCTGAACGTCAAGAGTCGATCACGGTAGTGCTCGTACTGCTTGCGGCGAAAAGAAATCTCAGCCGGTAGCTCGAAATTGATGTCATTGACGAGGGCATCAAAATCGTCGAGCGTCTCGACGATTCTCTTCTGCACGGCCAGATCCGGGACTGGGATCTTGATATCGGCGAGCCCAGATGCTGAGAGTCTCTTCACCTTGGCTCGCGATACATGGCGTTCCTTCTGGCGATGAAATTCCTTTGTCTGCACTGCATAAGCAACATACTTAGGGTCCAGTGAGGAGGTAAACACAAATGTGTCATCGTGCGTTGCCACTGGTCCGTTTCCGAGCCACGCGACAGCTTTACCTACGTCTTCAACCGTCTCACCAACACCGGCGAATACTACACTCCCGGGTTCCGCATACCGGAGTTGATCGCGAAGCTCAACACGAACCTGCCTAACGGCCTCGGTCGTGGAGGTACCGTATTCGGTATAAATCTCACCGTAGTGGATACTCGGAATTCCAGAATCGACCACGTCATTCTTGGTAAAACGACGTCCACGCACAAAGACCCCAACGTCACCTAGCCGAAGATGCTCCGCTCCGACAGCCTCGCTCACCATCCTGTCTCGGTAGTACTCGTACTGGCGACGGCGCGCCTCCAGCTCCGCCTCCAGCTCCGCCTCCAGCTCCGCCTCCAGCTGAGTGAACTGATCCAGTACCCTCACGATCTCCCGCTGCACTTTAAGAGGCGGGACCGGAATTTTCACCGTTGCGAGCTTATTTGCGGAAACATCGATAACCTTGGTGCCAGTGGCGCGACGCTTTTTCTCATAAAAGAATGCCGGGGACTGGAACCAGTAGGCAAGAAACTTGGAGTCGATAGACGGCTTAATGACAGTCGCATGCCCCCCCGTTACAATGGTCTCACTGCCGAGCCACGCAACAGCCTTACCCACGTCATCGAGATTCTCGCTGGTGTTGGTGATGATGAGATCGCCAGGATTCACCTTCGCCAGACTTGCAGCCTTGTCCTCATGTACGTGCGAAATTACTTCAGTGGCCCAGGCGCCGTAGTGCGTATAGATCTGACCGTAGTGAATACAGCCGATCCCTTCGTCCGTGAAGTCTGATTTCGGCATTCCGTTACCTCGAACTAGTTCTGCAATCGTGCCAAGCTCCTTGAACTTGACTCCGTCCGGGCACAGTTCCTGAAGCATTTCATTGATACGGCTCACGTGACGTTTCCTCCTGCGATCTCACTAATGTTCTCGACGTTCCATCCTAGCTCTTCGATCGCTCGCGCGTACTCGTTGTCACGACTTACTTCGTCAACAACGCCTAGGACCAACTGGAGGCAGGGCTTATATTTCTGGAGCGCCTCTTCTTCGCTCGACTCGCCATGGATAATGTCACTGAGCTCGCGAAATAGCTGATAGCCGTCGCTTGAGAAACGTCGCGGAATGATGTTGCGAACTTGATTCACCCTCTCCAACACCACGGAGAAGGGGATATTTCGCCCGTTATTCTTCTTTGTCTCGATCTCGGCAATCTCGGCCACTTCGAACGTGACAAGTTCGAAGATCTTACGAAGATAGATGATCGATCCAGCACCGAGTTGGTTTTCATATGCGAGCTGCGCTCGCTTGACCAGATCCGAAAACGGGCCGCGATGACTGTCGACCCGGTCAGCGCGGTCGCGCAGGTTCTCTGTGTAGCGCTCGATACGTACTTCCGGTGCGACGCTGGAAATATCCCCATTGCTGCCGATGAGGAACCATATTTCCACGGATGACTGGCACTCAATGCACTGCAGTGCGACGTCGATACTGATCTGGTTGCCGCCAAGACCCAAACAAGACAGCTCATCTCCAGACGTGAAGGTTCGCTGAGCGTCGCAGGCGCGGCAATGAAAATTTCGGAGGACCTTCCCCACTTTGATCCTCTTGTGCTTGCCCCACTTCAGTGCGTTCCCGTCGAGAAAACCATCCACTTGCGTGGTTGCTATAGCGGGAGCATCAGAGAGGAGTTTAGACAAGCGCATTTCCCCCTGCTTCCAGCTCAGAAACGATTGCGTCGATCGACGTGCGCAGCTCCGCCTGCCGCGCCACGATGCGGGAAATCTTGGCGTTCAGTTCGACGATGTCGACCTCCTCACGCGTGTCCTCCGACTCCACGTAAGAGGACACGGCGATGTTGTAGTCGTTCGCCGCGATATCCTCGTTACTGACGAGCGTGGTGAAGTGATCTTCCGGCTCACGTGTGGTAAACGCCTCGAGGATCCTTGCCTGGTGCTCCTCGAGCAGCTTGTTCTTGTTGCCGACACGCTTGAACTCAGCTGAGGCGTCGATAAACAGCACGTCACTGGACTTCTTCGACTTCTTCAACACGAGGATGCACGTGGCGATCGTGGTGCCGAAGAACAGGTCAGCAGGCAACTGGATGACCGCGTCTACGTAGTTGTTATCAACCAGGTACTTACGGATCTTCTTTTCTGCACCCCCGCGGTATAGCACCCCAGGGAACTCGACGATCGCGGCCGTGCCGTTGACGGCGAGCCAGCTGAGCATGTGCATCGTGAAGGCCAGGTCGGCCTTCGACTTCGGCGCCAGCACGCCCGCCGGCGCAAAACGCTCATCGTTGATCAGCAACGGGTTCGCGTCACCTTCCCACCTGATCGAGTACGGCGGGTTGGAGACGATCGCCTCGAACGGTTCATCGTCCCAGTGCGCCGGGTCGATGAGAGTGTCGCCGTGCGCGAGGTTGAAGTCGGAGTAGTTCACGTCGTGTAGGAACATATTGATCCGAGCAAGGTTGTACGTAGTCAGGTTGATCTCCTGACCGTAGAAACCACGGCGGACATTGTTCTTGCCGAGCACCTTGTCGAACTTCAGTAGCAGCGAGCCCGACCCGACCGCCGGGTCATAGACCTTGTTGACCTGCTTCTTACCGACGACTGCGATGCGCGCCAGCAGTTCTGAGACCTCCTGCGGCGTGTAGTACTCGCCACCGGATTTGCCCGCGTTGGCCGCGTACATCTGCATCAGGTATTCGTAGGCATCGCCGAACAGGTCAATCGAGTTGTCCTCAAACCGCCCCAGCGGCAGATCGCCGATGGCGTCGAGCAACTTCACGAGCTTCTGGTTGCGCTTGGCGACCGTCCCTCCGAGCTTGTTACTGTTGACGTCAAGATCGTCAAACAGCCCCTTCAGGTCGTCCTCGCTGTCAGTTCCCAGCGCTGAGCCCTCGATGTTCTTGAACACCCGAGCGAGCGTCTCGTTGAGGTTCTCGTCCCGCGCAGCGCGCTCGCGGACATTAGTGAACAGTTCCGACGGCAGAATATAGAAACCCTTCTCTGCCACCACCTCGTCACGAGCGAACTCGGCTTGCGCGTTGGGAAGCACCTTGTAGTCGAACGACTCATCTCCAGCTTCATGTTCGCCGCGGTTGATGTATGCGGTTAGGTTCTCGGAGATGAAGCGGTAGAAGAGCATGCCCAGCACGTAGCTCTTGAAGTCCCAGCCGTCGACACTGCCGCGCAGGTCATTCGCGATACGCCAGATCGTCTTGTGCAGCTCTGCCCGCTGGCCTTCTTTGGTGGTCGGTGCCATGTTGCAGTTGTTCTCCTCCGCGCCACGGCGCGATCACATTGCTTCGAAGTGTGCAGCCAGGGTACCGGCGGCGGCACAACCACGGTGGCTGTAGTTCCGATCATGATGCGTCCTGGCTCCGGTGACCTTGCTGGCATTGGTCCGAAACGGTTCGGGTTCTGGGTCGTTGGTGGGGTGTGAGTGATCTGGTGGGGGACGCGCGGCATCTGTCGCCGTGGACGCAGGAGGTACTGCGGTTGCGGGCGGTGGCCGCGTTGGTGGCAGGACGGGATCGTGAGGACGTGGCGGTGATGTTCGGGGGTTGCTGAAGGCGGTCGACATCTGGTGGGCGAAGTGGCAGGCCAGCGGCCGGGAGGCACTGGTCATGTGGCCCCGTAGGAAGCCGGTCAGGGTGCACCGGGTGCTTGGGGAGGTCGAGCAGGCAGCGGTGCGGCAGGCGGTCCTCGATCACCGGCCCTGCGACCCGGGACCGAGCGGGCAGCTGTGGACGTGGCGGCTGGTGGGTGAGCTGATCACGAAGTTGTACCGGGTGAGGCTGGTCGAGATGAGGGTGGGCCAAGTACCCGAAGCGGTGGGAGCTGTCGTTTTAGCGGCCGGACAAGCGGGCCGTCGAGCAGGCCACCAAGGCCGTGGCGTGCTGGCACCGGGAGACATGGCCGAAGGTCGTGCGAAGGCGAAGGCCGAGGGTGGTGAGATCCTCTTCGTCGACCAGGTCGGCATCCGCTCCGGCCAGGTCACCGGCCGCACCCGGGGCGAGAGGGCAGGAAATCCGTGGTGCGGCGGAGCGGGAACCGGTTCTCCGTGAACGCGATGTCGGCCATCAGCACCAAGGGCCGGATGCACTTCATGGTCTTCACCGAGAGCTTCACCGCCGAGGTGATGTGCCGCTTCCTTGACCGGCTCGCTGGCCACTTCGACCACGAGGTCCATCTCGTGGTCGACGGGCACTCCGCCTACCGGTCCCAAAAGGTCCACGACTGGTTCGCCGCCCACCCTGACGAAGTCGGGCTGCACTTCCTGCCGCCGTACTCGCCGGAGCGGAACCCCGACGAGCTGGTCAACTCGGACCTCAAGCACAGCCTGCCCAAGCAGCACCGAGCCGGCGATCAAGCCGAACTCGCCGCCGCAACCCGCCGCTTCTTCCGCCGCTGCCAGCGTCAGCCACACATCGTCCGCGGCCACTTCGGCGGCCCGCACGTCCGCTACGTCCGGGACGAGAACCTCATGAGTTTCTGATCAATATCTTCGGAGCTGCTCTCAGCTACCGGGTGGGGGTTGCGGTGAGCTCGGGGAACGAGCTTGACTACAGCCTCAGCTGCGGCGCGGGCGAGGTCGTCGAGGACGGCCTGGTAGATGTCGCGGGTGATACGGGTATCGCTGTGACCGAGGGTTTCGGAGACGACCTTGACGTCCACGCCGGCCGCGAGCATCAGCGTCGCGGCGCCGTGGCGCAGGTCGTGGAGGCGGATCGGCGGCAGCCCGGCCTCCGCCACGAGACGTTCGAAGAGGTCGGTGACCTTGCCGGGATGGAGCAGGGTGCCGTTCTCCTCGGTGAAGATGCGGCCGGTCTCCACCCACGCGTCACCCCACTCGGCGCGCTCCCGCTCCTGCTGCTCGCGGTGCGCCTTGAGGTCCTCGTTGGTTTCCTTGTCGAGCGCGATGACGCGGATGCCGCTGTTGGTCTTGGGGGCTCCCTCGATGACCTCCCAACCGTCCTGGACCAGCTGCGTCGCCACGGCCAGCGAGGAGCCGGCGTAGTCGTGGTCCACCCAGCGGGGACCGCAGCCCTCGCCGCGACGGAGCCCACGGAAGGCGATCAGCCGCCACATCACCCTCAACCGGTGGCTCTCGGTGTGATCGAGGAAACGTCCGGTCTGTTCCGGTGTCCAGACCATGACCGGAGAAGGCTTCTCCCCGGTCGCCTCCCAGCGGGCGATGCGCTCGTCGGTCCAGATCAATGCCTTGGGTTTGGTGCCGGGCAGCAGCTCGACGTGCTCAGCCGGGTTGAAGTTCGGCATTCGCTGCTGGGCGATCGCGACGTTCAGTGCCGCGCGCAGGGTGGCCTTGATGTGAGGTTGTGTGTTGAGGCTGGTGGGGCGGCGGAAGGGCGGCATCCGGTCGATGGCCGCCTTGAGGTGTTCCCGGCGGACGCGGTTCTCCGCGCCCTTCCACGGGATCGACTTCAGCTCGTCGGCGGCCGCCCGACGCTGGGCGTTCTGTTCCGTGATCTCGATGTTCGCTTCGTTGATCGCCTCGAACATCCTGCTGATGTGGGCAACCCGGAGTTTGTCGAGCCGCAGGTGGCCCAGATGGGGCTTCAAGTGGACCCGTATGTCGACCTCGTACCGCTTGACCCCGTTGGGACGCAGGCGCTTCTTCCCGGCCAGCCACTCCTCGAGCCACTCCTCGACGGTGGTCTTGGGATCGAGTGGCTCTCCGACCCTGAAGCGCCGCCGGGTTTCGTCGTAGTCCGGAAGCGGCTCATTGGCCGCGGCGCACTCCTCCAGAAGATCGCTGATGGCCAGCTGACCGGTCCGATCGTCCTTCTCCGGTATCGCCATGAGAGCGCGGACCTTGTTCAGCACGTCGGTGGCCTGGGCCGCGGTCGCGAAGCCACTGCGGCGGAACCGCCGACGGGTCCCGTCCTGTCGGGGCTCCAACTCCTGGAGAACGCTCCAGGCGCCGTGCCGCCGGTTGGACAGCTTGGGGCAGCCCGTCCCGTACGCGGTGCCGGTGGCGGGGTTGCGGCAGGAACACCGCCTACTGGTGGAACCCTTTTTCACGCATCGTCCTCGGAGTCGTTGACCATGTCATCGACGAACGCGAGCTCGTCCGGGAGTGCCGGAGGCACCAGGCCGCGCTCGCGCATCCGCTGCCGGTACTCCCGCAGCTCCCGGCAGTCATCGAAGGCCAGTTGTTCGTAGGTGGTCGCGGTTTTCAGCAGTGCGGCACGGCGGGCCGGGTCCAGCGTCGTGGTCGCTTTCCGTCGTCGTTCCTTGGCGAGTTCAGTGGAGGCGATGGCGGTCGCGACGGCGTCGCTGTGCGCGCGGAACGTGTCCAGGAGGTGTCGGGCGCTGTTCTCGGGGGCGGGTGCCCGCAGGGGGGTCTCGCCGGTGAACCAGGCGAGGCCGTCCCAGACCGGGACTTCTCTTCCCGGCAGGACCTCGACCGTGGGGGCGGAGCCGAGTGGGAAGAGCAGGGCGATCGGGGGGACCCCGAGCACCCGGGCGAGGACCAGGAACTCGGCCAGCTCGACCGAGGCGCGACGGCCGGTCTCCAGATTGGTGATCGTCGTCTTCGGTACGGCCAGGCCGAGGGCGGCGCAGGCGTCGGCGGTCTCCGCCACGGTGAGGCCGGTGGCCTTGCGCGCGGCACGGATCTGCTCGGCCACTCGCGCGGTGAGCCGCGAAGACCACTCGTCGGTTGTCATGGGAGCAATTTTTACACCATAAAAGTGTTGCTGCCGCATCTGTGGTACACGTTCTCCGTCGGCTGAACCCCCTGAACGATCGGAGCGCATCATGGTGACACCTCGGAAGGCTGCGAGTGCGCAGGGTATGAGTCGCGAGGAACTGCTGAAGCTTCCTGTGGCCATCGACCTCGACACCGCCAACCGCGCCCTCGCCATCGGCCGCAGCACGGGCTACGCCCTCGCGAAGCACGGGGAGTACCCGGTCAAGGTGATACGGCTCGGCAACGCCTACCGTGTGATCACCTCTGATCTCCTCCGCCTCCTCGACATCGACACCGGCCCTCGGCCGCAGGGACGGGAGCAGGATGGCGGCGAAGCCGCGCTCTGTGCGTAGTCGACTCCCGGCAGGGCGAGGCCTGCGTGTGTCGCTGAGTGAGCCGGCTCCCGCTCTTGCGGACACCGACTTCCCGGCGGAGGCGGAGGCCTCCGCAGCCGTGAATACCTGCGGTCGTGAGGCCGTCGAGAAAGCCGGGTGCCCACCCGGGTGAGCCGGGCTCGTGGCCCGGGCTCACCGCCACCCCACCGTCAGGCGCCGGGCTTGCGCGCGACGACGTAGACGCTCGCCCAGCGGCGTTTGGGGTTGGCCATGGTGGGATCGAAGGGCCAGGGTTCGACGGAGGTGAAGCCGGCTTCGGTGAAGAGGCTGACGAGCTTCTCGTGGTCGTAGGCCCAGAGGTGGGGTGTGTAGGTGGGGTCGTCGTCCTGATCGCGGAAGACGTAGTTGATCAGGTCGAGGTAGGTGTTGATGTCACCGAGGCAGTCACGCTTGGAGTACCAGCGTTCGATCATCTCGGCGGCCTGCTCGGGCGGAGCGGGATAGTGGTTGAGGACGTACGCCGCGTCGGGAACGCCGGTGATGATCCGGCCGCCGGGAGCGAGGACGCGGTGGGCCTCGCGGGCGTAGTGCTTCGCGGAGCGGGGGTAGTCGATGTGCTCCAGGAAGTGTTCGGAGAACAGGGTTTCCACGGAGTCGTCGTGCAGAGGTATGCCCTCGCGGACGTCCCAGAGGAGATCGGCCGGGGGCACGATGTCGATGTTGTGGAAGCCGGTGATGCGGTGACCGCCGCCCCCGATTTGTACCCGTCGGGGTTTATGGTCGGTGCGGCCGTCGGGGTTCGCCCTCTCCCCGGCACGGTGGTGGCGGTAGAGGGTGACTTCCTTGGCCAGGGCGCGCAGTGCGCGGGCGAGGCCGTGAGTGGTGGCGGGTGAGGCGAGGGCCTGTTCGATGTGGTCGCTGAGGGCGTCGATGTCGACGACCGGCGCGTGGGGCTGCATCCGTTCGCTCCTCGGCTATGCGGCGGGGGCGGTTTCCGTGGTCCAGCGGTTGTTGCGCATGAGGGTGTACTTGATGTCAACGAGGCGCGGGGCGATGGTCAGGTCGAGTTCGTCGATGGGGTGGAGCCGGCCGTCGTCGTCCTGCCGGGCGCTCCAGATCTTGTACCGGAGGTCTGGGTAGGCGGGATTGATGCCGAGCTCGCCCTTGGGGATCGTGCCGTTGAACGGGGCGACGATGTCCATGTGGTTCCAGTAGTTCCACGCCTGGAGAGCCTTGTGCTGGTCGAAGTAGAAGTAGAAATCCGGGTAGCGACCGAAGCTGCGCAGCTCCCGGTGCACGAGGTGGCCGAGCAGGGGGCCGAGCTGCGTGGCCAGGGTGTCGAACTCCCACCGGGTGCGGTGCCAGGCTTCGGGGACCTGCCCGGGAGTGAAGAGCCGGGCTGCGGTGAGGTAGCTGACGCGGTCGGCGAGGTAGGCACGGGCGTGGTCCGCGTTCAGGGTGGGGTCGATACGGCCGAGAAGCGCGTCGAGGTCGCGTGGCGCGGGGCGGAACCGGGCGAGGTCGAACCTGCCTGCCATGTTGGGGAAGGAGAGGAAGAGCATCTCCTTGTACAGCCAGTTGTTCATCTCCCCCAGGTCGGCCAGACGGCGGGTGGCGTCGCTGGTGGAGTGGAGCATCACGTACTCGGAGAGGGCCTCGAAGTAGAGGTAGCCCAGGATGGGCAGGCGGGGGATCGTCTCGTGGAGCACGCCGAGAAACCGGTCGGGCGCAGTGGTGGCGCTCTGGTGGACGACGGCGGAGGCCAGGGCGAGGAAGGCGGTGGAGTTCTTGATCCGGCTGACGATTCCCTCGCGCAGCTGGTGGCGTTCGGTCTTGGAGAGCAGGTACTCCAGGTGGGTGTAGATCTGCAGGTGGATGATGCCCAACCGCAGGTAGTCGATCCCGGCGAGGCCCCGGTAGGCGTGGGAAGGGGCATCGACCTCGAAGATCAACGGGGTCGAGGTGCGTCCGGGGACGCCCATGCGAGCGGTGAAGGCGGGCGCTTCCCGGGTGAGGATGTAGCGACCGAGGTTGTGCATGTGGAAGCCGCTACCGGCCACGCTGAGCGGGGCGCAGTAGATGCTGCCGACGAGGCAGCCACCGGAGGGATAGAGCACACCGTTCCGGTTGATCTCTTCGAGGGCGTGTGTGACGTGCAGCAGGTAGAGCCTGTCGGAGCCACCGAGAGCGTCGAAGAGGGCGTTGTCGCGCAGCAGGCCACCATTGGGGGTCTCCTCCAGACGGGAGTCCCAGGCATCGCCGAGTTCCGCCAGCGGGCCCGCGTCGGACCGGGGGCCGGGGAGACGCGGCGACTCGTAGAAGTGGTGGGCGTCCGCCCACAGGTGGTAGCTGTCGAGGAAGTCCATCAGCGGAACACTCCCTGCTGTTCCAACGCGTGGAAGACGGCGTCCGAGCTCGTGAGTCCGGCCAGATGGGCGGCCTCGGAGGCCACGACGAGTTCGAACGCCGTGGCGTGGAGCGCGGGCGGGAGGGGGACGCGCAGGCGGCCGGGATCCGGCCACCAGCTCAGCTTGGGCAGCCGGTAGCGATCCAGGGCGTCGGCGGCCTTGAGCAGGTCCGTGATCGCCTCCGCCGTCGACCGGTCGTGCTCGTCGGCCGGGGTGAAGGCGGCGTAGGGGAGGTCGTGGAGCCGGACGGCGGTGGCCGCCTCGGCGACTCGTGCCCGGTCGTGCGCCACGTGGAAGTGGTCGAAGACCATGGCCGCGTTGTCGCCCAGCCAGCGGGCCGCTCGTGCGCCGTGACCCCGGTCCCTCTTGTCGTGAAGGCGTCGGCAGTCGTGGGTGGCGGCGGCGATGACGAGCACGGCGGTGTCCTCGGCCCCGAGTCCGGCGTCCTCGGCGAGGAGAGCCGCGAGCACGGCGGTGCGCATCGCGTGGCGGACGCCGTGCAGCGAATCCAGGCAGCGGCGTTCGGCGAGCCAGTGAGCCGGGATGGCGCAGCGGTGCAGCAGTCGCCGGGACGCCGGCCGCAGCCGGGGCGGGGCGCTTTCGGCGAAAGGCGGACGGTTCGTCTCGATCCAGCGCACGGTGGCGTGATCGACGTACTGATGGCGGGGAAGCTCGTTCCGCGCGGCTAAGTCGGCCAGGCTGCCGGTCGGCGGATGTGCGCTCATCGGGTTCTCTCCAGCGGTCACGGCATCGGTGAGGTATCAGCCGGCGGGAGCGGTCCGGGCGGCTGCGTCCTTCCGCCTGCTCTCGGCCGCCTCGAAGGCCGCGGTGAACTCCGCGAGCTCTTCCTCGGTCATCAGCCGCACCCCGAGTTCGTGCGCCACGGCCGTGATCCGCGTCTGCGCCTCCTCCTGCGCCGCCCTTCCGGCCGCCTCGTCCAGGAGCAGCTCGAACTCCGCGTGGTGCCCCCACGCCTCGCTCCACTTGACGGCGATCTCGACTCCGCGGAACCGGAAGTTGCGCCGCCGGTTGAACGCCTCGTGGCGCAACCCCGCGAAGCCGAGTTCATCGAGGATGCGGACGGCCGCGGGAACGTCTTGGCGCGCGATGGCGATCTCCGTCTCCGGAAACGCGGCGCCCCGGCCGATCCTGCTCGCCTTGAGGGTCATCTTGGCCGACCCGGCGGTCACGTTGTCCGTGACCTTGAGCAGCTTGTCGGGCAGAACGTAGAAGTGGATGTGCTTGTCGTCCCGGCCGAGGTCCTCCCCGACCTGTTCGAGCCGGGTGATGAGCCGGTCGTGAACCGCTTCGTCGAAGCGGGCGCGCATCTCGATCTCCATGGGCATGATGGCCCTCTCCTTCACATCAGGCATGGCTGGGTCACCCGGACCCGGGCGGCGTGGCTGCCCGACGGTCCGGTTGTGGCTTTATCCGGTTGTCCTTCCGGTGGGGGCGGTGCGCCGGCCATGGCCCCTGGCGGCACCGCCCCCGGTGGCTTCGCGTCAGCTCGACTCGCCGAAGCGCTCACGGATGACGCCGTCGTGCAGATAGGCGGGCAGCGGGATGCCACCCACGTTCGTCCGCCTGGTCGCGACATCCTCCATGGTCTCGCCGGGGAAGCCCTCCAAGAGGCGCAGGCACTGCCGCACCCACTCGCGCGAGGCGGGCCAGTCGCCGCTGTCACGGTGCACCACGGCCAGCGCGTAGGCACTCTCGGCCGCTGCCCATCGGTCGGTGGCCAGCTCCCGCTGGAAGCCGGCCTCCAGCTCCTCGGCGGAGGCGGTGCGGGTGTGCGTGGTCATGCTCTCTTCCTTCACGTGATCGTGCCCCATCGCTGATCAACACGGCCTCCGGCGCCGAGCCGTGGCGCCGTCCGGCTCAGTAGGTGAACGCCTCCGCCAGCGTCCGGTAACCGTGCAGTTCGTCCTTCTCGAACCACAGCTCGACCTCCTGGTCCGCCTCGGCCTTGTTGCCGGAGGCGTGCACGAGGTTGGCGACCGCCTTGCCCGTGGCCTTGCTCCCGGCGGAGCTGTAGTGCGAGAAATCCCCGCGGATGGTGCCGGGGGACGCTTCATTGGGGTAGGTGCGGCCCACGATCTTGCGGACCGTGGCCACGGCGTCGAAACCTTCCAGCACCAGGGCGATGACCGGGCCCTGCTGCATGAAAGTCGCCGCCACGTCGTACACCTCCTTCCCCAAACGCTCCTCGAGGTCGAAGTAGTGGCGCCGAGTGAACTCGGCGTCCATTTGCCTCATCTTGACCCCGACGATTTTCAGCGCCGCGTCCTCGAAACGGGCGATGATCCGCCCGGCCAGCCCTCGCACCACGGCGTCCGGCTTGAGGAGCACGAGAGTGCGCTCCACGAGGGCTTCCCGATCCTGGGCCATTGTTTGCCTTTCCGCTCATCACACACGTCATTTGACGATCAATCAGCCTGTCACGGGTGAGACTACCGGCGCCGATGGCCGGTCTCGTGCGAGTCGTCGGGTGGGGGTACGGTGGGGCGCGGCCGAGGGTGGGACGTTCCTCAACGGCATGGCCCGCCGCGATTCCCAGTCAACAGTGCGACACCCTGCCGGACCATGAATCCGCACTGCAGATGCCCTGCATTTGTCGTGCACGAGGACCGCTCGTAGCGCATCGGGGCGGACGGAGGCGCTGATGGACGTCATCGAACTCTGGAACGGTCGCTACGCCTGCGCCCTGCAAGCCGCTCTGCGCCTCACCAATGAGGCCTTCGCCAGCCGGTTGGGAGTCGCGCCACGCACCGTCGCGACCTGGCACGCCGACGCGGAGGTCATTCCCCGCGCGGACATCCAGCAACTGCTGGACTCGGCTCTGGAAGCCGCGCCGGAGGCTGCCCGTCACCGTTTCGCGAGGCTGGTGGAAGGCGCCGGTGACAGCCGGGGCACTCCGCCCGCTGCCGTACCCGCCCAGGCGTTACGCGTCGCCATCGCGGTCGTCGTCCGTGACGACCAGGTGCTGCTCGTGTGCCGGCGCGATGATGGCGCGCCCGGCCCGACCTGGCAGTTCCCCGCCGGTGTCGTGAAACCCGGCACTCGCCCCGAGGCCACCACCGTGCGGGAGACCCTCGACGAAACCGGCGTTCATTGCACTGTGCGCCGCCCGCTGGGCGAACGCCTCCACCCCCTCACAGGGGTGCACTGCACGTACTTCCTGTGCGAGTACCTCGCCGGCGAGGCGACCAATCGCGACACGATCGAGAACCTCGATGTCACCTGGGTCCCGCGAAACGCTCTCACCCGCTTCATCCCCACCGATACGGTCTTTCCACCGATCCTCGCAGCCCTGGAGGAAAGCACATGAGTCAACCCGGCACCGACCGCCCCGGTATCGCCGCCGCCATCGTCGTCCGCGAGAAGGCGGTACTGATGGTCCGTCGCAGGGTCAGGGAAGGCGATCTCTCCTGGCAGTTCCCCGCCGGGGAGATCGAAGCGGGGGAGGCCGCCGAGGAGGCGGCCGTCCGGGAGACCGAGGAGGAGACCGGATTGGTCGTCCGGGCTGTCGCGCCCCTGGGGGAGCGCGTCCATCCGAAGACGCGGCGGCTCATGTCCTACATCGCCTGCGAGGTGGTCTCCGGAACCCCGCACCTCGCCGATGCCGAGGAACTCGCCGAGCTGGCCTGGGTCACGCATCCGGAGCTGCCCGGGTACGTGCCCTACGGGCTGTTCGGCCCCGTCCAGGAGTATCTGGACGACTCCTTGCGGGGATGACCGATCAGCGGGCGGGAGCCCACACCTCGGTATCGGAGCAGGACCGGAGGCTCTCCAGGCGCCGGACGAGTTCTGCCGAGGCCGCTTCGTCCCCGGCGTCGGCCCGCCGGATGTAGGAACCCAGGGTGTGCAGGTCCCGGATCCGGCAGAGAACCGGAAGCCCGGGCCAGTCCCGGATGTCACGGCCGTACCCGGCGCCGAAGCGTTCCAGCTCCTGTTCGGTGCGTCCGAAGCGCACGCCCTGGTAGGTGTTGGCGAGGTCGAGTTCACGGGGGCCGAAGGCCGCCTCGTCCCAGTCGCCGAGTCGTGCCGAGGAGCCGTCCCACAGGGTGTTCCCCGGATAGGCGTCGCCGTGGAGCAGGCCGGGCCCCAGAGGCGAGTCGAGCCGTTCGTAGGAGACGAGCAGCTCCTCGATCCGGTCCGTGAGCCAGGCGCGGTGGTGGGCGGACAGGGAGGTGCCGGCTGCCACCCGCTGTTCCAGGGCCGCCAGCGGACGGAACTCGGGAAGGGGAACGGGCGGGAGGGGGAGGGCGTGCAGGGCGCGCAGCATGGCACCGAGGTGCCCCGCGTCGGGAGCGGGCCCGTCGGGCTGGGGGTAATGCTTCCAGAACGTGACGGTGTGGGTCCCGGTGGAGAAGGGCTGCGGGACATCGGCGGGCTCGGTCGCGGGGAACCCCCGGGCGCAGAGCCACCGGGTCAGGGCGATGGCCCGTTCGAGGGCCTGTCCCTGGTCCGCGCCGCCGACCCTCACGACCGTGGCGGCCTCGGGCAGCAGGAAAACCGTCGTCGCGTGCTCGTGCAGGCGGGTGAGCGAGCGGTGCGGGAGCCCGGCGGCGAGGCAGGCCCGGCGGGCGGCGGACTCCGGCGAGGCCGTGATGATCATGGCAGGGGAACTCTCCGTGCGGTGTCGATCGCCTGGAAGCCGCGGACGGCGTCGGCCAGTTCGCGTGCCGTTCGGTTGCCGGCGAGCCGCGGCTGCTGAAGCAGCGTACCGACCCGCCGCATCGCCACACCGATCTGTCGAATCCGTAGGCCGGTGGGCATCTGCAGGAGCCGCTCCAGATGGTCACTGCCGGAATCCGGGTCCCCCATGCCCAGCCGGGCGGTCACGATGTCGACCCGCGCCAGGGCCTCGTCACCGTAGGAGCGGTCCTCCGGCGAGCCGTGCTCGTAGAGTGCCACGGCCCTCGACGCGTGCCTCTCCGCCGGGGCGAACTCGCCGAGGAGCACGTACGTGCTGCCGATGTAGTACTCCTGCTTGGCTTCGGGGAACGTCAGCAGCCCGCCGATCTGGGTGAACTCGTCCACGCGCGGTTGCTCCTCCCGCGCCCTCCGCAGCTCGTCGAGGGCGGCCACGGCGGTCTCGCGGTCGCCTACACGGGCCGCCGCGCGGGCGGTGATCGCGGCCGTGCGGATGCGTATCTCGCCGGGCGGGGCGAGGGCGGTGGCTTGGCGGATGTGCTTCAGGGCGGCGGGCTTGTGGGGAGACCATTCGGCGATGAGGGCGGCCGTGCCCTTCGTCCACGCCTGAAGACCGGGATGGCCCGCCAGTTGCGCGCACGTCCACGCGGCGCGGATCTGGTTCATGGCCGGGCGAGGAGCGCCGAGGTTCTGGGAGGCGTGGGCGAGGAGAAGGCAGCTGGTGCCGGCGAGCAGGAACAGCTCGCGGGTCTGCCGCGGCGGCTGCCGGCATTCGAGGAGGGAGAAGGCCCGGTCGCGGGTGGCGAGCAGGTCGGTGAACAGAGGCGGCAGGGGAGTGTGCACGTAGTCGGTGGCGATGGCGGCGATGTCGTAGGCCAGGGACTCCAGGTCGTCCTCGCCGACGCAGCCGGCGCTCATCGACGCGGTGAAGGACAGGGACCGGGAGGCCGCCCGCACGGCCAGGCCGTGGAGATCGGCGGTGGGCACCTCCGTCCCCTGCGGTTCCGACGGCGGTGCCGGCGCTGTCACCGCCGGCACCGCCGCCTCCGGGCGCTGCGGTGCCGAAGAGCTCGGCAGAGGGAAGAGCGTGTCCGGGGCTCCCGCCCCGCGGAGGAACCGTGTGACCTTGTCGATGCTGGTCAACCGGCGCGCGCCGGATTCGAGCATCGACAGGAAGCTCTGGCTGAGGCCGGTGAGCCGGGCCAGGTCGCTCTGGCGCAGTCCGGCCTTCCGGCGGATGAGGACGCTGGCCTCGCCGAAGTCGCAGGTGGCGATGGCCTGTCGAACAGCCGGGTCACTCCACACGAGGTCCGGGATGGTCGGGAGCGGCGCCGGAACGTCCTGTACGCCGCGCGAGCAGGAGGCGCACCGCTCTTCGTCGTTGTACCGGCTCAGTCGACATCCACAACCTGTGCACGAGCGCACGTGGTACGGCATGGTCACCCCCGGGCTTTCCGGCACACGAGCGTAGGCCGGGGGCGGCGCGGGGCCGTATTTCCGCTGTCATACGACTCCGTGAGGAGCCGGGGCTTCCCAGGACGCCATCACCACGGAAGGCAGACGGGTCGGCCCATCATCACACCGGCGATATCGCCCGACGAATGTGTGCTCCGGCTCCCGGATCGGCACAGTGGGCGCTGTCCGCACCCGTCGCGGACGGCCCCTCCGGAAGACCGTCATGGAGTGATCGATGCCCACTGCCACCCGTGCCGGGATGCCCTGGCACGTGCAGCTTGTCGAATACCCGCCGCCGCTGACCGGCGGGCGCGCCGATATCGTCCAGACGGGTTCCCGGCTCGGCATGTGCACGCTCGAGGACATGCGCAGGCTCGGTCTTCCCGTGGGCCCGGTGCTGTACTGCGCGACGCACCTGCTGTTGCACATCCCGGTGGAGCTCGGCACCGCGCACCGCTGGCACGTGCCGCAGACCCTGTGTCGCCCGGGATCGACCTCCTGCGTGGTGATGACGGGCCCGGACGCGGCGCGCGGAAGGTGTCACCGCATCTGGATGACCCCTCATGACTCCGCCCACGGCCGCACGGGCGCCTCGGATCTTCGGCACCGGCTGCTGGTCATGCGATCGGTCCTGGCGACCGGCAGAGCGGCGTGACGTGTGTGCCCCCTGACCGGCTGCTCCCCGGGGCTGTCGGGGGCGGGAGGCGTTACACGCCGCCCGTGACGATGGCGGCCATCAGGCCGGGAACGTCCTTGAGGTCCGGCAGGACGATGTCGGCCCCGGCCCGGGTGAGCTGTTCCGGGGTTGTGGTGCCCGAGGCGACGCCGATGACCCTGGCACCACCCTCGAGGCCGGTGCGTACGTCTTCGAGTGAGTCCCCGATGATCACGGTGTTGGCGCGGGTGAAGACCGTGCCGTGCCGACGGTGGGCGTTCCGTTGGGCGATGGCCACCAGGGCGGGGCGGTGGGGGTCGTCGGAGGAGTAGCCGCCGAGGTCGGCGTCCAGGAACCGGTCGAGCCCGAGCGTGGTGAGCTTGATGAGGGCGCTCGACCTGAGGTTCCCCGTCACCACGGTCGGTATCAGGTCGGGGTGCTCGTGGACGGCCCGAAGAGCCTCGACGGCGCCCGGCATAAGGATGCCGCGCTCCCTGATCGCCGCTCGGTGCCCGCTCAACCGGTTCGGGAGCTGCTCGACCATGCGGCGGGTGAAGTCGGCGATGTCCTCTTCGGCCACCCCGTTGTCGCGCAGGAAGCCCTGGATGGCGAGCGGCATGGTCATACCGGTGCCACGGGCCGGAAAGACGGTCGCCGGGCGCCCCACGACATCGGCGAAGGCTTCCCGGTACACCTGCCGGTCGAAGTCGCCGACGTAGAGCAACGTGCGGTCGATGTCCCACAGGACGAGCGTCGGGGCGGGGGCGGTGGTCACGTACGGCCTTCCGTGAGGGGCAGGGTGGCGATGACGCGTTCGGTCAGGTCCCGGGCGGGTGGTGTGTCCCGGTACGGGGCCAGTTCCTCCGCGATGTCCTCGAGGTGATCGCGCAGGCGTGCCGACCGGAGGCGTTCGGCGAGAGTGAGCGCCTCGTGGGCGGTGGCGCAGCCGGCCTCGAGGTCCCCGTTCCTGATGTGGGCGATCGCGGCACGGGACATGATCAGGGCGCGGGTGCGGGCCTCGGCGGGATTGTGGGCCTCACGGGCACGGACGAGGCTGTCGAGCGCCGGAGCGGGCTCCCCGAGATCGAGGTGACAGCTTCCGGCCTGGCTGTGGATCTCGCCGTCCTGCATCCAGTACAGCCAATGGGGATCGTGCTCGGAGCGACCCCTGGAGCAGTGCTCGGCGGCCTGCCCGAGGGCCTTGAGGGCGGCCTGCCGTTCGCCGAGTTTCGCGTGGCCCCGGGCCTGACGGGTCAACAACATGGCGTGAAGGGCGGGGGTGTCGAGGTGCCTGATCTTCTCGCGTGCCGCCCGGGCCGCGATGACGGCGTCACGCGGACGGCCGGTGGAATAGCCGTGGATGGCCAGGTAGGACAGGGCGCCTGCCCCGAGCCGCACGTCGGCGCCGGCGTGGGCGGCGCGTAGCGCTCCGAGCAGGTAACGCTGGGCCGCGACCGGGTGGCCGGAGTCGAAGGTGAACCATCCGGTCTGGGCTGCCGTGTCGGCGGTGATGGCCGCGAGGCGACGACCGGTGGTCTCGCGGTACGAACCCTGCCGGAGAAGCCTCAGCAGGACGTTCAGATGGGCTTTGCCCAGATCCGCCAGCGCGCCACTGCCGTCGCTCGCGTCCATGAGACGCAGGTGGTCCGTGGTGGCCTGGAGGTGGCCCAGCAGGGAATCGGGGATCCGGGCGCCGGCGACGGCCCGTTCCAGGGGCTCGGTCTCGGCGGTGCTCCAGTGATGGATGTAGGCGGTCAGCGCGAGACCCGTCGCTGTGAGGAAGCTCCGGCGTTCCATGGTGGGGCCCTCCACGGCGTCGGTCAGTGCCCTCACCATACGGTGAGCGGTCCACGGGAGGGACGGGTCCGTCGCCCCGCTGTCGTCCGTCGAGTCGACCAACCGCGTGGGAGGCCTCCGGCCGGGGAGATGGACGGCGATCAGGTCGGCAGGGGCGGAGACGCCGTCGAGGAACGCCGCGATCTTGTCGATGTTGGTCAGGCGTCGCGTGCCGGACTCCAGCAGGGACAGGAAGCTCTGGCTGAGTCCGGTGAGATCGGCGAGATCCTGCTGCCGGAGCGTGGCGAGGTGCCGAATTCGGCGGCTGAGCCTGCCGAAGTCACCGGCGCGCAGGGCGTCGAGCACCCGGGGGTCCTGCCACACCCCGTCCGGGACGACCGGGGCGGGAGAGGGCGCCGCGGGGGCCGTGCGCGCGCAGGAGGCGCAGGAGGTGTCGGGGTTGTAGCGGCTGAGTCGGCAGCCGCATCCCGGACATCGTCGCTCGCCCCCCGGCATGGTCTGCCTCCCGCGTAGGTTCCCCGCCGCCGGGACCGCTCAGGGTGAAGTCCCGGATCACTCCAGTGATATCACCGTGCGGATGTGCGCGTGCACCCAATCGCCATCACTCTTGTCGCTCACTCAACCCACCAGTCGGCCCGGGCTTGGCAGGGCCGCGCGAGGAGTACAAGAGAGGCGACGTTGATCGGCTTCACTCGCCACAGCGCTCACCCGGGTCCTCCGAGTGGTGTGCGAAGGTCCCGCCGCGAGCACCCGCACCGTTCGGTACCCGCCCTCCACCGTCCCGATTTCGCGTTGGTGGAGCGGTGATGTCGACCTTCGGGCAGAACATCGTGCCGTGGACGCTCGCGCTGTTGTTCTTCTGCGCGGCGGTGGCGGGGGGATGGGGTTGGAGGCTCTCCCGGGAGCGTCGCCGACCCCTGGAGCGGGAGGTTCGTCGGCAGCGGGAGACCCTCCGCGTCCGGGACGAGGAGCTGCGTCACCTGCTGCACCACCGTGCTCCCGCACGCATCGCTGCGACGAGCGATGGCGGTGGCGGGACCGATCCCGGCCCGCTCCACCCGAAGGTGGCCGACACGGGGTTCGGTGATGCGCTGGACGGGGTGCTGCGTCTGTTCGACGACACGGCCCGCCGGGCGGAGGAGAACACGCAGGGCCTGCTGCTGGCGGTGGCGCGCAAGTTGCAAGGGCTGGCGAACACCCAGCAGGTGAAGCTGACGGAGATGACCCGTCGGCACGACGATCCCGACTTTCTCCAGGATCTGATGGACATCGACCACACCACCGCCCAGATCCTGCGCCGGGCGGTCGGTATCGCCGTCGTCTGCCAGGCCTGGCCGGGTCGGCAACACAACGCCACCCCGGTGTACGACGTGGTGCGGGGCGCGGTGGGCCGGATCCTGGACTACAAGCGGATCCACATCGCGCGGGTGGAGGACAACCGGGCCGTGGACGGGCGCGCGGTGGAGGGCCTGGTCGTCGCGCTCGCCGAGCTGTTGGAGAACGCCACCCGCTATTCGAGCCCCGCCACGATGGTGCAGGTCCACCTCCAGCTCACGTACAACGGGCTCGCCATCGTGATCGAGGACGCCGGTGTCGGCCTGAACGCGGCCGACCGGGAGAGAGTCGCGCGACTGCTGAACCAATCGGACTTCTCCATCGCCCACCTGGGAAGTCCGCCCCAGTTCGGGTTGGTGGCCTGCGGCGCGCTGGCCCGCCGCTACGGCTTCGGGGTGAGCGTGGACTCCGGCTCCGCCTTCGGCGGCGTTCGGGCCGTCGTCAACGTGCCCAGCGCCCTGCTCACGGAAGCCCCGCTCACCTCGCCCCCGCCCGGGTCTCCCGGCACGCCGGCCGCGCCCGTACCGACGGACACCGGAGCCGGCGCCCGGCCGGTCCGGGACACCACGGCCGGTGGGCTCCCCCGCAGGCGCCGCACCCGGCCGGACGCCCCGCCGGGCCACCGGGACGAAGCCGGACAGCAGACCCTGCCGGCACCCGATCAGGCGGCGGCCTCACTCGACGCGTTCGTGCGCGGCAGCCGGAGCGCCGCCGCGGCCGGTCCACCCCACGAAGAAGGGAGCACGGAATCATGACGCACAACCGAGACGCCTGGATGCTCAAACAGGTTCTGGAGCAGCCCGAGGTCTACGACGCGATCCTGGTGTCGGCCGACGGCCTGGTGACCGCCCACTCCGACGGACTGGACCGGGACAAGGCCGACCGGATCGCCGCCGCGCTGTCGGGGGTGCAGTCGACCAGCAGCCAGACGGCGGCGTTCTGCCGGGTGACGAAGGACGCCTGGCAGCAGAGCCTGGTGCAGTTCAAGGACGGCTTCGTCATCACCATCCCCGCCGGCGACGGGGCGTATCTGGCGGTCGCGGCCTCGGGCTCGGCGGACATCGCCCAGATCGGCTACCGCATGCACGAGGTGGTGGGCCAGCTCGGTGGCCGGATGAACGCGGAACCTCGCCAGGACACCGGCAACCCGGCATGAGGCCGCGGCGACGGCAAGACCTGGTGCGGCCGTTCGTCCTGACCGGCGGGCGGGCGAGGCCCACCCGGAACACCCACGTGCTCGACGTGGTCACGATGGTCACCGCGACCGGCGACCGACCGTTGTACGGCCTGCAACCCGAGCAACTGGCCATGATCGAGGCCTGCCGTGACGGCTATCTGGCCGTGATCGAGGTGGCCGGCCACACCGGGCTGCCCCTGACCCTGACCCGGGTTCTGCTCGCCGATCTCCTCGACACCGGCCACCTCGTCACCCGGGTGGCCGAACCCCCAGCCGCGACGAACCGCGCCGCCGAACCCACCGACGTCGACATCCTGGAGAGGTTGCTGCATGGCCTCAAGGCTCTATGACGGCATCCACGTGCGCGACAGCGTGCAGATCGCCGCGAAGTTGATGGTCGTCGGCCCGTTCGGGGTGGGCAAGACAACGCTGATCGGCGCCGTCAGCGAGATCGAACCGCTGCGCACCGAAGAGCGCATGACCCGGGCCGGAGCGGCCGTCGACGACCTCTCCGGGATCCGGGACAAGACCACCACGACCGTGGCGCTGGACTTCGGCCGGCTCACCGTCGACGACTCACTGGCCCTGTATCTGTTCGGCACACCCGGCCAGGAGCGGTTCGCCCACCTGTGGCAGGACCTGGCCCGTGGTGCCTACGGCGCCCTGGTGCTCGCCGACACCCGTGACCTGAGCAGGTCCTTCGAAGCCCTCAACCTCGTCGAGCGGTACGGACTACCCCACGTGGTCGCCCTCAACGTCTTCCCCGACACGCCGGATCACCCCGCCGCCGAACTGCGCGAAGCCTTCGACCTCGCCCCCGGCACGCCACTGCTCACCTGCGACGCACGCGACCGCGCCTCCGCCAGGGACGCCCTGATCCGTCTCGTCCAGCACCTGTACGACCGTCTTACGGAGGCACCGTGACCACCCCGCCTCACCCCCACCCGCCCGGGCCGCCGCCAGGATGCCCCGCACACCCCGGCCCCTCGACCCCACCGACCGGGCTCCCGCCCCTCCACGGACCCGGATTCGCCGCCGACCCCGATGCCACCTACGCCTGGCTGCGCACCGCGGGCCCCGCCCACTTCGTGGAGCTCGCACCCGGCGTGGAAGCCGTCCTGGTCACCGGCTACGACGCGGCACTCGAAGTGCTTCGCAGCCCGTACTTCAGCAAGGACGCCCGCCGCTGGACCGCGCTGGCACAAGGCCGGATCCGCGCGGACAACGAGGTGGTCCCCATGATGGGCTGGCGCCCGTCCCTGTGGTTCGCCGACGGAGAAGCGCATCTGCGGCTGCGCGCCTCGGTCGATCTGGCACTGAGCCGGATCAACCCCCACCGGCTACGGGCCCACGTCCAGCACACGGCGACCGAACTAATCGACGGGTTCGCGTCCGAGGGGAGCACCGACCTCGTCGCCCGGTACGCCGATCCACTGCCCGCCATGGTCCTCGCCCGACTCCTCGGCTGCCCGAGCCCACTCGGCGCCCGCATGGCCACCGCCTGCCGACAGATGATCGACGCGGAGCCCGCCGTCGCCCAGGAAGGCGGACAGAACCTCGCCGCCTGCCTGGCCGAACTCGTCGCCGCCAAACGCTCCGCCCCCGGCGCGGACATCACCTCCTGGCTGCTGGAGCACCCGAGCGGGCTCTCGGACACGGAAACGGTGCACCAACTCGTCGTGCTCATCGGGGCGGGCAGTGTGCCGCAATCCTCCTGGATCTCGACGGCGACCATGATGCTCCTGGCCGACGACCGTTTCGCCGTCGATCTCACCGGTGGCACCCTCACCGTGGCCGACGCCCTCAACGAAGTGCTGTGGCGGCATTCCCCCCTGGCGAACTTCTCCTTCCTGTACGCCACCCAGCCCTACCCCCTGCGCGACCCCCGGGGCCGGTTCCTCATCCCCACCGGGGTGCCGGTACTGATCAGCCACGCGGCGGCCAACACCGACCCGACCCGGCCCGCACACCCCGAGCAACGGGTCGCGAACCACTCCCACCTCGCCTTCGGCGCCGGCCGGCATGCCTGCCCCGCCCGGGGCATATCCGGGGTCATCGCCGAGACCGCGATCGAGCTCCTGCTGGACCGGCTGCCCGACATGCAGCTCTCCGTTCCCGGGTCCGCGCTGAGCTGGCGGCCCGGCCCCTTCCACCGCGCGCTGGCCGCCCTCCCCGTGCACTTCACGCCGGCCCCGGCCGCCCCCGCACACCCACCCACCGCAGATGGAGGCCCGACATGGAAACCGAACCCCGCGTCCCCGTCCTCGACCCCACCGGTGCCGACCGACAGGCGGAAGCCGCGCACCTCCGCACCCGGGGGCCGGCGACGCCGGTGGAGCTTCCCGGTGGCGTTCAGGCGTGGTCGGTGACCCACCACGATCTCATCAAACAGCTCACCGTCGACCGGCGCGTCTCGCGCGATCCGCGCCGTCACTGGCCCGCGCTCGCCGATGTCCCCCGGGACTGGCCTCTGAACGTCTGGGTGCGCGTGACCAGCGCCTTCACCTCCTACGGTGCCGAACACCGCCGGCTGCGCAAGCTCATCTCCGTCGCGTTCACCCCACATCGCACCCGCGAGATGCGCCCCAAGGTCGAAGCGATCGTCGCCACCCTCATGGACCACCTGGTCACCGCCGCCGAGTCGGGCCTGCCCGTCGACCTGCGGGCCCACTTCGCCCACCCCATCCCCACCGAGGTGATCTGCGACCTGTTCGGCGTTCCGGAGGACATGCGCCCCGAGACCCGTCGTGTCATCGACGCGGCCCTCGACACCGCCGCGACACCCGAACAGGCCGCGGCCGACTTCACCGACCTCCTCACCTGCATGAGCGCGCTCGTCACCACCAAGAGGGCCCGCCCGGGCCCGGACATGACCAGCGACCTCATCGCCGCCCGCGACGGCAGCGACCAGCTCGACGAAGAGCAGTTGATCTCCACTCTCATCCTGATGATCGGTGCCGGGTCCGAGACGGCCGTCAACCTCATCACCGAGGCGACCCTCGCCCTCCTCACCCACCCCGACCACCGCGCCGCGCTCGCCGCCGGAACGATCACCCGGGAAGACGTCATCGAGGAGACCCTGCGCTGGCAGAGCCCCATCATGCACATGCCGCTGCGTTACGCCGTGGAGGACATCGACCTCGGCGACGGGATGCTTATCCGCCGGGGGGAGGCGATCCTTCTCGCCTTCGGCGCGGCCGGTCGTGACCCGGCTCTCCACGGCGCCACAGCCGACGACTTCGATCCGACACGTGCCGACAAGGAGCACCTCGCCTTCGGGCACGGCGTCCACTACTGCCTCGGCGCACCGCTGGCACGCATGGAGGCCGATATCGCGCTGCGCTCCCTGTTCGCACGTTTCCCCCGTATGCGCCTGGCCGTGCCCCGAACGGAGCTTCGGCCCCAGCAGTCCTTCATAGCCAACAGCCACCAGGAGCTGCCCGTCATCCTCGATCCCACCGTGAGGCCCCGATGAGACACCCCATTCCCTGGCCCGCCGCCGGACCCACGGCCCTGGCCTGCGGCAACACGTTCGACGCCGTCCGCGTGGCGGAGCACCACGCCCGGGCGGTGATCAGTCGCCTGGAGGCCTTCGGACTCGGACGCCGGGTGGGCGCCGTGCTCGCCCACCACGACCAGGTGTATTTCTTCGTTCCCCCCGCCCGGGACGACGCCGAGCCGTGGCCCGACCTCGTCCGCTACTGCGGCGCCGGGAGCTTCGTCACCGTCCCACCGCGGCACCACACCCACCGGGGCCCCGGTGGTCTGCGTTAGCTGAAGGTGCCCGCCCTGTCCGACGAACCCTGCCTGAGCGAACCGCTCATCCTGCGCACCGCCCTGGAAGTCCTCCGGACCCACCTCCACCCACGCGATGAGGTCTCCACCCCGCACCTGAAGCGCGCGCCCGCGTTTTCGCCCCGGCAGGTCGGCAGCCCGGCCGCGCCCGGCACACGACGGTGAACATCGCCTCCACCGCCATCGCGCACTCCTCCCACGCGCCACCCCCACCCCGAGAAAGCACCGGAGAACGGGTAATCGAATGGCTCCACTCCGCACGATGAACGAGGCCCCCTCCAACGAACCGTCCGGCATCGAAGCTCTCCGCGAGAAGCTGATCGCCGCCCTCCACGATCTCGACGCCATCCGCACACCGCAGGTCGAGGCAGCCATCCGGGCCGTCCCTCGCCATCTCTTCCTCCCCGAGGTGTCGCTGGCGCGCGCCTACGAGCCGGAGGACGCGGTCATCACCAAGCGGGATGGGCAGGGGATGCCGATCAGCTCCGTATCCGCCGCCAGAATCCAGGCGTTCATGCTCGAACAGGCCGACATCCGTCCCGGGATGAAGGTGTGGGAGATCGGTTCCGGAGGGCTCAACGCCGCCTACATCCAGCACCTCGTCGGAGACGAGGGGCAGGTCGTCACCAGTGACATCGACCCCGAGGTCGCCCACCGGGCCCGTCATCTCCTCACCCGGGCCGGGTACGACCGCGTCACCGTCGTGGAGTCCGACGCGGAGTTCGGTCTGGCCGAGTACGCGCCGTTCGACCGGATCATCGTCACCGTGGGCGCCTGGGACATCCCGCCGACCTGGACGGGGCAACTCGCGGACGACGGAAGAATCGTCCTTCCGCTGCGCGTACGTGGCCTGACCCGTTCGGTTGCCCTCGAACGCGAGGGTCCGTGCCTGGTCAGCACCGGCTACGAGCTGTGCGGATTCGTCCCGATGCAGGGCGCGGGCGAGAAGCGGCTTCGGCGTGCCCTTCTCCATGACGTGCCGGGCGAAGAGGTCGCCTTGGTCCTCGACGACGGTCACGAAGTCGACATCGAGGCACTGTGCGCGGCTTTGGCCCAACCCGCCACCCGGGCATGGTCGGGGGTGCACCTGAGGGCGATGGAGTCGGTCGATCCGCTCGACTTGTGGTTGGCCTGCGCGCTTCCGGGCTTCGCAGTCCTCAACGCGAAGAAGGCGGCGCGCGAGCGCGGCATCATCCATCAGCCCTCCGGCCTCCTCCAGGTCGCCTTGATCGAGGGCCGCAGCTTCGCCTACCGCACCATCCGGCCGGTCACGCCGGAGCGCAGGCTGTGGGAGTTCGGTGCCGTGGGTCACGGTCCCGAGGGCAAGAGCCTCGCCGACCGGCTCGTCGAGGAGATCCGGACCTGGGACCGGGACCACCGGAGTCCGGAGCACATGGCCCGCTTCGAGGTCCACCCGGCCGGAACCCCGGACACCGAGCTGCCCCCGGGCCTGGTGGTCAACAAGCGGCATACCCGCGTCACCGTCTCCTGGCCCCCGCCGGCATAGGTCCCTCGACGGGGCCTTGCGACTGACGCCTCTCGTTGACACATGACAGCGATAGCTGTCACCAAGATCACCGACCGCCCGCAAATCGAAGGACACCACCACCGCTGATGGGGTGTCAGTGGGGGGTGAGATGCTGCGGGCGGTGGTCTTCCCCCGGTTCGCTCGGGGGAACACCACCGCCTTCTTCACCGATCAGAGTTCTCCACTCATCATGGCCCTCCGGAACATGCTCCACTCGGTGGCCGTGTACCGCAGCGGCTGCAGGTGGGGGTTCTTCGAGTCGCGGACGGCTATGCCACCCCCGGGGGAGGTCGTTGATCTCGACGCGGTTGTGCTCAGGACCGCTTTCCTTCGCCTTGCGCCAGCGGGCGACGGAGAGGTCGTACTCGTACAGCTCCGCCTTCTGTTCGCTCACTTGCGGTGCCGTTCTCCCAACTTGGTGATCCGTGTGAGTGTGTCCTTCACCGACAGGGCCGCGACGCGGATGCGCTCGACCGCGTGGGCGAAGGGTTGCGCACCGTCGCCCTCGCCCGGTTCCCCGCCTACCTGAACGTTCGCCCCACGGCGGGCAGCGGCCCTGCTGCCTGCCGCACGCCTGAGCTGAATCGCGCCGTCACAACGCCGCCCAAGCCCGTGGGCTGGGCGTGTCCATGTTGCCTGCCGATCGAAGGAGTGCACCATGCCCTGCCCCATGCACACACCGGACAGCGGCCGGATCGTCATACTCGGAGCCGGCCCATGCGGTCTGGCCTGCGCCGACGAACTGACCCGCCTCGGTCACCATGACTTCCTGCTGCTGGAAGCTGCCTCCGCGCCGGGTGGGCTCGCCTCCTCCGTGGTCGACGAGGCCGGCTTCACCTGGGATCTGGGCGGCCACGTGGTCTTCTCTCACTTCGGCGAATTCGACCGGCTGCTGACCGAGCTCTTCACCGACAAGGAACTGCTGCACCACGACCGCTCCTCCTACATCCGCTACCGCGAGGGATGGACGCCCTACCCCTTCCAGCAGCACCTCCATCACCTCCCACCGGAGGACGCCACGGCCTGCCTACGCGACCTCCTCGCCGCCCGCCGGGACCACGCAGCTCCGGCGGACTTCGCGACCTGGCTGGTCACAGTGTACGGCCAGGCCCTGGTGGACCGCTTCTTCGCCCCGTACAACACCAAGGTCTGGGCGACGCCGCTGGAAGACATGGGCTCGGCATGGGTGGCCGAGCGGGTGGCACCTGTCGATGTCGAAGAGATCCTCGCCGCGTTCGTCGGCACCGCGGCACCCGCGCACCGGTGGGGCCCGAACGCCACCTTCGCCTTCCCCGCGTGCGGCGGCACCGGCGAGATTTGGCGCCGGCTCGCCGCTCGCATCGACACCGGTCGCCTGCGGACCCGGGCCCGGGCGGTTGCCGTCGATCCGGCGGCCCGCGCCGTCACCCTCGAGGGTGGCGAGGAGATCGGCTACGACCGCCTGGTGGCCACCGGACCGCTGGACCAGCTTGTCGCCATGACCTCCACCTGCCCGGCCCCGCTCCGGACCGCTGCCGGGAGCCTGCGGCACACCACCGTGGCCATGGTCGGCCTGGGCTACCGGACACCGACCACCGACGCCCGGTCCTGGCTGTACTTCCCGCAACCCGATGTGCCCTTCTACCGGGCCACGAACTTCAGCAAGTACGCGCCCGCCAACGTCCCCGGCGCCGCGGTGGACGCCTACAGCGCCTGGATGACCGAGACCTCCATCACCGCCGGCCAAGGCCTTGACCGGGACGCTCTGGTCCACTCGTGCGACCGGGCACTTCGCCACCAGGATCTGGTGCCGGCGCAGGCGCCGCTCGCCACCGCCCATGTCGAGGTGATTCCGTACGCCTATCCGGTACCCACCCTGGGGCGCGACGAGGCCCTGGCGTCGGTGATGCCCTGGATGGAAGAGCGCGGCATCTACCCCCGGGGTCGGTTCGGGACCTGGCGCTACGAGATCGGGAACATGGACCACGCGGTCAAGATGGGCATCGATATCGCCCGTCGCCTGGTGAACGGAACACGCGAGGAACTCCTCGCCGCCGCACCCTTGGTTCCCTCCGTGTCCGCAGCCCGGACGGAGTGCCGGTCATGAACGGCACGAAGACGACCACGGCGCTGTTTGCCGGACACCGCTTCCACCTCGTCACCGACGCCGCCTTCGACGCCGTCCAAGCGCGGCACCTTCGGGCCTTCGTGCCCGGACATCAGCGCGTCCCACCGTGCGGGGAGGAGACGACAGTCCGGGTTCGCCGGGACGCAGCCCTCTTCGAGGACCGCATGGCCTGCGTCGCGGGCGCCGATTCGCTGACCGTGGTGCCCTTCCGCGGCGAGCCGTACCGCCGCTGCCGGATCGATGACGTCACATGGTGGTGGCCTGCCCCCGACACACACTTACCCCTCGACCACCTCTACGCCCGGGACGCGTCGGGCCGGCAGACGGTGCTGCTGAAACCCGGGGCCGAGCGCGGCGAGCGGTACCTGATGCGCGTCGTCCGCGAGATCGTCCTGCGGTGCTCCGAAAGCCGTGGCTGGACCTCCTTCCACGCTGCGGCTGCCGCCCTCGACGACCGCGGCATGCTCATCGCCGCTCCCTCCCGGGCGGGCAAGACCACCGTGCTGACCGCACTGGCCGCCCACCACGGGGCCGACCTGATCGCCTCCGACCGCGCCCTGGTGACCGCCGACGCGGGGATGGTGGCCGGGGTGCCGATCTCCGTCCGGATCGGCGGGGGCACCCTGTCCGCACTGGCCCCGCGCGCGGGCCTGCCGATCCCGCACACCGTGCCCGCAGCCTTCGGCAGCGGCCGCAAAGCAGCTTTGACTCCACGCGAGTTCGCCCGGGCCTTCTCCAGTCGCGTGCGGGAGACAGCACCCCTACGGCTCGTTGTCGTACCCCGCCTCCGTGACGATGACCAGCCCTTGAGTAGCCGCACCCTCGATGCCGCGCGGGCCCGCACCCTCCTTGCCGCCGTGTGCTGCACCCCCTACGACGAGGACTGGCTCGAGCCATGGTTCGCCGTCCGGACCCGGCCCGTGGACGACCTGGCCGGCCAAGCGGCCGTCCTCATCGACAGCCTCGCCGCCACCGTGCCCGTCCTCAAGGTCACGGCCGGTGTGCACAGCCCCGGTCTCCTGGAGAAGATGGCCGCCACGGTGACGGGGAGGCTTACGTGACTCCCCGCCGCATAGCCCTGGTCGGACCAGTCGCCTCCGGCAAGTCGACGCTGGCCGCAGCGATCTCCGCCCACACCGGCCTGCCCCGCATCGACCTCGACGAGCTGTTCTGGGGACCGAACTGGACACCCCTGAACACCCCCGTCTTACACAAGGGCGTCCGCGACCGCCTCGCCGGACCGGCATGGATCGCGGACGGCAACTACGGCGGCGAGGTCGCCGAGATGCTCCTGGACCGCGCCGAGCTGGTCGTGTGGCTCGATCTGCCGCTGCGCGTGTGCCTGCCCCGTCTGGTCAACCGCTCGCTGCGCCGGGCCGCCACTGGCGAGGAACTGTTCGCCGGAAACCGGGAGTCCTACCGCCACCTGCTGGCTGCGGACTCCATCCTGCGCTGGGGACCGATGCACCACCACCGTCACCGCCGACGCTGGACCGCCCGCCTCCACCCCGACCACACGCCCGATCTGACGGTGGTGCGCCTGGACCGTCCCGCCGCCATCGCCCCGCAACTGCGCCGACTTGGCCTGCTGCCCGCCCCGGGAAGGGGACGTGCGTGATCGCCTCCGTCGTCCGAGTGCCCTGGCACACCACCCACGGCGGCTACGACCGCCTCCTGGACCACCTGCCCGAAGTGCGCCGCATCACCCCGCCCCGCCACCCGAGTGCGCGATGGGCTTTCACCGCCGCCCACCGCGTACTCGGCCCCCGCTGCCCGCTGCCGTTCTACCCGGCCGAGCACTTCGCCACCGACCTGCGTGTCCTCGCCTCCCGCCGGTCGGCGCACGTCCTGTATGGGGACGAGCAGTTCTGGTTCTCCGGCCATCGCACTGGCCCGACGGTCGTCACCTACCACCAGCCGCCCGACCAGCTCGCCCAACTGTTGCCGATCAAGGCGTGGCGGCATCTGGCGCCGCGGGCCGAGCAGGTCATCGTCCTCGATCCCCATCAGCAGGCGTTCTTCTGCGACCTGCTCCCGCCGGAGCGGGTACACCTGGTGCCGCACGGCATCGACACCGCCGCCTTCTCCCCCGCCGACGCACCGTCGCGGCTCGGCCGGCCGCTGGTGCTGACCGTCGGCTGGTGGCTGCGCGACTTCCACACTCTCGACGCCGTGCATGATCTCCTGTACCGCCGCCACGGCCAGGGCATCGAGCTGACCGTCGTCACCCGGCAGACCGCCTCGCGTCCATGGCACCCGGCTGCCCGCATCCTGGAGGGGATCAGCGAACAGGAGCTGATCGCCCTCTACCGGCGGGCGGCGTTCCTGCTGTTGCCTCTGACCGGGGCGAGCGCCAACAACGCCCTGCTGGAAGCCTTCGCCTGCGGAACTCCGGCCGTCGTCACGGACATCGGCGGCATCCGGCACTACGTCGGCGAGTGCCCGGCCGCGGTCCTCGTCCCTCCCGGCGACGCTGCGGCTACCGCCGATGCCGCCGACAAGCTCCTCGCCGAGTCGGGCACCGCCGACCACACCGTACGACGTGCTGCCGCCCGCGCGCGGGCCGAGGCCTTCGCCTGGCCGCGGGTCGCTGACGACGTGCGCGCCGTCTACCGACTGCTGGGGGAAGCGTGAGTGCCATCGAGGTGTGGTTGGACATCGTGGTGCCGGTTCTCGTGACCGGGCTGCTGGCCCGCGCGCTATGGGCCGTCGTCGCGGTCGAGGCCAGTGCGCGGTGGCTGCTGGCCGCCCCCGCGCACCGCCCAGCCGACAGGGACGGACAGGCGCCGTGGCTGGTGGTGCTGCTGCCCATGCTCCGCGAACAGACTGTCGCCGCCGAGTCGATCGCGGCGTTCACCGGACTCGACTACCCCGCCGGCCGCGCGGCTGCCGTGGCCATCACCACCGAACGCGAGCACACGGCCCACGCCCGGCACTGCGGGTGTCTGCCGGAGCTCGCCGCGCTGCCCACGCTGACCGCAGCCGAGCTGCGGGGCCTGTTCCCCGCCTCGCGCTGCCGGCCCGTTGCCGAGACCGTGAATGCCGCCCCGCGCGGCGAACGTCTGGTGGTGCTGACCAAGCTGTTCGACGTCGAGCCGAGCACCGCCGACATCGTGACCACCCTGACCGCCGGCCGCCTGGAAGGGCTGCCGCTGGTGCATCTGCACCAGCCCGATGTCGGCGGCCGAAAGCCCGGGCAGCTCAACTTCGCCCTCGACCGCCTGCCCGACGCACTCGGGCCGCTCGGCTGGCGCGAGGACGCCCACGCCCGCGACACCTTCGTCCTGGTCTACGACGCCGACGCAGTCCCCGACCGGGCCACCCTGACCGCCTTCGCCGACGCCGCAGCCGAACACCATTCGTCTACCGGCCGGATGCCGGCACTGATCCAGCAACAGCGGCTCCCGCTGCTGGCCCGCCGTCCCTTCCCGCGCGGCCCTGTCGGCCTGCTGCTGACCGGGGAGTGGGTCTACCAGCTGCGCCGTTCCCTCGGCATCGAGCTCGCCCGCGTACGCCTCCACCAGTGGCTCACCCGCTCCCGGGTCCCGGAGCCGGCCCGGATGTGGCTGCGGCCGATGGTCTACGCCGTCGGTTGCGGCATGGCGGTCCACCTCCCCGCCCTGCGCCGGCTCAGCGGCTTCCCCGAACCGATGGAAGACCTCGGCACCGGACACCGCCTCTCCCTCCTCGGCGCCGACCTCGCCCCGTCCGCCGCCCTGGTTCTGGACGAGCCCTACACCGACACCACCGGAGTCACCAACCTTCACGCGCTCGCGTTCACCGCCTCCGCCCGCCCCGACCGCCATGCTCGAGCCGTCGCCCACCTGCCCGGCGGCCTCTCCCGCCCGGCCAGGTACGCCCTGATGCTGCGGGAGTGGGCTGACCAATCCGCCTGGCTCCTCGGCGCCCCGCTGCTGGCCGTCGTCATGGCCGGCGCATGGTGGGCCGGTCCCCTGTGGGCCGGGATCGCCGTCGTCGCTGTTCTGCTGCACGGTCCCGTCACCACCGCCCGGCTGCTCACCCTGGCACCGGTGCTGCACCGTCGCCTCACCCCACCCACCACCATCGGGCCGCCACCGCGCTCTGCCGCGGCGGCGCGGCCGATTGCACTGGTGGCGGCCAGCCCTCTCCAGCCCTTCGTCCGACTGGCCGGGCCCTGGCGGCTGATCTGGGCCAAGGCCACCGGACGCCGCCTCGGCTTCGGTAAGACTGAACGCTGAACACCAAACGCTCGATCACACGTGGGAGCTTCCTGTGGCTGAACCCGTTATCGCGACCGTCCGCAACGCGGCCAAGGCCGTCGTCCTGAACGATGGCCGTGTCCTGCTCCAGCGCGCCCATTGGGAGGGCCAGGACTGCTACTTTCTGCCCGGCGGCGGCCAGCACCCCGGCGAGACCCTCGGCGTCACGGTCCGCCGAGAGGTCCGCGAGGAGACCGGTCTGGACGTGACACCCGAGCGGCTGCTGTGGCTGCGCGAGTACATCGGCGCCAACCACGGCGGCGCCCCGGAGGACCACCGGGTCGAAGCGATCTTCCTGTGCCGACCCGAGGGCGATCCGGACAAGCTCGGCGGTCACGCCGAAGACGACGTGCAGACCGGCCTGGAATGGGTGGAGCTGGAGAAGGTGCCCGGCCTCAACCTGCTGCCCCACGGTCTGCGCCCCCTGATCGCCGACCTCGCCCACGGCGAGTCCCCCACCCGCTACCTTGGCGATCTCGCCTGACACCGTGGCCGGGATCGACGGTCGAGTCCCCCACGGCGCCACCGAAATCACCACCGGCTAGGTCAACCGCGTCTGGTACATCGGCGGACGCGAGCCGTATGTCCTCAAGCACTACAGCGACCCGGCCCGCGCCGCCAACGAGGCCGCCGCCCTCGCGCTCCTCACCCACCACCGCGCCCCCGGTCCCCGCCTGCTCGACGCCGACGTGAAGGGGCAGCCGGCCTGGACCGCGCAGAGCGCCGTCCAGGCACAACCCGTCCCCGCTGACCAGTTCCTGGATGACCTCGCCGGCCCGCTTGCCGCAGTCCACGCCATCGGCGGAACCCACTTCGGGCGTCTTGCCGGAGCGGCCCGTCACCCCACCTGGTGCGTCTACCTCCACGACCGCCTGAATCTGTACACGACCACAGCACCCGATCTCGCTACCGTCGCTGCAGCCCTTCGCCGAGACCTCGACCGGGTGAACCTCGACATCGAGCCACGGCTGCTCCACCACGACCTTCAGCCCGGGCACCTCGTCCGCACCACGGGCGGTCTGCGGTTCCTGCTGGACTGGGAACTCGCCGCCTTCGGCGACCCGATCTCCGACCGAGCCCGTCTCGCCGTACGCCTACGCCTGCCGTCCCCGCAGGCCCTGCCCGCCCACAGGGCTACCCCAGCCGACCGGCAGCGCCTGGACCTGTACTGGCGCCTCCACCTCCTCGCCGATGCGGCCCTGGCCACCGACCCGGCAGTCCGTGCTCACGCCCTGTCCTCACTGCTCGCCCACCCCGACCGTGCTTTATGACCTGCAGAGGAACGGTAAGACGTGTCGCCCACCACGGGGAATCCAGGGCTTCCGCAAGGCCGCATATCGGAGCGGACCCGGCAGCGCGGGCCGCCGGTCAACGCAGGAAGGTGAACACGGCAGCGGCGATGGCGCCGAGGGCCGTTCCGCAGACGAGCTGGGCGAGGGTGTGTGCCTTCAGTACCCGCCGGGACCACCCGATCAGCAGGATGATCACCGCGGAGGGGAGAGCCTGCAAGCCGAAGACCAGCATGAGAATCATGACAGTGCCGCCCGCGACCGCGTTGTGCACCGAAATCTGCCACCAGACCGTGACCAGCAGGGTCGACGCGAGACCGACGAGCATGGCGATGACGAGGGCGGTGACATCGCCGGGTGCCCGGAGCGCGTAAAGCAGCGCGATGCCCACGGCGACGGAGAGAAGGCTGGCGGCGAGGGGCACGATGCGTTGCCTACGGATACGGATGTGTTTGTCCGTCAGCTGTCCGCGTCGCACGCCCAGCTGAATTATGGCGAGCGGGAGGACACCGCAGAAGAACGCGGCGAGCAGACCCCAGCCGAAGCCGGTAACGCTGTGGGTGCTGTGCCATCCCACGATGAGAAGCAGGGCGATCACCAGATTGGCAGGTGCGAGCACGTCCGTGACGAGCTTCGCCGCGCGCACGCGCGGAGGGGCCTCCGCATAGGACGGCGGGGCGGGGGGTGTGAACGTACTCATCGCTGAGTCTCCAGCAGGGGGGAAGGGGCGGAAGGCTCCGTCGCGTCGACGAAGGCGCGGGTCAGATCGGAGTAAAAGGCTTCGGAGAGTTGGGTGAGAGCCCTTATCTCGCTGTGCAGATCGCGTCCACCGCCGGACGGTTGGTGGGGCTGCGGGGAGGAGCTTTCGCCGCGTAGGCGAGAACGCCGGGCCGAGGCTAGCCGGCAGGCTTCCGCCGCGGTCTCGGCCTGGGTACCGATGAGCCCGGCCGTCGCGACGTGCTCCCGCGCACGCGTCCGGACCTCGGGGGCCGCGTGATCATTGAGCGCGAGCGCGGCATCCCGGATCTCCACCGTTCGTCGGTACAGCCGGTTCTTGACGTGTCGTGGGTCGAGGTGCTCGGCGAGAGCGCTTCGCGGAGGATCGAGACGAATAGAGGGTACGGACTGTGTGAGGTCCTTCCACAACGGACGCAGACGGAACAGGTCCTGACGCTCCTTTCGCCATGACCTCAGCCTGTCGAGCACCGGCAAGGTGCTTCCGACGACGATGAGGAAGAGCGCGGTCAGGAGCAGCAGCGTCGCCACCAGGTCGTCCTGGTCCCCGGGGAGAATCCCGTCCCCGCGGAACCGGGAGAACAGCGCCGCGATGCGGACAGCGGAGTAGAGAACACCGGCGGCGAGGCCTACGCCGATGATCCGTAGTCCCCAGCCGAGCATGCCGTTCCCCGACTCACGACCCCAGTGCCAGCAGACCTGTACGCCGGAGAGCAGGGAGACGCTCAAAAAGCCGAGAAAGATCACGGTGTAGGACAGAAGAGCGAGGTGCGCCGTGACATCCTGATAGATCGCCACGGTTTCGTAGGGTTGGAGCTTGGCAAAGAACAATGCCGACATGCTCACCGCGGTGCCCAGGGGGAGGGCGACACGCAGTTTTCTCATCGCGGTAGTGCGATCGGTCTTTCCGGAGACGCCCTGAAGGAAGTCCAACAGTGCAGCCGATGCGAGTACTCCCCCGAAGAGATGTTTCAACAAGTAGGAGAGGTCGGTTATGCCAGTTATTTGGTCAAGGTACTTTCCCGGAGCGAGGCGCAGGGTCATCATCATGGAGAGACCGAGGAACGTCCACCACAGGGCGCGATTCCGCCGGTCTTTCCAGTCCTTGGTCGCTCGCCATGAAGTGGTGATCCACAGAAGGAAGGTGACGGTAATTTCGATGTTATGCATGGGGGTCACTCATAGCGAAGGGCGGAGTCGAGACGGTCGAGTTCGGGAGCCCGTCTCATCGGTGGTGGCTTGAGCATCGCCTGTCCTGCTATGCGGGTGGCGAGCTGCTCGGCCTCCCGTTCCTGCTGGGAACTGAAGCTTGACCTGCCCAGGACGTTCAGCACGGTTCCCGGGTCGATGCCGGTGAACAGGCCTGTGAGGTTCACCCCAAGGTCGGTGTCCCCACTCGCGGTCCTGTGCCCGAGGAGGATGTGGCCAAGCTCGTGCAGGACGATATGGTCCCGGTGAAGCGGGGAAGTTGACGCCTCATAGAAAATGAAGTCGGCGTGTTCGAACTCGATCCACAGGCCGCACAGTTCATTCTCCGAACCGGCGACACCCTCCACCGCTTCCAGGAAGAGCGGACGTCGGCGGTGCTCCGCCACCGCGTCGCAGAGACTTCTGACGTCAAACGGTGAGGGGATCTCGATGCCCGTCAGAGGGTCTCGAAGATCTTGAATTCCGCGATCCGAAGACCGCGACCGTAGGCGTCGACCGATACGCAACGGTGCTCCCGAGTGGTGCTGCATGCGAGTGGATAAGGATCACCGGCTCGGTGATGTACAGATCCAACATCCTAGATGCATCTCGTGTGCGAATTCGAATACTCGGCATGACCTTGACCACAGAGGGCGATGGGGGGGGAGTCACCCATGCGTTACGGAATGAGTCAGCTGCCCCGGGTTCTCCGCTCGGCTGAATGCCACGGGAGGTGCGTGCTTCCGCGTTCCCGATTCGTGAACTCGGCCTGGGCGACGCGACTATGGGCGATTTTCGGGTGACGGCTTCCCGTCGTTGAGGCCCTCCAGGTCGCGTGCTCTCTCGATGAAGCCCTCGATGAGTTTGAGGGTCTCCGGGGAGAGGTCACTCGCCCGCATCGCGACGGAGCGTACGCGACTGTCACGCATGGTTGCCAACATCGACAGCTCGGCGTCGATGCGGCGGGACGCCTCCTCGTCGAAGAAGTAGGAGGGGGAGACCCCGAAGAAGCCCGCCAGGGCTTCCAGGTGCTTCATTGTCGGGTTGTCCCGCTTGCCGGTGCGGAGCTGCCAGATGTAGCTCGCCGACATCGGAGGGCCGCCCCGTTCCCGGATGCCCGCCTCGACCTCCTTGTAGGAGTACGAACCACGGCCGGCCGGGTGGATCGCGGCGAAGAGGTGATCGATCTTCTCCGCGAGGGAGCGCCTCGGTGCTTGCTGTCCTTCGCTCATGGCGGGTGCTCCCTCCGTTCGTCCGGCGTCGTCACCCCGAGGGTGTCCATCAACTGATGGAAACGATACATGCCTGCGCGCGGACGGCATGTCTTCACCAGTTGACAGAGGTCATCTTCTTCAGCCTATGGTCGTGCCGTCACCATCAACTGATGCGAACGCCACCGGGTGGAGAGCGTCGGTATGGGGCGGAGGATCCGGTGTCTGGGGCTGGCACCCCAGACACCGGGCCGCGCCTCGATGGGGCACGGATCCACAACCGGAGCGGTCCGGCCGGCCTTTTCGACGAGAACAGCCGCACCGCCCCACCTACAAAGAGGGGATTCTCGCATGTCCCAACGCCCGAAGGAATCGGCGGACGACCCGGAGCACGGGCGAGCCGGAACCGAACGTCGGCAGCAGCTCATCCGTGCGCTCGTCGACATGCTGCCCGCAGCCGTCGCGATCCGCGTCACCCAGCGAGCCCCGGGGCTCGCCTGGCCCACCCCGTTCGCCCGCGCGTACGACCGGCATGGTCGCTCCCTGGACATGACCCGGACCCAGCGCATCTGCGCCGCCCGCTGGATCATGCGCGGTTTCGCGGAGCTCGACTGGACCGAGGCGCACGACCTCGATCTCACCACCGGGACCCTTCGCCGCGCCGTGGACGCCATCGACCACGACGGAGGCGAGTGAGCATGGCCAGGATCCGGACCATCAAACCCGAGGCCTTCGCCTCGGAATCGCTCGCCCAGGTGAGCGTGCACGCCGAACGAACTTTCTTCGGACTCCTCACCCAGGCCGACGACCAGGGCCGCTTCCGGGACCAGCCCGCGGTTCTCGCCGGACTGCTGTGGTCGCTGCGGCCCGAGCACGGCGCCCTGGAGGTCGAGGATGACCTGACGCAGCTGGCCGCCGCGGGGCTCATCTGTCGCTACGCGGACGACGACGGCAAGCGGTACCTGCACATCGTCACCTGGCGGCGGCACCAGAAGATCAACCGGCCCAGCGGGGTACGTCACCCTCCCTGCCCACTGCACGAACTCCTCCAGGTGTCACCCGCCGGGAGCGGTGCTGTCCTCGCCTCCGGTGAACCCTCCATGAGCGCGCAGGGAGGACTCCTCGATGCCGCGTGTGTTCCGCCGGGAGCTTCGGCCATGCGGGAAAGCGCAGGTGGGAACGGTCTCCCCCATCACTCAGTGAGCCGTCCCGGAGGGCACCGCGAGCCCTCGATGACGACTCCCGGTCCGGATCGTGGATCTGGGAACAGGGAACAGGGATCTCTCCCTTCGGGGGACGACGGCCCCCCGGCGGACACCTCCGCCGGACAACTCATCGCCGAGTACACCGCATCGTGCGAGCACCGCCCGCCGCGCAGCGTTCTGGACCGGCTCGGCCGGGAGACGGCCAAGCTCCTCGCGGAGGGGATCACCGCCTCCCACGTCCGTGCCGGACTGGCGCTGCACCGGGCCAAAGGCCTGCACCCGAGCACGCTTCCGAGCCTGGTCCACGAGGCCATGAACGCCAGGCCCGGACGTTTGGGGCGGCCGGACGCACGGCCTACAGTGCCCGGTCACCGGCCCTGGACCAACCCCGCCAACCCTGTCGCCGCCTACGCCGAGGAGCTGTGATGAGCGAGAGCCATGCCCAGCCCGTCGGCAAACTCGCCCACAGGGTCGCCCGGATCCTGGCGGCCCGGGGCATCGACCCCACGATTCCGCCGACCGAGGCCGCCGAGCCCAGGCCGGCCCTCGTCGCCGCCGAGGCACGCATCCCGGCTCGATACCGGGGCGCCGTGGCCGGCCACCCGACGGTCACGGCCTGGGTGCGCGACATCGCCGCCGGCGGACGACCCGGCCCCGGCGGGATGCCGGGGATCGCGAAGGGCCGATCGCTCCTGATCCTGGGCACCACCGGTACCGGGAAGACGCACGAGGCATACGGGGCCGTCCGCTCGCTGCTGATCGCCGGGGTCCGGCTGCGGTGGAAGGCGACGACCGCCGCCGACCTGTACGCCGAGTTGCGGCCCCGCCCCGGCCACGACACCGAGCGGGAACTGATGGACGCGGCGCGCTGCCCGCTCCTGATCCTCGACGACCTGGGTGCCGCCCGGAGCAGCGAATGGACCGAGGAGATCACGATGCGGCTGATCAACCGCCGCTACAACGAGATGCTCCCCACCCTGATCACCTCCAACCTCGGCCCGGCCGACCTGCGCGACCAACTCGGGGACCGGATCGCCTCCCGCCTGGCGGAGATGACCGAGCGGGTCATCCTCGACGGCCCCGACCGCAGACGTGCCCTCGCCTCCGAGCGCCGTCACACCGCGGCCTGAACCCCCCTCTTCGCCACGGGCCACCGTCCACGGCCCTCTCTGCACCACCCCCGGGGCCTCCGCCTGCCCGAGTGCCCCGGGGCCGAACGGAGACATCCCTTGACGAACACGACGAACGCCGGACACCACATCCCGCGGACGCTGGGCGACCAGACCTGGCAGAACCACGCCGCATGCAGTGCGGTGCCGCGACACCTCCTCGACCCGGAGATCTTCTTCGCCGAGCCGGAGGAGACGGACCGCATCCGGGCGGCGAAGGCTCTCTGCGCCCGGTGTCCTGTCCGCCGACACTGCCTGGACGCCGCCCTGGAGAACGGCGACCGGACCGGCATCCGAGGCGGCATGACTGAACAGGAACGCGCCCCCCTGCACAGCCGGATAGCCAAACGGCTGGACTACTCCCGGGTCAACGCGGCCCTGGAGGGCCGGGACATCCACCTCACCAAACGCGAACGGAGGGCCGTCGCCCGGACCGCCTACCTGGCGGGCACCCCGGCCGACAGCCTCGCCCGCATCCTCAAGATCACCGAGGAGCACGCCCAGAAGCGCTACCGCGAGGTCCGGGAAGCCCTCGGCAAGCGCACGGCGAACGAAGCGATCACCAAGGCCGCCGACGGCCCGGACCGCGACGACCTCGGGACGGCCGCATGAGCCGCACACCGCCGGTGAGCCCGGCGCGAATCAACGGGTGGGACCGCGCCGCCATCGTCGCCCTCGGTGGCGCCGGCTGCGCCCTCTCCTACGACGCCCTCCAGCAGATGGCGACCGCCATCCACGTCCGAGGAATCCTCACCTTCCTCTTCCCCCTGGTGATCGACGGCTTCATCGCCTATGGCGTGCGTGCCCTCCTCGTCCTGCGCACAGCCCCGCTCCCCGCCCGCTGCTACGTATGGCTCCTCTTCGGCACCGCGACCTCCGCGAGCATCTGGGCCAACGCCCTCCACGCCGTTCGGTTGAACCAGCAGCAGCTTGCCGCCGGCGGGTTGCACCTGGGCGACGTCACCGTCGGCGTCCTCTCCACCCTGGCTCCGCTCGCCCTGGCCGGCGCTGTCCACCTCTACATCCTCATCGCCCGCCGGGCGGCCACCTCGGACACCACCGCCGGACAGCCGGACAATCCCGCTGTCCGGGTTGACCGCCTCGACGGTGCCCGGCCGGACAAACCCGGGTTGGACGACGGCCGGACGGTCACCGTCCGGCCGGACCGGCGCGACTCCGGGTCGGTGACCCCCCGCCCATTGACCGACCGCTCCTCGAGCCCCACCCATTCGGGCAACCGCGTTGAACCTCCGGTCGACCAAGCCGCGCTGGAGAAGCGGCACGGAAGCCGCCGGAACACCGACCGGGCGGCCAGACCGGTCACCGCGGCCCGGAGCGCGGGGCGTCCGCACCAGCGGCCCGTGAGCGACCGACTTCCCACTCGACCGGAGGGCTCGGGCACGGACACCCTCCTTCCGGTCGCCCGCCGCGCGGTCACCGACGCGGGAAAGGTCACCCGTCAGGTCGTCGCCGACGCTGTCCGGGGCCAGGGCATCCCGCTGTCCAACGACCGACTCACCGACCTGATGGCCCAACTCCGGACAGAGGCCAAGACCATCTCGGACAGCCGGAGCGGCTGACCGCCCCGGCCAACGGGGTGACCGGGAGGCAACGACCCTCCCGGCCACCCCGCCCCGGCAGTCACACCCGATCATCCCGCGCCCACCGAACAGGAGCCCTCACCATGCGCACCACTCCCGCGGCCAGGGAGGAAGCCGACGTCTGGCTGACCGTCATGGTCCGCCACGGCCACCTGCACCACGTCGAATCCGGGGCTGACGGCACCTGGTCCGTCCAGCGCACCCCGGACAGCGTGCCCTGGACGCTGCACCATCCCGTCTTCGCCCTCGACTACGTCGCCGAGATCCTCCGGGATGTCCGACGCCCGCGCGGCGAGGGGCACCGATGACGGGCACCCCCGCCCCCGGCACACCCCGGGACGGGGAGGACAGCCGACCAGCGGCACGAGGCCGAGCAAGCTATACCGTCCGAAACTCCTCCGCGCCCCCGGGGTGCGGAGGAGTTTCGGACGGGCTTGCCCCCGCCCCGGGGGAGGCGGGGGAGACGGCCCGGCACCGGGGGGCGCCGGGCGACCGGGCAGCGACCGGGGGCGGACCGCAGCCGGAAGGAGAAGCGGCTCCCCGCCCGCGCCGCGCACCGCGTCCACGACTGCGCCGACACGCGCAGCGGGACCAGGTCCGTAGCGTCCGCCTCACCCCGGACGAACTCCGCGCCGTTCAGCACGCCGCTTCCTCTGTCGGGCTCACCACCGCCGGGTTCCTCGCGGACGCCGCGGTCGCGGTCGCCCGCGCCCAACACGGCCCCGGCAGCTGGCTGGTCGATCAGCGCGGCCTCGTCGAAGAACTCATGACCGCCACCGCTCACCTGGCCCGGGTCGGCAACAACTTGAACCAGGTGGCCAGGGCCCTGAACAGCGGCGGCCGTCCGGCCTTCCTCGACGACGCGGTCGCCCGGGTCGTCCGCGCGACCGACCGGGTCGAATCCGCCGCGCTCCGGATCGCGAAGCGCTGATCAACCGTGGTCCCGGACATCTCTCTCGGCGGTCGGACGTACGGACTTCTCGCCTACCTCTACGGCCCCGGCCGCCGGGAGGAACACACCGACCCGCACCTGGTCGCCGCCTGGCGACCGGAACTCGCCCCCGACCCCGGACGCGACCCGGGGGCCACCCTCAAGCAGCTCACCGACCGCCTCGACCTACCGGTCCTCGCCCGCCCCTCCGGCCGTCGCCCCCAACGGCATGTTTGGCACTGCTCGGTCCGCACCGCCCCCGGCGACCGCCACCTCACCGATGACGAATGGGCCCGGGTCGCCCACCGCGTCGTGGCCGCCGCAGGCATCGCCCCGGAGGGCGACGACCAGGGGTGTCGCTGGGTCGCCGTCCGCCACGCCGACGACCACATCCACATCGCCGCCACTCTCGTCCGCCATGACGGTCGCAGCCCTCGCCGCCACAACGACTACGGCCGTGCCCAAGCCGAATGTCGGAAGATCGAGCAGGAGTGGGGCCTGCGCCGCCTCAACGCGGGGGACGGTACGGCAGCCAGTCGTCCCACCAGCGCCGAACGCAGCAAGGCCGAACGCGAAGGCCGTCCCGAGCCACCCCGCGAAGCTCTTCGTGAAGCCGTTCGTCAAGCCCTGGCGGGAGCGGCGGACGAGGACGAGTTCTTCCAGCGCCTTACCCGAGCGGGACTCCGCGTCCACAAGCGCCTCGCCCCCTCCGGCGACGCCCTGGGCTACAAGGTCGCTCTTCCCGGTGACCGCAACCGCGACGGGCAACCGATCTGGTTCCCCGGCTCCACGCTCGCCCCCGACCTCTCCCTTCCCGGGATCCGTCGACGCCTCGGCAGCGGCCTCGCCCACACCACGGACGATTCACCCGCCCCGATCCGGCGAGGCCCGCAGCCCGGCGGGGCTCGGCGCAGCGCCATCCCTCCTGTCGAACAAGCCGCCGCCGTGCTCCGTTCGGACAACGACGCCGAGGCCGCGGCTCAACTCGTCGGCCTCGGCGAGGTCCTCGACGCCCTTGGCCGGGCCACTCCCGGGAGCGCGCGCACCGAGGTATGGGCCGCCGCCCGGGCCTTCGAACGCGCCACCCGCTCCCACGTCCGCGCCGAACACTCCGCCAACCGCGCACTGCGCAGTGCCGCTCGTGACATCCTCCATGCCGGCGGAGCCCTCGGGAAAGGCGAAGACGCTGGCGTCACGGCGATGTTGCTGTCCACCCTCGTCCTCGCTGCCGTCGCCGCCGCCCGCTGGCACTCCGCCCGGGGCCACGCCCAACAGGCCGCTGCCGCCCGCCAGGCCGCCCAAAGCCTTCGCCGGGCGTACAGGTCCAGCGCCGTGGCACCCATGGCCGCGATGCGCGCCCAAGGTCGCAACCTCCCCGACGCCGTACGCCACCGACATGCCGCCACGCTGTCCTCGGCCCTCCCGGAGCAGGCCGCCCGTGTCCTGCGCGAGTCCGGCTGGTACGCGCTGGCCGCCACACTGTCCCGGGCCGAAGAAGCCGGTCACGACATCCCGAATCTTCTCCGGGAGGCCGTCGAGCAGCGGGAGCTGGACACGGCCGAGAGCATCAGCGACGTGCTGGTCTGGCGCATCCGCCGAGCCGCCGCTCTCCCGGCCACCGAGTCATCACCACACCGTCGTACCTCGTTGTCTACGTCTGGTCGCACACCTGCGGTACGACCGCGACTGATGAAACGAACTCCCGTGTATGACCCACCACCTCCCAGGTCGAGCCGCCCACAGCGTTGACCACCACCGCAACCTGCTGAGGCCGCCTGGACCTTCCCTGCTGGAACTGCGTGAACGAGCACACGAAGGAACACTGATGTCGGGCCAGGGCCTTGGCCATGCCCGAATCCTTCTGCCAGCAGCCGTCCGTAGCAGCGAGTTTTTGCTGCGGCTCCAGCAAGATTTGGCTCCGTTGGAAGACGTGTAGATCAGCTGGACTGCCTCTACTCCGCTGTCCAGCCCACGTCAGATCTTCCGGTCAGGCCGGACCCGTGGAGCACGTACGGTTTAATTCTGCTTGTGTGGACTGAGCGGCGATACAGCCTTTACGAGAACTTGCGCGTGCTGGACAACGTGTGCGCTGACCTGTACAAGCGTGCTATCGACACATTGGCCTCAGCCTCTCCGGTTGAGGTTGATCTAGTCGTGGCAGCTCACATGATGCGTGAGCTCATCAACCGTTTCCCCCGTGTGGCCGGTAACGCCGGTCTCCTGTCCGGGGGGAGCACGAGCGATAATGTGCAACGATTTGCGGATGCCTGGGAGGAGTATGTCAATGACATCACGGCGGTGAAGCGAGATGAGGCGAGGGTAACCCTTCCCGATGTAGTTATCGAAGCTGCAGATCGTCTCGTCGAAGCTCACCGGGCAGGCAGCGTAAGGAGTACAAAGCTCCGCAGTATTCTTGTTCTTGGTCATGGCGAAGGGGCAAATGATCCGGCAGTCCAAGAGGTCGCCCGAGCAGCAAAAAAGTTCGAAGAAGTCCGCCACCCCCAGGGCGACACCACGCATTGGGTAGAAAATAAGACCAAGGACATATTGGTCGCGGTTGGAGTTATCGAGAACGCGCTTGAGGCCCGCCTTGGCAGCTTCTTTTCCGTCGTCGATCAACTCAAGGATATCCTCAGTCGAACTAACCAGCGACAGATCAAAAAAGATGGGTCGACAGTTTGGGTAGCCCCTGCTGAAGAAGACGTTCAAGATGTGGTTTCGCGACTCGGGGAAGTGCAATACCGGCGAGTGTTCTTCGGCGGTCTAAAAAACCCGCTGTGGTTCCATGAGTTCGTTAAGCGAGGTGGATTCGACAACGTTCCGAAGTACCTCGTCGATTCGAGCGGAAGAGTGATCTGGATGCCGTGGCCAGAAGGGGAATACCTTGTTGCAATCGCGCCAGAACTTCCCCGGCAAGTTGCTGATATTTTGTGTTCGAAGATTGACGCAAATGCGGCATACGAAGTTCGAGATCTAACGTTGAAAGCCGCACTGTCCATGCCGACCGAACACGCTGCGAAGCTCGTGAAACTAATCATTTCATTCGTCGACACTCCTGTGGGCCCGGATATGGGTTTGAATATGGTGTCGCTGCTTGAGGCGCTGGCACTGGACGGAAAGGCGAAACACTCCTGGAAAATCGCCAGAGCCCTATTGAAGCCTCGCTCCGGTAGCACTCAGCGCTTTGGCAACGATGTTCAGGCAGGTATTGAACAGCCCTGGTACAGCGAAGCTACAGAGCGTGTTGCAAAAGCCTTGGCCCAAGATCAGAAATTGTTGTCCTGGATGGTCCACCGATTGGCCGAAGCCGAGGCGATCGCCAATCCTGACAATGTTGAAACAGGGTACGATATCAGCTACATCTGGCGTCCATCAATCGGCGCAAGTGACACCCACCGCAGCGGTGAAGACATTCGAAATGCGCTGATCGATGTCATCTGTGATATCGCGCTCAAGCGACCCTCTTTCGTTGGGAATTCCCAGCGGATTGTCACTTCCATTGAGGCACCCAACTTGCCGATTCTGAAGAGGATCGCTTTGCATGTTCTGGCTGAGTGCATAACGGAAGATGCGTCCATGGCGTCCATGGCGTTGGATAGGTTGGAGCAGGTTGAACTCATAGAACAACTCGGCTTCCGGAAGGAATATATCCAACTGGCTCGAAAGGTGCTTCCGGGCCTCACTGATGAGGAATTCAACCGGTGGGCCGAAGCGTTTAAGAGGGTTCCCGATGTCGGTCCGTACGAGGTTGAACGAATCACTCAAAATCTAGAGGAAGATGAGACCGTTGAGTCGGTGGTCGCGAGCCACGTCGAACGCTGGCGGCTAGCCCAGCTAACAGCCATTGGCGAATCTGCACTCCGCGGTAAAATCGCGCGTGAGCGGAAAGAATTGGCCGAACGTTACGGCGAACCTGATGCGAATAATGATGAGCGATCTATCAACCATTTTTACAGTGAACACACGAGTCCTTTCACGTTGGAAGAGCTTCTTCCTAAGGCCGCGTTTGAAGTAGTTAATTTGCTGCGCACTTGGGAGCCCGAGGAAGCTGGCAGTGGTCCTGACAAGGAAGGATTCGGTCAAGTTTTGCGATCGGTAGTCGCGCAGCGGGCAGTTGACTACTCTCTTGTCGCCAGCGAGATGCTCGTGATGCCAAGAGATTATGTATGCCGCTACCTGGAAGGTTTGCGAGAGGGGGTTAATCAGGAACAAGGGGTCGCTTGGACAGCCCTGCTGCCTGCTATGCAGAACCTCAAGCAGCTACATTACGGCGATAATATCGACGAACATCAGTGGAGAGCCCCAATTTGCGTGGCTCTCGACCTCATCCAAGCAGGTGCTCGGCAAGGAATTTCCGCCATACCGGCCGATCAACTGGAGACAGCACTCGCTATTGCTGCTACATATGTGGAAGACCCGGATCCGCCGCAGGACCTCAGCGATCAAGAAGTTGACGGGCCAGCGGATTCCCCATTCGATCCATTGCAGGAGTCACTGAACAGGGTTAGGCCACAAGCGCTTCGGACACTCATCCGTTTGGCCTTCTACGAGCACCACCAGATTAAATCTGAAAATCTTCCCAGGGTGATCGCGAGTCAAGTGATTGAAATTCTGTCCGGTCGGTTGACTCCAAGTCGCGACGATAGCTCGGTGATTGCGGCTACTTTCGGCGATGGATTCGGTCGTATTTTGAGTTTCGCGCCCGATTGGATTGAGCAAAGCCAGACTCAACTACTTTCTTCGGACACATTCGGCGACATCGTCGTGACTACCGCTCTCAGTAATCACAGAACATATATCCCACTCATTGAATCTCTTGAGTCCAACATTTCTGACATCATTGCCTGTGTGGCCAGAAATGAAGAAGTCGCTGTGGGTTGGAGAACCGGCAGGTCTCCAATCGAGACCATTGGTGATCACCTCATCATGATGTACTTGTGGGGCGAGTATGATTTTGATGCGGCTCTCTTCGATCAGTTTTTCCGCGAGGCTCCTGTCAATGTTCGAGCCAAAATTCTTGGGCGTGTCGGATGGCTTCTTCTTGGAGATCATGAAGTTCCGGAAGAGTTCCTAATTCGGGCTCGCCAGCTCTGGGAGTATCGAGCGGAAGAGGTTGCGGCAGGCCGAACTGATCCCACAGAACTCCAAGATTTCTACTGGTGGGTCCACTGCAAGCGTTTCCCTCAAGGTTGGTGGCTCCAGCAACTCAAGTACGTGGCCGGGATGGCGAGTGTTGGCGGCCGAACCTATATTGGGGAATCTCTTAGTGAAGCTGCGTTGACCGAGCCTCGAGCTGCCGTCGAAGTGCTCGACAAAATTCTACGTTCGATGCCTGCTCCGAGAGTCAGACATAGCCTTGTCGAGAATTCCGTCACGATCATTGCCCAAGCCCTCGACAGCAAGGATAAGAAGGCTAATCAAGTAGGGCGTGATTTGATGGATTGGATCGGCAAGAGGGGGAACCTTGAAATAAAAGATCGGGTGGATCTGCTCCGCAAGGAATCAAAGGTCAATTTGCGGGCAAAAAACTCCGATTAGCCCTTTCGGGTATTGTCATGGAAGTGTAGGGGAAATCTTTTTCGGGGCGTACTGATAGGCATGATGAATAGTTCCTGGGAGGGGCCGGGGCATGTCACAGCGAGGCGCGGCGCGCTCCTTCAGGAGCGCGCCGCGCGGACTGGGGTTCATGGAGTGGTGGGCCAGGGTGGGAATTTCGGCAGCCGGTGCTGCTAGTAGCTCATGCGTTGTTCCAGTTCAGCTCGTCCCGGACAGCAGCAGGGAGGTGATCTTCCTGACCGTTCTCGGCGATGTAGATGACGGGACCGGCGGGGCCGACACCCTTGACGATCCCGGCGATGGTGTGGGCGAAGGGCCAATCGGGGTTGATGGCCAGAAAGACCGGCAGGGCCGGATCGAGGTTCCGGAGCCGCTGGACGAGCCGGCCGACGGTCAGCGTATGGGGCAAGGGAACTCCTGAGGGGCGGAGAAGCGGGTCAGCGGCAGACCGGGCACGCCCGTGTGGGGGTGGCGATGAGGGCCGTCACGAACCCGGCGACGGCCTGTGCCGGTGTTCCGGCGGTGAACTTCTGGGTCCACCGGCCGCCGGTGTGTGGGTCTTCCACGCTGACGAGCCAGAGGGTGTCGTACAGCGCGGCTTCCATGGTTTCGGGAAGGAAGCCGACGTAGACGGCACCGTCGGGGCTGGTGCAGTGGATGTTGGTGCCGGCGTCGGTGACGATGCTCCATCCCTCCTCGGTCAGGAGGTGCAGAACGGGTTCCGCGCAGTGGCAGTCGGTCAGCCATTCGCGTCCCCCGGGTGCACCGGTAGGGGAGGGGGCATGGTGCCCTGGTGTTGTGGACAAAGCAGCGATCCCTTCGTTGACCTGCTGTTTTGAAGTGGTCGTACGTTCCCTTGGAGTCGACCGTGGTCTCAAGTGCGTCGCAGGGGGTTCGTGTCTGCCGTCGGCGAACCGGCGAACCGGATGGCTGTGGATCTCCGGTCAGCGGCCCCGGCCGGTGGAGGGGTGGGGAGAGGGCGGGAGGACTGCGGCTGGTTGTTCGGGAGCCGTGTAGCCGGTCTGCGCGGTGGTGGTGCGGATGCGAGCGGCGTTCGCGCAGACGCTGCCCTGGCTTTGGGATGCCCGCTGGAGGGCCGCGCTGACGGCGGTCCGCCGGACATCGAGGGGTGTGGGAGCACGGGGTGCGGGTGCGGTTTCCGGGGAGACAGGGGCAAGGCGTACGAGGTGCTCGATGCGGCGATTGATCATGCCCCGCGTACGGACGACGGGAGCGGGGTCGGCCAGCGCGGCGGCGGTGGCGGCGATCAGGTGGGTGGGAGTGCGGGCGGTGAAGGTCGCTTCGGCGCGGGTGCCCCAGCCGGGCGGCCCTGCCCATAGGACCCACGGCTCCTCGGTGGGGGCGGAGAAGGACCTGTCGAGTGCGAGGCCCGCCAGTTCGTCGGGGGCGGTGAGTTCGACGGTGTTTCGGTTCGGGGTGGTGAGAGTCCAGTCGGAGGTGGCCGGGGAACGGACGCTCTCGGACCAATGAGGCGAGGTGGGGCGGAGGAAGTCGTCATTGTCCTCGGACCAACCGTTGGCCAGGGCGCGGGTGAAGCCCGCGACGATCTCGGGCGGCATGTTCTGGTTGAAGGTGGCGACCCACCGTGGGGTGGATACGGCGTCTTCCGCCGCGGTGATCTTCCACAGGTCGTAGTCGTCGCCGAACCAGCCGATGCGGATGCGATGGTCCGGGGATGTGACGAGGAGCTGACAGGGGCCGTCGTCCGGGTAGTGGCGGGGCCAGTGGGCGACCGGCTCGAATCCGGCGTCGCCGGTCCCGCCGGAACCGGCGAGGTGGCGGGGGGTGACGTGGTACTCGCGGAAGTGGTCGTCATCGGGCTCGTACGGCACAGGTGGTGGTCCTTCGGAAGAGCGACACCGGGACGGCATGGCGGGGGAAGGGGAAGCGCGCGGCCCGGGCTGCCCGGCTCGCGCACAGGTGGTGCTGCGGGCCGGAGCCGCCGGGTCCGGAAGCCGATGCGGATGCCGTCTGGCGGAGGTGGTTGACCATGGCGGCAGCGAACGGGAGGTCTCGTGTCGGGTGCCGTCATCACATGCGCCTGGCCGTAGAGGTATGGGCGATCGGGGGAACGCCCGGCTGTCCGGAGGCGGGTGGCTCCGCCGTGAGGGGCGGGGTGGCGCGGAGGTGGGGTGAGCGGGCACGGGCAGCGGTGGCCCGGTTCTCGGGCGGGGTGTTCGTCGTCTCCTGCCGGCGTTCGAGCCGTGCGGCGGCCGTGCGGTAGACGGCGTTGTCGCGGCGTTCACCAACGGCCAGGAGGTAGATCTCCCTGCGGTGCTGGGAGGAGGCGGGGGCGTCCCGGTACTGGATGACCAGACGCCACCTGGTCTGTGGGTCGACGTAGACCTTGTGGCAGCCGAGGAGTTCACGATGCATGGCGGCACCGCGCTCGTTGCCGTGGACGAGGTGCTGAAGTTCCAGGAGCGCCAGGTCGCGGATCTCCTCGGGCACGGTGCGAAGGTCGTTCAGCGCGTCGGGATGGGCGGCGAACGCGAAGCGGGCGTACCTGCTCATCGGCCGCTCCGGCGCGGCCGGGTCACGGGGTTGGGCGCTGTGCGGTGATCCGGGGCGTGGGGAATCGGTGGTGCCTGTGCGGGGAGGTCGGAGCTCGTGAGAGTCGTGTGGGAGCGAGCGGCTGCCGCCCGGGCGTCAGCGGTGGTGTCGGCCGGCGGGACCTCGCGTGTGGCGAGCCAGTGCCGGGCCGAGTCGACATCGGCGAAAGAGCCTTCCCGAAAGCGGTAGGTGCTCAGGTCGGCGGCGAGGTCCTCCACGACCAAGAGGTAGGGGGAGACGGCGGAGCCTGCCTCGCTGTCGTGGAGAAGTGCCCAGGTCTCGCCGTCGTGATCGGGGAAGACGGGTTCGACGGTGTGGTGGTCCACCAGCGTGTAGCGGCCGTGGAGGTCGGTGCGCAGGCGGTTCTCCATCCCGCGGGTGCGGTCGTCGGCGGGTACGGGTCCGTCCGGCGTAGAAAGGGAAAGGGTTTCGAGCGGGCAGCCGTGGCGGTGCAGCCAGTTCTGCGCGAGCGGGAGCAGGGGGTGGTGCCGTTGGTCGAAGGTGAAGGTGCGTGCGGTGAGGTCCCGGGTGACGTGCTGGGAGAGGAAGGCGGGGGAGCCGGGGACGTCCCAGATGGCCGCCTGGTCGTAGGCCAGGAGGTAGGTGTGGCGGCCGTCGGTGGTGTGGTGGACGGCCAGCAACTGGTGCATGTCGCTCGACAGGAGTGCGGCGTCGAAGTCCTCCTCCGCCCGGCCGGTGGCGGGGGAGAAGCCGTCGAGGCGGTGCCGGTTGTCGTGAGGGTTCATGTCAGGCTCCGGCGGCTTCCGGGAAGGGCAGGAGGCGGTGGTGAGGACGGGCGGGGCTGGTGGTGCACGCGCCGAACGGGCCGTCCGGGGAGCGGAGGTGTTGGAGTGTGGGGTCGAGGTGGTCGCGGTGCCAGACGGCCGGGCCGGTGAGGCCGGCTTCGGCGTCGGTGAGCTGTTGCCAGGCCAGCCACAGTGCGTGGAGCCGCGCGACGGCTTCGGGGTGTTCGGCCCAGCGCGCGCACCAGGGGCGACCGGCGGTGATCTCCCTGCCGTAGACGGGGAGGAAGAGGTGGTGCACCCACGTGGCGAGGGCCGCCAGTTCCTCGGTGTACGCCCGGCCGTCCAGGGCCAGGATGAAGATGGAGGAGGGCTCCTCCCGGGAGCCGGTGGCCCCGGAGACCGAGGGGTCGGGTCGGGACTCGGCTTCGTCGACGAGGCGGGTGAGGGTTTCGTCGACCCGTTGGCCGTCGGTGACGAGCTTGGCGACGGTGGCGGCGAGGTCGTCCAAGTCGTGGTCGGGCACGCGTATCGGCTCCTCGGTGGCGCCGGGCGGGGTGAGGTCGGGCAAGGGGAAGCTCCGGGGGAAGAGAAGGGGTGCGAGTCGGCCGGGGGGCGGGCCGTTTACGACGCGGGGTGGTGTGGGCAGTGCGCCAGGGGCGGGGCGAGCAGCTCGATGGCCCGGGACGCCTGCCGGGGCACGACGCCGTTGCCGAGCGCGGTGAGCTGGGCGGGTCGGCCCAGGCCGGGGGTGGCGGTCACCCAGCCCTCGGGCAGGCCCTGCATCCACTCGACGAAGGCCGGGCTGAGCCGCCCGGCCGCGTCGGTGGGCGGCGGCGCCGGGCGGGTGAGCGTCTCCCATCGGGAGATGGCGGTGGCGTAGCGTCCCCAGAGCTCCTCGGCCGAGCGGTCGGGGAGTGACGCGGTCGTGCCAACCGGGCGGCAGCCGACGGGAGGGTGAGATCGCCGTTGCCGTGCCGCTGGTTCGGCGAGCCCTTGGTGCCGTCCGTCGCCTTCGGCGTCGGCAGCAGTGGGGGGTTCGGATCGTGACCACCGGTGTCGCGGTGGGTTGGGTGCCGGTTGCCGATCTCCGTCCCGGGGATGCCGGTTCGGGCCGTGAGTCCGGCGCCAGGCGGTGAGGAAGATTCGGGCGCGGTGGTGGGGTGCGCCGACATCGGCTGCGCGAAGCAGGCGCCATCGTGCATCGAACCCGAGGCCGGCCAGGGTGCCGAGTACGGCGCCGAGTGCCCGCACAGACTGATCTGGACGGCCTCCCAGACACCACGGACAGGGTTCCAGCGGGCGAGGGGAAGCGGCGGGCGCGGTGAGGATGCCGCGGACGTTTTCGATCACCACCAGACAGGGATTGAGGGCTTCGATGGCGCGGGCGATGTGGTGCCACAGCCCGGATCGGGTGCCGGGGGCCAGGCCCGCGCGGCGACCGGCGACGGACAGGTCCTGGCAGGGGAAACCGGCGGTCACCACGCACACCCCGGGGGCCCGGTGCCAGTTGACGGTGGTGAGGTCGCCGAGGTTCGGAACCCCTGGCCAGTGGCGGGCCAGGACCCGGGAGGATCCGGGGTCGATCTCGGCGTGCCAGGCGACCCGGCCGCCCAGGGCCGCCTGGACGCCGAGGTCCAGCCCGCCGTAGCCCGAACACAGGCTTCCGATCAGGCGTTGTCGGGACACCGGTTCGGTGGGCATGACGTGCCCCGGCAGCACGGCCGTTCGGTGGGCCCGCCCACCGGGGTCTGCCTCGGGGGCAGTGGCCCGAGGAAGCCGAGGAGAACGCCTGAACGCGGTGAGGGGGTCGGGGTGTCGCTCGGCATTCCCGGGCGCGGTCATCGGCGAGGTGAGGGCGTCGTCGCGCCGGGTTCGGCGGAGCGGGGGATGCTGTCCGGAGGCGGTGCGGGTTGCGTTCATGGCGCGGCCGTCCTTCGGCTCCGGTGCTCGGGCGCCGTGAGGGACGGGGGCGGAGCGCTGGTTTCGGGAGAGGACCCGGTGGCGTCGGGGTGGGGGCGCGGACTGCGGGCACGGGCCGCGGCGGTCAGGTCGGAGCCGGGGAGCCCCGGCGCCCCGGGGCCGACGCGCGGTGGGGTGGGCGGCCGGCCGGGCGGTTCACCACCGGCTGTGCGCCAGCGCCGGAACGTTTCCTCGACGGGGAGAAGGGTGTGGAGCGAGTAGCCGATCAGCTGCCCCGGGGGGAGGGCGTGTTCGGTGGCGAGGTGGCGTATCCACCCGGCGGCCCGGCCGGCGTTCCGCACGAACGCGGTGCGCACCTGCTGACGCCCGTGGTAGGCGGCGGAGGTGGCCACGCCGCCGGCCGCGCACACCCGCAGTACGCGGTCGCCGGTCAGCCCGGGGCCGGCGTCGTCGGAGAGGTAACCGCGCCGTTGGGCCTCCCAGAGCACGGTGAGCTGGTCGATCGGCTCGCCGCGATGGTGCAGCGCGGTGAGGCAGCGGTAGATCCGCTGGTGGTCGACCTCGACGAAGTCTTCCGGCACGAGCCAGTTCTCGATGCCGTCCAGTCCGGTCGGGTCGGCGGTCAGACAGGCCAGCAGCCATTCCTCGTCGGCGAGCTGTTCCGGGCCGGTCGGTGGTGGCGTGGCCGGTCGCGCGGTCAGCTCGGCCGGTGGGGGAGTGGGCCGGGGGTCGGTACCCCAGACCTTCGCGAGATCCTTCAGCGCGCCGGTGAGGACGCCGAGGTGGTGCCCGGTGTCCCGGTGGTCGGCGTTGGCGGTGTCGGAAAGGGCGGCCTGGTGCAGCCGGGTGGCGTGCTCGGTGACCTTCCGATGGATCGCCCCCTCCAGCACCATCCGGCCGTACAGCGGGGCATGCCGGGGATGGGGGCAGGAGGAGACGAACCCGAAGACCCGGGCCGTGGTCACGCCGGGGGCGGTTCGGCGCGCTCGGGTGACCGCGTCCGTGACCCATTCCAGCGGCACCGGCTCTCCCGGCGCGGTCAGCGCCCCGGGACGCTGTTGTGCGCGTGCGTTGAGCAGGACCTCGTAGAGGGTGGCGTGGTCGTGGTGGTGGAAGTGGGCGGGCCGCAACCAGCCATCGAGGGATTCCAGTTGCCTCGGCTCGAGGAGCACTGCCCCAAGAACGGCCTGTTCGGCGCGGATCAGCGGCATCACGGGCGCCCTCCGGTTCCGGAGTCGGGTACGGCCCCCGCTCGGTTTACCGGCGCCGGTGCCGCTGCGGCTCGGCCCGGCTCGTCACACAGCTCTGCGTCGGCGAGACGCCCCGCCCCGGTCGTGCTCGTCGGCCACCGGCCGGCACCGGCTCGTACCACCGGCACGCCGGGCAGAGGGGCGCTCGGCACGCGGTGCGCGGTCACGCGACGGTCCCGAAGTCGCCGTGCCGCGGTGACTTGCGCAGGGCGCGTTCGGTGATCTCGGTGGTCGCGCGGGCGGAGGCCGCGCTGTGCCGGGCGGCGTCCGGCTGCCGGTACCAGGGCTTGAGATCGAGAAGCGCCGGGCGTACGCCGGTGGCCAGCAGCAGCGCCGAGCCCTTGGGAAGCGCGCGGATCGCGTCGGCGGCCAGGACGCGCTGCTGCCGCATCGAGACCGAACTCGACTTCCCCGAGCTGCTGGAGGACACCGACAGGGTGCGCACGTCGTGGTCGCCCACCAGCCGCGACAACTTGTCCGCGAAATCCGCGTCATCGACACCGGAGCCGATCAGTTTGATCGTGGCCGCGGACCACAGGGCGTCCATCCCGGCCTCACCCCACACCCGCACGCCCTGCCGATAGGACTGGAGGATGGTGACGGGGATGACGCCCCGGGACCCGAGGTGGGAGTAGAGGTCGGGCAGGTCCTGGATCTTGCAGACGTTCGCGGCCTCGTCCAGGATCGCCAACAGGGGTGGATCGAGCCGCCCGCCGCGACGTTCGGCCTGGATGACGGCGGCACGCATCACGGCGTCCGCCGCCGCGGCGATGATCGCCGAAGCGGACCCGCCGCCGTCCTTGGAGAGCAGGAAGAGGGTGTCCCGCCCGGTCGCGAACTCCTGCGGCCGGAACTCCCGCACCTTCCGCGTGCTCTTCGGCGGGGTGACCCAGGCGGCGATCCCGGGGTCCAGGAGGCAGGCGGCGTACTGGCGGGCGGTTTCGAAGATGCCATCCCGCGTTTCGACCGCGCCGGCGACCGTTCCGTGGAGCTGGGCGGCGACCGACTCCAGGCCAGCGTCGTGCAGCAGATCGACCGGCGTGCGATCGGCCGGGGAAGCGAGCCAGACCAGCACGTCGGTGATCGGGCGTCCGCTGGTGGACGCGGCCAGGAACAGAGCGGTGAGGGTGTTGGCGGCGGCCGTGGACCAGAAGTCGTTCGCGCTCGACTCGTTGACGGAGGCGGTGACGAAGTGCCCGGCCAGCCTGCGGGCGCCGGCGAGGTCGCGGGCATCGGCAAGGATGTCCCACCACATCGTCCGTGGTGTGTGGGCGATCTGCTGCGGATCGAGCGTCCACACCTCCCCCACCTCGGAACGCGCGGTCAGCGTGGTGGTGAAGGCGTCCTTGGCCGCCTTGTTGGAGGTCAGCAGCACCGGGCCCGGCGCGCGCAGGATCGCGGGGATTGCCAGACCGGACGTCTTCCCGGAGCGGGGCGCCATGATCGCCAGAAGGACGTCCTCCCAGCTGGAGCGGACCTCCGCCCCACCGGGCTTCAGGGAGCCGAGGAGGACACCGCGGTCATCGGCCGGTACCCGCCTCGGTTTGCAGCCCTTGAGGCCGGTCCGCAGGTCGATCGCCCGGGCGGCCGATTGGCGTGGCAACAGGGCGGCGAGATCCCGGGGTCCGGCCAGCCCGCTGCCGGAGCGGCGGTGCCGCAGCCACCACTTCACTCCGCCGACCCCGGCGGCGAGCAGTACGACAGTGGGAAGGACATGGCAGGCGGTGATCAACGCCGCGCCCGGAAGACTCGGCCACAGCTCCTCCGGGCGCAGGAGCGCGTCAGTGGGCTGATAGGCCGCCCACGGACCGTGCCCGAACAGGACGTTCGCGGTGTTGCCGAACAGCCAGGCCAGTGAACTGCCGCCGACGACCAGCGCGGTGCCGCCGATGAGCAGGTAGAGCAGGAAATCGATGCCGGTGGTGATCGAGGGGGAGCGGGTGTCGGTGTGTGGTGAGGCCAAGGCGAAGTCCCGAAGAGGCGGAGAGAACAGGGCGACGGGGGACCACGCGCGGTTCTGTTGATCACGGTGATGGGCTCCTTCTCGAAGGGAGGTGGGATCCGGGGATCAGCGGGTGTGGCGGGGTTCGGTCCGTGCGGTGGGAGGCGAGGGGGCGGACGCCGCTTCCGGGCAGGGACTCGACGGGCTGCAATGAGCGGTGGTCGAACGGCTCACGGCGGCTCCGGGCTGCCAGCCGGGTGCCGAGGGTCCGAGGGCGCGCAGTTCGTCGGCGCTGTCGGCCAGCTCCTCCCACAGATCGGCGAGCTGCCCGGCAGCGTCGGTGAACCGGTCGGCGAGCTGCCAGCCCTCGATGTCCTCGAAAGCGTTCGCCTGCTCGGCCGCGGCCTCGAAGAACTCATGGAGACGCGGCAGGAGCCCGTTGTCCGGGTCGATGACCTCCTCCAACGTGCCGGCGGCCTCGGCGTAGGTGGCCGAGCCGTTCATCCGGGCGGTCAGGTGCAGGACCGCGTCCCCGAGCGGCTTCGGGTCCGTGGGGGACGAGGCGTGTGGCCAGCGCGGTCAACCGCCGGTGTTGAAGGTGGGGACTCTCGTGCTCGGACGGGACGTAGTGGCCGAGCCGTGCGCAGAAGGTGAATCCGGCTTCCCGCAGCAGGCTGTCGGCGATGGTGAGGCGGTCGGGGTGCCGGCCGAGCGCGAGGCTGATGGGGTGGAACAAGAGGTCCGCTTTCGGTGGATAGGAAGGGGGGTCGGGCCGGTCGGGGTCCGGGCGGTCAGGAGTGCATGCGGGCGTCGGTGTCGAAGAGGTCGCGTTCGACGGGGTGGAGGAGGTGCTGGGTGATGAAGGACCGGCCGGCGATCTTCCACAGCCCGCGCCCTTTGGTGAGGGCGGCCACCGCCTGCGTCTCCACGCCGGTCAGGCCGAGCAGGGCTCCGGCGGCGGCGAGCTGGTCCGCTTCCTGGCGGTAGATGACCCTCGTCGAGCAGTCGCTCAACAGACCCTCGGCCAGCGCCCGTCCCCGGGAGCCGGCATCACCGGCGGACAGCAGGTCGGAGAGCCGGTGAATGACCATCACGTTGGCGATGCCCATGCCCCGGGAGAGTTTCCACTGGCTCTGCATGCGCTCCAGGAGGGCCAAGTGGCGCATGACCCGCCATGCCTCGTCGTAGACGACCCAGCGCCGCCCACCCGCGGGGTCGGCGAGGGCGGACTCCATCCAGGCCGAGGCACAGGTCATGGCCAGCACGAGACCGGTGTCGTCACCGGTACTGCCCAGTCGGGACAGGTCGATGGTCAGCATCGGGGCCTGCGGATCGAACGCGACGGTGGAGGGTGCGTCGAAGAGACCCGCGAGGTCGCCGTGGACCAGGCGCCGCAGAGCGTGGGCGAGGTCCTCGGCAGCCCGGCCGAGCCGACCGGTCGGCTCCCCGGAAGCCGCGTCGAGTCGGTCCGAGGAGGCCAGGAGCGCGGCGACATCGCCGAGTAGCGGAGTGGTCCCGGACGCCGTGGCCCGGATGACGACCTCGTCGAGCGCGACATCGAGCGCGGTGTGTTCCATCGGGGTGAGGTCGCGGCCCAGGACGGTGCGGGCGAGGCTGCCCAGGAGCATCAGACGTCGTTTGCGGACCTCGGCCGCCCAGTCGCCCGCCGTGATCCCGGCCGGTTTCGCCGGCGCGTCCAGAGGGTTCAACCGGCCCGGCAGGCCGGGGCCGAGGGCGATGGTCTGCCCGCCCAGGGCTTCGGCGACCACACTCCACTCGGCCTTGGGGTCGCACGGAACATAGATCTTGTAACCGAAGGCCACAGCCCGGAGAGCCAGGGACTTCGCCAGCGCGGACTTGCCCATACCGATGACCCCGGCCACGACGGCGTTGGGGTTGGTGAACCCCTCCAGTCGCCCGTAGAGCTGGAACGGGTCGAAGGTGAAGGCCGCCTCGGCGTGGACGTCCTGGCCGATGTAGATGCCGTGGGCGCCCAGGCCGCCCTCGGCCAGGAACGGGTACGCCCCGGCGGCGACGGCGGTGGTCATCCGATGCTCGGGAAGGGCGAGCCGGCCGCCGCGGGCGGAAGCGGGCCCCGGCCGCCCGAAGGCCGGGTAGGTGGGCCGCAGATCGGGGTCGGGGCCGCGTTCGGTGCGGCGCCGGGCGGGGCGGGCCGCGTCCCGGGCCCGGGCGCGGGCGGCGGCGAGCCGGTCGCGGGTGGCCCGTACGGCGCGGCGGTCGGTGCGGCGCGGGGTGAACAGCGGACTGGCGGAGGCACGGGGGGATGAGGACATGGGGAGAATTCCTCGGTGGTCAGTGTTGGGCGCGGTCGGTGAGCGGGTCGTGCAGATCGGTCGGGGTGTGGTCGCGGCGGACCGTGACGGCGGTGCTCAGGTGTCGCCCGCAGACGGTGTGTTCGGGCGCGCCCTCCGGGAGACGGGCACGGCAGGCCTCCCGGGTCGGCGGTCGACCGGTTACCGGGTGGGGTGCGCGGTGGTAGGCGGCGTGGAGGTGGTCGGCCGCCTGCCAGATCCGGATTCGGCAGGCCCGCAGGCGGTCGGCCTCGGCGGGCGCGAGGCGGGCGGTCCGGTCGGTGTGGGCGTCGAGAAGGTGGTAGAGCGCCAGAAGATGGGCGTGGAGGGCGTCCAGCTCGGTGCGACCGGCAGCCGCCGGTCCCCGGGGGACCGTGAGAGCCCGGTGGAAGTCCACTGCCTCGGTGGCGTACTGCAACGCGGACGGCATACGGCAAGGGCCCTTCGGGAGGTGGGGGGCGGGGTGGTGCCCCGGATCAGGTGCGAGCGAGTGGCAGGGCGGCGGCGGTGAACGCCTCGGCCTGTTGCCAGGTCAGCGGACGCAGATCGATCAGCGCGCCGACCGCTGCGGTCTCCACGGCCGCGCACGCGCTGCGCAGCTCCTCCTCGGTGTCGGCGGACACGGTCACCAGGCCGAGCAGCCCGACATCGGCGTGCCCCGCTATGAGCTGCCGCTCGCGGTCCCGCGCATCGGCGTACTCGACGTTGTCCTCCTCGGAATCGACCTGCCCTTTGCGCTGCCGCTCCGAGGCGTCCGCCACCACGGTGGCCTTGCGGCGTCGCACGTCCTTCAACGCGGCTTCCAGACTCTTCGGGCCGTATGTGAGGGAGAGGGTGCGGCGCACCCCGGCGGTGAACAGCACCTGGTGCAGAAAGCCGGGGCCGGCTTCGACGCGCGGCCAGTTCTCGACCCAGAAGGTCGCGTGGTGGGCGGTGTCGGTACGGAGGCGGTCGGCGTTCTCCACCAGGACGACCGGACCGGCGGCAGCCGGGTCGGCCTGTGGCCGGCCGGTCGGTGACCAGCGCTCCATCGCCGCCGAGGAGGCCGGGTCGTACGCCGTGCGGACCACGGCGGCGATCTCGGTGGCCGAGAGCCGACCGGCCGGGGTCAGGCCACTGGTTCGGGCGGACTGGTCGAAAGTGTGGACGAGCTGCGCCAGCACGGTGAACGCCCCGGCGAGTCCGCCACCGGCCTGGCTGATCAGACGGCGGGCCGCCTTCATGTCGAGCGCGATGGCGACGTACGCCTCGTGCGGCGCGGCGGCGGGCCCCGCTGCCCGGAGGAGGTCGGCGTAGACGGGTCCGGCCAGCCGGGCGTCGGGACGACCGTGCTCCTCCCAGTACCGGGTGAGCGCGTCACCGGAGTCGGGAACCGTGCGCTCCAACACCTGCACGCGTGCCACATGCCCGGTGCGGGCCAGCGCCGCCAGCGTCCGGCCCCAGCCGGCGACGTTCGCGTCCTGGGTCGAGGCATCGAGGAGGGCGAACGCTCGGCTGGAGATCCGCACGACCGCCGTCAGGGTGTCGCGGTGCGGATCATGGACCGCGCCGAGCTGCCGGTCCGGCGAGGTGACCACGCGCAGGGAGGCGGCTGTACCGGGCAGGTGCAGCAGCCCCTCCCGGCGTGGCCTGGTGGCGGGTCGGGTGAGCCAGAGCAGCTGTCCGCGCAGGCGTCGCAGCGCGTACCGGATGGTGATCGGGGCCCAGTCCGCCGGTGACCGTCCCCGGTACCGCAGGAACGTCACCGCTGCGGCGACCGCCCACAGGGGCAGGAGCGTCAGCGCTCCCGGTACGCCGGAGCCGACCAGCACCATGAACAGCAGGAGCCCGGTGAGAGCGACGACGACGAGTTGGGGGGCGGAGAGCCCGAGGAGGACACCGCGGCGCGAGCGGGTCGGGAACTTCACCGGGGTCGGCCCGGTGGATGTGTCGGTATGCATGCAGAAGCCGTCCTCGAAACGCGAAACGTGAGAGAGGGAGAAGGAGGGGCAGCGGGGGTGAGCCGTACGGCGCGGCTCACCCCCGCTCCCGGTCACCGACTCCGGTCAGGTGCCGGAGCCGCCATCCGGAGCGCGGTGGACCCACCGGGCGGGGGTACTGCCGCCTTCGGGCGGTGGCCCGCCGGGCCCGGACGCCGGTGGCTCGCTCCGGACGGGCGCGGAGAGGGGCGGTACGTCCCCGCCCGCGGCCGGTGGCCCACCGCTCGGGGCCGTGGACGAGGTGCCCCGCGCGGACGCCGGGGACGACCCGGTCGAGCCCTCGGGCAGCGGCCCGGGTGAGCCCGCCGAAGAGGCATCGACCGGGGACGTTGTCGGGCCGGGGTTCCGCTCGGGGCGGCGGATGAGTGCCTGCCCCCTGTCACCGCCGGTGGGGGCACGTTTGATCAGGGACTGCCCCTTGTCACCGGTGGCCTTCGGAGTCTCGCCGAAACGGAACTGCGGCTGCTTGGACTGCTTGCTCCCACCGCTCGGGCCGCCGCTGGGATCGATGCCGGCGATCACACCCCCCGCGCCCTGACCGGACACGGTCGACGGCCCCTGCGGGGCACGACCACCGGTCTTCGTCTGGAGTGCGAGCATCCCGGTGGCCTTCCCCGCACCCGCGGCCACCGCCATGCCGGCGACACCACTGCGATGGATGTCGGCGCCACTGCCGCCGTCGGCGGCCCAGTGCACGAACTTGTACGTCACGTACGGACACAGCAGGACCAGGACCAGGACCACCACGCCGGCCATCGCGTCGGACAGCGCGGCGAGGCCGTCGGTGGGGTCGGTCTGCCCCATCGCGCTCACGCCCAGCAGGAAGACGATGGTCATCAGCAACTTGGACACGATGAGGGTGGCGGTGGCCTCGATCCAGCCGCGCCGCCAGCGGCGGGCGACCTCCCAGCCTCCGCCGGCGCCGGCGAAGACCGCCAGGCTCACCAGGATCAGGATCCCGACCTTGCGGGCGACCATCACCGCCCAGTACAGGAACGCGCCGATCGCGGCTCCCATGGCGACGAATGTCGGAACCAACCAGCCCATCTCGAACATGGGCCCGTACATCGAGACCTGGATGACCCGCCGGATGGCGTCCTCGATCGAGCTGTTGGCGGCTTTGAACAACCCGGCGCTCAGCGCGTCGACGACCGTGAGCGCGACCGTGGTGAAGGCGATCGCGCTGAACGCGAAGAGCACCCCGACCATCGTCCCCGTCGCCGCCTGCACCAGCGCCCGCTCGTCCCGCCGCCACGCGGCCCGGACCAGCTGCAGGATGAACGTGCCCACCGTCAGCACCAGGCCGATCGGCAACAGCAACTCGTAGTTGTCCTTGAACCAGGACGCGGTCAGATCGACCCGGGTGGTGCTGTCCACCGCCTGTGCCGCCAGGCTCGCCGCGCTCGCGGCAAGCTCTCCCGTGCTCTTGGCGATCCATGCCCCGATCCCGTTGGTGATACTCCCTCCGGGGTCGGTGACGAAGTCGATCGCGTCCACGGTCTGGCAGACCGTCTCCACCAGGGGGATGTTGCAGATATCCGGCACGGCTACCTCCCTTCCTGCCGTCGGACGCCGATCACGGGAGAACCTGTGGCAGCACGCCGACCAACCCGCAGGGCTGCTCGGGGCGACACTGCACGGCCAACGTCACCGAGCGGGCCTCCGCACCCGCGCCGGAGCCGGTCCAGGTCAGGCTCTGCCTGCCGTGCACGGTCACGACGTACACGTACGCCTCGGTGATCGCCCCCGGCTCGTTCGCCATCGCGTCCTTGAACGCCTGCGGAAACCGGCCCTCGGCCGCCTCCGCCGTGGCGCGCTGCTTGTTCTCGGACATCCGCTCCCAGAGCACCGCGTCCGGCAGCTGCCTCTTCACCGAAGCCCAGTCCGCGTACCGGCTCTCCCCGGTCATCCACGTCCTCAGCTCTGCGAGGTGTTCCTTGTGGGAGGTGGAGCGGGTGTCGTACGACCACAGCGCCCGGGCCGCGGCCTTACCGAAGTCCACCGGGTCACCGGTTTCCGGACGGCTCCCGGCCTCCACTCGGTCCGGGCCCGGATCCGTCAGTGAGGGGGAGGCCGAGGGCGCAGCGGGGGGCGAGCCCTCATGGGGCGAGGAGGCTTCCGGCTTCGGCTTCTCGGCCGGCGCGTCATCGCGGGTGAGGAAGGCCAGCAACCCGGCCAGAGCGGTCAGGGCGAGAAGGACCGCGCCGCCCAGCAGCGTTCGCCGCAGGACGCCGGATGTCGCGGGGGAAACGGTCGGGAGTGAGGGCTTCTTCATTACTGCACCTGCGTTCCGAGTGCGGAGAAGAACGCGACGATCCCGTTCGCCGCACCCAGCAACAGGGCACAGGCCGCAGCGACAACCGTGCCCTTCTTCCCGTTCGCCTCGGCCTGGTGCCCGCCCGAGTGGTGGCCCCAGGCCCAGATCAACGCGGACACGGCCAGGGCACCGACCACGGCCACGATCGCGAAGAGGTTGAGGCTGTTGATGACACTGCGCAGGACGCTCAGGCCCGGAAGGCCGCCCTCGGCAGGGGAGACACCGGGGTTGTAGGCCAGGTACTGCATGCGTTCGAGGAACGTCAAAGCACACTCCAGAGGTGATTGCGGGTACGACGAAGCCCGCTGGGGAGAGAGGGATGAAGAGGAGGGGGCGGCGTCAGACGACGCGGCGCGCGGCGAGGATCTGCGGCTTCCAGTCGGCCAGTGGCTCGACCCGCACCACCGTTCCCGTGCGCGGGGCGTTGATCACCAAGCCATGGCCGATGACCATGCCCACGTGCTCCGGCCGGTCCTTCGTGCCGCGGGTGAAAACCAGATCACCGGGCTTGAGAGCGTCGAGTGCGACGGCCCTGCCGTCCTCGACCTGGACGTAGGTGGTCCGCCCGATTCGTACACCGGCGGCCTTGTACGCCTGCTGCATCAGGGAGGAGCAGTCGCACCGTCCCAGCGGGTCACTGCCGTGCGCCGCGGTACACGAGCCACCCCACTGATACGGCGTTCCCAGCTGGCCCACGGCCCAGCGGAGCGCCGAACGCACCACGGCCGGGGCATCCTCGGGAATCTCGTACCCCGCCGGCAGCGTGCCGTCGGGAATCGGCCCGTAACCCGAGCCGTCCCCTTCCCGCGCACACCCTTCGGCAGCGGGACTCCGGGCCTCTCCGTCGTCCTCGCCCCCTTCGCCCCGGGCGTCGAGTGTGGGGACGATCGCCTGCTGGAGCGCCCGTGCCAGCGGTTCCCACTGGGCGTACGCGTCCGGGTAGGCCGAGCGCTGGACCGCCTGCGCGGCCTGCGTCACCGTCAAGGACTCCCAGCCGGCCACCTCCAGCAGTCCTTGGTAGAACTTCTTCGAGCTGTGGACCGGGTCCATGATCTGCTCGACCGTCCCCCACCCCTGGGAGGGGCGCTGCTGGAACAGCCCCACGCTGTCCCGGTCTCCGTAGTCGATGTTGCGGAGCGTCGATTCCTGCATGGCGGTGGCCAGCGCGACGACCTGGCCACGGGCCGGGACGTTCATGGCCACCCCGGTCGCCAGGATGGTGCGGGCGTTGGGAATCTGCTCGCGAGGATCCCGCAACCGGGCCACCTCGACGCCCTCTCCGTCACCGCCGGAGAGAATCGACTCCACCTGAGCCGCCAGCGCCCGGGTGTCGAGGTCCTGCGTGTCGTCCTCGCAGTTCGCGGCGACGTTCGCGCCGGCCGAACCAGCGGAAATGGCGATCACCGGAACGACCAACAACAGCGGACTCGCGGCCACCGCGGTGGCCGCCAGGACCATCTTCTTCATCGCCGACCACCACGGCCGGCGGATATCGGTATCCGGGCATGCCGCATCGACAGCTCCTTCGCATAGGTGGTGTGGCGCCGGCGTTCTCGTCGAAAAGGCCACCGGCGCCACACCGGTGATGAGGAAATCCCCCTTCGGGGGAGCAACGGTCCGCTGTCGCGCTACCGGGAGGTGATCAGCGGACCGTCGTCATGGGACGCGGCAGCCGGCCGCACTTGTAATCTGAAGAACCACACGAAGAACACCCTGACCCCTTCCATCGGAAAACAGCGCACACGCTTCAACGGCGCTCCTGTTGGACAGGACGGCACGTCTCGGCAGGGTTCGACAGAGAGCACGGGGTGATCCCCTGACCTGCGAACGTGCCCAGACTGTAGACACGAATCCCGGCCGCACCCAATGGCTCCCGACTCAGCCCTCGCCCTCCCCGGCCCCCTCCCGGACGACGGATTGGTGCGGCCGTGAAACGTGGTTACCATCCGACGCACCCAAAGCCGGGTAAGCCATCCCGGGTGCCCCTTTCACCCGGACGGTAGGAAGCAGTCGGAAAGAGAGAGCCGTTTTGACCTACGCTCTGCACCGCGGCGATGCGTTGACCGTCCTCAAGTCCCTACCCGACGAGAGTGTGGACAGCGTGATCACCGATCCGCCCTACAACTCCGGTGGTCGAACGAGTTCCGACCGCACCGCACGAACCGCGCGCGCGAAATACACCAGCGGCGACGCCACCCACGACCTCGCCAACTTCCCCGGTGAGAATCGCGACCAGCGCTCCTACCGCGCCTGGCTCACCGAGATACTGACCGAGTCCTATCGCGCCGCCCGCGAACACGCCGTCGCCCTGGTCTTCTCCGACTGGCGCCAGGACCCCACCACCAGCGACGCCCTTCAGATGGCCGGCTGGACCTGGAGCGGCATCATCCCCTGGATCAAGCCCGCGTCCCGTCCCCGCAAGGGCGGCTTCAAGCAGAGCAGCGAGTTCATCCTCTGGGGCGTCAAGGGCTCCCTCGACAAGACCCGGGATCTCTACCTGCCCGGTGACTTCACCGCCTCCCAGCCCCGCAAGGGCCGGGTCCACATCACACAGAAGCCCGTCGAAGTGATGCAGCAACTCGTCCAGATCTGCCCCGAAGGCGGCACCGTCCTGGATCCCTTCGCCGGTAGCGGCACCACCGGCGTCGCAGCACTCAAGGAAGGCCGCAACTTCATCGGCGTCGAACTCTCCGACCACTACGCCGACATCGCCGAACAGCGCCTCCGCGCAGCCCAGCACAGCTTCTCCCCGACCAACTTCACTCTCGCGGGGCCGGAGGAGTGAGAGCCTCGACTCCCGGCCATCGGACGACAAAGGGCGGGTGGGACAACCGACCACCGGTTGCCCACCCGCCCTCCTGCGTGCCGCCGGGCCTACCCCGACTCGACGCTGCGGCGGATCAGCTCGTTCGCCCGCTCCAGATCGGCAGCCGATCTGATCCGCACCTCGAGATCCCCCGTGCCCAGGCAGCCGACCTCGCTCACATCCCGTGAGAACCCCTCGCACAGCTCCACCGTGGAGGGATCCACCCGCAGGTTCACCACCAGGACCCGCTTCCGCGGCTGCACGCGCACCGTGGCCACGTTTCGTATCCGCCGATAGGCGATGTAGTGCAGCTGCGTCTCCTTCTGCACCTCCGGATAGGACAGCAGCACACGATCCAGCTCCGCGAACAGGTCCCGCAGCTCCGGCGGTGACGCCTCCAGATACTGCGTGACCGACTTCGGCGCCCCACCGGACGCCGTCGTCCGGGCCGCGGTCACCGCCCGGCCCCGGCGCGGAGGTGACGTACCCGCGACCGACGCGACCAGCTGCAATGTGAGGACGTCCCCGAACATTCGGTACGCCACCAGGTCGACTCGTCGCCCGATGACCTCCAGGGCCACCGAGTCGTGCGGTGAGAACTCCGCCGCCACGCAGATCAGCCGTGGATTGCTCCAATCCACCGTCTCCACCACCGCAGCGCCGAGTCTCTCGCGCACCAGGCCCTCGAACTCGGGCCGGCTGTCCTCCAGCCACGACAGATACGACAACCCCTGCGTGATCACCGACGCGTCCCGGGTCCGCTTGTACTCGACGATCACCGGGGTCCCGTTCTCGTCCAGCCCCAAGGTGTCGATCCGCCCTCGGTGCCGCCCAGTCGCGTACTCCGAGGCCACGAACCGCACGCCCAGCATGACCTCGGCATTGGCTTCGACCAGCCGCTGGAGCTCCCGCTCCCACGCGACCGACGCACCCGCCAGCTCCACCACCGAGCCCTCCCGAACCCGGAACGCCCTCAGCTCCACACCGCACCCCCTGTAACAGCTCCAGAGAAGTGACAATCGACTGGCCGTACGCTCTATTCCCGCCGGAGGTTGAGCAACCCGATCATGCGCATGCGGCTCCGGAGAGTGGACGCCGTGTGATCGTGGACGGGATCGAGCCTCCTCCCTGGTTGTTCTACGTTCGCCAGCGATGCAGCGTTGGGTTGCTTTCCACCCTGGCCCCGTTGCTCGACTCGATACGGTCCGGTGGCACTGTCCGTGGGATGGGTCATGATGCGGTATGCCGAAAAGAACTCCGCCGCCTGCCTACGTCGAGCGCCTCCTGTCCGAGCTCACAGACATCGAGCAGTCCTACCGAGCTATCCTGGAGAGCTCCCAGGTTCGCAACCGGGAGATGCAAGGGCCCGGCTACACGATCATAGGACACCCCTTTGCGTGGGTTTCCAGTGGGCCGGAGCTCGAGACACACCGTATGGAACTGCTGCGTTCAGTGCGAGACTGGGAGCCCCGATTCCGGCTGCTCTTCCCGCATTCGACTCCAGAGGTGAAGCGGCGCCTTGACGACGGGATCGGATTGATGGAGGACTGGTTGCTCCGCCATCGGAAGAGCAACCATGGCGCACCGCCATCAATTCCTGTGGCTTTGACCCGACTGAGCAAAGCAATTGAAGAGCTACGAGGTTTGGCGGATCTGTTGCCGGGCGATGAGTGGCGGGTGCGAGTAGTAGTGGACACCAACGTGCTGATGGAAGACCCTGATGTCACGGCTTATCAGAATGAACTCGGTCCCCGGTACATGGTCCATCTCTTGCCGGTTGTCCTGCGGGAACTGGATGATCATAAGCGGGTGGGCAACCGGCTCGAGAGACGGGAAGCGGCGAAGAAGGCGGAGAGACGACTGAAAGCGATGCGGGACAACGGTGATGTCCTCCAAGGTGCACGCGTGGCCGGTGATGTCTATGCCGTCTTCGAGCACATCGAGCCGCGTTCGGACGAACTGCCAAACTGGCTGAACCTGGAAGTCCCCGACGACCGCTTCGTCGCCTCGGTACTACTACTGCAGTCAAGGCACCCGGGAGCCAAGGTGTATACGGCGACGGGCGACATCAATCTACAAACGAAGCTGGCCGCCGTCGGACTCCCATACATCGACCGCATGTGAGCCGATGCCTCTTGGCCCTTGACTTGCTGCGCGGCGGGCTCCGAACCACCTCGTGAAGTCGTTCGGTGCGGAAATACCCCACTCGACGTACCGTGTCGTGGCAGACTGCCTGATTACCCCCTCGGTGTCATGGAGTTTGTAACGACTCTCCGGCCCTGAACAGAGCCATCCACGCGAGATTTGGTTCGTAACCTGCTTCCGCTCACCTGGTGTGGGGCGGCATGCTGGGTTCATGCACCCCCGGAACAGCGAGACATGGCGGGCGATCGACAGGGGAGATCGTCCCATTGACTGGGCCGCCTGGTTCGGGCACCCGGATGGCGCCGACTATCTGTCCGATGCCGGACGGGCCGTTACGGAGCGGGCCATCCAAGACCTGGACCGTTTTTTCAGCGCGAAGTGGTTGCACCGAGCCATGACCGCCGACATGCAGGGCAGGCACACACCCATTGGCTTGGGACGGTCCGCGCCTATCTGGTACGCGGGTGAGACCGCAGTAGGAGCATGGGTGGAGGCAGTACGCTGGTGGGCTGCCAGCACCTACCTCGAAAAACTCCGGGTTCCAGGGCTGGACACAGTACGCAGGAGCATCCGCACTGACATCACCTTGTCTCGGTTCGTGCACACCCAGACTCAACTCCGGCTAGCGATCATGGGTGCCAGCCGCGGCGTGGCAGTCGAACTGGAGCCGGGGAAGAACACCGAAGGACCTGGTGACGTGCGAATCGGTCCACTCTATGTGGAGGCCACCACCTTCAGCGAGCACCGCAAAATTCAGGAGTACGCAGAGTTCCGCCAGCGGTGCATGTTTCATCTCCTGCAATTGGAGTCACGACACGATGTGCATTGGGAGGGCTCCTACCCCGAACTCCTCACTGCAGAAACGGAACGAGCGGACTGGCGCAGCCGCACTGAAACCGCAGCAGTCCAATGTGCCGAGACAGGAGAAGTGGCCGATGTCGTAACCGGTGAGACTGTTTTGACCGTGCGCGCAGGTCGAGCTCCGAATGGCACACAGCGAACCGGGGTTGTCCTGGAGGATGACACGGGCCGTCGTTTCCTCGGTAGGGTCCGCGCGAAGTGTGAACAGACCCGGGGCGCCGGTACGGCATGGATTTGGGTTGAAGATCTTCTCGGTATTACTCATCCGTTGTTGCCAGCCACTCGGATGCCGCTGCCCGAACGGGTCGACACCTTCGCTGAATTACTGCTTCCCCTTCTTGGCGAGTACCTTCATGTCGCCGGGATTGTGGTATCCAACGTCTCCCCCTGTTGCCTACCTCTGCCTGCTGATGAGAACACCGAACGTCGAAACGGGTGGGGGCTTCGGCGCGGCTTGCCAACGAACCGTCTACGCGAGACGATCGTCATCCCCCGTCGCCTGATCCTGCCGGACCAGACCGCGTTTCTGCTGCGGATGCTGGCTGCCGAACCCGACTGGCTCCCCTGGGCGCTGGACGGCCTTGGCGTGTTCGGAGGAATTTCTTCCCTTTTGAATCCACATCCCCACGTGCGCCGGGTAGAGTGAGTGCTCAGTAATCACATTCCAGACCAACCGCGGGCTGAGAGACCAAGAAACTGAGAAGTTGAAGCTTAAGAACTCCTAACACAATGAGCGGATCTGTCGTTCGGTGATGATGCAACAGGCCAGTTTGAGGAAGGCTTCGTGCATATCGACTCTGCGTTCCCAGCGGGTGCGGAGGCGTCGGAAACCGTGGAGCCAGGCGAAGGTGCGCTCGACACCCCAGCGGTAGATGCCCAGGCCCGTGCCGTGGCGGGTGCCGCGTCGGGCGATGGCCGGGATGATGCCGCGAGCACGGACTTGGTCGCGGTAGATGTCGTGGTCGTATCCGCGGTCGGCGAAGACGGACTGGGGCTTGCGCCGGGGCCTGCCGACCCGGCCCTTGACCGGCGGGATGGCGTTCAGCAGCGGGATGAGCTGGGTGACGTCGTTGCGGTTACCGCCGGTCAGGATCACCGCGAGCGGAGTCCCGTGCCCGTCGGTGATCAGGTGATGCTTGGAGCCCGTGCGGCCCCGGTCGACCGGCGACGGCCCCGTCCGGTCCCCCCTTTCAGCGCCCTGACGTGGCTGGAGTCGACCACACAGCGGGACCGGTCCAGACGGCAGGCGGCGTTGAGGTCGGCCAGTAGGACATGGGGGAGGCGGTCCCACACGCCGGCTTCGTTCCGGTCCCGCAGCCTGCGCCAGCAGGTCATTCCCGAGCCGAAGCCCAGCTGCTTGGGCAGGTACTCCCACTGGATGCCTTGGTAGAGGACGTAGAGGATGCCGCACAGCACCTGCCGGTCCGGCACCGGCTTGCGCCCTGGACAGCGGAAGCGACGCTCCCGCCGGGGCAGCAACGGCTCGACCCGCGCCCACAGTTCATCCGACACGATCCACGGCTCAGCACTCACACACCATCCAACGCCCCACCACACCTGCGGACACGGCCCCCGAGCCGAGCCACCTCATTGTGTTAGGAGCTCTAATTCGAAGCTTAGGCATGCGCCGGTCCAGCATCGTCTTCTGTCCCGGCGTTCGACTCTGTGGTCGGCTGAAACACTGGCTCCGGCCTTGATTCCAAGTCATCCTCCACGGAGGACATGGTTATGCCCACCCAGTAGCGTCCCTTCGCGGATCGCCGTTGAGTGCCTCCTAGCTTGCGAAGCGCGTCAGCCATACTCGCCACCGGACACGGAGCCCCGCCAGCCCACTTCGCCCAAGCTTTGCGAATATCACTCACTGGCACTGGAGGAGAGTCGGAGGGGCAGGGGAGCATGCATGCAGCAATGAATTTATCAACGGCGTCTGCGTCTCGCGCGCGTCTGCGGGCTACGACATATATATCCTCTTCCACGGCGCTCAGAATCGCCTCAAGTTCTTTAATGCGTTGCTCTGACTCTATCAGCTCCTTTTCCGCTCGTTGAATTCGTCCTGCAAGGCGTGTATCTTTTCGTTCCCGCAGCACATCAACGCGACTGGGCCCCTTATTCCACGGCTCACCTCGATGGTTCTTCGTCAAGTATTTGATCGCTGCGAGTAGGATATCTACGCTGTCTCGCGCATTCCCTAGCAAGAAGTTGCACGATTGGCAAAGAGCCCCTCGCACAACATCGGTGTCATGGCAATGATCGATCGCAAAAATACCAGATTCGAAACCAGAATCCGTTGATTCGCAGATCATGCACGCTTCGACGCGACGGATTTCCCGCACTTGTTCCGCGGTCAGTCCATATATGCTGCCCGATGTTTGTATCGAGATGGCGCGATTCCTGCATGTATCTCCACAGTAGAGTGTGGCTCTCCCTTTGGAATTAGCAAGGTATCTCGTCCCGCATTCGAGACAAGACCTCATCTTTCCCATAGTGGACTGAAATCCTTCCCCGCCCTGAGTGCAGCCGCCAAACCATGCGTACTATCACGCATGCGGATCGGCTCATATCATCCGGACGCTAACATCAGTCACTGACAACTGCCCCGAGCTGGCCCCCGGACTGGGTAGCACGACTGCCGCGTTGCGAGCCGGCCTGGCGGCGCTTGCCTCACCTGTCACCCCGGTCATGCTTTGGCGGACCACAGACCATCTGTGGACGGCACACCCGAGTTGGGCTCTGTACTGGGTACGGCCCTTTGCGATGCATTGGGAGACCTGGTTCCGGCATAGGGAGGACTCGACGGAAGGACACGCCCTCCAGAGGGAGCAGCGCTCCCGGGGGCTCCCTGATGGACAGAGAGCAGATCAAGGCCATGCGCAGAGTGCCCTGCGTTCCCGCGCCCGGCCCGCTCCGCCCGCCGCGTCCACGACTTGGGGAAAGGACACAACGCTCACAGGTTTCCGCCCCATGCCGAGCCGTGGGGGACTGCGGATCGGCTGAAGCGGGCGGCCGGGATTGGGTGGGGCCGGTGCTGGAGGTTCCCGACAAAGCCGGACGGCGCCCGTGAAGCGCCGGAACCGAGGGGAGGGGTGGCCAAGGGGTGGCCGGATGTCCCCGGACGGCGCGGCAGCAACCGGCCGGCCCTGGACAGTCCAGGGGCTCTGAGCAGGAGAAACGGGATCCTGTGGCATCGGGCGGTACCATCCGGCATGGACCGATTGGTCTCGTAATGCGTAGGTCAAGGGTTCGATTCCCTTAGGCGGCTCTCCCGAAGGCCAGGTCAGACCCACTCTGACCTGGCCTTTTGCGTTTTCTTCCTGATGACTGGTCAGTTTTCGTGAGGGCTGGAGACCCCGGGGAGCGCGAGGGGAGCGCATTCGGGATCCGGGGTCATGACCATGCTCGGGTGGCTGCATTCCAGGTCCGGGTGGGGGTGTCGCCCGTGACGAGGGGGTCCGCGAAGGCGATCACTTGGCGGACGACGTCGGTGAAGTGTTCCGGGTAGTCGTTCGCGGCGGGGCCCTGGCGGCGGCGCCAGGCGGTGTAGGAGGTCTGACGGCGTTCGGCGAGGTCGGTGATCGCGTTGCTGAGCGGCTCCAGGGGGATGTCGCGATGCGCGGCCGTGGCGGCCAGAGCGGTGGTGAGCTCCTGGCCGTCCAGGTCGTTGAGGGTGAGCAGGCGGTAGAGGTCGGCGTAGTCGCGGTCGCGGGTGTTGAGGTCCCCGAGCGAGATCGCGGTGGTGAGTTTCTCGGCGATGACGGTGGCGAGGGGGTAGCCGAGGATCTGGAAGCTCTCCGGGGTGAGCTGCTGGGGGTAGTCGATGGTGCGGGGGCCGGGGGTGATGGGGTCGCCGAAGCTGACGTCGAGCTGGAGTTTGAGGCGGGCGCGGGCGATGGAGGCGGCCATTGACAGGCGCAGGCCGTGGTACTCGTCATCCTCGCGGATGGGCACGGTCTTCAGCGTCGCCGGGTCGAAGGTGACGCCGTCGTCGGTTTCGGTGGCGGCGATGGCCGCGATCCTTCGGACGATCTCGGCTTCCTCGCCGGGGAAGGAACGGCCGAGGATGTCGATGTCGCGGGTCGTGCGGCGGGCGCCGAACTGGGCGAGCAGCAGCCCGCCCTTGAGTACGAAGTGCTCCCGGCCGAGGGGCGAGGCGGAGAGGCGGTAGAGGAATCGCTCGAGGACGTACTCGACCATGATCTCGTCGGTGGAGCGGTTAGTGCGGCGGGCCAGGTTGCGCAGATCGTTGTAGACGCGCCCGGCGGGGGTGCCGCGGGTCGGGTTGGGCATCAGGCGAGCACCGCCTCGACGGCGGGGCGGATGGTGGAGAGCGCACCGAGTTCACGGGCGATGTCCTGGAGTTCGCGGGCGCCGCGGCGGCCATCGCGCCGGAGGTAGCGGCCTAGTGCGGACAGGGCCAGGGTCTCACCGATGCGGTGGCGGTGGCGCATGGCGTCGACGACGCCGCGGGCGGCGTTGTACACGGGGACGGTCTCGCCGGGGGCGGCTTCGAAGCGTTCAACGCCGAGGGAGAAGGTCTGTGCGGCGTACTGGGCGACGGTGGTGGGCGGGTAGGTGATCGTGGGGCGGCGGGTGCCGCGGGGCACGGCGATATGCACGGCGGTGGGGATGTCGTCGATCAGCTCGTGCAGGGCGAGGGCCGACTCGCCGCAGACGACGGCATGGGGTGCCCGGATGCATACGGCCAGGAGGTCGGCGTGAGCGGTCTCCGGTGCGTCTGCTTTGCGGTAGACCCCGCGGGAGAGGTCGTCGACGGCCCTCTCGCCGACCAGGGTGGCGAGATCGCGGGAGGAGAGCCGGGCCTGGTGTGCTTGCGCTGTGGTGAAAGTGGGGGGCAGGTGGGTCAGCCGCTGTGAGCGGATGGGGTCTTTCACGGCTGTCATGTATTGAATCGTACCCTCCCCTGATGGTAATGGGTGCGATTTGATACATTCGGCGCGCTGACTGTATCGGCGTCGGCGCTTGCCATGCCTGTTCTTGCCGTCTCCGGCTGGGGGGTCCGCTGCCGGGAGCGGCCGAGCCGGGCGGCATGGGTGCGCAGGGCTTGCGCTGCCGGTAGACGTGGCTCCTCGAGTGCGGTCCGGTCGGGGTGGTTGGAGGAGTGCTTCTTTCACGGCCTTGTTCCACCTCTCGCCCTGGGCCCGCAGTGCCTGCACCGAGGCGCCTTCCGGGTCGGGACCTCCGGTGTGCTCGATGAACCGCGGGAGGTTCTCCGTCAGGACGAGGCGGTTCTCGGTGTCAGTCCGGCGTCGGCGAAGCGCCGCATCAGCGCGGACTTGCCGCGGTGCTGCTCGCGCAGGTCGTGCAGGCGCCGGGCGAAAACCTCGGGGGTGCCCGCCCGGTCGTGGACCTCGCGGAGATCCTTCAGGAGGGTGACGGCGGTGGCGTAGGGGCCGGGCTGCTTCTGCCCGATCAGGTGGGCGATGTCCTGCCAGGCTTGCCCGGCGTTCTCGGCCAGGCGGTCCAGGTGGCTCTCGCGGGCCAGCTGTTCGGCCCGGCGGGCCTGGGCGCGGGCCTGCTCCTGCTGCCGGGTGTGCTCGCTGCGCACCTCGTGGGCGGCATCGAGGAGCTCCGCAGCTGAGCGGCGCCGGGTGGCGGTGGGCGGTACGGCTGTACCGCGGGACGCGGCGCGGTGGCGGGCCAGCAGCGCGGGGCCCGGCCGCGGGGCGGCGCCCAGGGCGGCGTCCAGCAGCAGGGCGTCCTTCTCACGTTGCGGCAGGGCGCGGATCCAGCCGGCGAGTGCGGCCTTGTCGATCGCCTGGGAAGGGGTGGCGCCGCTGGTGCGGGCAGCAGCGGTGAACAGGTGCGGATCGATGTGCAGGAAGTCCGCCAAGGCTTGCTGAGGGCCGGTGAGGTCGGCAAGGCCTGCGGGAACGGGCGGCTCGATGGCGGAGGTGTACTCGTCCTCGTCGACGTCCTCCTCCAGCTCCCAGCGGGTGAGCGCGGAAAGCCAGGCCAGATAGAGGGGGCGCAGGTCGCCCGCGGCGAGTTCGGTACGCAGGGTGGTGAAGGAGGCGAGGGTGAAGGAGGTCTCGAAGTCCCACTCGCCGCCGTCCTCAGACTCGTAGGCGAAGTCGAGCAGCAGGTGCCCTTTCCTGGTCCAGCAGGTCAAGGCGTCTTCCGCGCAGTACGGTTCGGCGCTGCGGGCGGACAGCAGCGTGGTGGGCAGGCGCAGCATCAGGCGCCGCGAGCCCCAGTTGGCGAAGTACAAGTGGGCGTCGTAGAGCTGCTCCATCAGTTTGCGCTCGTCGCCGCGGAAGTTGCCGTAGTGGTACTCGTCGACGAAGTGCGTCGCGCTAATCCGGGCCCGGCTCGACAGGGCCCGTACCCGCTCGAGCTCGTCCTTGGCCAAGGGCCGGTCGATGGCCTGGAACTCGTAGTACTGGTACTCACTCACGGCTGTGCAGACTACCGTCAGACGCTGCGGTCCATATCACGGAGACCGGGGTCTGATCCCTCGTTCGGGGCCTGTACGTGGTCATCGTCCTGGAGGTGACGTCACGTTCGTAGGATCGGGCGGAGGACGACAGGTCCGCAGGGGCCGGAGGGCAGGCGCGTGGTGGTGACAGCGAGGGAACGGCTGGCCAGGCTGCTCGGCGGGGCGAAGACGGCGGGGGCTTTCAGCGCCCGGCTGGAGGCGCCTGCGGCCGGCCTGGGCCTTGAGGCGGCCGGGGTCGGGCCGGTGAGCCTTCCGCTGCGGGCGCCCCAGGTGAAGCGGCTGATCTCGGTGGCACGGCCGGCGTTGTTCGGGCGGGGCGAGGAGACGCTGAGCGACACCGGGGTGCGTGATACCTGGCAAATCTCGCCGGATCAGTTCAGCCTTGCCGGTCCTTCCTGGCCGTCGCTGCTGAGCGGTGCGCTGGAGCACTTCCGGGATGCTCTCGGTCTCCCGGCGGCGAGTCGGCTGCGGGCCGAGCCGCACGCGATGCTGGTGTACGGCAAGGGCCAGTTTTTCCTTCCGCATCAGGATTCGGAGAAGGACGACGCCATGGTGGGCACGCTGGTGCTCTCCCTGCCGTCGGTGCACACGGGGGGAGAACTGGTCGTTGAGCACACCGGGCACAAGTGCGCGTACCGCGCCTCGAAGACGGATCTGACCCTCGTCGCCTTCTATGCCGACTGCCGGCACGAGGTCACCCCGGTCCGGTCCGGGTACCGGGTGACGCTCACCTTCAACCTGACCGTCGAGCAGGGGACTTCGGAGCAGGCGTCCGGGCCGCTGGCAGAGCTGGCACACAGTCTGGGCCGGCACTTCGGCTCGCCTGCCAAGCCGCGTTACAGCAGCCGCGAGCTGGATCCCCCGACCCGGCTCGTATACCTGCTCGATCACGAGTACACCCAGCGGGGACTGAGCTGGGAGCGGCTCAAGGGCGCGGATGCGGGACGTGCTGCTCTGCTGCGCGCCGCCGCCGGGCAGGCCGGGTGTGAGTCGGTGCTCGCGCTGGCCGAGGTGAAGGAGACCCGGGATGCCTATCCCGAAGGGGAAAATCCCTGGGACGACTGCGGGTATGAGGATGATGAGGAGGAGAGCGGCGACACGGACTACGTCCTCCAGGAGCTGGTCGACGACGAGATCACCCTGGGCTGGTGGACCGGTCCGGACGACACCGGCGGCGAGTCGATCTCGTTGCGGGTGCACGACTACGAGGTGTGTGCGAGTACCGCGAGCGTGGATCTGACGCCCTACGACTCCCAGTACGAGGGCTACATGGGGAACTACGGCAACACGCTGGACCGGTGGTACCGGCGGGCCGCGGTCGTCGTGTGGCCGCGTGAGCGGGCCTTCGCGGCCCGTGGCGAGGCCGGATCGCGGTGGGCCCTGGAGGAACTGCGCGCGAGCATCGCGCGGGGCGACCTGGACCGGGCGCGCGACCACGCCCAGTCCCTCGCACCATTCTGGAAGCACACCAGCCCGCAACCCGAGCTGCTGGAGTGCGCGTTGCAGGTGGCCGCGGGTCTGGACGCGGCCGAGACCGCGGCCATGCTGCTTGAGCCGTTCCAGGTGGGCGCGCTCGCCCCGGAGCACGCGGGCCCACTCACCGCGGCGGCCGAGCGGTACGGAACAGGGTGGATGGGGCGGGTCGTCGACGGCTGGTTCGCATCGGAGCGCCGCCACCCACCGCAGCAGTACCAGTGGACCGAGCGACTGCCCCAGCTGTGTGTGGCGCTGCGCGCACATCGGGCGACGACGGCGGCGCGGCTGCTGCCCGCCGGGGTCTGGGCAGCGGCCGACAGTGGCCTGCGGCTGTGGACCACGACCGGTCCGGCCGAGATCCGCCGTGCACAGCTGGAGCAGCTGGCCCTGCCGCTGCGCCACCTCCTGGCGGCGGCCGACGAAGAGCTGCGGGACGCCATCCTGGCTGCCCTGCGCGAACGCGGGGACACGGTACTCGAGTGCCTGATGCCGTTGCTGCGCCGCGCCGCAGAGGCGTTGCCGGCGGCCGAGTGGGGCGTGGCAGGGCTCGACGCGATCGCGCGGGACTGCGCGGACCGGCTCCGCACGGTGTGCGAGGGGCCGCCGCGCGCTGCTGACGACTGGTCGGTGGCCTGGGCCGGGTGTGGCTGCGGACTGTGCGATGTCCTTGGTGAGTTCCTCGGCTCCCGGACGCGGCAGGTGCTCGAGTGGCCGCTGGCGAAGGAGGGCCGACGACACGTGCACTCCAGGATCGACTCGGCCGAGCTGCCGGTGCGCCACCAGACCAGGCGGCAGGGGCGTCCGTACACGCTGGTGCTGACGAAGACCCAGGAGCTGTTCACCCGTGAGCAGACAGTCCGCCGCCAGGCCGCGGCGGACCTGGCATGGCTGAGGTCGCTGCGGATGGGATGACTGCGGCTTCCGGCGTGACAGCCTCTTCGCGCAGAAGCGCCCCGGCCGCTCGGGATGGGGTCCGATCCGCCGCCTTGTCCGATGTCGACAAGGCGGCGTCACGCCCGAGTCGAAGGTCGTTCTCCGACGCCGGACCGCCACCGAAGACAATCAGGGGAGCGCAAGGGGAGCGCGGACGCCTTTGGACGGTGCATCACGGGACGTGGACAGCGGGACCGCGACGGGTGCTCCGATCTGCGAAAACAGAATCTGGCGTGATCGCGCAACACAGCCCGGCACGATCCCTAGCGGCCTCGTAATGCGTAGGTCAAGGGTTCGATTCCCTTAGGCGGCTCTCCCGAAGGCCAGGTCAGACACCCTCTGACCTGGCCTTTCTCATACCTCTGGCCTGACCCGGTCTCAGTTTCGGGCCCTTGGGGAGGCCCGTACCGGTTGTGTGTGGCCACAGCGTGGCCACACACGCAGGGCGTGGACGGGGGCGTGGCCGGAGGGTGTGGAAACCGGCCGCTGTCCGCTGTCCTCGTTCTCGTATATCTTCGACTACCCGAGCCGTAGGCTTTCGGCATCCGAATGATGCACCAGCTCACCGGGCCGGATCGGGCTACCGGCGCGATCGCACTGCCACGGGGCCATCTCAGCGCGGACAGCACCAGGTCCTGGTTCGGCGACAGCGCCTTCTTCGCCAAGTGGTAGCCGACCCGGGTGCCGTTCGATAATCATCCATCGATGAGGGGTGTGCCGAGCTTCGGCCCGGCACACCCCCGCCCCGCCCTTCCCGCCTCCTCCTTCTGCCGTCACTGTTCTCTGTTTTCGTTCCCGGGAGCTCCCATGGCCGGCCCCGCCCCCTCCTCTTCTCTTCCGTCTCCCGTGGTTCGGACCGTGATCACGCTGATGGCCGTTCCGGTGTCGGCGGGAGGCGGGGCGCTCCTGGTGTCCTCATCGTGGTGGCGACCCCTGCTGGGGGTGCTGCTGTTGGTCGGTCTGGCCGGTGTGGTCGGTCGGTGGGGGCGGGCC
>NZ_JAJUWS010000010.1 GCF_021390475.1 Streptomyces sp. ST2-7A
CGGGGCGCACCCCCTCCGGCGCCGCCCCGGCGTTCGGCGGGGGAGTCGGCCGGGGGTGGGTCAGCCGGCGGTGGCGGGGACCGGTGGGGTTGCGGGGGTCGGGGTGTCCAGCGCGCGGCGCCAGGTGCGGACCGCCTCGGCGCACACCGGTCCGGCCCAGCCGTTCGGCCGGGCGGCGCCACCGATGTGGAAGGCCTTCAGGCCGGCCGCCCGCAGTGCGGGGAGGTGGTCCAGCCGCAGGCCGCCGCCGACCATCACGCGGGGGCCGGGGCGGGGACGGGGGGCGGGCGGCGGGGCGGCGGTCTGCGCGGCCTCCTCGCGCAGCACGCCCAGACCGGCGTCCACCCCGGCGGCCGAACCCGCCGTGAGCAGGGTGTCCAGCCCCGGCAGGCCGTCCACGGCGCGGCGGACGGCGCCCCGGTCGCGGGCGTGGTCCAGGGCCCTGTGAAAGGTCCAACGGACCTCGCCGAGAACGGCGAGGAGGGCTCCGATCGCGGGCAGGTCAGCCTCGCCGTCCGCGTCGAGGAAGCCGAGGACGAATTCGTCGGCGCCGGCTTCCCGCAGTGCGGCGGCCGTGGCGCACAGTCGCTCGAGGTCGGCGGCCCCGCCGACGGCGAACCCGTCGCGGGGGCGCAGCATGACCCGGATCGGCAGATCGACGGCGGCGCGCACAGCGGCGAAGATGGAAAGGGAGGGGGTCAGGCCGTCGGCGGCCATGTCGGTCACCAGTTCGAGGCGATCAGCCCCACCGGTCCGGGCCGCCACGGCGTCCTCGACGTCGAGGGCGATCACCTCGAGAAGTGGTCTAGACATATCGCAAAGAGTGTCACACACACCGTTCCGAGGAAAGGTCCAGACCATGTGCGCCGCACCCGGCTCACCCGTCGGACGGACCGGTGCCCCCGTCCGTTCACCCCTCACGCCCGTCCCGGGGACGACCGGCCCCGGGACGACCGGCGACTACGCGCCCCCGCCGGAGACCCGACTGGCCAGACTGCTCGGTGACCGGCCGGAGGTCACGGCACGGACCCGCGCCCTCCTCGCCCGCTGGGCCGAACCCGCCCGGCACTACCACACCACCGACCACCTCTGGGCCGTGCTCCGCCGCCTGGACCTGCTCACCGGCCACGCGGACGACCCCGTCGCCGTCGAACTCGCCGCCTGGTACCACGACGCCGTGTACGAGCCGGGCGCCCCGGACAACGAGGAGCGCAGCGCCCGCCTGGCCGAGGAGGAACTCCCCGCCCTCGGGATACCCGCCGACCGGATCGCCGAGGTCGCCCGCCTGGTACGGCTGACCGACGGCCACCGCACCGCCCCCGGGGACACCAACGGGGAGGCCCTGTGCGACGCCGACCTCGGCGTGCTCGGCGGTCCGCCGGAGGAGTACGCCCGCTACACGGCGGCCGTGCGGATGGAGTACGCGGCGGTGCCCGCCGACGCCTTCCGCGCGGGTCGCGCCGCCGTCCTGCGCGACCTGCTGGCCCTCCCCCGCCTCTACCGCACCCCGTACGGGACGGCGCACTGGGAGGCCACCGCCCGGTACAACCTGCGCGCCGAACTGGAACTGCTCACGGCTTGACCTCCTCCCCCTCGCGAGCAAAGGGGTTTCCCACCGCTCGCGCCGTGAGGCTTCCCGCTTCGTCGCCGACCACCCGCCCGGAGTGCTCCGATGATGACCGGCCCACCCGGCCCACCCGCCCGACCGGGCGGGGGCTCCGGATCACGCGGACCGCCGGGCCGCCGGGTTCCCCGCCCGGACGGGCCGCGAATCGTCGGGGCGCCCACGTCCCCGCCCCCGCTCTCAGCGGGAACGGGTACCGGCCCACCGCACCCACGCCCCCGAACCGCCCACCGCCGGGGCGGGCGAGCCGGGCGGGCCCCGCCCCGGCTCGCCCCGGAGGGAGGGCCGGGCGATTCCCGGGCGTCGCCCCCGGGCACCTCGCGGCGCACCACCGGGTCCGCGCCGGACGCCGACACCGGATACCGGCACCGGACGCCGACACCGGGCCGGTCACCGGCGCGGCGCGTACCGCTTGCGGCGACGCAGCCCCGAGGCGTGCAGCAGTCGCACGACCTCCCGGCTTCCCACCGGCCGCGCCCCGAGCCGGACCGCGTCCTCGTACCGCTCGGCCGGCAGGTCGTAGTGGTCCCGGTCGAAGGCGCGGGGCGGCACACCACCCATCCGCAGGACGAAGGCGTGGAGTTCGGCGGTGGAACGGTCGCTGATCAGGTGCGACCACAGCCGGCCGTGGCCCGGCCAGCGGGGCGGGTCGATGTACACCGCCATCCGCGCGTTCCCTCCGGGATCGTTTCCCGCCGCCGCCCGGCACGAGGGTTCCCGAGGGCGGCTCCGCCCACCAGTATGAACCCGGCGCGTGCCCCGATCGGCCGGCGCTCCGGGGTTGACGGAAGAACCCGTCCGAAAATATCTTTCAAACGTGAGGGAGTCCATGAAGAAAAATGCCGTACGGCGCGGGGAGCGGACCCGACCGGTCACCACCGTGCCGCGGCCGGCACCGCCCGAGCCGGCCGCGCTGGCCGCCAAGGTCCGCACCATGGCCCCCTCCATGACCCGTTCCATGCAGCGGGTCGCCGAGGCGGTGGCCGAGGACCCGGCCGGCTGCGCCGCCCTCACCGTCACCGCCCTCGCGGGGCGCACCGGAACCAGCGAGGCCACCGTCGTACGGACCGCCCGGCTGCTGGGTTACCCCGGCTACCGCGACCTGCGGTTGGCGCTCGCCGGCCTCGCCGCGCAACAGGCGTCCGGTGCCGCCCCCTCCCTGACCACCGACATCAGCGTGGACGATCCCATGGCGGAGGTCCTCGCCAAACTGACCCGCGACGAGCGGCAAACCCTCACCGACACCGCCGGCGCCCTGGACCTGCGGCAGGTGGAGGCCGCGGTCGCCGCCCTGGCCGCCGCGCCCCGCATCGACCTGTACGGCGTCGGGGCCTCCTCGCTGGTCGCCCAGGACCTGGCGCAGAAGCTGCTGCGGATCGGCAAGGTCACCCACGCCCACACCGACCCCCACCTGGCGGTCACCGGCGCCGTGCAGTTGCGCGCCGGCGACGTGGCCCTCGCCATCACCCACTCGGGCAGCACCGTGGACGTGGTCGAGCCGCTGCGGGCGGCCTTCGACCACGGTGCCACCACCGTGGCGGTCACCGGCCGCCCGAACGGCGAGGTCACCCGCTGGGCCGATCACGTGCTGACCACCTCCACCGCCCGCGAGAGCGAGTTGCGCCCGGCGGCGATGTCCAGCCGAACCGGCCAGTTGCTGGTGGTGGACTGCCTGTTCGTGGGCGTGGCACAGCTCACCTACGACACCGCGGCGCCCGCGCTGCGCGCCAGTTACGAGGCCCTGGCCCACCGCCACCCGTCCCGCGAGCCGCGCTGAGCGGCCGGCGCCCCGGCGCCGGCCCCGGCCCGCCCGATCCCGGAGATCCGCACGCCCATGAGCGCCGTTCCCTCCCCGACCCCGTCGATCCCCCAGCACCCCCGGCACCAGCCCTCCCCGTCATCCCCGCCGCCGGGGAATCCCGGCCCCGCCGACCGGCCGGGGCCGGGTGGGGATCCGCTGCGCGGCCAGTTGGAGAGTCTGACCACCGAGGCCCACCGGTCCGACCTCGCGGCGATCGACCGCCTGCCCACGCTGGAGATCGCGCGGGTGATGAACCGCGAGGACAGCGGGGTCCCCGGCGCGGTGGAGGCGGTGCTGCCGCGCATCGCGGCGGCCATCGACGCGGTGGCGGCGCGGATGGAGGAGGGCGGCCGGCTCCTCTACACCGGCGCCGGCACCGCCGGTCGGCTGGGCGTGCTGGACGCCAGCGAGTGCCCGCCCACCTTCAACACCGACCCCGAGACCGTGGTCGGCCTGCTGGCCGGCGGATCGGAGGCCATGGTCTCGGCCGTGGAGGGGGCCGAGGACGACGCGGCGGCCGGCGCGGCCGACCTCGACGCCCGGGGCGTCGGGCCGCTCGACACGGTGGTCGGCGTCTCCGCCTCCGGTCGCACCCCGTACGCCGTCGGCGCGGTGGAACACGCACGGCGGCTGGGGGCGCTGACCATCGGCCTGGCCTGCAATCCGGGCACACCCCTGGGAGCGGCGGCCGAACACCCCATCGAGGTGGTCGTCGGACCGGAGCTGATCACCGGCTCCACCCGACTGAAGGCCGGCACGGCCCAGAAGCTCGTGCTCAACATGATCTCGACGGTCACCATGATCCGCCTGGGCAAGACCTACGGAAACCTGATGGTGGACGTGCGGGCCACCAATGACAAACTGCGGGCCCGCTCGCGGCGGATCATCGCACTGGCCACCGGCGCCCCGGAGCCGGCGATCGAGAAGGCGCTGGCGGCCACCGGCGGGGAGGTCAAGCCGGCGATCCTGATGCTCCTCGCGGACGTGGACGCCGACACGGCCGGGCGTCTGCTGACGGACGCCCGGGGCCGCCTGCGCACCGCCCTCCTCGCCACCGGCGCGGCCTCCGGCGGATCCGCGGGTTCCCCGGCCGGGTAGGTCTCCCCGGCGAACGAGGGCTGAGGGCCGCTCGGCGCCGGATCACCGGGACACGGCGGATGGTGGCGAACCCGGGGCCGTGGGGAGGAACCCCCGGGATGACGTGGTGGCCGTTCTCCATCGGTCGCGGCACCCCCGCGTCGACCTGCTCGGCCGTCGGGCCCGATCCGGGCGAGGTCGGGCGAGGTCGAGGGGGCGAGCGGTGTACTCCGGGCGGTTCGCGGAGCCGCCGGGGAACGTCCCGGAACGCGCCGAGGGCGGCATCCCCGGTGTGGGGATGCCGCCCTCGGGCGTCTCACCGTGCGTCGGTGACGCGGTCGGCCCTTCCGATCCCGGGGGATCAGAAGTCCATGCCACCGCCCATACCGGCCGCCGCGGCGGCGTCGGCACCGGCGTTCTTCTCCGGCTTGTCGGCGATGACGGCCTCGGTGGTGAGGAAGAGCGCCGCGATGGAGGCGGCGTTCTGCAGCGCGGAGCGGGTCACCTTGGCGGGGTCGATGATGCCCTCGGCGATCAGGTCCACGTACTCGCCGGAGGCGGCGTTCAGGCCGTGCCCCGGGGTGAGGTTGCGAACCTTCTCCACCACGACGCCACCCTCGAGGCCGGCGTTGACCGCGATCTGCTTGAGCGGGGCCTCCAGCGCCAGCTTGACGATGGCGGCACCGGTGGCCTCGTCGCCCTCCAGGTCGAGCTTGTCGAAGACCGAGGCGGCCTGCAGCAGGGCCACGCCACCACCGGCGACGATGCCCTCCTCGACGGCGGCCTTGGCGTTGCGCACCGCGTCCTCGATGCGGTGCTTGCGCTCCTTGAGCTCCACCTCGGTGGCGGCACCGGCCTTGATGACGGCGACGCCGCCCGCGAGCTTGGCCAGGCGCTCCTGGAGCTTCTCGCGGTCGTAGTCGGAGTCGGAGTTCTCGATCTCGGCGCGGATCTGGTTGACCCGACCCTGCACGGCATCGCTGTCGCCGGCACCGTCGACGATGGTGGTCTCGTCCTTGGTGATGACGACCTTGCGGGCACGACCCAGCAGCTCCGGACCGGCGTTCTCGAGCTTGAGGCCGACCTCCTCGGAGATGACCTGACCGCCGGTGAGGATGGCGATGTCGCCCAGCATGGCCTTGCGACGGTCACCGAAGCCCGGGGCCTTGACGGCGACGGACTTGAAGGTGCCGCGGATCTTGTTGACCACCAGGGTGGACAGGGCCTCGCCCTCGACGTCCTCGGCGATGATCAGCAGCGGCTTGCCGGACTGCATGATCTTCTCGAGCAGCGGCAGCAGGTCCTTCACACCGCTGATCTTGGAGTTGGCGATGAGGATGTAGGGGTCCTCGAGCTCCGCCTCCATGCGCTCCATGTCGGTGGCGAAGTAGGCGGAGATGTAGCCCTTGTCGAAGCGCATGCCCTCGGTGAGCTCGAGCTCGAGCCCGAAGGTCTGCGACTCCTCGACGGTGATGACGCCTTCCTTGCCGACCTTGTCCATGGCCTCGGCGATCAGCTCGCCGATCTGGACATCGCCGGCGGAGATGGAGGCGGTGGAGGCGATCTGCTCCTTGGTCTCGACCTCCTTGGCCTGACCGAGGAGGGCCTCGGAGACCTGCTCGACGGCCTTCTCGATGCCCCGCTTCAGGGCCATCGGGTTGGCGCCGGCGGCGACGTTGCGCAGGCCCTCGCGAACGAGCGCCTGGGCCAGCACGGTGGCGGTGGTGGTGCCGTCACCCGCGACGTCGTCGGTCTTCTTCGCGACCTCCTTGACGAGTTCGGCGCCGATCTTCTCGTACGGCTGCTCGAGCTCGATCTCCTTGGCGATGGACACACCGTCGTTGGTGATCGTGGGGGCGCCCCACTTCTTCTCCAGCACGACGTTGCGACCCTTGGGGCCGAGCGTGACCTTGACGGCGTCGGCGAGCTGGTTCATCCCGCGCTCGAGGCCACGCCGTGCCTCCTCGTTGAACGCGATGGTCTTGGCCATGTGAAGGGGTCCTCCCAGAGACGGGGTGGATTGCTCCGGACCGCGCCGGCGCCCGCGACGGACGGCCCGCACACACGGTGGTTCCTTGCTCCACCGAGTTCCGCGGACCTCACCGAGACCGGTCCTTCTTTGTCACTCCCACCTTCGGAGTGCCAAGCCCATGATTAGCACTCGACCCCCGAGAGTGCAAGCGCCGACCGCCGGGTCGAAAGGTTCCGGACGTCCGCGCGCCCCCCGCGCGCCCCCGCCGGGAGACCGCCCGCGCCCCACCGGGCCCGCCGGAACGGGGGACCGCACCCGCTCCGTCACCCGTCCGGGGCGGGTTTCCGATGCCCGGGATCCGACCCCCGGCCGGGAGCGATCTCGGGATCGGGACGCGTACGGGTCGGCGGAGGGCTCCGAGCGCACGTTCCAGAAGCCGGACACGCGTCGGGCCCGCATCCCGGAGGATGCGGGCCCGACGGATACTCGGACGTTGCGGTGCCGCGGAGGTCAGGCGGTGACCCGGACCATATCGGCCTGTGGGCCCTTCTGGCCCTGCGAGATCTCGAACTCGACCCGCTGTCCTTCCTCGAGAGTGCGATAGCCGTCCATCTGAATCGCGCTGTAGTGGACGAATACGTCCGCACCACCGTCGACCGCGATGAAGCCGTATCCCTTCTCCGCGTTGAACCACTTGACGGTGCCCTGAGCCATTGCCAACTCCCCTGTTGCCGGCCTTTTCACGAGACCGCACCTCGCGGCCCCGGATCACACCTCTCGGGCTCCACCCCCGGCCGGACGGGGGTGTGCGCCGGAACGCGTGACCGCCGCTGAATGTATCCGCCCGGACGCCCACTGCAACAGGTCATTCGACCGGGAATTCCGGAGCCCCGGAACGGGCAAAGCGTGCGAAATGCCGAAAAGTATTGAGAGTTCGGGTGGGAGGAAGCGCGCCAATCCGGCATTCAAGGCGATGGTTTTCAGCACATGGGGGTGGCGAAGTGTCGCGAATTCATATGCGCCTCAGGCGCCCGGATGTGCCGGCGCGGAGCCCGGTGGACTCACTCTAGCGCCCCTCGGAAACGCCTCCGCCCCGGGACCGAGAAGGCCCCGGGGCGGTGCCCGAACCGTCGAACGCGCCGTTCGACGCCGGGTGGCCGACGGCACGCGGAGGGTCAGCCCCCGGCGACCGCCGGGATGATCGAGATCCCCGCGCCCTCGGGGATTTCCGTGGCCAGGCCGTCCGCGAAGCGCACGTCGTCGTCGTTGACGTAGACGTTCACGAAGCGGCGCAGCTTCCCCTCGTCGTCCAGCACCCGACCGGCGATGCCGGGGTGGTTGGCGTCGAGGTCCGCGAGCACCTCGGAGAGGGTCGTTCCCTCCGCCTTCACCTCGGCCGTGCCGCCGGTGTAGGTGCGCAGGATGGTCGGGATTCGGACAGTCACGCTCATGGGTGGTTCTCCTCGCCGTGAAACCCCGGGAGCCGGGGGCCGGATGGGGACGCGGATGGCACGGCGCCGCGGCGGGCGGGCCGTCGGGTCGGGCTGAACGATGCGGAACGGTGGAGACACGAAAGGGACGGAGAGGCCGGGGTGCGCCGGGAGGCCACGCCCCGGTGTCGGGCGAACCCGGGGCCCGGGGGCGTGGGACACGTCCCCCGCGCCGGGGTGTCCGGGGACGGTCCGTCCCCGGACACCCCGGCGCGGGCTCAGGCGAGCCCGGCCTCCCGGAAGGCGTCCAGATCCGGGCGGATCACCGCGGTCGGGCCCGTGGTCGGCGCCACCGCGTCCAGTGTCTTGAGGCCGTCCCCGGTGTTGAGCACCACGGTGGACAGCGTCGGGTCCAGCACACCGCTCTCGATCAGCTTGCGGGTCACGCCGACCGTCACGCCGCCGGCCGTCTCCGCGAAGATCCCCTCGGTGCGGGCCAGCAGCTTGATGGCGTCCACCACCTGCCCGTCGGTGACGTCCTCCACCGCGCCGCCGGTGCGCCGGGCGATGTCCAGCACGTACGGCCCGTCCGCCGGGTTGCCGATCGCCAGCGACTTGGCGATGGTGTCCGGCTTCACCGGCCGGATCACCTCGTGCCCGTCCTTGAAGGCGCGGGAGACCGGCGAGCAGCCCTCCGCCTGGGCGCCGAAGATCCGGTACGGCCGGTCCTCGACCAGCCCCAGGGAGATCAGCTCCCGAAGACCCTTGTCGATCTTGGTGAGCTGCGAACCGGAGGCGATGGGGATCACCAGCTGGTCCGGGATCCGCCAGCCGAGTTGCTCGCAGATCTCGAACGCCAGGGTCTTGGACCCCTCGGCGTAGTACGGGCGCAGGTTGACGTTGACGAAGCCCCAACCCTCGCCCGCCGGGTCGCCGATCAGCTCGCTGCAGAAACGGTTGACGTCGTCGTAGCTGCCCTCGATGCCGACCAGGTCGCCCCCGTACACGGCGGCCATCACGACCTTGCCCTGCTCCAGGTCGTGCGGGATGAACACGCACGAGCGCAGACCGGCCCGGGCCGCCGCGGCGCCGACCGCGCCCGCCAGGTTGCCGGTGGAGGAGCAGGAGAGGGTGGTGAAACCGAAGGCGCGCGCCGCCTCCAGGGCGTTCGCCACCACCCGGTCCTTGAAGGAGTGCGTGGGGTTGCCGGAGTCGTCCTTCACCCACAGCCCACCGGTCACGCCCAGCTCGGCCGCCAGCCGGTCCGCCCGCACCAGCGGGGTCCACCCCGGGTTCAGGTTCGGCTTGGTCGCCACGTCAGCCGGGACGGGCAGCAGCTCCGCGTATCGCCAGATGCTCGCCGGGCCCGCCTCGATCCGGGACCGCAGCCCCTCCGGATCACCGGTGGGAAGGTCGTAGGCGATCTCCAGGGGGCCGAAACACTCCGCACACGCGAAGATCGGGCCCAACGGGTACCGCTGCCCGCATTCGCGACACGACAGCGCGGAGGCCGGTCCGAGATCGACGGGGGCGGTGGAAGCGGCGGAAGCGGGGGTGGTGGGTGCTGAAAGCACGGACATGGGAGCGAGGCCCTCTCTCCTCATCTTCCCCGCGACGACCCTCGTCACGGGACGGAATTGGCACCTTCCCCACCGGGGACCTCGCAGCGGAATCGCGAGACCGGCGGGAGGGTTGCCGGGGCTTCAACGGGCCGTTCCCTCTGCCCCTCTGGATGAGCTGTATGCGATTGTCAAGCGGAGGCCCCCGATATGCGGAGGTCATCTTCGCTGCTCAAGACTGTAACCGACGGCCCGCACAATGACTCGGTCCGTCCAGTTCCCGAGACACCGAGGAGCGACATCGTGCTGGAAGAGGCAACGGAGTGGCTGAGTCGCCGGTCCTGGACCGCCGCCGACCGCCCGCTGTCACGGCTGGTGGCCGCCAAGCGCAAGGCGGGCCCGGCCGGCAGCGTCAGCGTCGTGCTCCCCGCGCTGAACGAGGAGGCGACCGTTGGCGAGATCGTCGAGGCGATCCGCCGCGACCTCATGGTCGACGCACCCCTGGTCGACGAACTGCTGGTGATGGACTCGGGCTCCACCGACCGCACGGCCGAGGTGGCCGCCGCCGCCGGGGCCAAGGTCGTGCACCGGGACGAGATCCTGCCCCGGATGCCCGCCCTACCCGGCAAGGGCGAGGTGCTCTGGCGCTCGCTGTTCGCCGCGAGCGGCGAGATCATCTGTTTCGTGGACGCCGACCTCAAGGAGTTCGACTCCACATTCGCCTCCGGCATCATCGGCCCCCTGCTCACCGACCCCGGGGTGCACCTGGTCAAGGCCATGTACGACCGGCCGCTGGGCACCGAGGCGTCGGGCGCCGGCCAGGGCGGACGGGTGACCGAACTGGTCGCCCGCCCGCTGTTGAACCTGCACTGGCCGCAGCTGGCCGGTGTCGTCCAGCCGCTCGGCGGGGAGTACGCCGCCCGTCGCTCACTGCTGGAACGCCTGCCGTTCCCGGTCGGCTACGGCGTGGAGCTGGGCACCCTGGTGGACACCCTCGACCTGTGCGGGCTGGACGCCATCGCCCAGGTCGACGTGGGGGTGCGCCGCCACCGGCACCAGGACGGGCAGGCGCTCGGCAGGATGGCCGCCGCCATCCTGCGCACCGCGCAGTCCCGTCTCCCGGTGCCGCCCGGGGTGATCCCGATCCGGCCCGGCATCACGCAGTTCGACCGTGCCCCCGAGGGCGGGTTCGCGCCCCGCCACCACGCCGTGGACACCGTGGAACGGCCACCGCTGGTGACCGTTCCCGAGTACATGGCCGCCCGTCGGGCCGCCTGAGCCGCCGACCCGACCCCCGTCCGGCCACTGGCCGACCCTCTTCCGCTTCCGACCCGGACTCCCGCCGAACCCCTTTCGGGCACGAGGGGGCACGCCCCGGGGCGGAGCGGAAAGCAGGCCGAAACGATCCCGGGACGAGCCCGGAGACGAGCCCGGAGACAACCGATCCCGTCCCACCCGATTCCGTGCGATCCCATCCGATCCGATCCGAAAGGCAGGACTCCCCGGCTCGGGAGCGCGAGCGATTGAACATTCGAACGATCGACGGTGCCGGTCCGACCGGCACCGGCACCCCGGGCCCGGGTGTCACCGGTGCCGACCGGGGCCCCCGCACACCGCCCCGTGTGCCGGCACCCGGTCCCCGGCAGCGTCGCCGGATACCGCCACCGCCCCGCACCCGTCCCCGGGGTACCGGGTACCCCGGGTGTGACCGGGCACCACCGTGCTCCCTTTCGGCACGCCCCCCGCGCCCCTCGTGCCCCTCCCGCCCCGGGTGCGTGACCGGACACACGTTTGACCGCCCCCCTGGCCGGCTATCCTCCGGCCATGGCCACCTCTGATCAGGTCCTGGTCGCGTCCAATCGCGGCCCGGTCGGTTTCACACCCGGCGAGGACGACACGCTCGTCGCGAAACGCGGCGGAGGCGGCCTCGTCTCCGGCCTCGGCGCCCTCGGAGACAACGCCGGGACCTGGGTCTGCGCGGCCCTGAACGACATCGACCGCGAAGCCGTCCGACGCGCCGCCGGCGGCCTTCTCGACCCCGCCGACACCGACGGCCGGGCCGTGCGGATGCTCGACATCCCCGCCCACACCTTCGACGCCGCCTACAACGGCATCGCCAACTCCGTCCTGTGGTTCGTCCACCACCTGCTCTACCGGTCGCCGCTCGAGCCGCTCTTCGACCGGCACTTCGAGGAGCAGTGGGCGGGTTACGAGGCATACAACGCCGCGTTCGCCGACGCCCTCGCCGCCGAGGCCGAACACGGCGCCCGGGTGCTGGTGCAGGACTACCACCTCTCGCTCGTCCCCGAAATGCTCCGCGAACGCCGCCCCGACCTGCGCATCGGGCACTTCTCACACACCCCCTGGGCGCCGCCCGAGTGCTACCGGATGCTGCCCGACGACATCGCCCGGGCCGTCCTGCGCGGCATCCTCGGCGGCGATCGCGCCGCCTTCCTCACCTGGCGGTGGGCCAAGGCGTTCGCCGACTGCTGCCGCGACCTGCTCGGGGCCGAGGTCGTCGACCGGGGCCACGAACTGCACCTCACCGTCGACGGCGAGACCACCCGGATCGGCGTCCACGGCCTCGGCGCCGACGGCGACTTCCTGCGCGAACGCTCCCACCGTCCCGACGTGGACGAGCGACTGGCCGCCCTCCGCGAGCAGGTCGGCGACCGCCGCACCATCGTGCGGGTGGACCGCACCGAACTGTCCAAGAACATCGTGCGCGGCCTGCACGCCTACCGCCGCCTGCTGCACGACCACCCCGAGTGGCACGACCGCGTGGTGCACGTCGCCTTCGCCTACCCCTCCCGGCAGGACCTCGCGATCTACCGCGAGTACACCGAGGAGGTCTCCCGGGTCGCCGACGGCATCAACGCCGAGTTCGGCCGCGACGGCTGGACCCCCGTGGTGCTGCACGTCAAGGACGACTTCGCACGCTCGCTGGCCGCCTACCGGATGGCGGACGTGGCCCTGGTCAACCCCATTCGGGACGGCATGAACCTGGTCGCCAAGGAGATGCCGGTCGTCTCCGACGAGGGCTGCGTCCTCGTGCTCTCCCGCGAGGCCGGAGCCGTCGCCGACCTGGGCGAGGAGGCCCTCGTGGTCAACCCCTACGACCTCGCCGGTACCGCCGACGCCCTGCACCGCGCGCTGTCCATGACGCCGGGGGAACGGACCGACCGCACCAAGCGGCTCGCCGCCGCCGCGACCGCCCTGCCGCCCACCGCCTGGTTCCTCGCCCAACTCCACGCCCTCGACGAACACTGAGCCGGGGCCGCCGCCCCACCCGGGTTCAGGGGCTCTCCCCACTCCCTCAAAGGGCTTATACCCGTACCCATCCCACAGGAGAAGGACGGTCGAGGGAAGCGGCAGCACACATCTTCGCCACATGGGAGGCGTCCGAGGAAGCGACCTTCACCATCCCCGAGGAGGCGGCGGCTGTAGCCACCACCAACGCGTCCACGACGCACTCGTGGCCATCGAGGCGTGTCTCCTCCAACAAACGGGCCGCCTCATCGGCGATCTCCTCGGTTACGGGAATCACCCTCAGGCGGGATCGCAACCATCGCAGCCGGCGGGCTGCCCCACCACTCCGCCTGACTTCCGCGATCGTGACCGCGCTGACGGCGGGCAGATACCCCTCACGAAGAGCCACGTCCAGAAGCGCCACCATGCGGTTCTCGTCATCCGCCAGGAGAGAAAGCGGTTGAGCGTCGAGAACGAAAAGGGCGCCCACCGGTTCCGTCCACCGGCCGCGGCTCATTCTCCTCGCCACGCCCGCTCGGCTCCCCTGACATCTTCCTCGGACAACGGACCCACCTCGCGCTCGTGCTCCTCAACGATCTCCCGGGCCCGAAGCAAAGCCAGCCAATGCTCGGCAGCGGCGTCCAGAAAACCGGAGAACCCTCGGGATCCGGCCCGTTCCTCGATCTCCTCCACTATTGAGCGGCGCAGGGTCACGGACTTCTTGACGGTCGTGTCGTCGGTACGAGCGGGCGATGATGACGTGGATGCAGCCATGACCCAACTATCCCACCAAGAGTAGGACAGCATCAAGCGGGTGTCGCCCCTCGCTCCCCACGGCTCCACCCTTCAGCCCTTCAGCGGACGATGGCCTGGACCTCCCGGACGGTGACATCGGTGCCGCCGTCGACCACTCCGTCGGGCAGCGTGCCGCCCGCGCCGGCATGGTCGCGCCAGGTCACCTCCCACGTCACCGTGGCACTGAGCCGGTACGACCCCGCCTGATGGGTGGAGCGCAGATACGTCACCCCGCACGGCGGATCCTCACCCGCACGACCCCGCGCGTACGGCTCCCCCACCGAGGCCCCCCGCATCCCGCACCGACCACCGGACGGATGCAACACCGCGTCCCCGGTCCCCGCGTCCAACCGCATCGCCACCGGCCGCGCGGTGGTCTCCGCCCAGATCCCGTAACCATCCAACGACGCCCGCACCGACACCGGCGCGAACCGATCCCCGTCCAACCACACCCACGTCGCCAGATTCACCGTCTGCACCGCATCCGGATTCAACGACAACTCCGTATCCGGCACCCGCGTCTGCTCCCACGCCAACGCCGCCAACGTCTCCCCCGACACCACCAAAGCATCCACCGGCGGTGACTCCGAGAAATCCACCCAGAACAACCGCCACTCACACGCGAACCGCTCCGAAGCCGGGAAATCCTCGTTCGTCACCCGCATCCAGAACATGCCCTCACCATCGAGATCACGATTGAAATCCGGGAACTCCCCCTCCTCCCCGAACCGCCCCTCGTGACCGACCCGCGCCGAATCCTTGTCCTCCTGCGGGAACGGCGCGGAGATGATCCGACCCTGCACCGCCGTCCAATACGCCTCCGCCTCCGCAGGCGTATTCACCGGCGCGTAATAACACGCCGGCGGCGACCACGACGACGACGCCAACGCCCCCTCCGACCCCGAAGCCGCAGGCGAGAACGTGATCTTCGGCCGAGTCGAAACCCCAGCACCGATACCACCCCCACCATCCGACTCGGCAACCGGGGGTGGTTTTTCGTCCACCTGGCGCTCACGATCCGCGCGAGCAGTTGACGATCCGAAAAGAAGAGGGATGAAAGTGAGAGCGAGGAGAGTGAAGGACCTACCTCTTGTCAACATTGCGGAGAATCCACCTCGGCCTCCTTTTCATGCGTCTGCCAAACTCCGTTTTCACCCAACTCCACCCGGTTGACGTACCGCGTGGGTAGGGCTTCGGAATCCGCCTCCTCGATCACTTCCCCGGTGGTGAAATCCTTGGTGTACACATCACTGAAATCTCTACAGAAGGTTACCAGCGCAGATGCATCATCAAGCATTTCAACCCCCCACCCAAAATAAACCATTTTCCCGGCCGAAGCGCTTCCCTCCTCCAGGAAGATTTCAATCAGCCCCATCTCCCGGAAAAGGGCATTCCCCTGAGTATAGAAGGAGACGGAACCATTCTCCGGGTCGTGGTTGGTGGCCACTTCGTAGACAGCCTCCAGTTGACGCCGAGAATCGGCGATGATGGCTCGCTCCACCGGATCGTCGGTGTCGGGCTCCTCGAAGATCATCTCCAGGTCGTCGGCGACGCGGATCTCCGGGCGGTCGATGCCGTCGTCCTCCGGAGCCGGGTCCTCGGCCGGCTCCTCCGGCTCGGGTTCCGGCTCCTCCGTCGCCTCCCCGGCACCGTCCGCACCCTCGATCGGCGCGGCGGCCCCGTCATCCCCCTCACCATCGGAGGAACAAGCGGTCAACAACAGACCCGCGGCCACCATCCCCGCCACGGCGGGACCGGCAAGACGACGCTTCATGACAAGAACTCCCCGGGGCAGCACGGCGGATGAGGGTGCGACACGCCACACCTCACGGCGTCGGCGCGTACACGCGCGGGATGCGGTGTCCCCCGCATGTCACTGTATGACGGGACGCGGACACGCCAACAGAGGTTTCGCGCCCGCCGGAACTCATCGCCATCAGACGGAATCACAGCCGGTCACGGCACCGGTGGCACGGCTTGCCGGCATCGAATCGGAGGGAACCTCTCTCTTTCCGGAGGCGTCCGGGATGATGGGGGCAGAGCACGTACGACGTGCGGGGAGGTACGGGGATGTCGATGCAGCAGTGGCCGGGCTCCGGTCCGTACGGAAACGTGCCCCAACGGCAGCCGGGCCCCATGCCCGGCCCCGGTGGTCAGCAACCGATGATGCGCGCCTCGGATTCGGATCGGGCGCGTGCGGAGGACGTGCTGAAGGCCGGATACGCCGAGGGCCGATTGAGTAAACACGAGTTCGAGCAGCGGATGGCGCACGTGCACGCCGCCGCGACCTACGGCGAGTTGCACCGCCTGCTCGCCGACCTGCCGCAGGGGCCCTCACCGCTGCCCGCCCCGGTACCGACCTTCCAGGGACCGGTGCCCGCGCCGATGCCGTACGTGCCCCAGCGTCCCTGGTCGCCCGTCCCGCCCCCACAGCAGACCAACGGCAACGCGGTGGGCGCGCTGGTGTGCGGGGTGCTGTGCCCGTTCACGTGGGGGGTGACGTCGATCCCTGCGATCATCCTCGGGCACAAGGCCCGTTCGGATGTCCAGCGCACCGGTGAGAAGGGCGAGGGCATGGCCCTCGCGGGCCTGATCCTCGGGTATCTGACCCTGGCGGGCTGGATGGTCCTGCTGTTCGGGATCGCGGTGACCGGCTTCTGACACCGTGCCGGCCTCCCCACCGACCGCCGGCCACCTGCGCGTCGGGTGGGGTCATGGAACGTTCCGCGACCCCACCCGACGCGCAGGTGCGTTCACCCACCCCCAGCCGTCGTGCCCCACCCCGGTCGGCGCCGTCCCTCACCCGGGGCCGGGTTCGGCCCCGGAGCCGGCAGGGGTCAGGCGGCCACGCCGGAGCGGGCCGCCTCGCGCTCGAACCCGGCGGACCCACCGTGTTCGGCGGAGGACACGGTCGCGGCCGGCGCCATGGTGGAGTACCAGTCGATCTTGCGGCGCAGCCGTTCCTGCTGTTCGCGCAGGAGCGCGATGTGCTCCTCGACCCGCGCGGCGTGCTCCACGAGGAGGGCGAGACGCCCGGGGATGGTGCCGTCGCCGGCGCGTGCCTGTTCGGCGTAGCGGCGGAGTTGGGCGATGGACATGCCGGTGTCCCGCAGACACCGCAACATACCCAGCCACTCCAGGTCCCGCTCGGAGAATCGACGGTGACCGGTGGAGGTGCGGGTGATGGGCGGAAGGAGTCCGATGCGCTCGTAGTAACGCAGCGTGTCGAGACTGAAGCCGCTCCGCTCGGCGGCCTCGGCCGGGGAGTAGGTGTCGCTCATGCCCCGAGAGTGACACCTGGAGTGCACTCCGGGTCAAGGGGACGGCTCTCCCCGGCGCGGACTTCGACCGGGATCGGAGGTGCGGGGCGCGGGACGGGGTTCGGGACCCCGGTACTCCGAGGTCCCGCATCGTTCCGTCCGGGGCCTGCTCCAAACCCCGGCCCCGGCCCCGGGCCCGGGGCGGGACGTCGGGCTCACCCCACCCCGGACACCGGGTACCGAACGCACCGGCCCTCGCACGCGCCGGCCCCCGGCCCCCGGCCGGTTATCCGGCGTCGGCCCGGTTCCCGTCCCCCGTCCCGGCGACGGCGTCCGCGAGACCGGAGAGCAGTGCGGCGACCCCGGCGGGCCCGTCGACGACCAGGTCGCACGCCTCGACCAGCGCCGGTACCTCGGTACTGCCGCTGCACACCCGTACCCCGGGCAGGCCGTTGTCCCGGAGCTTGACCAGTGCCTCGAAGGCGGCGAGGTCGCCAAGGTCGTCCCCGGCGTAGAGGACAACGGAGGGACGGGCGGAGCGGACCAGTTCGGCGAGGGCGGCTCCCTTGTCGGTGCCGGGTGGACGCAGTTCCAGGACGCGCCGACCGGGCTCGACGGTGAGGGCGTGGCGCGCGGCGAGGAGGATGAGGGGCTCGCGCAGGGCCTCCAGGGCGGCCTCGGGGTCGGCGGCACGGCGGGTGTGGACGGCGAGGGCGCCACCCTTGTCCTCGATGTGGACACGGTCCGACGGCAGTGCGTCGCGGACGATGCCGGGGAGGTCGGCGCGGGCCGCCATGACACCGGGGTGCGCGGGCGGAGTGGTCAGCCGCCCGTCGAGGGCGGTCCACCGTTCGGCGCCGTACGCGCCCAGGACGGTGAAACGGTCGAAGCCGGGGGTGCCGCGCAGGGCCTCGAACCCGCCCAGTCGCGCGGCGTCGGCGGCGGCCCTGCCGGTGATGACGGCGAGTCCACCGATGAGGGGCGCCAGGCGGGTGAGTGCGGGGGGTACGTCGGGGTGGGGCCGGGAGTCCTCGGGATTCGGCACGATCGGCGCGAGGGTGCCGTCGAAGTCGAGGGCGACGAGCGCGCGTTCGGGGGCGGCGAGGAACGCCGCCAAGCCGTCGCGGCCCGCTGCCGTGGTCGGGACGGGGAGTGCGGGATGGCTGCCCATGCCGGCGAGCCTACCGGCGCGTCGATCGCCCGGGGCGTGACGGGGCCGGGTCGGCCGGAAGGCGTTCCCCACGGAGTCGGTGGCGGGTGGACGGGCGCGGGGACCCGGGACGGGTGCGGCCGGGGCCGGTGATCGCGAGGGGCGGCGTTCGGCCACGGCCGGACGGGGACGGACGCGGCGTCGCGCGGTCGCTCACCGGGCGGGGCCACGGCGGGTGACCGTGGCGGGGCGACGGGTGGACGCTCCGCCGAGTGCGACGCTCCGCCGAGCGACGCCCGTGACCACCCCGCCCCAGGTGGTGGGAGGGCTCAGCGGTCGGAGCGGCGGAGGTCGCGCAGGCGACGGAGACGGTTGACGGTGACCGGGTCCCGGGCCAGGGCGGCGGGGTCGTCCAGGAGCGCGTTGAGCAACTGATGGTAACGCGTGGGGGACATGCCCAGCCGCTCCCGGATGACACGGTCACGGACTCCGGGGTTGGGGAAGGTACGGGCGGCGATGCCGAGGATCGCGAGGTCTCGATCGGTGAGGGGTCCGGCGTCGGCAGGGGTGGACGGGGCGCCGTCGGGGGGCTCGTCGGTGGGGTGGGGGGCGTCGTGTCCCTCCCCTTCCGGGATCGGCCGGACCTCCCCGGGGCCCTCGGCGGTGGGGCTCTCCGTGTCGCCGCCGGGTCCACCGGCCTCGACGCCGCCCCCCGGGACACCGGGGGCGTCCTCATCGGGCCGGGTGGGGGGCTCGTCTCCCACCCCCTGGGTGGCCTCGGCTCGGGCGGTTTCCGCCGGGGCGGGCGGCGTGCGGGGGGTGTCGGGCCCGGGCTCGTCGGTGGGCTCCGGCGTCCCGGCGTCGGCCGACGCGGGGGCGGGGGCGGCGGGGACGCGCGGTGTGCGCGCCCCCGCCGCTTCCTGCGGCGCGGTCCCCCTCCCATCGGAGGCCGCCGACGGGGTGTCGGGGCCGCCGGGGGAGGCGGCTTCGGGACCGGCCGCCGGTGCCGGCCCGTGGCGCTCCGGGCGGGCACCGGCCACCGGGCGGTCCGGATCTCCGGGTCGCCCGGCGTGCTCGGGTCGGCCGGCGCTGCTCACCGCTCCAGTCTAGGAGCGTCGACGGACAGCGGCTCGGTGGCGGGGGCCGGCCGGAGTCGCCCGCCCGGCGGGGTCAGCCCGCCGCCTCCTGCTGCTCGGCGTACTGCTGGAGGGCGGTCAGTACCCGCGCCGGGTCGTTGTCCGGCCGGACCGCCTCGCCGATGGTGCGGCGCATCTCTCCGGAGACCCGGGCCCAGCTCGCCTTCCCGACCGGGAAGGGGCGGGCGACGGGCAGCTGGTCGAGGAAGGGCCGGAAGCGGGTGTGGTCGTCGCTGACCTGCATCCGTTCGACGGCGGGGACGGTGACCGGTAGCAGGTGGTATCGCTCGGCGAAGGCGACGACGTGTTCGGTGGCGAAGACGTGTCCGAGGAAGGTCCGGATGGCGTCGAGTCGGCCGTTGCCGTTGAAGGCCATCAGCCAGTCGACGGAGCCCAGGGTGACCTCGGAGGGGCCGTCGACGCCGGGAACGGGGCCGGTGGTGTAGGCGATGTCGAAGAGTTCGGCCTGCCGCAGGAAAGTGGGGTGGGCGTGCATCATCGCGACCTCACCGCGACCGAATCCCCGGTAGACCTCGCGCCGGTCGGTGGTGCCGGGGTCGTTGGGCCCGGTGAGACGGGGACGGACGAGCTGGTCGCGCAGCCAGGTGAAGGTCTCGATGTTCTCCGCGGAGTTCAGCGCGTAGCCGCCACCGGATCGGGTGAGGCCACCACCGCCTCCGAGCATCCAGATCGCGGCCTCGGCGTGACCCTCCTCGGGGCCCAGCGGCAGGCCGTAGGGGGTCGGCACGCCGGAGGCGGCGAGAGCGAGGGCGGCTTCGCGCACTTCCTCCCGGGTGGCGGGCGGCTTGTCGGGGTCGAGGTCGGCGTTCTCGAAGAGTTCGCGGTTGCAGAAGAGACGACGGGTGTCGGTGGCGTAGGGCAGGCCGTACTGGACATGGCGCATCTCCCCGGCCCCGGCGAGTCCGGGCAGGAAGTCGGACTGCATGGGGAGGGTGAGCAGGTCGCCGGCGGGGTGGAGCAGACCGGCCTCGGCGAACTCGGCGTAGGCGCCGAGCTGGGCGATGTCCGGGGGTTCGCCGGCGGCGACCATCTCCGCGACGCGGGCGTCGGCCTCGTCGGGCGGGAAGACGGTCACGTCGATCATCAGATCGGGATGGTCGCGGCGGAAGCGGCGCACGAGTTCGTTCCAGAAGCTCTCGGTGCTGCCGGTGGCCGAGTCGGAGCCGTGCTCGACGGCGACCAGGCGCAGGATGTCGGCGGAAGCGCCCGGGTCCGCCTGTCGGTTGCCGCAGGCCGGCAGGGCACCGGCGGCGAACAGGCCGGCGGCGGCGCCGATGAAGTCTCGTCGTCTCACGTTCTCACAACCCCCTGGTCTTCCGTGGTCTCGCCGGGGGATGTGGTCGGGGCCGTGCCGCGGCGCCGGCCGACGGGTGGCCCGGGGCCGGGGAGGTGTGCCCGGGCCGGTGGCGCCGACCGCGCCGCGGGGTGGGCGGGCGGACGTCGGTGACCGGTGTCTCGTCCCCCGGTCGGGCCGGGCCGGGCGGGGCCGGGCCGGTTGGGGGCCGAGTCTGCCGTGCCGTGACGGGGTGTGTCGCCGGGAAGGCGGGTATCGCTTTCGCAACGGATTTCCCGGCCGGTGCCACCGGGGTGGGTGTGGCGGATGGGACGGAAGGGATTAATGATGGGGCCTCCGGTGCGGGGTTCCGGGGTTTCCGGTGGCAACTCGCCCCGAGGGGCCGGGCGGTGGGATGCCCGACAGGGGGCGCGGGGGCGACGGTCGGGCGCCGGTGGGGGCGCCGAGGCGCGAGGGGCGCACCCGGGACGGGAGGAAGGAGTCACGACAGCCCTTCACACTGGACTAGACCTTTCCGGGGTCTTCGGGCGAGACTTGCCCCGTGAGTCCCCCCGAGAACGCTCCCACGCGCGCGGCGACCGATCACGTGCTCGCCCTCGACGTGGGCGGCACCGGCATGAAGGCCGCGCTGATCGGCCCCGACGGACACCCCGTCCACGAGGCCCGCCGCCCCACCGGTGGAGTCGGGCCGTCGGCCGCCGGCGTGACGGGCCCGGCGGAGGGAGCGACGGCCGACGGTCGCGCCGACGCCGCTCTCACCGGCCTCCTGGATTTCGCCGACGACCTGGTCTCCATCGGTCTGGACCGGTTCGGCGCCCCACCCGTCGCAGCGGGCGTGGTCGTGCCCGGCATCCTCGACGGGGACGGGGATGTCGTGCGGTACGCCGCGAACCTCGGCTGGCGGGACGTCCCGCTGCGCCGACTGCTGGGCGAGCGCCTCGCCGGCATCCCGGTCGCCGTCGGACACGACGTGCGGGCCGGCGGCCTGGCCGAAGGGCTGCTGGGCGCCGGTCGGGGCGCCTCGCGCTTCCTCTTCCTCGCGCTGGGCACGGGCATCGCCGGCGCCATCGGCATCGACGGCCGGGTCGAGGCCGGCGCGCACAGCGGCGCCGGCGAGATCGGTCACATCGTGGTGCGTCCCGACGGCCCCGTATGCGGCTGCGGACAGCGCGGCTGCCTGGAGACGCTGGCCTCCGCCTCGGCGGTGGGCCGGGCCTGGGCCGCCGCCTGCGGCGATCCCGCCGCCGACGCCGCCGACGCGGCCCGCGCCGTGGAGGCGGGCGATCCGCGCGCGACGCGGGTGTGGGGGGAGGCCGTGGCCGCCCTCGCCGACGGCCTGCTGACCGGGATCACCCTGCTCGACCCGGAGGTGGTGATCGTCGGCGGCGGCCTGGCCCGCGCCGGCGACACCCTGCTCGATCCGCTGCGCACGGCACTGCGCGAGCGGATCACCTTCCAGCACCCGCCGGCCCTGGTGCCCGCGGAGCTGGGCGACGCGGCCGGCTGTCTGGGGGCGGGGCTGCTGGCCCGCGCCCGGGTCGCGACCGACAGCCGGCCCTTCCACGAGTCGACCCCGTCGGGAACGGGGGTTCCGGCGGGGTCCCGGGGGGCCGGCCCCGCCGCCGTCCCCGTGACCTCCCCCGAGCCCGGCACCGCCACCGACGCCTCGCCGGACCCCGACGCCGGGCGCCGCCGTGTCGCCCGGCCGCGGTCGGACATTCCCGAGCCCCGCCCCCCCCCCCGCCCCGCCGATGTCGCCGGGGTCCCGAACCGCCCGTTCGCCGCCGAGGGACACGGCGGCGCCCGGCGGGACCCGCGAGGAGAGGCGCCCGTCACCGCGACGGCGTTCCCCACCGGCCCCGCACCCGACTCCGCGGAGGTACGCAAGCCATGACCGTTCACACCCCGACCGGGGGCCGCGCCGGTTCAGTCGCCGCCGGCCGGACCGTGCTGACCGGCGCGAGGGTCGTGCTGCCCGGCGGCGTCGCCGAGGGCGGACGGGTCACCGTGGAGGGCGGACGGATCGTCACCGGCCGCCCCGAGGAGGCCGGCACCCTGGACCTGACCGGGTACTGGGTGCTGCCCGGCTTCGTCGACATGCACGTGCACGGCGGCGGCGGGGCCTCGTTCTCCACCGGCGCCGCCGACGACGCCCTGACCGTCATCGACACCCACCGGCGGCACGGCACCACCACCATGGTCGCCTCCACCGTCACCGACGACCTCGACGAGCTGGCCGAACGCGCCGGCCTGCTCTCCGAACTGACCGAACAGGGCGACCTGGCGGGCATCCACTTCGAGGGGCCGTTCATCGCCCTCAACCGCTGCGGCGCCCACCAGCCCTCGCTGCTGCGCGAGCCGGAGCCGGACGAGGTGCGCAAGCTGATCGGGGCGGCGCGCGGCGCGGCCCGGATGCTCACCATCGCGCCCGAGCTGCCGCACGGCATCGAGGCGGTGCGGCTGCTGGCCGACCACGGCGTGATCCCGGCCGTCGGGCACACCGACGCCGACTGGGAGACCACCCGCCGGGCCATCGACGCCGGCGCCCGGGTCGCCACCCACCTGTTCAACGCCATGCCGGCGCTCGCCCACCGCGCCCCGGGGCCGATCCCCGCGCTGCTGGAGGACGAGCGGGTGACGGTCGAGCTGATCAACGACGGCGTCCACCTGCACCCCTCGGTGCTGCGACTGGCCTTCCGCAACGCCGGGCCGGGCCGGGTCGCGTTCATCACCGACGCGATGGGCGCGGCGGGGATGGGCGACGGCACCTATCCGCTGGGACCGCTGGAGGTCGAGGTGCGCGACGGTGTGGCCCGGCTGGCGGAGGGCGGGGCCATCGCCGGCTCCACCCTCACCCTGGACCACGCGCTGCGCCGGGCGGTGCTGGAGGACCGCCTGGGCATCACCGAGGCGGCGCACGCGCTGTCCACGACGCCGGCGCGAGTGTTGGGGCTCGGGGACCGGGTGGGATCGATCGAGGCGGGCAAGGACGCCGACCTGGTGGTGCTGGACACCGACCTGACGGTGGTGGGCGTGATGCGGCGCGGCGAGTGGCTGTCCGGTCCGCCGGCACCGAACGCCGTCGCGGCGCCGGCCCCCACGGCGGGCGCGGCCCGTTCCTGACCCGGCCGCGGCCCGGAACACGCGGCGGGGCCGGGTCCGCCCCGAGGGGTGGGCCCGGCCCCGGTGTCGTCGTCCCCGTCACGGTCCACCCACGCGCCGTCGGGCGCGCGGGTGATCCGCCTCACCAATCCGGCTTGGCGCCCCGCTCGGTGATCAGGATCCGGTCGATCACGGCGTCACAACTGTCACCGTTGTCGCACCCGATGTAGATGACGTTCTCGCCCTCTTTGAGGTCGATGTAGTTGTACGTCCGGGTCCAGTTCTTCTCCCAGGCGCCCTGCTTGACGAAGTCGCGCAGGTGAAGGTCGTCGCGGATCTCCGAGGTGGAGTTGATCGCGAAGCTCATCTTCTGGTCGCCGTTGGGCACCGAATAGCCGACCCACAGGTCGTAGCTGCCCGGTTCCCCCCGGAAGTCGAAGGTCCAGGTGACGGTGGCGCCCACCCGGTTGAGGCCGGCGATGTAGGAACCGTCGGCGGAACGCGCGTTGGGGATGTCGCCGGCGAGGCCCGCGCCGTTGGAGAGCTGAAGGGAAGCGAGGTCGGCCCCGGGGAGCTCGACGGGCTCCTCCTCGTCCTCCTCGTCCTCCTCGTCCTCCTCATCGCCCTCATCGCCGTCCCGCGGGTCGTCGTCCTCCCCGGGCTCCCCGGGCTCCTCGTCCCCGGAGTCGCCGGCGCCGACGGACTGCGGGTTGCCGACGCCGGCGAGGTCGTCGCCGGCCTTCCCGTCGTCGCCGCTGAAGACGATGGCCGCGCCGACGCCCAGGACGACGGCGGTGACCACGGCGATGGCGCCGATCAGCAGACCGTTGCGCCGGGAGTCGTCGCTCCGGCCGTGGCCGGCGGGCGGTCCGGGCGGCGGGGTGCCGTAACCGGTGGTCTCGGGGGCGGCGTAGTGGGGCGCGGGCTGCTGGTGGCCGGCGTAGCCGTTCTGCTGCTGCGGGTAGCCGTACCCGCCGCCGCGGCCGGCACCGTAGTCGCGTTCGCCGACGGGCCGCACCCGGTCGTAACCGGAGGGCGGTGCCGGAGCGGCGCCGGAGGCGCCGTTCTCCGGGCGGTACAGGTAGCCGAACGGGTCGTCCCCCTCCGGGGTCCCCGCTCCGTGGTGGCCCGCGCTCATGGCTCGCGCTCCTTCTCGTTCCCCGCCCTCGGTCATGCCGGGGCCGAGCCTACCCCGTTCGGGTGAGAACGCAGGTCCCTTCCGGACGGCCGGCGACTCAGCCCGCGCGGCGTCTGCCGTGGGAGCGCGCCCGCTTCTCGATGTACATGCGCTGGTCGGCCGAGCGCAGTATTTCCTCGATGGAGAGGCCACAGGAGGCCCAGCCGATGCCGAAGCTGGCGCCGACCCGCACGGATCCGCCGTCGATGCGGATCGGCGGGATGACGGCGCTGCGCAGGCGTACCGCGAGGTCGGAGGCGTCGGCCGGACCGAGGCCGTCGGCGAGGACCACGAACTCGTCACCACCCAGCCGCGCCACGGTGTCGTCGTCGCGCACGCATTCGCGGAGTCGGCGGGCGACCTCCCGCAGGACAGCGTCGCCGCTGTCGTGGCCGAAACGGTCGTTGATGGACTTGAAGCCGTCGAGGTCGCAGAAGAGCACGGCCAGACCCTTGCCGTCCGCTCCGGGGGTGTCGGGGTCCAGCAGGTGCTCGTGGTGGTCGTAGGGCGGGGGAGCCGGGGTGCCGAACCCGTCGAAGACGTCGGTGGATCGGCGAACCGGGGTCTCGCGGGGGCGGGCGCATATCCGGTTGCCCAGGCGCAGGCGCAGCTCGGCGTTGTTGGGCAGGCCGGTGAGGGCGTCGTGGCTGGCACGGTGGGCGAGGGCCTGTTCGTGCCGCTTGCGCTCCTCGATGTCCTCGACGTGGATGAGCAGGAAGCGGGGTCCGTCGGCGGTGTCGGCGACGACCGAGTTGCGCAGGGAGACCCACAGCGTGCCACCGTCGCGGTGGATCAGGCGCAGTTCGGCGCGGCCGCCCTCGGCGGAGCTGCGCAGCAGCACCCCGATGTCATCGGGGTGCACGAGATCGGCGAAGAAGTGGCGGCGCAGCTGGGAGGCGGGGCGGGCGAGCATCCGGCACAGGGCGTCGTTGACGCGGATCAGCCGGCCGTGGGAATCCCCGCCCATCTCGGCGACGGCCATGCCGCTGGGGGCGTACTCGAAGGCCTGGCGGAAGCTCTCCTCGCTGGCACGCAGGGCGTCCTGTTCGCGCTCCAGGCGGGCGAGGGCGCGCTGCATGTTGGCGCGCAGGCGGGCGTTGCCGATGGCGACGGCGGCCTGGGTGGCGTAGAAGCGGATCGCCTCGCGGCCCCACTGCCCGGGGCGGCGGCCGTTGCGGGGCTTGTCGACGGAGAGGACGGCGATCAGTTCGCCGTCGAAGGAGTACATGGGGGCGAAGAGCCGGTCCATGGGGTGCCACTCGTCGGGGTAGCGGGGGGCGGGGCCGGTGGCGTGCCACTGGGGGACGTCGTCGTGGTCGAGGACCCAGCCCTCGGTGTGGGGTATGAAGCGCAGCTCGCCCCACTGCTCGCCCATGGACAGGCGGCGCTCCCAGGCGTCCCGGGAGCCGGTGCGCCCGGCCATCAGTGCCTCGGCACCGGGGCTGCCGGCGACGGCGGCGACCAGGAGGTCCCCGTCGGGGCGCACGAGGTTGACGGCGGCGAGTTCGAAACCGAGGGTGCGCACGGCGCCGTCGGCGATGGCCTGGAGGGTGTCCGCCATGCTGCGGGCGGTGTTGAGCCGGGACACGACCTCGTGCAGCTCGCGCAGCGAGGCGAGGTGGACATAGGGCTCCGTATCCGTTTCCATCACTCCCCCGGCGCTCGCGTGCACGTGCAGACACACAGACCACTGAATCACAGCGCGCTGCTCACTAGGTACACAGGGTCAACAATTAGTCCCATCATGTGATTCATGTCACATTTCCTACCCCTGATGGAATCACGATCGGCGCCCCGTGCGCCCCGTGCGCCCCGTGCGGCCCCCCTTCACCCTCTGCCACATCAACACTGGCGATCACATTCGCACAGAAAGCCTCCCTCGGCCGAACGTCCCACACCGGCCCCGGCGTTCCCATCGGCCGTCCGTCCGATCCGACGGCGCCTCCCCGCCCCATCCCTCCCGGGACCGCCCCCGGAGTCTCCGTCTCCGGACCCGGGACCGATCCCGACCCCGGACCCATGCGCGGAGCCCTCGGGGCGGTTAGCGTTTCGGTGTGTTCGACAGCGAAGCGACCCGACGCACGGCCCTGACCGACGCCCCCGATCCCGCCGACGCCCCCCTCGGGGCGACGGGGAACGTGAACGCCGACGACTTCCGTGCCGCCATGGCCCGCCTCGCCGCCGGTGTCGTCCTGATCACCGCCCACGACGAGGACGACGGCCCGATGGGCGCGCCGATCGGTATGACCGCCACCGCCTTCCTCTCCGTCTCCCTCGACCCGCCGCTGGTCATGGTGAGCGTGCGCACCGACTCCCGGATGGAGGAGGCGCTGCGCCACACCGACCTGTGGGCGGCCTCACTCCTCGCCGAGGACCAGCGCGCGCTCGCCGGCCGGTTCGCCATGAAGGGCCGGCTCAGCGACCGCCTGGTCTTCCGCGAGACGCCCCACACCCTCGGCGACCACACCGGCGCGCCCCTGCTGCACGGCGCCCTGGCCGTGGTGGAGTGCCGCACCGAACAACGAGTGGCCGCGGGAGACCACACCCTGTTCATCGGGCGGGTCCTGCACACCGACCTGCCCGCCTCCGAGGCCCGGCCACTGACCTACTTCCGCAGCCGCTACCGCGGCCTGGACTGAGCGACCGGAGCGGGTCGGGCCGGTCGGACGGGCGCGCCGGTCGGACGGGCCGGGGCAGCCCGTCCTCCGGTCACGATCCGGTCGCCCACCACCGACCGGCCGCCGGCCGCCGGCGGAGATCGCGGCCGGGTCGGCCACGACGGGCGGTCCCGCGTCGAGCGGCCCTCCGGGGCCGGGGGGCCGCCTCCGGGCGCCGGCGGGACGGGGCGGGACGGGGAAAACGGCCGGAGGCCGTCCGAGGGGACCGGCGAGATCGGACGGCGCCCCGTGAACACCCGCACCGAGCCCCGGGCACGGTCGTCGGGAGCCGGGGGACCCTTCCGGAACAGCGGTGCCCGAACACGTCGAACCGAAGGGCTCCGGCATCCACCCGACCGGCCGGACCCCGACGCGCCCGGCGGGGCGCCGGGTCAGTCCCAGGCGCCGCCGGACCGTCCACGCTTGGTGTCGCCGCGCCGCTTCTTCTCCCGCAGCCGCCGCTCATTGACACCGCGCGGCACCTTCCGCGCCCGGCGGGGACGCGGCGGCGGGGCCGTCGCCTCCGCCAGCAGCGCGGCCATCTTCCGTGCGGCGACCTCACGGTTGCGCCACTGCGAACGGTGCTCGGAGGCCGCCACCGTCAGCACCCCGTCCACCAGCCGGGTGGCCAACCGCTCCAGCGCCCGCTCCCGCCACACCTCCGGCAGGGCAGACGTCGCCGCCAGGTCGAGGCTCACCTCGACCCGGCTGTCGGTGGTGTTCACGTGCTGGCCGCCGGGCCCGGAGGAGCGCGAGAAGCGCCACCGCAACTCGGACTCCGGGAGGACGACCGAACCGCGGATCACGACTGGCTCGGACATGCCCCCATGATTCCCCGTCGGAACCCGCCGACGCATCCCCTTATCCGGCCCCACCGCCCCGAACACCCCGAACACCCCGACCGGCGTCCCCTGCCGGCGCCGCACCGCGCACGGGCCGCGCGCCGCACCGCGCCTTTCGGCCCCGGGCCGAAGAGGTTCGGCCATCGCGTCCGTCCGGGGCGGAACCTCTCCGACCTCACCCGACGTTGGAAACGATGCGGGTAACGTCGTCCGCGAAGGGCCGGGGCGGCGCGGGACACACGCCCCGACCCGCACCGGTGAACACGCCGGGACCACAGGACAACAGACACACAAGGGGTTATGTCATGGTCGTGAGCCTGACCAAGGGCGGAAACGTCTCGCTGACCAAGGAGGCGCCGGGGCTGACCGCCGTCACCATCGGGCTCGGTTGGGACACCCGCACCACCACCGGGGCCGACTTCGACCTGGACGCCAGCGCCATCGCCGTGGACGCCGGCAGCAAGGTCGTCTCCCCCGGCCACTTCATCTTCTACAACAACCTCGCCTCGCCCGACCAGGCCATCCAGCACACCGGTGACAACCTCACCGGTGAGGGCGAGGGCGACGACGAGCAGATCAACGTCTTCCTCGACGGCCTGGGCCAGGATGTCGACAAGATCGTCTTCCCGGTCTCCATCCACCAGGCCGAGGCCCGTGGCCAGAACTTCGGTCAGGTCCGCAACGCCTACATCCGCGTGGTCAACCAGAACGGCGGCACCGAGATCGCCCGCTACGACCTGAGCGAGGACGCCTCCACCGAGACCGCCATGGTCTTCGGCGAGCTGTACCGCAACGGCGCCGAGTGGAAGTTCCGCGCCGTGGGCCAGGGTTACGCCTCCGGTCTGGTCGGCATCGCGCAGGACTACGGCGTCAGCGTCTGAGACCGCGCACCCACCCCCGGAACGCCGTACCGGCCCACCGGCCGGCGCCGGGGCCGCACCGGGAAACGCCCCCGTTCCGACGGGGGCGTTTGTCGTGCCGGGGGTGGGTGGGCACCTCCTCGGTGAACCGGAGCGGGGCACTCACCTCACACGTCACCGCCCTCCAGGGTGTGGAGGTGCTCCGCGATGCGCGCGCCGAGGGCCTTCCACCGCTCACCCAACTCCGCGAGACCGGAAGTCGCGTCGGCGGGGTCCTCCTCCCCCTCGGGAACCGGAGCGGGTACCGGAAGCACCTCGTTCACCGGGCCGCACCCGTCGCCGCGTCGGAGGCGAGGGCGGCCGTCAGGGCCCTGGCCGTCTCCACGTTGCACCGCCCCAATTCCACGAGAGGGGGTGCGACCGAGGCCAACGGATGGCGGTACCCGCGTCCACGCACAGGGACGGCAGCGTGATGCCGTGCGCCCTCAGCGCGTCCTCCAACCCGTCGCACACCGCCTCGGCTTCCCCGATCTCGTCGCCCCTGGACCCGTTGTCCTCATCCGTCGTCATGCCGGCCCCTCCGCATCGCACCGATCCGTCCCCCGCAGGAGCGGATCTTCACTATCCGTGCGTTCACCATTACGGAACCGGCGTACTCTCGGATGGGGGTAAGAGGTTTCCAAACCGCCTGGAAAGCCAGGGGTGCGTGCACGTGATCGATTCATCACCCGAGCCGGCAAACGGTCTTGAGTGGTTCGGGCGAGAACTGAGGGCCGCCCCTGAGCACAAGCGGGCCAAGCAACGCGATCTGGCGGAGGTCACCGGCTACAAGGAGCCGTACGCATCGAAGGTGAAAAGCGGCAAGACCCTGCCGTCACCCCACTTCGCCGAGGGGTGCGACCGGTTCTTCAACACCTCCGGGTACTTTGCCCGTCTCCTGACCAGGGCCTCCCAACACGGTCATCCCGAGTGGTTCGTGCCGTACCTGCGACTTGAGGAAAAGGCCACGCGGGTGCTCGACTTCTCGCCCTTCCTGATCATGGGCATCCCGCAGACCCCGGCGTACGCGGAGGCCCTGTTCCGAGCCGCCCATCCCAGGGACGCCGACGAGGTGATCAAGGAGAAGGTCGCCGCGCGACTTCGACGGCGAATCGCCCTCGAACAACCCTCTCCACCGCTGCTGTGGGTGGTACTGGATGAGTCGTGCCTGCGACGCGCAGGTTGGCGGACGCGAGGCCATGCGCAACCAGATGGAACATCTCCTACGCGAAGCCGAAGGGCCGAATGCGACCATCCAAGTACTGCCGTACGACTCGGGGGCCCCGGCAGCGGCGGAAGCGTTTACGCTTCTGACATTCGAGGACGATGAGGACGCGGCGCCGGTCCTCTACTCGGAGGCCAGGGGTTGGGTCGCGTGATCGACTCGGCGTCTATCGTGAGAACGGGCACCGATCGGTACGAGCGCCTACGCGCTGACTCCCTGTCACCCAGGAAGTCCCTCGACGCGCTTCACGAGGCGATGAAGGAGTACACACGATGAGCACCGTGAACGGCGAGCCGACGACATGGGTCAAGTCCACTCATAGCAGCGGAGACGGCGGGCAGTGCGTCGAGTGGGCACCCGATGGGGCTCGGGCCCGGGGCCTCGTCCCCGTCCGGGACAGCAAGAACCCCGGGGGCCCCCATCTGCACCTCACCCCCACCGGCTGGACCGGCTTCGTCACCGCCCTGCGCAACGGCGACCTCGACCCCGCCTGACCCGCTCCCCCACTGCCATGGAGACCCCTCAAGCACCCCTCGGGGGGTCTCTTCCCGTGACTCCCCCGCCCACCGCCTGCCCAGCCCCTACACGGCCTCCGGGAACTCCTCCGGCATCGGCCGCAGCGACCGGGCGGGCAGGATCGGGCGGCAGGAGAGCGTGTAGCGAACGGCCACCGTGCCACCCCCGCCGCCCATCCGGTCCACCACGTCCACGAGGAACCGCACCGGCCGCCCGGCGGCCAGCAGCGCCGCCCGGCCCTCCCGGTGCCGGCGGTCGGCCGGCCAACCGTGCAGCGAGGAGGGGGAGCTCTCACCCCCCTCCGAGCCCGGGGTCTCGGCCAGCCGCCCCGCCCACTCCTGCAACCAGCGCAGGGCCAGACGCGGGGAACCGACCGAGCGGCTCGCGAGCACCCACTCGCCCTGCGACTCCAGACACCGGGCGATCACCTCGCACCGGAACACGCCCGCCCTCATCGGCCCCGCCCCCGGGAGACACACGGGGAAACGGCACCCCGTACCCGGCCGGGCATGAACTTACAGCACCATTCCGAGATGATGTGATTTTCTTTCACTTTCGCTCCACGCCAGCCTTCCTCACCCTACCGAGTGATTCCCGGTGATTCATTCCCCTCTGTCACCAGAAAAACACGGAACGCGCGCTCCCGGAAAAAATCGAGCCCCCGTCTCACGTTCCGGAAGAGTCGAACACACCCCCTTTCTTTCACCCGAAACCCCACCCCTCCGACATCCGGTGACCACGAGAAGGGAAGCCCGTCTCGAGCCCCGGACCGAGGGACGTCTCGACGATCGAGGGGGAGGACTCGCGGGGAACACGCTTCCTTCTGCCGACCCACATCCGGGAACTCCGGCGTCAAGGGTGCATGACGATCTTTCCCACGTGCTCCCGACGGGCGAGTTCCTCCTGTGTGCGAGCGGCCTGCTCCAGGGGAAACGTCGCGGCGACAACGGGTTGGATTCCGGCCCGCCGGGCCAGGTCCACGAGCAGGTCGAAATGCCGGGGCGCATGCATCGCGGAACCGATGATCCGATTGTTGTGCAGGTAGAGACGACGCACATCGAAGTTCACGTCGTACCCGCCGAGCGCACCGGCCACGACCCACCGGCCACCTTCGCGCAGCAATGGAAGTCCTTCTCCCGAAAAGTCACCGGCGATGACATCGAGCACGATGTCGATGCCCTCCGGCGCCACGGTACGGATCTGCTCGACGATGCCCTGCGCGCGGTCGACGACATGGTGGGCGCCCGCCTCGCGTACCGAGTCGATTTTGGATCCGCTGCTGATGGCGAGTACCCGCGCACCGCGCTCCCGGGCGAGCTGGACCAGCGCGAGGCCGACTCCGCCGGAGGCCCCCGAGACCACGACGGTCCCGCCCTCCTCCGCCCCTCCCCGCTCGATCATGCCCAGGGCCGTTCCATAGGCGATGGGCAGTGCGGCGAGTTGTTCGTCCGTGAGCGGTGATTCGGTCACATCGTGCACCCGCTCCATCGGCACGGTGACGTACTCGGCGTAACCACCGTCGCGTTCGCTCCCCATCAGACCCACCGGGTTCGCGCCCGGCCCCCCGGAGTCGTGGATCGCCGGGTCGACGAGCATCCGGCGACCGAGAAGACTCTCCTCCGCGTCGACACCGACCGCGACGACACGACCCACCACATCGGCCCCCTGAATCCGGGGGAAATCGATCGGTCCCCGCCAGCCCGACAGCGCGTCCGGGGCCCCCGGGCGACCGTAGGACCCCTCGCGGGTCCACAGATCGGTGTTGTTCAGCGCCACCGCGCCGACCCGCACCAGCACCTCCCCTTCCCGCGGAACGGGTACGGCCACCTCCACCAACTCGAGACGTTCCGGTCCTCCGTGCTCCGTGATCCGCACCGCCCGGATGGTTCCGGGGACCTCCATCACACGTCTCCTCACAAGTACACTGATCGGTGAACTTTTCCCATGGTATACAGATCGGTAAAGAGCGCTCGATGCAGGAAGCACAACCCATGACACCGGCCGGCCGCCGCATCCTGGCCGCCGCCGAGGAGTTGTTCTACAACCGCGGAATCACAGCGGTGGGCGTGGATCTGATCGCCGAGCGCTCGGGCGTGACCAAGCGCACCCTGTACAACCGTTTCGGCTCGAAGGACCACCTCGTGGCGGTCTACCTCGCGGAACGCGACCAGCACTGGCGAGCTCTCGTCCGTCAAGCCGTCGAAGCCTGTGAACAGCCCGCTGACGCCGTCCTCGCCCCCTTCGACGTACTACGGACCTGGACCGACACACACACCCGTGGATGCGCCTTCGTCAACGCGCTGGCCGAACTCCCGGACCCCGATCATCCCGCGCGGCGCATCGCCGTGGATCAAAAGCTCTGGCTACTGAACCTGTTCGAGGAGCTCGCCGCGGAGGCCGGCTGCTCGGACCCCGCGACCCTCGCCACTCGACTCCTCCTGCTGCACGAAGGCGCCCTCACCACACAGCCACTCCGGATCGGCACTCTCCCGGAAAGCATCGATCTGGCGCGCACCCTCGTTCGACTCGCCCTGCCATCCCACCCGCGTTGATCTGTCACCGGAATGCCGCCTGCCTCACACCTTGCGTGCGGCGGGCAGCATTTGCCGACAGGTCAACATTCCCTCCACGATCACCCGGCCGAAACGTCGTTACTTTTTCATCCGGTTACTTTCTCGGGTGAGCCGGAAGAGACTCCGAAGAGGCGGGTGCACCCGAGCGTGTGAAGGGGGCGCCGAGCAGAGCCTGGCGGGCGTTTCCGGGAAGGAAGACGTTCCCGCCCGGGGCGGGAGCGAGGTAGTCCTCAGCCCAGGGACCAGGTGCCGACCTCCCGGTAGGCGGAGTCGTGGATGGTTTCGGAGCGTTCCTCGTCGAGGCGGTAATGCTTGAGGTTGCCGGCCCAGTACCGCAGGATCCGACCCAACTCCTCCTCCGTCCCACCGGTCAATTCGTCCGTGTCGATGTCGATGTGGAATTTCATGCCATCCCTTTCACCGGGTCACATTCCACTTCAACTTTATCCTTGAAGTGCTTCTGGAGACCCCGAAGTTGATTTCGTCCGGGGATCGCCGGAGACTCCGTCGGAAAGTCTCCAACCGGGGTGGAGGGCGTGGGATGAGGCCGGTGGACCTGGCGCGGCGGGCGGGGGTGGCCGTGCAGACCGTGCGGAACCTGGAGGCGGCCGGGGTGCTGCCCGCCGCCGCGAGAACCCCTGCCGGGTACCGCCGGGCGCTACTCACCCACCGCGCGCTGGTGGTCGGGCACGGCCACGTCACCGCCCGGGCCGTGATGGTCGCCGTCGGCCGGGACGACGTGTCCGGGGCGTTGGCGCTGATCGACGCGAGTCACGCGGCGGCGCACGCGGAGCGGCGGTCACTGGAGGAGATCGAGGCGGCCCTGACCCCCCTCGCCGGCTCCTCCCCCGGCGACGGTTCATCCGGTTCGTCCGCCGGTGGCCTTCCCATCGGCGGGGTGGCCCGCCTGCTGGGGGTACGGCCGTCCGCCCTTCGCGTGTGGGAGCGGGCCGGGTTGCTCGCGCCGACCCGGCGGCGAGGCACCGGATACCGGGTGTACGCGGCCCGGGACGTGCGGGACGCCCGGGTCGTCCACCTGCTGCGTCGGGGTGGGTACTCCCTCGCCCGCATCCGTCCCGTGGTCGAGGAGGTGCGCGGGGCCGGCGGTCCCGGGGCCCTGCGCGCCGCACTGGCGGATTGCGGGGCCGCTCTGCACGCCCGGACGCGGGCGATGGTGGCCGGAGCGGCACGGCTTCACTCCCACTTGGAGGCTCTGGAGGCCGGTGGGGCCCCCGGAGCCGTCGAGGGAGCGACGCCCGCCGGGTGACCTCCCCCGCCGCCCTCACCGCCCCGTCGCCCACGCCCCGCCCGACCGAGCCCGGCCGGCGTGGGAGCATCGGGGGGTGCTCGACATCGGCTACGCGCTCTCCTCCCGCTTCCCCGACCCGCCGCAGACCGACTACCGGCGGGCCGACGTCAAGGCGTTGCGCCACGACCTGTTCTCCGGGGACGTGTACCTGGCCGACACCGAGCGGGACGAGGAGTTGGCGACCGCGCGCGGCTGGGTGCCGGTGCTGGACTTCGCGTGGGCGCTGTGCGACATCGCCGAGCGGCTGGACCGGGACCCGATGGGGAGTCGGGCGGCGCGTCCGCAGCGGGCCGCGCTGGACTTCCCGGAGTCGGCGGACGTGTGGCTGTTCGTGCGGCGGTTCGGGCACGTGGACATCGCCCCCGAGCACCCCTCGCCCGATCAGCCGGCGCTGTCGGTGCACCACGCCGAACTGCGCCGGGAGGCGCGGGACTTCCTGCACGACCTGCTGGCGGACCTCGCCGACATGCACGATGACCTGGCCGAGAACCCGGTGGTGTGGGACCTGCGGGCCCGCTTCCCCCGCGTCTGAGCACGCCGGGACGCCCGGGGCGCCGGCTCCGGCGCGGGATGCCGGCTCCGGCGCGGGATGCCGGCTCCGGCGCGGGATGCCGGCTCCGGCGCGGGATGCCGGCCCGGCAGTCGTCGGTCCGGCCGTGGGCATCTCCCGTCGGCGGACGAGGTGTCGGACGAAGCCCGTCACCGGCCGTCGCACCGGCGCTCGTCCGGCCCCCCGGCCATCCGCGGGGTTCCGGCCGCCGGCCCGTCGCCGCCCGCAGCGACCGGCCCCGACCGGGGCCCGGGGCCCCTCAGGGCTCGACGCGCAGCCCGAGGTGGGCGGCGAGGACGGTCGCGAGGTCGAGGAGTTGGGTCGGGGCGACGATCGCCCCGGCCAGGGAGTCCACCCCGCGCGCGATCTCCAGGGCGGTGACACCGCGCAGGTCCACATCGGTCATGCGGACCGCCGAGAGGTCCGCTCCGCGTACCTCGCACCCCTCGAAGGAGACCCGCTCCAGTCGGGCTCCACCGAAGTCGGGCTCGATCAGCACGCAGTTGACGAAGGCGACGTCCACGAGGCCGGCCTGCCGGAAGTTGGCGTAGTCGATCTTCCCGCCCCGGAACACCACCCGGTTGAGCTGCGCTCCGGAGAACTGCGCGCCGCCCAGGCGGGCGTCGCGCCACTCCACGTCGCGCAGCACGCCCTCGCCGAGGCCGACGCCCAGGCCCCGCACGTTCTCCAGCAGGGAGTCGACCAGCCGGGCGCCACGCAGCCGGGTCCCGTCCAGGACGCAGTCGCGCAGCAGGCACTCCAGGAAGGTGGCGCCCCCGCCGTCCTCACCGGAGAAGTCGATACCGATGAACTCCTCCGCGTCGTGGTCGCTGCCGGGACCCAGGTACGGGGGGCCGGGAGCGGACCGCAGTATCGGCAGGGAGATCTCCGGCGGTCGGGGCGGGGCCGGGGGTCGGGGTCCGGTACGGGCGGTGGCGCGAACTGCGGCGGGGCGGCGACGGCCGGAGGAGGGCATGGGGGCAGTGTGCCCCGTCACACCGACAATCGGTGGGCCCCGGGGCCCACTGTCCCGGAAGGGACCCCCGGGACGGGCGTGGCCGGTGGGGCCGGGAGGGGACCGCCTTCCCGCTTGACCTCAAGTCAACTGGAGGTTTCAGCATGGGACCCGCCGCCGGTCACCGGGCGGCACACTGCTCCCGGCACCGGGTCGGGACGGAAGTGGGGAGGCCCCGCCATGCGCGCCATCCGTCTGCACGCCTTCGGTCCGCCGGAGAACCTGCGCCTTGAGGAGGTCCCCGACCCCGAGCCCGGCCCCGGTGAGGTGGGAATCGCGGTCGTCGCGGCGGGCGTGCACCTGCTGGACGCCGCGCTGCGCGCCGGCCGGGCCGGCGGCTTCCCCCTGCCCGAACTGCCCACCGTGCCCGGTCGGGAGGTGGCGGGCACGGTGGACGCGGTGGGGTCCGGCGTTCCGGAACGATGGCTGGGGCGGCGGGTCGTCGCCCACCTCGGCATGGTGCCCGGCGGTTACGCGGAACGGGCCGTGACCGCCGTGGAGCGGCTGCACGAACTCCCCGCCGACCTGCCGGAGGACCGGGCCGTGGCGCTGGTGGGGACGGGGCGCACGGCGGCCGGGATCCTGCGACTCGCCGCCCCGGGCCCCTCGGACACCGTGCTGGTCGCGGCCGCCGCCGGTGGCATCGGTTCGCTGCTGGTGGGGGCGGCCCGGGAACGCGGCGCCCGGGTGGTGGGGACGGCCGGCGGCGCCGCGAAGGTCGCGATGGTCCGGGACCTCGGCGCCGACCCGGCCGTGGACTACACGGTCCCCGGCTGGACCGACACCGTCCGGGAGGCGCTGGGCGGGGACCGACCGGTCACGGTGGTGTGCGAGGGGTTGGGCGGGGAGGTCGCCCGGCAGGCGTTGGGGCTCCTCGCGCCCGGCGGCCGACACCTGGCGTACGGCTGGGCCGCCACGGGGTTCGACGGGCACGGCGCCATCGGGCCGGAGGAGGCGGAACGGGTGGCCCCCGGGGCCGTTTCCCGGTGGGTGACGGGATCGGCCCTCACGGAACCCGTGGGCGGGTCGAACCCCGTTCGGACGCTGGAGGAAGAAGCCCTGACCCTGGCCGCCGAGGGGGTGTTCCGCCCGCCGGTGACGTCCTTCCCCCTCGTGGAGGCGGCCCGGGCGCACGCGGCCCTGGAGGGGCGGGCCACCACGGGCAAGGTGGTGCTGCTGCCCCGGGGACCGGTGTCGTCGTAAGTCGTAAGGGGTGGGGACCGCTCGGGGCCCGGGGCCGGGCGGTGGTGCGACCCCGTCCGCGCCACCCGTCCCCGGTTCCCGGGAGGGTGGCGCGGCTCCACACGACAGGGGCCGGGAGCGGCGTTGCCCACCGAACGGGGACTCGTCCCCGCCCCGGGTCCGCGACGGGGTCGGAAGCGGGGACGAGGCGGAGCCGACGGCCCGGTGGGGACGGCGGACACCCGGGACGGACGGACACCCGGGCCCGACGGGAACCCGGGAAGACGGGAACCCGGGAAGACGCCCGGTGAGGGACGGCCCGGGCCGTCCGACGACACGACGACCGTGGTCGGGGGTGGCCGGGCTCAGGGGCGGCCGAGGAAGCCCTCGGTCTCGGCGGCCTCGACCATCTCCTGCGAGTACCCGGAGGGATCGGTGATCTCCAACTCGAAGGCGGTGAAGTACGGCTCGCCGTTGATGTCCTCGGGGTCCTTGAGCACGACCTCGGCCGGGAACGGGTCGTCGAGGCAGTCGGGCAGGCACCAGGTGCCGGAGAGCAGGCCGCTGCCAATGGCCTCCCGACCGTCCCAGCTCTCCCAGGTGACGTCGTTGAGGGTGCTGAACTCGGTGAGCACGAGATTGTCGGGAGCGCGGTCGGCGCGGCCGCCCTCGGCCCGGTAGTAGTTGAAGACCATCGGGTCGTCGGTGGAGGCCGGCTCGGGGGCGTCGGTGCCGGCGTCCGTGCCCGCGTCCCCCTCGGCCTCCTCCTCGGCGTCCCCGGTGGCCCCCGTGTTCTCCGTGTCGCCCTCGTCGGTGCCCTCCGTGGTACCGCCGGTATCGGAGGTGCCGCCGGCGGTGCGGGTGGTGTCGGTGTCCACCGCGCCGTCGGCGGCGTCGGCGCCGTTCTCCGCCTCTCCGCAGGCCGCGAGGGGCAGTGCGAGCAGGGCGGCACCGAGCAGCACCGCGGTCAGGCGCCCGGCTCTGCCGCCGGCCGGCCGGCGCGGACCGGGGGTGCCGGTGGGCACGGCCCGTCCGGATGCCCGCCCCCGGGCCGGGTCGGCGGCCTGCTCGGCGGCGGGGAAGGCGGACGGGGCGGTGCGCGGCGTCGCTGTCACGGGGCTCTCCATTCCTGGTACCGATACGACGGCCCGGGCGGGCGTCGCGGCCTCACAGGGATACCGTGCCCGCCGGGTGGGCCCGGCAGTGATCACGACGTACACCCCGGAGCGGGACTCGCCCCCGAAACCCATCGAAACGGGACACAAGGGGCGCGAGACGGCCGAAAAGGGAAGGCGTGCACGTCGGCGCGCGCCGGGGGCGGGTTCGACCGGCGCGTATCCCGGAAGGCACCCCGGGCCGACGCGCGGAGCGGCGGGCGAGGGGCGACCGGGGCCGAGTCGCGTTCGAGCGGAACGCGTCATCGCAGGTCGGCGAGGTGGAGCCGCCTGTCGGATTCGAACCGACGACCTGCTGTTTACAAGACAGCTGCTCTGACCAGCTGAGCTAAGGCGGCGTGACGGATGCAGTGTACCCAAGCCCTCCCTGGTGAACACGGAGGGTTGTCCGTGGCACGGGATCGGCGCCGAATGATGACAGGAGTCACTCCTTCGGGTTAGGTTCACTTCGCGTCCACGTACGTGGAGCATCCACCTTTACTCGGATCGTCCGGCACGTTCCTGCCGGTGAGGGAGAGCGTCACCATGGCCACGGTCACATTCGACAAGGCGACCCGGATCTACCCGGGTTCCGAGAAGCCCGCCGTCGACAAGCTCGAGATCGACATCGCGGACGGTGAGTTCCTCGTCCTGGTGGGCCCCTCCGGCTGCGGCAAGTCCACCTCCCTGCGGATGCTCGCGGGCCTGGAGGACGTCAACGGCGGTGCCATCCGCATCGGTGACCGCGACGTCACCCACCTGCCGCCCAAGGACCGGGACATCGCCATGGTGTTCCAGAACTACGCGCTCTACCCGCACATGACCGTCGCGCAGAACATGGGCTTCGCGCTCAAGATCGCCGGCGTCAACAAGACCGACATCCGCACCAAGGTCGAGGAAGCCGCGAAGATCCTCGACCTCACCGAGTACCTGGACCGCAAGCCCAAGGCGCTCTCCGGTGGTCAGCGGCAGCGTGTCGCGATGGGTCGGGCGATCGTCCGCGAGCCGCAGGTCTTCCTCATGGACGAGCCGCTGTCCAACCTGGACGCCAAGCTGCGCGTCCAGACCCGTACCCAGATCGCCGGCCTGCAGCGCCGCCTGGGTGTCACCACCGTCTACGTGACCCACGACCAGGTCGAGGCCATGACGATGGGTGACCGGGTCGCGGTCCTCAAGGACGGCCTGCTGCAGCAGGTGGACTCCCCGCGCAGCATGTACGACAAGCCGGCCAACCTCTTCGTCGCGGGCTTCATCGGCTCCCCGGCGATGAACCTGATCGAGGCGCCGATCACCGACGGTGGCGTGAAGTTCGGCAACAGCGTGGTGCCGGTGGAGCGCGCCGCGCTCACCGAGGCCCAGAACAGCGGCGACACCCACGTGGTGGTCGGCTGCCGCCCGGAGCACTTCACCATCGTGGAGGACGGCGCCGGCGCCTCCCTGGCCAAGGACGACCCGAACGCCGTGGCCGGCATGGCCGTGACCGTCAACGTGGTCGAGGAGCTGGGCGCGGACGGCTTCGTCTACGGCACCGCCGACGTCGACGGCGGGTCCAAGGACCTGGTGGTCCGTGTCGGCGGCCGGCAGATCCCGGAGAAGGGCGCCGTGCTGCACGTGGTGCCGAAGTCCGGCGAGACCCACGTGTTCTCCAAGAGCACCGGCGCGCGCCTGAGCGACTGATCCGCCGGATCCCGCCGCCCCGGACGGGATCACGCGAGATCACACGGATTGTCCGGGCCGGTCGGCGGGCCCCTTCCGCCCCGCCGATCGGCCCGGGTTCGGTTCGACGGTCGGGGGTGGACCCATACCGGGTCCGCCCCCGACCGTTTCGCCGTTCCCGACACTCCCCACCGCCTCCTCCCGGCGCCTTCCCGAGGGCCCGCGTCCCGCCCGTCGCCGCCCGCCGGGTCGGACGTTCCGGCGGCGGGTGGGGAAAGCGTTCGGCCCGGACGGCACTAACGCCCGAATCGCCCGATTTCGATCCCGTTCGTCAACACCCCACGCGCCGTCGCCACTTCGGATTCACTCCGTCGAGTGACGCAAGGTGGCCAAACGGACACCTCTCGCTACGATCGTCTCGTCCCGCTCCCGACCCCGCCGCGACCCCGAACCGGTTCCGCACCGGTCCGCCCGGCGAACGCGGCGGAGGGGGCGGCCCCGGGAACCGATCGATTCGACGCGAGGAAACCACGTGAACCAGGCAGCCCGCCGTTTCGGCAGAACTCTCGCCCTCGTCCTCCCGGTCGTCCTGGTGCTCTCCGGCACCCTCGCCGTCGCCAACGTCCCCTGGAGCGGCGTGACCGAGACCACGGTGCTGCCCGCCGGCGCCGGCGGGTACGGCCTGCCCGGCGCGGCGCCGGAGTCCGAGGCGGACACGGAAACCGAGCCGGCGACCGCCGACGCCGGCCCCGCCCCCGAGGAGGTGCTGCTCGAGGTGCTGCTGGACGAGCTGCGGCGCACCGACCCCGGAGTGGCGCTCACCACTCTCCAGTGGGAGGTCGAGCGCAATCCCTCGCTCGCCGAGCACTGCCCGACCCTCGCACGGGAGTTGGGCCGCGCCGCGGTGGTGAAGTACGGCAGCGCCGAACTGGCCCACCGGCACGCCCGCCCGGTGTGCGACACCTCTTTCGCGATCGGTGTCACGCAGGAGCGGTGACCCGGCTACTGTGCGGAGCATGAACGACGCCTCGCAGCCCACGCAGGCGGTGGTCCTGGCCGGTGGCCAGGGCTCCCGCCTGCGTCCCTACACCAACGACCGTCCCAAGCCGATGGTCGAGATACCCGGGACCGGGACGCCGATCATCGGCCACCAGCTCACCTGGCTGGCGTCCGAGGGGGTCACCGATGTCGTGGTCTCCTGCGGCCACCTCGCCGAGGTGTTGCAGGAGTGGTTGAAGGACACCGAACTGCCGGTCCGGGTGAGCACGGTCGTGGAGACCGAGCCGCTGGGCCGGGGGGGCGGTCTGAAGTACGCCGCCTCCGCCCTGCCCCGCCCCGATCAGCCCTGGTACGCCACCAACGGCGACATCTGGACCCGCTTCTCGCTCCGTTCCATGGCCGACTTCCACGCCGAGCGGGACGCCACGGCCACCATCGCCCTGGCCCGTCCGCGCATCCCCTGGGGCGCGGTGGCCACCGACGAGTTCGGCAACGTCACCGACTTCATCGAGTCCCCGCCGCTGTCGTACCAGATCAACGCGGGTGTCTACGTCTTCTCCCCCGACTTCGCGGAGCTGCTGCCCGAGCGGGGGGACCACGAGCGCACCACCTTCCCGCGACTGGCCCGTGAACGACGGCTGGCGGGCTTCCCGTTGCCGCAGGGCTCGTACTGGCGGGCCATCGACACCGCCAAGGACCTGACCGAGGCCGCCCGGGAGCTGCGCGGCGAGAACGCCGGCTGACCCGCCTCCGACACGCGTTCGCCGAACGCCCGGCGGGCGCGCGCCGCAGGCGCCCCGGTCGACCGCCGCCACCGGCGACGGCACCGGCGGCGCGGGGTTCAGCCGACCCGGAAGGACCTCCGGGCGAACCCCATCATGTACCCGTCGATGACCGTGCGGGCGGTGTCCGCCCGCCCCGGCGCCACCCCCATCGTGAGGAAGATCGGCAGGAAGTGGTCGGCGGTGGGGTGGGCGTACGGCATCCCGGGGGCCCGGTCCCGCCAGGACGCCAGCTCCTCCACATCCCCCCGGTCCAACGCCTCGACCGCCCACGCCTCGAACTCCGAGGACCAGCCGGGCACCGTTCCGTTCATCACCATGTCCCGGGTGAGGAAGGGCAGGCCGTGCGTCATGAAACCCGACCCGATGATCAGCACTCCCTCCTCGCGCAGCGGCGCCAGTCGGCGGCCCAACCCCATCAGGCGGTGCGGGTCCCCCGAGGGCAGCGACATCTGGAGGACCGGCACGTCGGCCTCCGGGTACATGGCCATCAGCGGTATCCAGGCCCCGTGGTCCAGGCCCCGCGAGGGGTGCCGGTGGACGGGCTCCGCGGCGGGCATCATCGCCGCCACCCGGTCGGCGAGCCGGCCCGCGTCGGGGGTGTCGTAGCGCAGACGGTGGTAGCGGGGGTGGAAACCGCCGAAGTCGTACACCAGCGGGGTGTGGGCAGCACTCGCCGAGAGGGCGAGCGGGGCGTCCTCCCAGTGCGCGGAGACGATCAACACGGCCTCGGGGCGGGGCATCGACCGGGCCCAGTCGAAGAGCGCGCGGATCCACGGCCCGTCGTCGAGCAGCGGGGGCGCGCCGTGGCTGATGTACAGGGCGGGCAGGGGGCCGTCCGCGGGGGTCCAGCGGGGGTGGGCGGGCGCGACCAGGGCGCCGGGGAGGAAGTCCTCGTAGGCTCCGGCGGGACGCGCCGGGTGGAAGGGGTCGTTCACGGGAGGCTCCGAATCGGGAGGGGCCGGGCGGCGGAGAGGGACGGCCGGGCGGGGAGAGCGGAGCTGCGGCCGGCGGGGCGTCACGCCGGGTGCGGGACCGGGAATTCGACCCCACCGGAGGCCGGGGCCCGGTGGGGTCGGGGCCAACCCACGAGACGGGGTGCGCCGCGGGCACGGGCCCTGCCGAGCGGGCACGGTGCCGGGGAACGGCCCCCGGACGGATGGACACGATGCCGACGACCGGCTCCCGGCCGGGCGGGCACGGTGCCGGGGTCAGCCGGCGAGGAAGGCGGAGATCGTCTCCCGCAGCGGGGTGGTGGGGCGGCCCAGGAGGCGGGAGAGGTCGCCGGGGGTGTCGGCGAGCCATCCGGCGGCGATGTCCGTGTCCATCCCGGCCAGTGTCCGGGCCGTCTCCACGGGTACGCCGGAGCCGGTGAGGGCCTCCTCGTACTCCGCCGGCGACAGGGAGCGGTGCACCACCGACACGCCGGCCACCTCGCCGACCACGGCGGCGAGTTCGGCCATGCTCCAGGCGGTGTCGCCGGACAGTTCGTACACCTGCGCCGGGCGGTCGGCGGTCAGGACGGCGGCGGCCGCCCCGGCGTAGTCGGCGCGGGGCGCGGAGGCGATCCGACCGCCGTCGGTGGCCGAGTCGATGACGCCCTCCTCCACGGCCCGGCGCACGACCTGCTCGTAGTTCTCGGTGTACCAGCCGTTGCGCAGCAGGGTGAAGGGGAGGTCGGAGGCACGCAGCAGACCCTCGGTGGCCAGATGCTCGAGGGCGAGGGCCAGCGGGGTGGTGTCTGCGTGCAGAACGCTCGTATAGGCGAGGAGTTCGACGTCGGCGGCGGCGGCCGCGTCGATGACGGCACGGTGCTGGGGCACCCGGCGTCCGACCTCGTTGCCGGAGACCAGCAGGACGCGGCGGGCGCCGTCGAGGGCGGCGGCCATGGTCTCGGGGCGGTCGTAGTCGGCCTCGCGGACCTCCACGCCGAGGGCGGCGAGGTCCTTGGCCCGCTCGGGGGAGCGGACGGCGGCGACGATGTCGGCTGCGGGCACGCCGCGGGCGAGGAGCGCGTGGACGGTCAGGCGGCCGAGGGAGCCGGTGGCTCCGGTGACGACGATCATGGGAAAGTTCCTTCCGGGGGTTCCGCCGGCACCCCCGGGGTCGCCCCGTCGGGGATCGGGACCCCGGTGGTCGGCGCCCCGGGTCCGGCGGCGGTTTCGGATCGATCCGGACCCGGCGGGGTGCGTCGGGGCAGGTGGGCTGGGCAGTCGTCGGGGCCGATGGCGGTGTTGATCCGCGCCCCTATCTCCCGGAGCTGTCGGCGGCGGGCGGCGGTGAGCGGATCGAATACCAGGCGGCGCACCTCCTCGACGTGGCCGGGGGCGGTGGCGACGACCTTCTCCATGCCGGTGTCGGTGAGGACGGCGAGGGTGTAGCGGCCGTTGGCCGGGTCGGGGGTGCGGCGCACCCAGCCCCGCTGTTCCAGTCGCTTGACCACGTGGGAGAGGCGGGAGAGCGAGCCGTCGGCGAAGACGGCGAGGTCGCTCATCCGGAGCGTCCGCTCCGGGGCCTCGGAGAGGCCGGCGAGCACCTGGTACTCGAAGTGGCTCAGGCCGGCGTCACGGCGCAGCTGGGTGTCGAGCGCGGTGGGCAGGCGGATCATCAGCCCGACCAGCTCGAGCCAGGTCTCGCGCTCCTCGGGGTCCAGCCAGCGGGGTTCCGTCGTGTTCATGCCTCCCACCCTAATTTGACGCCTCAAGTCACATGGAAGCATTTTTTACTTGAAGCGTCAACTCAAAGTCGGATGGCGGTGTCCACGCGGCCGAACCGGACAGGAGCCGGACGCGGACGGGCCCCGCCGCACGGGGTGGTTCAGCCGCCGAGGAGGCCGCCTAACCGAGCAGCCCACCGAGGGTGCCGAGGCTGCTCCGATCACCCCCCTCGGCCGGCGGGGTGGAGGGCGATCCGCTCTCGGCGGGCGGCTCCTCGCCGCCCGCGCCACCGGCGCCGCCCCCGTCGACCGGGGCGGGGGCCGGGGCCGGGGCACCGCCCTCCCGACCCTGCTCGGGCACGGCGGGACCGGACTGCTGCGGCGGCACCCGAACCGTCTGGTCCCCACCGGGAACGCCCTCCGCCGGAGCGGCCTCCCCGGCGCCGTTCGGGCTCTCACCGCTCCCGGTGGCGGGCCGGGAGATGTCGGCGGCCGACCCCGGGTCCGCGTCCGAACCGGCCGGCCCGTCGGTCACGGCCTCCGCCGATCCGACCGGGCCGACCTCCTCGTCCATGTCCGGGGTACCGGGCTCGCCCCCGTCCAGACCGGGCGGCAGCGGCGCGCCGGGCAGGTGGTTGCGCGGCGCCTCGCCCGGGCGGGGCACCGTGGAGAACTCCGAGGAGCGGACCGCGCTGCCCATGATCGAGCCGAACAGCAGCGTCACGCCCAGCAGCAGGCAGGCGATCAACGCTCCTCTGCGCAGTACCCGGCCCCGCAGCTCGCGCAGCGGGACGTGTGGGCCCAGCGTCCGCCACGCCTCCCCCGCCAGTCGGGCGTCCAGGGAGTACACCGGCGCGCCCGCGATGATCAGCGGGCTCCAGGCCGCGAGCAGGATGATGTCGGGGGTGTCCGTCGGGCCGGAGTGCCAGCTGACCGTGATGAGCAGGGCGATCGACAGCAGTGCCCCGAGGGCCGCCGCCAGTCGCTGCCACAGGCCGGCGATGGTCAGCACGCCCACCACGATCTGGGTGAACGCGACCGTCAGGCCCGCCCCCACCGGATGGGCCAACGCCCACTCGTGCAACGGTCCGGCCGGTCCCCAGGGCTGGAGCGAGGAGAGCCAGGCGACCATCGAGCCGCCCTCGCCACCGTCGAAGTACACCGGATCGGTGAGCTTGCCCATGCCCCCGGAGATCATGATGAAGCCGATCAGCAGGCGCAGCGGCAGCAGCACGATGCCGAGGTTCATCCCCCGGCCGGGGTAGTAGGCGTGCCGGCCGTCACCGCCCGGGCGGGTGCCCGACCGGGCCCCGTCCCGGTCGTGCTCCGGCGGATCGTGGCGGGAGGGTCCGACCAGCGGCTCGAGATCGTCGGCCGCCGTCCCGTCGGTCCGGATGTCGTCGTCCGACGGGCGGAACCCGTCGGACGGCCCGCCGGGGCCCGTCGCACGCCGACGACGCGGCACGGCGGGCAGGCGCGGCAGGACCACGGTCTCGGAGATCGGCGCCGAGCGGGGACCGATGACGGCGGTCCCGACCCGCGTGACCCGGGGCAACAGGGTGGTGGTCGCGGTGCCCGGCTCCTCCCCGGGACCGGCCGGACCGGCCGGAACCGTGACCGGCACCCCGGCCGGGGCGGTCACCACCTGCCGGCGGAGCGCCGACTGCCACAGGCCGGCCGCGGCGGCGGCCGCCGCGCCGGTGTCCCCGACCCGGATCACCGGGCGGCGACCGCCGGGACGGATGAGGGCTCCCCTCCCGGCGGAGGACGCGCCGAGGAGCGTCCCCTCCCCTGCGAACGGCACCCCGATCGGGGCCGTCTCGACCGCGAGGTGGGGCGGGCTCTCGACGCCCACCGGGGCGGGCGTCCCGAGCCGCACCCGGAAGCTGGCGTGGTTGACGATCACCTGGGCGGGATCGCAGGACGGCTTGGTCGTGTTCAGGAACGCGTCGGCGACGTCATGGAATCCGGGCCCGTGCCCCCCCGGAGCGGTGCGGGGTGTTCGTGTGTCCACACTCGTCTAACCGAGTGACCGACCGTTAGGACACTGTTCGGCGGCGAGAAATCCGACGGTGACGCGTCAACACGCCCGTACGGGGGCATCGGACACGCGTGCGAGACGCCCCCGGCCGGTCCGGTACCCGCGTCGCGCGGGCCGGGACCGACCGGGGGCGTCCTCCTCCGGGTGCCTCACCGGCGGGGGCCGGGGCTCACCAGTGGACGACCACCTTGTCGCCCTCGCGGACCTGGTCGAAGAGCGCGGTGATGGCCTCCCGGTCGCGCACGTTCACACAGCCGTAGGAGCCGCCGGTGTACCCGTTCTGCCGGAAGTTCTCCGAATAGTGCACCGCCTGGCCGCCGTCGAAGAACATCGCGAACGGCATCGGGGAGTCGTAGAGCGTCGAGTGGTGGTCGCGGCTCTTCCAGTAGACCGTGAACTGACCCTCGCGGGTCGGGTACTCCTCGGTGCCGAACCGCACGTCCAGCGTGGTGCGCACGGTGCCGTCCACCACCCACGACAGCCTGTTGGTGCTCTTGGAGATGCACAGCGCGCGGCCGGTCATGCAGCGGGTGTCCAGACCGGCCGGGGTCTCCTTCTCCACCACCGGCACCTCGACCGGCACGTACATCTCGTCCCGGGCGGGCTTGGTGGTGGCCGAGGTCAGGGCGGCCCAGGTGTCGTCGTACACCGTGCCGCCGGCCTCGAGACCGGCGGAGCGCTGGTACGCCTTGACCGCCTCGACGGTGACGTTGCCGTAGTAGCCGGTGGGGTTGTCGTCGAACAGGTCGAGCTGCCCCAGGCGGGCCTGGAGCTCGCGGACCTGTTCGGAGTCGTCCCCGTACCCCATCACCTGCTCGCGCGGGAACAGTTCGTCCCGGGTGGGCTCGGTGGTGCGGGCCAGCAGGTGCTCCCAGGTGGAGGTGTGGACGGTTCCGGAGACCTCCAACCCGTCGTGCGCCTCCTGGTAGGCGGCGACCGCGCCGACGGTCACGTCCCCGTAGAAGCCGGTGGGCTTGGCGGCGAAGTGGTTCACCTGCCCGAGCCGGGCCTGTAGTTCGCGGACCCGCTCGGAGTTGTCCCCGGCGCCCATGACGACCTCGTCGACCGGCTGTTCGGGCTCCTCGGTCTCCTCGTCGTCCGGCTCGTCCTCCGGTTCCCCGTCGGGTTCCTCCTCCTCCGCCCGCTCCGGCTCGGCCGTGACCTCGGTCGTGGCCTCGTTGGCGACGGGCTCGGGGTCGGTGTCGGAACCCGAACCGCACGCCGTGAGCAGCAGGGCGGCGGCGGTGACCGCCACGACGGACCTGCGGATGTGCGCGGAGCGCATGAAGTACCCCCGAAAACGTGGGACTGGGCACCCGATCAGACCAACGACCCGGGGAATTCGTTGCACGGGGGCCGATAACGAAATACATACGGCGAAGGGAACGAGCGGTGTGAAAGATGTGGCTCGCACGACGGATGTGATGAATATGACCGCGGTGAACCGTTCGGATGGCGGTCCCGGGGACCGGCGCGGACCGGCGGGGACCGGAGGGCCCGAAGTCGCCCACGCCTCCTCCCGGTACCGCGCCCCCGACGGCGCCGGCCCGCCGCCCCCGGTGGGGACGACGGGCCGCCACGACACCCCCCCCGGGCCACGCGGCCCGGGGCGACGGGGGTTCAGCTCCTGCGGCGGGACACCTCGTACAGCACCACGCCCGCCGCCACGCCGGCGTTCAGCGACTCCGCGCCGCCCGGCATCGGGATGCGGGCCCGCACGTCGCAGGTCTCCCCCACCAGTCGGGACAGGCCCTTGCCCTCGCTGCCGACCACGATGACCACCGGGCCGTCCAGCACCGCCACGTCGCCCAGTTCCACCTCGCCCTCGGCGGCCAGGCCCACGACCATCAGGCCCGCCTTCTGGTAGGCCTCCAGCGTGCGGGTGAGGTTGGCGGCGCGCGCCACCGGCGTGCGCGCGGCGGTACCCGCGGAGGTCTTCCACGCCCCCGCCGTCATGCCGGCGGCCCGCCGCTCGGGGACGACGACGCCGTGCCCGCCGAAGGCGGAGACCGAGCGCACCACCGCGCCCAGGTTCCGGGGGTCGGTCACCCCGTCGAGGGCGACGATCAGCGCGTCCTCCCCCAGGTCCCGGGCGGCGGTCACCAGGTCGTCCGGGTGCGCGTACTCGTACGGCGGGATCTGGAGGACCAGCCCCTGGTGGTTCATGTTGTTGGTCATCCGGTCCAGCTCGGGCCGGGGCGCCTCGACCAGCCGCACGCCGCTGCGCGCGGAGGCCAGCCGCAGCGCCTCGCGGACCCGCTCGTCGCTGTCGACGAACTGCTGGACGTACAGCGCGTTGGCGGGCACGCCCTCGCGCAGCGCCTCGACCACCGGGTTGCGGCCGACCACCAACTCGGAGGTGCCCTTGCCGCCGCGACCGGTGGCCCGCTTGGGGGCGACGGTCGTCCGCTTGGCGCGGGCCTGGGCGGCACGCTGCTTGGCGTGACCCTTGCGCATCTCGGCGGGTGGGGTCGGGCCCTTGCCCTCCAGCCCGCGGCGGCGCTTGCCGCCGCTGCCGACGGTGGCGCCCTTCTTGTTGGAGGTGCGACGGTTGGGACGCCCGCTGTTGCCTGCCATGGGATTCGCTTTCCTTCCGCCCGTCCGCCGCGATCGGCGGCGGGCGGGATGTGACGGGAATGGGTTCGGTGGGCCCGTCACCGGGGACGGACGGGCCGGCCCGGGGGTTCGGGCCGGTGGGCGCCGGACGCCGTCACGGCCGACGCGGGGTCAAAGGGGTGCTTCCGGGGCATCGGGGACCGGGACGGACGTACCGTCGGGCCGGTCCGGTCCTGGTCGGCCCGGATCGGCCCCCGGCCGGCGGGGCCCCGCCGGTCCGGCGAACGGTCAGGCCAGCTCCCAGCGGGCCCCGGCCGGGGTGTCCTCGATGGCCACTCCCGCCTCGCGCAGTCGGTCACGGATGGCGTCGGCCTCGGCCCAGTCCCGGTTCTCGCGGGCGGCCTGCCGGCGTTCCAGCAGCAACCCGACGAGTTGGTCCAGGGCCCCGGTCAGCTTCTCCTCGCGGTTCACGCCGCCCGAACCCCCGCTCCACATCGGGTCCAGGGGGTCCATCCCCAGGACGCCGAGCATCGCGCGGGTCTGCGCGGCGAGCGAGGCCACCGACTCCTTGTCGCCCTCGTCCAGCGCGGTGTTGCCGCGCCGCACCACGGTGTGGACGACGGCCACCGCCTGCGGCACGCCGAGGTCGTCGTCGAGCGCGGCGACGAAGTCGGCCGGCAGTGCGTCCGGTCCGGCCGGCTCCACCGCCCCGGCCTGGTCGACCGCCCGGTGCAGGAAGTTCTCGATCCGGCCGAAGGCGGTCTCGGCCTCGGCCAGCGACGCCTCGGAGTACTCGATGGTGGAGCGGTAGTGCGGCGTGCCGAGGTAGTAGCGCAGCACGATCGGCCGGTGCCGGCGGACCATCTCGGAGACCAGCACCGAGTTGCCCAGCGACTTGCTCATCTTCTCGCCGCTCATCGTCACCCAGGCGTTGTGCAGCCAGAAGGCGGCGAAGTCGTCGCCGTGGGCGCGGGACTGGGCGATCTCGTTCTCGTGGTGCGGGAAGACCAGGTCCACACCACCGCCGTGGATGTCGAAGGCGGGACCGAGGTACTTGTGCGCCATCGCCGAGCACTCCAGGTGCCAGCCGGGACGGCCGCGTCCCCAGGGGGTGTCCCAGGCGGGTTCGCCGGGCTTGGCGGCCTTCCACAGCGCGAAGTCGCGCGGGTCCCGCTTGCCGGTCTCGCCCTCGCCGGCCGGCTGCAGCAGGTTGTCGAGATCCTGGTTGGAGAGCGCCAGGTACTCCGGGTAGGAGCGCACCGCGAAGTAGACGTTGCCGTCGGCGGCGTAGGCGTGGCCGCGCTCGATGAGCACGTTCATCATCTCGATCATCTCCGGCACGTGGCCGGTGGCGCGCGGCTCGTACGTCGGCGGCAGGCAGCCGAGCACCGTGTAGGCGTCGTCGAAGGCCCGTTCGTTGGCGTAGCCGATGGCCCACCAGGGGCGGCCCTCCTCGGCCTCCTTGGTGATGATCTTGTCGTCGATGTCGGTCACGTTCCGCACGAAGGTGACCTCGTACCCGCGGGACGTCAGCCAGCGGCGCAGCAGGTCGAAGTTGAGGCCGGAGCGGATGTGGCCGATGTGGGGGGCGGCCTGCACGGTGGCACCGCACAGGTAGATCGAGACGTGACCCGGGACGAGCGGGTCGAAGTCGCGGATCCGCCGGGTTCCGGTGTCGTACAGGCGAAGAGTCACGGCACCAGGGTAGTGGGCCGGGACCGGGGCGTGTGCATCCCGGCGGGCGGACCCGCCGGAACGCGCGCGCCCCGGTCGGGGCGGATTCGGTTCAGCGGCCGGCGGCCGGCAGCAACAGCGCGGTGGCGACGGCGGCCAAGCCGTCGCCGCGTCCGGTGAAGCCGAGGCCGTCGGTGGTGGTGCCGGCGACGGTGACCCGGGCGCCGGCGGCCCCGCCGAGCACCCGCTGGGCCTCGGCCCGCCGGGTGCCGATCTTCGGCCGGACCCCGATGACCTGGATGGCGATGTTGCCGATGGCGAAGCCCTCGGCGCGCACGATGCGGGCCGCCTCGCCCAGCAGGCGGGTGCCGGAGGCCCCGGCCCACTCCGGGCGGGAGGTACCGAAGTGCGCGCCGAGGTCGCCGAGACCGGCGGCGGAGAAGAGCGCGTCGCAGGCGGCGTGCGCGGCCACGTCACCGTCGGAGTGACCGGCGAGCCCGAACTCCGCGTCGGGCCACAGCAGGCCGGCGCACCACAGCGGCCGACCGGCCTCGAAGGCGTGCACGTCGGTGCCGATCCCGACCAGCGGGACGACCACGGCGGGGGTCGTTTCGGGAGAGGGCGCGTGTTCACCAGCCATCGGCCACGCTCCTGCGGGCGAGGACGGCCTCGGCGAGCAGCAGGTCCAGGGGGCGGGTCACCTTGAACGCCTCCTCGTGGCCGCGCACCAGCACCACCGGGACGCCGCGCCGCTCCACCAGGCCGGCGCAGTCGGTGGCGGCGTCGCCGGCGTCCGCCCCCGTCACCGCGGCCTCGTGCGCGGCGACCAGCACCGCGCGGTCGAAGCCCTGCGGGGTCTGCACGGCGCGCAACGAGGCGCGCTCGGGGGTGGCGACGACGGGCTCGGGGTCCGCCGGATCACGGTCGGCGGGCGGGGCCACCTGTTTGACGGTGTCGGTGACCGGCAGCGCGGGAACGACGGCGGGGGCGCCGGCGCGGACCGCCGCGACGACCGCGTCGACGGTGGCCACCGGGACCAGCGGGCGGGCCGCGTCGTGCACCAGCACCACGTCCACTCCGTCATCGGGGGCATCGGAGGCGTGGGGACCGGCCACACCCCCGGTGCCCCCGGCGATGGCGGCCAGGCCGAGTCGGACCGACTCCTGACGGGTGTCACCGCCGGGGACCACCCGCAGGGTGACCCGGTCGGGCAGCGGGTGCCCGTCGAGCAACGAGCGGACGGCGGGCACGTCGTCGGCCGGGGCGACGACCACGATCGGCCCCACGTCCGTGGATCGGGCCATCGCCCGGACGGCGTGCACCAGCATGGGGACGCCGCCCAGCGGGCGCAGCGCCTTGGGAGTGCCGGGGCCGAGGCGGACACCGCGGCCGGCGGCGGGAATGACGACCGCGGTGCGGCCGGGGCCGGGCCGGGCGGCCTCGGCGGATGGGTTGTGTGTCATCGCTTCCGGGGGAGGTTTCCGGACCGGGTTCGGCGGGCCGGGTTTGTCGTCGGTGGTGGGGTGGGTATGGCCCGGGTATGCCGGGAAGTCGCGCGATCGACCCCCTTCCGAACCCTCCGTGACCTCGATCGCGCCGCTCTTCCGGAAGCGCACCCGCGCCGCACGGCGTCGCTCCGGCGACCGCCCCGACGCGGGAACGTCCGGGGTGGTGCCCGAAGGTACCGGGCCGACCGCCGGGTGTTCGAGCCGGGGCCCGGGTCGGGTGATCGGCCCGTGTTTCCCGACCGGGCGCGTTCCCGTCTGTCGCGCGCCGGGGCCTCGGTGATCGGCGCGATCGACCACGCGCCTCGTTCCGGCGCCGGTCATGACCGATGTCGACCGTGTGCCGGGGTTCGCCGTGCCGGGCGTTGGCCGGACGGGAGCGGCGGAGCCGTGGTTTCGAGCCGTCATACCCCCGTACCCGGGGATCACCACGGCTCGTCGTCACCCGTGTTCCCGTCCCTCGGGATCGGAACGACGGATGAGGGAACGACGGGCATGCGCCGCCACCCCGGCACACGCCGCGACCGCGGGTCAGCCGCGTCCCTGCGACACCGCGATCCGATCGATCGCATCACCGGTTCGGGCCGGGGTGTGAATTCCCATCGACAGGGCAGGACTCGATGGGCAAGGATGCGGGAGACGGCCGTACCGGGGATCGACCCGGACGACGACCGACCGCCGGCATGACCGGTCACACCGGCGGTGGGAACGGGAGCGAGCGACCCCGAACGGAAACGCGGGACAGGGCCGGAAGGGCGGGTGGGATATCGGACGCACCGAGCACGACCGACGGGATCGCCCGTCGCGTCACGAGTGCGACGTGACACGAGAGGATCCCCCGGGACGAACCGGGCACCCCAACCGCTGCCTTCCGGCGACCCCTTCCGCGTACCGGCGGAGCCGGACGGACCCAGGAGGCGCTCAGGAGGCGAGAACCTCGTCGAGCAGCGTCTCCGCCTTGTCCTCGTTCGTGCTCTCCGCGAGCGCCAGCTCGCTCACCAGGATCTGGCGGGCCTTGGCGAGCATCCGCTTCTCACCGGCGGAGAGACCGCGCTCGCGCTCACGGCGCCACAGGTCGCGGACGACCTCCGCCACCTTGATGACATCGCCGGAGGCGAGCTTTTCCAGATTCGCCTTGTAACGACGGGACCAGTTGGTGGGCTCCTCGGCATACGGCGCGCGCAGCACCTCGAAGACCCGATCCAACCCTTCCCGGCCCACCACGTCGCGCACCCCGACCAGCTCGGCGTTCTCCGCCGGGACACGCACCTCGAGATCGCCCTGGGCGACCTTCAACACCAAATAGGTCTTGTCCACACCTTTGATCTGGCGAGTTTCGATGGCCTCGATCAGCGCGGCCCCGTGATGGGGATACACCACGGTGTCGCCAACCTTGAACGTCATGTGACAGGTACCCCTTCCGTGGCTATCCAGGGTAACACGGATCTCTCCCCACATGAATGGCGTTTCCGCAGGTCAGCCCATATCTCAGGGCTTGACAAGCCCGCCGTCGACATGCATCGACCCGCCCCCGGCGGGGGGTATTCGCAGGTCGGGGCGGTGGCGGCGACCGGCGGAATCACGCCGCGAACTCGGACGGGAAGCCACTTCACGGCGAAATCATGTCCGTTTTGTCATGGTTGACGGAATCACATCGTGGAGGTTCCCGAAGTTCCGGGTGGTCGACTTCCGCCACACTTCCCCACCCCCTTCCGGCGGTATTCCCGGGGGCACCACAGTTGCCGACATCTCCTCCGGAAACCCGATCCCGGATTGGGAATGCACCCCCGCGAGAACCTCGCAGGGGAGTCCGGGAAGCGGGTGATCACGGTCCGGTCACGACACGCCATGGGGAAACCGACGACCACCGCCCGGAAACGATCAAGAACGGTCCGATACGAGGCGCGTCCGCCGCGTTCCCGGGGTTGTTCCCGACCCGCTCCCCCGCTCACCGGTCGACCGTCGACCACGGACACGGGAATTCCGTTCGCCCACACGGGGGTTGGGGCGCTCGTCGACCCGAACCCCCGGTTCCCGGCCCCCGGGGGCGGTCCGGACCGCCGTCCCCCGGACGCCACGGCCGGGTCGGCTGCGGAGGGTGCGGGGCCGCTCGATAGGCTGGGCCCGCCATTGGATGACACCCGCAGTGCGGCCGGGCGAGCGGCCCGCCGCCGAAGTTCGACCAAGGAGATGCCGCCGCCGTGAGCAGCAGCCTTCGACGCGGTGCCCTGACCGCGACCTTCGTGCTCTCTATCGCCCCGCTCGCCGCCTGCGGCGCCGGCTTCGACGCCGAGACGGATCAGGTCGGCCCGATGCAGGCCGCCGTCGAGATCGAGGACATCAAGATCCAGAACGTCAACGTCCTGCTCTCCGAGGAGGACGGTCCCGCCGGCGTCAGCGCCCGGATCTTCAACGACGGCACCGAGGACCAGACCCTGCTCTCCATCACCCTGCCCGGCAGCGGTGAGGAGATGGAGCTGGTCCCGGCCGAGGGCGAGGACGAGATCGTCATCCCGGCGCGTGGCTCGATCGCGCTGGGCGGCGAGGGCAACGCCACCGCGATCATCGACGACCCGGAGAGCGCCGGCATCGCCGCGGGCAACGCCCAGCACCTGATCTTCGACCTGAGCACCAGCGGCGAGGCCGCCCTGTACGCGCGGGTCATGCCGGTCGTCGACTTCTTCGACTACTACGCCGACTGGGCCCCGCCGACCATCGACGAGATCGAGGTCGAGGACGAGGCGGAGATCGACGAGGACGCCATCGAGGGTGTCGAGGACGTCGAGGAGGGCCTGCGGGAGGGCGAGGGAGAGGACACCGAGGAGGCCCCCGCCGACCGCCTGCCCGGCGAGGTCGAGGACGAGGAGGGCGAGGGTGAGACCGGCGGTGCCGGCGAGGACTGATCCCTCCCCTCCGCTCCGCCCGATCCCCCTTCCCCACCCGGCACGCACCGGACGCGCCCCGACGGCGGCGCGCTCGACGCGCCCGCCGGGCGGGCGCACCGGGCACGCACCCCACCCGCACCCCCGCGCCGCGCGCCCGGGGTGACGACGGCCGTGCCCCACCCGCCGTACCCCGTCGGGAACCGGTGGAACGCGGCGGGAAACAGCGGAAACGATGCCGGCGACAACGAGACGGGCCCTGTCGGTCCCCCCCCGCTGGGGCGGGACCGACAGGGCCCGTCCGGCGTCCACCGCCCGTTTCACCGGCCCCGGGCGGTGGGGCCGGTGAAGCCGGCGGACCGAACACACCGCCCGGCCCGCGACCGTCACGGCTCGAACTTGTATCCCAACCCACGCACCGTCACCAGGTAGCGCGGCGCCCCCGGGTCCGGCTCGATCTTCGCCCGCAGCCGCTTGACGTGCACGTCCAGCGTCTTGGTGTCGCCCACGTAGTCGGCGCCCCAGACCCGGTCGATCAGCTGCATCCGGGTCAGCACGCGGCCGGCGTTGCGCAGCAGCATCGCCAACAGGTCGAACTCCTTGAGCGGTAGATCCACCTTGCGGCCGGAGACCGTGACCACGTGCCGGTCCACGTCCATCCGCACCGGTCCGGCCTCCAGGGCCGCCGGTGCCTCGTCCTCGGCGTCGCCGCGCCGGCGCAGCACCGCGCGGATGCGGGCCACCAGCTCCCTGGACGAGAAGGGCTTGGTGACGTAGTCGTCGGCTCCTATCTCCAGACCGACGACCTTGTCGATCTCGCTGTCCTTCGCGGTCACCATGATGACCGGCACGTTGGAACGGCCCCGCAGCTGGCGGCAGACCTCGGTACCGGGGAGTCCCGGCAGCATCAGGTCCAGCAGCACCAGGTCGGCACCGTTGCGTTCGAATTCGTCCAGCCCCTCGGGTCCGGTGGCCGCGGTGGCGACCTCGAAACCCTCCTTGCGGAGCATGTACGACAGGGCGTCGCTGAACGATTCCTCGTCCTCGACGACGAGCACTCGGGTCACGGGGTGACCTCCCGGGCGAGATCGTTGGTGCGGGTGGCTGTCGACGGACCGTGTTCCCCGTTCGCCTCCCCGGGCGGGTCGGCGGTGACCTCTCCGGTCACCATGCCGTCCTCGTCCACGGAGGTGTCGGGGAAGTCCGCCGGTTCGTGCAATGCGCCGCCGGTGGCGTTCCGGTCGCGCCGGGCGGCGCGATGACGCGCACGCGCGCTACCCGGTTCGGGCAGTCGCAACGTGAAGGTGGAGCCCTGGCCCTCGGCACTCCACACCTGGACCTCCCCGCCGTGCGAGGCGGCCACGTGTTTGACGATGGCCAGGCCGAGCCCGGTGCCGCCCGTGGATCGGGAGCGAGCCGGGTCGACACGGTAGAAGCGCTCGAAGATGCGCTCCCGATCGGTCTCCGAGATCCCGATGCCCTGGTCGGTCACCGAGATCTCGATTTGGTCGGCGCCGCGTGGGGCGCCCGCCTCCTCCGCCGGGATGCGCGCGGCGGCGATGGCCACCCGGGTGTGCGCCGGGCTGTAGTTGACGGCGTTCTCCACGAGATTGCCGAGGGCGGCGGAGAGCTGGCCGCGGTTGCCCCACAGGGTGAGGCCGCCGGCGCCGCCGGCCGCCATGGTGATGTTCTTCGCGCTCGCCGCCTGCCTGCAGCGGTCGATGGCCTCGCCGACGAGTTCGTCGACGCTGACCGTCTCCGCGTTGGTCAGCGGGTCGTTGTCCTGCACCCGGGAGAGATCGATCAGCTCCTGCACCAGGTTGGTCAGCCGGGCGGCTTCCACCTGCATCCGCCCCGCGAACCGGTTGACGGTCTCCGGGTCGTCGCGGGCGTCCATGACGGCCTCGGAGAGCAGGGAGAGCGCGCCGGCCGGGGTCTTCAGCTCGTGGCTGACGTTGGCGACGAAATCGCGCCGCACCGCCTCGATGCGCCGGGCCTCGGTGAGGTCCTCGACCAGCAGCAGCACCAGCCGCGACCCGAGCGGCGCGGAGCGCGCGGAGACGGCCAGCGCGTCCGAGCGGCCCCGGCCGCGACGCGGCAGATCCAGTTCCTGCTGCCGGATCTCACCGTCGCGGCGGGTGTCCCGGGCCATGACGAGCATGGGTTCGACCGCCAGCCGTCCGCCGCGCACCAGACCCAGCGCGTAGGCGGCGGAGCTGGCCTTGACCACACCGTCGCCCTCGTCGAGCACCACGGCGGAGGATCGGAGCACCGACAGGACGGTGTCCACCCCGGGTGGCAGCCCCTGGTCGGCGGGGAGCCCCGAGCGCAGCGGACGCGTCCGTTCGCGCTCGCTGATGCGGAATGCCAGCATGGCGAAGACGCCGGTGCAGAGCCCGGCGACGGCGGCCACTGCGGCGACCGCCGCGTTCACGTCCATGACCTCAGGTTATGCGTCGGCGACGAGCGGACCACAGAGCCGGGGGCGAATGCTCGTCCGTGGTCCCGGATAAGTTCACCTTCCCGACGCAGTCGGTTCACCTTGCGGGGCGGCGCCGGACGCACGGGGAGCGAACGGTGGCATATGACGGCGCGCGCCCATCGACGCACGCCGGTCCGCTGGACCCATGACGGGTCCGACCCCGTCGATCCGGGATGCCGGAGCGGCGTCGGGGGATACTTCGGGGTACACCCCGACGTCCCGTCGCCGACACCCCGGCCCCTCACGGCCCCGGGGCCGGTCGACGGAAGGGAACCCCCGGGGGATCGCGCGACGCACGGGTAGCGGCGGAAACACGACCGGGACCGGTCGGAGAACGGCAGGAGAGGGCACGACAACATGCGTGACGCGTATCACGAGGAACTGGACGCGATCAGCGACAACCTGGTGGAGATGGCCCGTTTCGTCGGCTCCGCGATGGGACGCGCGACCACGGCGATCCTGGACGCCGACCTCAAGCTCGCCGAGAGCGTGATCGAGGGCGACGACAAGGTCGACCAGATGCACCGCGACCTGGAGAACAGCGCGATAGCGCTGCTGGCCCGCCAGCAGCCGGTCGCCACCGATCTGCGGATCGTGGTGACCTCGCTGCGGATGAGCGCCGACCTTGAACGGTCCGGCGACCTCGCCCAGCACGTGGCGAAGGTGGCGCGGCTGCGCTTCCCCGACTCCGCGGTGCCCCGCGACATCCAGGCCACCATCCTGGAGATGGGGCAGCTGGCGCAGCGACTGATGGCCAAGGCGGCCGAGGTGATCATCACCAAGGACGTCGAGCTGGCCCTGCAGCTGGAGCAGGACGACGACGCGATGGACTCGCTCCACCGCAACCTGTTCCGCCACCTGATGGACGACCGGTGGAAGCACGGTATCGAGACCGCCGTGGACGTGACCCTGCTGGGCCGGTACTACGAGCGGTTCGCCGACCACGCCGTGTCGGTCGCGCGCCGCGTGGTGTACCTGGTGACGGGGGAGCACGCCGACGAGTTCGAGCCGGAGCCTCCGCCGGAGCCCTGAGTCGGGGCCCCGCGCCGGGGTGGACGCCTCCGCGCGAATGCTTCCACGCGCCGGGAATGCGCCCGGGTGACGTCTTCGTCCCCCGGGGAGGAACGCTCCGGAGGAAGTGGAAGACGTTGTCGCCACGGAGGAGGAACCCCATGGTCGAGTACGTTCCGACGCGCGCGTCCTGCAGTTGTGGGTCGGGGTGCAGCTGCGGCTGCCAGTCCGGCGGATCCTGCCAGTGCGGCGGGTCCTGCTGAGGTCGGGAATCCGACACGGGCCACCGGCCCGGTGAACACCCGGGGCCCGGTGCGCGACACCCGTCGCGCACCGGGCCCCACCCCGTGCCGGGGCGGGGCGGGGCGGCCCCACACCCGCGAAGACGCACCACGCATCCAACCGGGTGGGCGACCCGTCGCGCTCCCCCGGGGACACCAGCGTCCGGGCACCCGTGGCGGGGAAACGCGAGGGGTCCCACCCGCGGAAACCCGCGGGTGGGACCCTTCGCCCGGGTGGGGCCCCTCGTCGTTACTTGCGGCCCTGGTTCTTCACGGCCTCGATGGCGGCCTCGGCGGCCTTCGGGTCGAGGTAGCGCCCGCCGGGGGTGATCGGCGAGAAGTCGGCGTCCAGTTCGTACAGCAGCGGGATGCCGGTGGGGATGTTCAGGCCCACGATGTCCTGGTCGGAGACGTCGTCCAGATGCTTGACCAGGGCGCGCAGGCTGTTGCCGTGGGCGGCGACCAGCACGGTGCGACCGGCGGCCAGGTCCGGCACGATCGAGTCGTACCAGTACGGCAGCATCCGCGCCACGACATCCTCGAGGCACTCGGTGCGCGGCCGCAGGTCGGCGGGCAGGTGGGCGTAGCGGGGGTCGTCGCTCTGCGACCACTCGGCGCCGTCCTCCAGGACCGGCGGCGGGGTGTCGTAGGAACGGCGCCAGGTCATGAACTGCTCCTCGCCGAACTCGGCGAGGGTGGCTGCCTTGTCCTTGCCCTGGAGGGCGCCGTAGTGGCGCTCGTTCAGGCGCCAACTGCGGTGGACGGTGATCCACGCGCGGTCCGCGACGTCCAGCGCCAGGTTGGCGGTCCGGATGGCACGCCGCTGCAGCGAGGTGTGCAGGACATCGGGCAGGAGGTCGTTCTCCCGGAGCAGTTCACCACCCCGGACGGCCTCCCGCTCACCCTTCTCGGTGAGGTTGACGTCCACCCAACCGGTGAACAGGTTCTTGGCGTTCCACTCGCTCTCGCCGTGGCGGAGCAGGATCAGACGGTACGGTGCGTCGGCCATGTTCAGAGCCTAAACGAACTCCCCGTTCGGGGCCGGGCGGGGCTCGCGGAGCGGACACCGGCGGTGTTCCGCCGGGCCGCCGGCGGGCCCGTCCGCGGTCCGCGCAACGCCGTGCGGCCGAAGCGGCGGGTGGCCGGGGCACCGTGCGGGCCCGGCGGACCGGGTCGTGGCCGGGGCCCCGCCGGTGACCGGGCGTCAGTCCGACGCGCCGGGGCCCGCGTCGGGCCCGGCGGTTTCGGCGGGTGGCCGGGTCAGGTGCGCGAACGCCTCCAGGTTGCGGGTGGATTCGCCGCGCGCGGTGCGCCAGGCGTGTTCGCGTCGGATGGCCCCGGCGAACCCCTTCTCCAGCAGCGTGTTGAACGCCCCGTCGGCCTGCTCCAGCACGGTACCGAGCACGCGGTCGATCTCCTCGGCGGTCACCGAGGCCAGCGGCAGTCGGCCCGCCAGGTAGACGTCGCCGAGGCCGTCGAGGGCGTAGGCGACGCCGTACAGCCGGGTGTTGCGCTCCAGCAGCCAGCGGTGCACCTCGGCGTGGTTCTCGTCGGGGCGGCGGATGACGAAGGCGTTGACCGACAGGGAGTGCTCGCCGACCACCAGGGAGCAGGTGGTGGAGAGCTTGCGGGTGCCGGGGAGGGTGACGACGTACCGGCCGGGGGCGGGGCTCTCCCAGCGGGCGTCGGTCCCCTCGGCGAGGTCGGTCAGCGCCGCCTCGACGGTGCGGCGGGCCCGCCCGGCGGGATCCGCCGGGCCGGGCGCGCCCTCGGTTCCCGTCCCCGGGGTCCCGGGCGTCCCACGGCTCTCGGGGGGCTCCGGGGTTTCAGGGGTCCCGGGGGTCTCCGGCCTCTCCGGGTCGGTGCGGTCCGGGGTCTGTCGCGGCTCAGCCATGCCCCGATCGTAGGGGCCCGTCCCCGGGACCCTCGGGACCGGCGCCGCCGACCATCCGCCCACCCGCCGAAACACCGGGGCCGCCGGGGCCGGTGACGCCGGGGAAGGGGGAGGCGGGGGCGAGCGGGCGGGGACGGTAGCGGTCGCCCAGTCGGCGCTCGGCGATCGCGTCGGTGTACACCTCCGCGGTGGCCGCCGCGGCGGCGCCCCAGCCGAAGCGGGAGGCGTGCCGGACCGCGGCGGCGCCGAGGCGACCGGAGAGGTCGGGGTCGGCGGCGAACCGGGCGAGCGCGGTGGCGTAGTCGCGGGGGTCGTGGCCCCGGACGAGGTAACCGGTGGTGCCGTCGGCCACCGCCGTCGGCAGGCCGCCGACGGCCGCCGCGATCACGGGCGTGCCGCACGCCTGGGCCTCCAGCGCGACCAGGCCGAAGGACTCGTTGTACGAGGGCATCACCAGCACGTCGGCCGCCCGGTACCAGTCGGCCAGGCCGTCCTGGGCGACCGGCGGCCGGAACCGCACCAGTTCGGCGATGCCGAGCCGCGCGGCGAGCTTGTGCAGGTGCTCGGGGCGGGCGAGGCCGGACCCGCTGGGCCCGCCGACCACGGGGACGACCAGCCGGGAGCGCAGCGCCGGGTCCCGTTCCACGAGGTGGTGGACGGCGTGCAGCAGCACATCCGGGGCCTTGAGCGGCTGTATGCGGCCGGCGAAGAGTGGGATCAGCGCGTCGGCGGGCAGGCCGAGGCGGGCCCGGGCGGCGGCGCGGCCGTCGGCGGGACGGAAGCGCTCCAGGTTCACGCCGGGGTGCACGACGGCGGTGTGCACGGGATCGGCGTCGTAGTGGTGGACGAGTTCCGCGGCCTCCTCGGCGGTGTTGGCGATCAGCCGGTCCGCGGCGGCCACCACCTGCGTCTCGCCGATGACCCGGGCGGCGGGTTCGGGGGCGTCTCCCTCGGCGAGGGCGGCGTTCTTGACCTTCGCCATGGTGTGCATGGTGTGCACCAGCGGCACGCCCCAGCGTTCGGCGGCGAGCCAGCCGACGTGGCCGGAGAGCCAGTAGTGGGAGTGGACCAGGTCGTAGTGGTCCGGGCGGCGGCCGGCCCAGGCCCGCATGACGCCGTGCGTGAAGGCGCACAACTGGGCGGGGAGGTCCTCCTTGGCCAGGCCCTCGTAGGGGCCGGCGTCGATGTGCCGGACGATGACGCCGGGGGCCAGTTCCACCCGGGGTGCCAGCGCCCCGGCGGTGGAACGGGTGAAGACCTCCACCTCGGTGCCGAGGTCGGCGAGCCGGCGGGCCAGCTCCACGATGTAGACGTTCATGCCGCCGGCGTCGCCGGTGCCCGGCTGGTGCAGCGGCGAGGTGTGCACACTGAGCATGGCGACCCGGCGCGGGTGTCGGCCACCGCGGCGGCGCCTGAGCCGAACGATGTCGGGCACGTGTCCTCCCGGGGTGACGACGGGCGGGCTCCGGGTCCGAGAACACGGATGCCTCGACCCGTCTTCCCACTTTGCCAAAACGTGACCGATTTCGAGCGGAATCGCCGGCGGTCGGTGGAGGTGACGAGGCATCCCGCCGACGGCGGGCACGCGCGGGGTCGCCTACGGTGTCCCGGGCACGACGGGCGGGCGACCGCCCGGAACGGAACGCGCCGGGGCGCGGCGGGAGGGACGGCATGACGGGCGACACGGCGACCGACGGGAACGGCCGGGGCGTCGGCGGCACCGCCCGGTCCCGGTCCGGGAACCGCCCCACCGGCACCGTCACCCGGGGCACCACCCACCGCAACCGACTGCGCCGCATGGACCGCTGGATCGTCGCCGAACACGGCGCCGCCCTGCGCCGCTCCCCCCATCCGCCCCTGGCCGTGGACCTCGGTTACGGAGCGGCCCCGTGGACGGCGGTGGAACTGGCGGGACGCCTGCGCGCCGTGCGGCCCGACGTCCGCCTGGTGGGCCTGGAGATCGACCCCGCGCGGGTGGCGGCGGCACAGCCCTTCGCCACGCCGGGATTGGCCTTCCGGCGCGGCGGCTTCGAGGTGCCACCGGGGGGCGGGGACGACCCGACCGACCCCGCCGACCGGCCGCTGCTGATCCGCGCCGCCAACGTGCTGCGGCAGTACCCGGAGGAGGAGGTGCCCGCCGCCTGGCGGCTGATGTGCGGGCGGCTGGCGCCCGACGGACTGCTGGTGGAGGGCACCTGCGACGAGATCGGCCGCCGGCACGCCTGGGTGGCCCTTGGCCCGGAGGGGCCGCGCACCCTGACCCTGGCCGCCCGCCTGGCCGACCTGGGCACCCCGGGCGACCTGGCGGAGCGGCTGCCGAAGGCACTGATCCACCGCAACGTGCCGGGTGAGCCGGTGCACGCCTGGCTGCGCGACCTGGACCGCGCCTGGGCCGCCGCCGCGCCGTTCGGGGCGCTGGGCGCCCGGCAGCGGTGGCTGCGCACGGTGCGGTCGGTGGCGGCCGACTGGCCGGTGCGCGGCGGGCACACCCGGCACCGGCAGGGCGAGGTCACCGTCGACTGGTCCGCCGTCGCCCCCCGCTGACCCCGGCGGGCACGCCGGGCGGCACGCCGGGCGGCGGGCCGTCAGGCGGCGGGGCGGTCGAGGTCGCGCAGCGCGTGCACGGCCTCGTCCAGCAGTTCGCGGTCCTGCGGGTGGGTGAGGCGTTCGCGGGCGGCGGCCGGCTCCAGCCACAGCAGGGCGTCGATCTCGTCGTTGGGCTCGAAGGTCCCCCCGAGCGCCTCGGCGAGCCAGTAGCGGACCTCCTTGGGCCGTCCCTTCGCCGAGTAGTACTGGGTGGACAACGCGGGCCCCGGCACGCAGACCATGCCGGTCTCCTCCCGCACCTCCCGCACCGCCGCCGCCCGGGGCTCCTCACCGGGCAACAGCTTGCCCTTGGGGTGGGACCAGTCGTCGTACTTCGGCCGGTGCACCAGGGCGAACAGCGGCGGAGGCCACTCGTCGGTCCCACCGGGGACGGGATCGACCCCGGCGGGACCGTCGGTCCGGGCGTCACGCCACAGCACGCAACCGGCGGCCCGCACGGCCGGCACACCGGGCGCGGGGACGGTGCCCGGCGGATCCCGCTCCTCGTCCGGGGCGTGCGGCCGGGCGGTCGGCCGGCCCGCCGGGGACCCCGCCCGGGGGACCGCGTCGGCGTGGGTACCCGGCTCGTCAGGCGTTCCCGACACGTCGCTTCCTCCGCGACTCGATCAGCGTCTCCTGGATGTTGCGCAGTGGCTCGCCGTCGGCGTCCACCGCGTGCCGGGTCCACCCGGCGTCCGGCCCCAGGTGCCAGGAGGCGGTGGAGTCGGCGGTACCGGTGGCCAGCAGGCGGGTGAGCGCGGAGCGGTGCGCCGGGTCGGCGACCCGCACCAGCACCTCGATGCGGCGGTCCAGGTTGCGGTGCATCAGGTCGGCGCTGCCCAGCCAGACCTCGCTCTCCCCGCCGGCGGCGAAGGCGTACACCCGCGAGTGCTCCAGGAACCGGCCCAGGACGCTGCGCACCCGGATGTTCTCCGACAGGCCGGGCACACCGGGCCGCACCGCGCAGATGCCCCGCACCCACACGTCCACCCGCACGCCCGCCCGCGAGGCCCGGTACAGGGCGTCGATGATGCGCTCGTCCACCAGGGAGTTGACCTTGATCCGGACGCCCGCCGGGCGTCCCTCCCGGTGGTGGACGATCTCCCGGCGGATGCGTTCGATCAGCCCGTCGCGCAGGGAGCGCGGGGCCACCAGCAGTCGGCGGTAGGTCTCCCGGCGGGAATAGCCGGAGAGGCGGTTGAACAGGTCGGAGAGGTCTGCGCCCACCTCGGGATCGGCGGTCAACAGGCCGAGGTCCTCGTAGAAGCGGGCGGTCTTGGGGTGGTAGTTGCCGGTACCGATGTGCGCGTAGCGGCGCAGGTTGTCGCCCTCCTGGCGTACCACCAGCGACAGTTTGCAGTGCGTCTTGAGGCCGACCAGGCCGTAGACGACGTGGCAACCGGACTCGACCAGTTTGCGCGCCCACTTGATGTTGGCCTGCTCGTCGAAGCGGGCCTTGATCTCCACCAGCACCAGCACCTGTTTGCCGGACTCGGCGGCGTCTATCAGCGCGTCCACGATCGGGGAGTCGCCGGAGGTCCGGTACAGGGTCTGCTTGATCGCCAGCACGTCGGGGTCGGCGGCGGCCTGCTCGATGAACGCCTGCACCGAGGTGGAGAAGGAGTCGTACGGGTGGTGCAGCAGAACGTCCCGCTCGCGCAGCGCGGCGAAGATGTCGGGCGCGGAGGCGGACTCCACCTCCGCCAGGTCGCGGTGGGTACCGGCGATGAACTTGGGGTACTTCAGCTCCGGTCGGTCCAGGTCCGCGATGGCCTCCAGCCCGGTGAGGTCCAGCGGTCCGGGCACCTTGTAGATCTCGTTCTCGGAGATCTTCAGCTCCCGCACCAGCAGCTCGAGGACCTCGGGGTCGATGGACTCCTCCACCTCCAGGCGCACCGGCGGACCGAACCGGCGGCGCAGCAGCTCCTTCTCCAACGCCTGGAGCAGGTTCTCCGCGTCGTCCTCCTCGACCTCCAAATCCTCGTTGCGGGTCACCCGGAAGTGGTGGTGGGCCAACACCTCCATGCCGGGGAAAAGCTCCTCCAGGTGTGCGGCGATCACGTCCTCCACCGGCACGTACCGCTGTGGGGAGACCTCCTGGAAACGGGTCAGCAGCGGCGGCACCTTCACCCGGGCGAAGTGCTTGTGGCCGGTGGAGGGGTTGCGGACGACGACCGCGAGGTTGAGCGAGAGGCCGGAGATGTAGGGGAAGGGGTGCGCCGGGTCCACCGCCAGCGGGGTGAGCACGGGGAAGATCTTCCGCCGGAAGAGCGAGAACAGACGGGTCTGCTCCTGCTCGGTCAGCTCGGGCCAGCGCAGCAGGTGGATGCCCTGCTCGGCCAGTTCCGGCGCCACCCGGTCGTGGTAGCAGGCAGCCTGTCGGGTCATCAGTTCGCGGCTGTGGTTCCAGATGGTCTCCAGCACCTCGCGCGGCTGGTGGCCGGAGGCCGCCCGGGTGGCGACCCCGGTGGCGATACGGCGCTTGAGGCCGGCCACCCGGACCATGAAGAACTCGTCGAGGTTGCCGGCGAAGATGGCCAGGAAGCGGGTGCGTTCCAGCAGCGGGGTGGTGGGGTCCTCGGCCAGCTCCAACACCCGCTCGTTGAACGCCAGCCAGCTGCGCTCGCGGTCCAGGAAGCGGTTCTCCGGCAGTTCCTCGCGCTCGCCGGGACGCTCCCCGGGGCGCTCGCCGGGACGCTCCCCGGACCGACCGGCGCCGGCGGGACGGGGGGTGCGGCGCGGCGTGGTGTCCTCGCCGTTGGGCCCGCCGGCCGGGGCGGCGCCGGCGGTCCCGGCCGGCGGGGTCGGCGTGCCGTGCGTCCCGTTGCGGCGGACTGCGCCGGCGGCCCGCGAGGGCGGCTTGAGCGGCGGGGCGGAGGCTCCGGTGGGGGCCTTCACCGAGCGGGCGGGGCGCGCGGCGCCGACCTGCACGGCGGTCGCCGAGCGGGTGGTCCCGGAACTGTTGACGGTGCGGGAGGAGACGGCGCCCGGGCGGCCGGCGCCCGGGCCGGCGGTGCGCCGGGGCGTACGGGCGGGTCGCTCGGCGGGGGCGGTGTCGGACCCGGTGTCGGGCCCAACGGCGGGGTCGGCCGTGGGGTCGGCGCTCCCGACCTCGGGGCCCGAGCCGGCCCCGGCGGGGGTCCTCTCGCCCGACCCGGTCGCCTTCGCGGCCTTCGCCGGCTTCGCGGTCCCCGCCGGCTTCGCGGTCCCCGCCGGCTTCGCGGCCTTCGCCGACGCGGTGCCGCCCACGGACCTCGCCGGTTCGGCGGTCCCGGCGTCCTTCCCGGACCCCGTGCGCTTCCCGGTCTTCGCCGACGCGGCGGACTTCGTCGACTTCGCGGCCTTCGCGGCCTTCGTCGACTTCGCGGCCTTCGTGCTCCCGGTCGGAGCGGCGGATTTCGCCGTCGTGCCGTCCTTCGCCTTCCCGGTCGTCTTCCCGCCCCGGACGGCGGCGTCGGCGGTTCCGGTCGGCTCGGCCGATGTCCCGGCCCGCACCGCCGATCCCGCCTCCGCCGGGGCGCGGCCGTCCCCGACCGCGCCGTCACCGATGCTCGCGTCGACCGCGCGCACGGCACTCCGTGCCCGCGCGGCGGTGGTCCGGCGCGCCGGGTTGGCGACCGAGGCGGCCGTCCCGCCCGCACCGGCCCGCCGGGAGGCGCGCGCGCCGGCCCGGCGGGCCGTACCGGGGGAGGCCTCGCTCCGCCCGTCGTCCTTCGGAGGAACGCCGGTTCCGGAACCAGACGCGACGTCCGCCGGGCGGGAGGCCTCGATGGCCCCGACCGGCTCCGGGCCGGCTGGATCGGTGGGCTGCGGCTGCGCTTCCGGACTCATGCCCCCATTCTCCCGCCGTCACGGGAAACGCAACCCGTCCATCGTGTGACGTGCGGGTTTCCCGCACACCACGAGCGTGCGCCCCGGGTGTGCGCCCCGGCGCGTCAGCTCTCGGTGCGGTACATCAGGTCGATCTCGAAGGTGTGGAAACCGAGCCCCTCGTAGAGCCGCAGGGCCGGGGTGTTGTCGGCGTCCACATAGAGCATCGCGTGCGCCAGGCCGCGTCGCCGGGCCAGGTACTCCAGGCCGACGGCGGTCAGCGCCCGCCCCAGGCCGAGGTGCTGGGCGGTCGGGGAGACCCCCAGCACGTACACCTCGCCGAGGCCCTCGGCGGCGTGCACCTTCGTCCAGTGGAAGCCCAACAGTTCCTCGGGGTCGACGGCGCCCGCGCCGGCCGCCACGTCATCGGCGCCGCCCGCCGCCGGGTCGCGGTCGCGGACCGCGAGGAAGAAGCCGGCGGGATCGAACCACGGTTCGCCCATTCGGGCGTCGAGGTCACGACGGGTGAGCCCACCCTGTTCCGGGTGGTGGGCGAAGGCGACGGCGTTCAGCTCCAGCCACGGCTCCTCGTCCCGGCCCGGCTCGAAGGTCCGCAGCCGCACGCCCTCCGGCAGGCGGGGTTCCCCCGGACGGAGGCCGCCGAGCGGGCGGCGCAGCTGCCGCAACTCACGGAAGAGGATCATGCCGAGCGCCTGCGCGAGGTGGCGGGCGGCGGGATGCCCACCGTGCGCCCACACTCGCAACCGGCGGCCCGAGGCGGTCAGCAGCGCCTCGCCCAGGACCCGGCCGTACCGCCGGCCCCGGTGATCGGGGTGGACGACCAGTTCGGCGGAGGCCGCCTCGATGGGATCGGTGCCGTCCAGCAGCGCGTACCCGACCAGGGCGCCCTCGCGCCACAGCAGCAGGTGACGGACGCCCTCCCGCCGACCGCCCCGCAGCAGCAGCCGGCTCTGCTCCGACAGGGGTGACCTGCCGTCGACGGTGAGGGCGGCGTCGATCACCCGCCCGATCTCCCGGATGTCCTCCGGTGACAGGTCCTCCAGAACCACGACATCGCTCATGCCGGCACTCTACGGGCGGACGAACGCGTTTCGGCAACCCGCTCGTTACGTGATTCCTCCTGACGTGCTACGCGCGTAGCGCTAGGCTTCGCCCGATCCTGCCTCAAACACGCCCCATCGAAAGGGACTTGTCCCCCATGTCAGGAGCATCCCCCACGCCCCGGCGCCGACGCCGCGTCACCAAGACCCTCGCGGTGGGCCTCGTCGGCGCGCTCGCCCTCTCCCTGCCCGCCGCCCAGGCGGTCGCCGGCGGCCCCGACAAGGGCCGGCCCGGCAAGCCGGAGAAGCCCGGCAAGCCCGGCCACACCGTCGAGTTGCAGGTGCTGGCCCTCAACGACTTCCACGGCGCCCTGGAGCCCCCCACCGGCTCGGGCGGCCTGGTCACCCATGAGCACGACCACGGCGAGCACGAGACCATCGAGGCCGGCGGCGTGGAGTACCTGGCCACCGCCCTGCGGGAGGCCCGCGAGGGCCACGACCGCTCGGTGACCGTCGCCGCCGGCGACATGGTCGGCGCCACCCCGCTGCTCTCCGCGCTCTTCCACGACGAGCCCACCATCGAGGCGCTCAACCTGCTGGAGATGGACGTCGTCGGCGTCGGCAACCACGAGTTCGACTCCGGCTGGGAGGAGCTGATCCGTCTTCAGGAGGGCGGCTGCCACCCGGTCGACGGTTGCTATGACGAGGGCCGCGAGTTCGAGGGCGCCGACTTCCCCTTCCTCGCCGCGAACGTCGTGCACGAGGACACCGGCGTGCCCATCCTGCCGCCCTACACCGTGCGGAACATGAAGGGCGCCAAGGTCGGCTTCATCGGCGTCACCCTCGAGGGCACCGCGAACATCGTCACCCGGGCGGGCATCGAGGGCATCGAGTTCCTCGACGAGGCCGAGACGATCAACCGGTACACCGGGGAACTGAAGCGCAAGGGCGTCAACGCCGTCATCGCGCTCATCCACGAGGGCGGTTACGCCCCCTCCCCCGCCCACAACCACGACTGCGATGCCGGCGGCGGGCTCTCCGGTCCGATCGTGGGGATCGCCGAGAACACCGACCCGGCCGTGGACGTGCTGATCACCGGTCACACCCACCGGCCGTACGTGTGCTCCATCCCGGATCCGGCGGGCAACGACCGGCTGGTCACCTCCGCCCAGTCCAACGGCGTGCTCTTCACCGAGCTGAACATGGAGTACGACCGGAAGAAGAAGGACATCGTCCGGGCGTCGGTCGAGGGCACCAACCGGGTCGTGCACCGCGAGCGGGAGCGCGCCTCCGACCTGACCGCGCTGCTGGACTACTGGCGCGACCTGGCCGGGGCCGTGGCGAGCCGCCCGATCGGCTGGATCACCGAGGACATCACCCGGGACCGCGACATCCCCGAGTCCCCGCTCGGCAACCTGATCGCCGACGCCCAGCTGTCCCACGCCCGGGACGTGGACCCGGCGGCGGCGATCGCCCTGATGAACCCGGGCGGCATCCGCACCGACCTGGTGTACGCGGCCTCCGGCGACGAGGGCGACGGTGTCGTCACCTATGGCGAGGGCTTCGCGGTGCAGCCGTTCTCCAACCAGGTGGTGCTGCTGGACCTGACCGGCGAGCAGATGGTGCGGGTGCTGCGCGAGCAGGTCAGCGGGCCGAACCTGACCGCCAACAAGATCCTGCAGCCCTCCGAGGGCTTCTCCTACACCCTCGACCTCGGTCGGGAGGGGGCCGACCGGATCGTCGCCGACTCGGTGACCGTGGACGGTGAGCCGCTGGACCCGTCCGCGACCTACCGGATCGCGGTCAACTCCTTCCTCGCCGGCGGTGGCGACGGGTTCCCGACCCTCGCCGAGGGCACCGACGTCGTCTACGGCGGCCTCGACCTGGACGCCCTGATCGACCACCTGGGCACCGTCTCCTCCCCGGAGAGCCCGCTGACCGCGCCGGCCGCCGACCGGATCACGGTCATCCGCTGATCGGTTGATCGACACCTCCGGTCGAGGGGGTGGTGCCGGACCCTCCCGGTCCGGCACCACCCCCTCCGCCGTTCGGCGGGACGTCCGTCCCGGACCGGCGTGCCGGCGAGGTGACGCCGGAGACCGGTGTGCCGCCGCTCCCGCCGGGGCTCCGGCCCCGGCGGGAGGGATGACCGGTCGGCACCGGCTCCGGAAGGATGACCGCCATGCCGCATCTCGTCGCCCCCGTCCTGACGCCGGGCCGGCTCTCCGCCTCGCCCCGGCCCCGCGTCCGGGCCGACGGGCTGCCCCTGCGCCCCCACCGACCCGACCGGCGACGGGTTCCGCGAGCGGGGGTCGGACCCCGGGTTCCCCGCACCGCGGCCGGGCGAGGGGCGCGCGGGGTGCCGCGCGCCCCGGGGGAGGTCATCAGGAGGTGAAGGGGCGGTGGGCGCGGGCGGCTCGCAGGGCATCGGCCCACCAGACGAGGCGGTCGAGCATCGCGGTCGCCGCCGCGTCACCACCCGGCCCCGGCGCCATCTCCGACGGGCCGTGCAGACTGACCGTCTCCCGCACCGTGACGGCGTGCAGTTCGGCGAATACCTGCCGGAGTTGTTCGACGGCGCGCAGCCCGCCGCCGCGCCCGCCGTAGGAGACGAAGGCGATCGGCTTGGCGTGCCACTCGCTCCCGTACCAGTCGATCGCGTGCTTCAGCGGGGCGGGGAAGCTGTGGTTGTACTCCGGGGTCACGATCACGAAGGCGTCGGCCGCCGCGAGGCGCGCACCGAGGGCGGTGACGGCGGGATCGCTCGTCCCGGAGTCGGCGAGGACGGCGGGCAGGGGGTGGTCGGCCAGGTCGACCACCTCGACCTCCGTCCCCTCGTGGGCGCCGGCCCGCTCTGCGAACCAGCGGGCGATGCCGGGCCCGCGCCGGCCGGCCCGGGTGCTGCCGATCACGACCGCCAGTCGGAGGGGTCGGGGCCGGGTCGTCCCGGAATCGCGGGTGGGAGCGGTGGCGAGGGTGTCGACGGGAACGGTGCCGAGGAGCGCGGGGGCCATGGGGTCCTCCGATCGGTTCGGAGCCGGGGGCGGGCGCCCTCCGGCCACGGCCCCGGCCGGGTTCTCCCGCCGAGGGCCGTGGGGACCACCATGGGACTTCAAGTGGACTTGAGGTCAAGCTAGGCTCGGGGACATGACCGAAACCGTGCCGCGAAGCGCCGTACAGGATCCCGCTCCGGACCCGGCGGAGTACACCGCCCCCGCCGGGCGCCCACTCTCCCGCGAGCTGACCATCGGGCAACTCGCCGAGCGCAGTGGTGTGGCCCACTCCGCCCTGCGCTACTACGAGGACGAGGGGCTGATCACCAGCCGCCGCACCTCCGGCAACCAGCGCCGCTACCCCCGGGACACGCTGCGGCGGGTCGCCTTCATCCGGGTCTCGCAGAACGTCGGCATACCATTGGCCGCGATCCGGGCGGCGCTCGCCGAACTACCCGAGGGGCGCACCCCCACCCCGGAGGACTGGGCCCGGGTCTCCGCCGGCTGGCGGGCCGACCTGGACTCCCGCATCGCCGTGCTGGAGCAACTGCGGGACGGGCTGACGGAGTGCATCGGCTGCGGCTGCCTGTCCCTGAGCAGCTGCCAGCTCGCCAACCCCAACGACGTGCTGAGCCGCAACGGCCCGGGGCCCTGCCGGTTCGACTGCTCGTGACGGCCCACCCGGACGGAGGCGGGCCGGCCCCCGGTGACCGGCACCCTTCTCGGGGGTCCGGGGCCGGATGGCGAGGACCGGGCGGCGGTGCGGGCACGGGCGGTGTCCGGCGGACGATTCACCCCGACCCGCCCGCGACCGGCGGCCCCTCCCCCGGTACGGGACCCACCCCACACCGGGCAGCCCCGACGGCGCGGACTCCACGGGGTCCGGCCGGTGGCCGGCAAGGGCTCGCCGGAGGGCGCGTCGGTCGGAGCCGGGCCGACGGAGGAAGCGGCACCCGCCGGGGGCGCGGGCCCCGACGACTCAGGAGCAGCCGCAGGACCTGCGGATCCGCAGATCGACGGGGAACTTGCGGACCCGCTCGGCGGGCCCGGAGCCGTTCTCCTCGCCCTCGCCGGTGGCCAGCGCCACCGCCGCGCGGGCGATGGCCGGGCGGTCGGAACCGACGGTGGTCAGCGGCGGGTCGGTGAGGCCCGCCTCCTTGACGTCGTCGAAGCCCGCGACGGCCAGTTCGCCGGGGACGTCGATACGCAGTTCGCGGGCGGCCCGCAGGACGCCGATCGCCTGGTCGTCGGTGGCACAGAAGATGGCGGGCGGCCGGTCGGGGCCGGCCAGCAGGCGCAGCGCCACCTCGTAGGCGTCGTACCGGTTGAAGGGCGCGTGGAAGAGCCGCCCCTCGGTGGAACACCCGGCGGCGCGCATCGCCTGCCGCCATCCCTCCACGTGGTCGGTGACCGGGTCACCGACGGTCGGGGTGGTCTCGGTGCCACCGAGACAGGCCACATAGGGGTGGCCGTGGTCGAGCAGGTGGGCCACGGCCGCGCGGGCGCCGCCCACGTCGTCGAGGACGACCGCGACGTCGTTGTCCCCGAACGCCTCGGGGCGCTCGTGCAGCAGCACCACCCGGGCGTCCCACGCCTCGATCTCGGCGGCGGCGTTCTCGCTCGGCCCCTGGCCGATGAGGATCAGGCCGGAGACCCGCATCCCGAGGAAGGCCCGCAGATAGTGCACCTCACGCTCGTCGAGGTAGTCGGAGTTGCCGACCAACACCATCTTCCCGCTCTCGGCCGCCGCCTGTTCGACGGCGTGCGCGAGTTCGGCGAAGAAGGGCTGTCGGGCGTCGGGGACGATGAGACCTATCAGGTCGGTGCGCTGGGAGGCCATGGCCTGCGCGACCCGGTCGGGGCGGTACCCCAACTCCTTGATCGCGGCCAGGACCCGTTCCCGGGTCCCCGCGGCCACCGGGCGCGGTCCGTTGTTGATGACATAACTGACGACGGCGGTGGAGGTGCCCGCCAGCCGTGCCACATCGTCCCGCGTCACCTTGGCCACGGCGACAGTGTACGCACGGGTTCCGGCGCCCCCGGGGCCGTCTCAGGCCCGGCGGGCGGCCTGCTTGACGACCTCCTCGGCCTCCCGGGTCACGGCCCTGGCCTGCTCGCGCGCGGGGTCGCTCTTCTCCGGGACGACGAAGCGGTAACCGACGTTGCGCACGGTGCCGATCAGCGACTCGTGCTCGGGTCCGAGCTTGGCGCGCAGCCGCCGCACGTGCACGTCCACGGTGCGGGTGCCGCCGAAGTAGTCGTAGCCCCAGACCTCCTGGAGGAGCTGGGCGCGGGTGAAGACCCGGCCCGGGTGCTGGGCGAGGTACTTCAGCAGCTCGAATTCCTTGAAGGTGAGGTCGAGCACGCGGCCCTTGAGCTTGGCGCTGTAGGTGGCCTCGTCGACGGAGAGGTCGCCGTTGCGGATCTCCATCGGGCTGTCGTCGGTGACCAGCTGGCGGCGGCCGACGGCGAGTCGCAGGCGGGCCTCGACCTCGGCGGGCCCGGCGGTGTCGAGCACCACGTCGTCCACGCCCCAGTCGGCGGTGACAGCCGCCAGACCGCCCTCGGTGACGATGAGGACCAGCGGGCAGCCGGGGCCGGTGGAGTGCAGGAGCTGGCACAGCGAGCGGACCTGGGGGAGGTCGCGGCGACCGTCGACGAGGATCACGTCGGCGCTGGGGGCGTCCACCAGCGCGGGGCCCTCGGCCGGCGCGACGCGCACGTTGTGCAGCAGGAGCTCCAGGGCCGGGAGGACCTGGGAGGAGGGCTGGAGTGCGTTGGTCAACAGCAGCAGGGAACTCATGGCGGGTGGTTCCTTCCTCGGTCCCGGCGGTATGGACGACTTCGGAACGGACGTCTCCGACACGCCCCGGGCGACGCTGCCCGAAAAGCGCGAAAGGACCCGGTGTGGCATCGGTGCCCGGGCCCTTCTGGGAAACGAGCATAGCCCGGGGTGGCACCCTCGCGCAGGGTTCGTGTCACATCCCGGATACCCGGAGGGCACATTCCGTCGGCCCTTTCGTTCATCCGGCTCTCCCGAAAGTCCTCCCGAAAACGCTGTCGAAAGCCGCTCCGTGAGCCCCGTCGGAAAGCGTGGTCCGAGGACCTCCCGGGAGCGGTCGCGGCCCGGTGGTCGGCGGGGGCCGGCACAGGGGTGATGATGGGCGTTCGCGGCGCGGCGGGGCCCGTGCGGGGCCCGCCGCGCGTCGGCGGGACAACCGGGAACGGCGAACGGCACGGAAGGAACGGGTGGGCCGAATGGCGAGCGGCACGATCCGGTACTGGGCGGCGGCGAAGGCCGCGGCAGGTACCGCCGAGGAGCCCTGGCGGGCGGGAACACTGGCCGAGGCACTGGAAGCGGCCCGCGAACGGCACGCGGACCGGCCGGAATTCGCCCGGGTGCTGGCGCGCAGTTCGTTCCTGGTGGACGGGCGACAGGTCGGTTCCGGTGACCACGCCGGGGTCGTGCTGCGGGACGGGGGCACCGTCGAGGTGCTGCCGCCGTTCGCGGGGGGTGCCCGGTGAGCGACACCACCCGTTCGGCCGCCGGCGCCCCCGCCGTGGAGCGTGCCCCCGGTGCCCGGGCCGGCACGCCGGCCCCCTCCGCCCACCGCACCGGTTCGCCGATCATCCCGCCCGGTCCGAAGCCCGCCGTGCTGACGGCGGTGCTCGCCGTCCTGGTGGCGGTGCTCGCCCCGGTGGGCCAGTGGGCGGTGTTGCCGGCGCTGGTGGTGCTTCAGGCGGTGACGGCCGCCGGCTGGTTCCGTCTCAACGGCATGTGGCCGGCGCGGCAGGGCATCGCGCTGGCCTTCGCCGGTGGTCTGGCGGCCGACGCGGCCGTGCTGCTCGTCGCGCCGGGGCGGGCCGTTCCCGCCCTGCTGGGCGTGTTGGGCGTGTGGTTCCTGCTGGTGCTGGTCCTGCAGCTGCGGCACCGGGGCGGGGCCGACGAGCGACTGGACGCGTTGACCGCCACGTCGGTCTCCACCCTGTTGACGATCTCGGCCGCCGGTCTGCTCGCCGCGACCGCCGCGCACCCGGGCGCGGTGACGGCGGTGGCGGCCGGTGTGGCGATCGCCGCGCCGGTGCGCGGGGTGCTGACGGTGCGCGGGGTGGGCCCCGTGGTGGCGGTGCTCGCGGCGGCGGCGCTGGGCGCGGCCCTGGGCGCGAATCCGGGCGCGGGGGTGATCTCCTCGCTCGAGAGCCCTCCGGCGGCGGGCGCGGCGGCGGCCGGCGCGGTGTGCGCGCTGCTGGGGCTGCGGGTGGCGTCCTACGACTGGCCCTCGCGGTTCGTGCACTTCACCGCCGGGGTGGCGCTGCCGCTGACGGCGGCGGCGCCGGTGGCCTACGCGCTGGCCCGCTGGTTCGCGGCGTGACCGGGTGACCTCCGGCGCGGGTGTCACCCGGCGTCCACGGGTGTGCGGGGCGGGATCGGCCCGGTGGGAAACCGCCGGGCCGATCCCGCCTCTCCCGTATCCGGGGGCGGGGCCCGCCGGCCGGGGGCCCGCGGGGCGGGGAGCGGCGCCCGATCCGACGGCGAAGGCGCCTGCGGGCCACGCGCCGGGGCGCGGGGCGAACGGGGCCGGGGCGCGGGGCGCTCTCCCGGACCGTGCCCTCGTCGCCCGCTCCCCGGCCGTCGGGTCCCCCCGGCCCTCCCGGCGGATTCCCGGTGAGTCGAGCGAGTCCGCCCGGTTCGCCGGCTGCCCTCGCCGGGCCGCGTCGGGCGCCGCGCGGCGCCCTGTCCGGGCTCCTGCCCCGACCCCGGCCCGGTGGACTCCGGATGAACGCCCCGAACGGCGCGACCGGGCCCTTCCGATGACCCTCCGCTCCGGGGTCGACGCCATCGATCGGGACGCGTGATCGACCGCGTGTCGGGCACGTGTAACGGGCCGGCTGCAAGCTTTCGGGGCCCCGTCGTCCGGCGCGGACCTCGGGTTACGCTCGCGGCGGGTGTGTCCGCGCACGCCCCGTGCACCCCTCCGTCACCGTTCGCGCCCCCGTTCCTCCCGTCATCCCGTCCCGCGGATCCCACTCCCGCCCCCTCCCTCTCGGAGAGTCACCCCGATGCGTGTGCTGCGTACAGGTCTCATCCTCCTGATCGTCCTGGGCGTGTTGGCGGTGGTCGCCGACCGCCTCGCCGTGCGTTGGGCCGAGGGCGAGGTGGCCTCCCGCACACAGGGCGCGATGGAACTGGAGCGGGAGCCCGAGGTCTCCATCGAGGGCTTCCCCTTCCTGACCCAGGTGGCGGGGCGGGAGCTGGAACGGGTGCGGCTGTCGCTGGACGCGCACCGGATACAGCTGGACGACCAGGAGGTGACCGCCCGGGACCTGTCGCTGGACCTGCGGAACGTGGTGCTGGAGGACGGGTACCGCAGCGCCGTGGCCCGGGACGCCGAGGGTTCGGTGGTGCTGGGGTACGAGGACCTGAGCGAGCTGGCGACGCAGGACGTGCTGGGGCTCAGCGACCAGCTCGCCCTGGAGGTCTCGTACGGCGGTGAGGACGCGGAGGACCACCAGGTGGCGGTCCAGTTGCTGATCCTGGGGCAGGAGGTGGTCCCCCCGGTGCTGGCCCGGATGTCCTTCGAGGGTGACCTGCTGTCGCTGCGCCTGGACGACATCCCCTCGCTGCCGCTGCCGGGGCTGGAGGACCGTCTGCGGGACGCCGTCCATCGGGAGCGGACCCTGCACGGGCTGCCGAGCGGGGTGACCCTGGAGGGTCTGGTGGCCACCGAACGGGGCGTGGAGCTGACCTTCAGCGGTACCGATCTGCCGCTGGGCGGCAACGGCCTCGGCTGAACCGACCGGCGGCCGGGGACGGCGACACGGGACCGCGCCGGCGGCCGACCGGGGAACGCCCGGATGGTGAGACACCCCGTGCGGCCCGGGGCCCTCCCGGGTCGCGCGGAGCCGCCGGGGAGGGCCCCGGAACTCTCGATGTCCCGCCCTTCGGGCGAAAATGTCTCACCATGCGGAATGACGGTGACAGAGGGGCCGTCCCCTCCGTACGATCGCGACCATGATGCGACAGGCGGATCTCACGAAGCGACGGGCTGTCGACCTTTGCCGCGTCGCCGCCATGCTCTGTCGCCGCGCCGCCTGACGGCCCCCTCCACCCCGCACCGCCGCGCCGGCGCCCCCGAAACGGGCACGGCACCGCCGCGCCGCCGTGCCCGCCGGGGCAGCGCGCCCACCCGGCCCCCCCGTTCCCGGGCCTCCGCGTGGCCGTCACCGGACCATCGTTTCCGCACGCGACCGCAGCATCACCCGCCGAAGCAACAGCATCCGTCGAAGGAGAGAGTCAGCATGAGCCGTAATGACGTTCTGGTGGACGCCGACTGGGTCCAGGCCCACCTGGACGACCCGAAGGTCGTCGTCGTGGAGGTGGACGAGGACACCTCGGCCTACGACAAGAACCACATCAGGAACGCGATCCGGATCGACTGGAAGAAGGACCTCCAGGACCCGGTGCGCCGCGACTTCGTCGACCAGGAGGGCTTCGAGAAGCTGCTCTCCGCCAAGGGCATCGGCAACGACGACACCGTCGTCCTGTACGGCGGCAACAACAACTGGTTCGCCGCCTACGCCTACTGGTACTTCAAGCTGTACGGCCACCAGGACGTCCGGCTGCTCGACGGCGGCCGCAAGAAGTGGGAGCTGGACTCCCGCGACCTGGTCGCCGAGGTGTCCGAGCGCCCCGCCACGGAGTACCGCGCCAAGCCGCAGGACACCTCCATCCGCGCCTTCCGCGACGAGGTCGTGGCGGCGATCGGCGCCCAGAACCTGGTGGACGTGCGCTCCCCCGACGAGTTCTCCGGCAAGCTGCTCGCCCCGGCCCACCTGCCGCAGGAGCAGTCGCAGGTCGGCGGCCACATCCCGACCGCCCGCAACATCCCTTGGTCGAAGTCGGCCAACGACGACGGCACCTTCCGCTCCGACGAGGAGCTGACCGAGCTGTACCGCGAGGAGGGCGTGGACCTCGACGGCAAGGACACCATCGCCTACTGCCGCATCGGCGAGCGCTCCGCCCACACCTGGTTCGTGCTGCACGAGATCCTCGGTCAGCAGAACGTGAAGAACTACGACGGCTCCTGGACCGAGTACGGCTCCCTCGTGGGCGTCCCGGTCGAGACCGGCCCCGCCAAGTGACACCCCGCCCCGCCCGACGCGGGCGGGGCCCCCGGCACCCCACCGGTGACCGACCCGTCCGGGTCGATCACCGGGATCGGGCCGCCGGGACCGCGGCCGGAATCCGAGAAGGCCCCGACAAGGAACAGGAACCCATCGCATGTGCGGAGCACAGCCCGGCGGCCCCGACGCCGCCTCGATCAAGCCCGGCGAGACCACCATCCAGGGGTACGTCACCCGTGCCGGTGAGCCGGTGAGCGGCTACGTCCGGCTGCTCGACGGCACCGGCGAGTTCACCGCCGAGGTCCCCACCTCGGCGACCGGCCAGTTCCGGTTCTACGCCGCCGAGGGCACCTGGACCGTGCGGGCCCTGGTGCCCGGCGCCACCGGCGACCGCACCGTGGTCGCGCAGCCGGGCGGGGTGGCCGAGGTCGCCATCGCCCTGTGAGACCCCTCGTCCCGTGAGGGCGGTCCCGCCCCCGGCCGTGTGGCCGGCGGACCGCCCGACGAGGCCCGTCGGGGGCCGTGTTCCACCCGGAGCGCGGCCCCCGAAGCGTGCCCGGGCACGGGTCCGGCGAGGACCGGGGGACCCGGGTTCGGCGGGTTTCCGGCTCGCGTACGGTGGGTGACCGGCCGGCGACGGGGAACACGGCCCGGAGACCGAATTGAGCGGGCAGGAGGCCACCGCCCTGCTCAAGGACCGCGTCGCCCATTGGCCCGACGAGGCCCGCCGGGCGTGGGAGGACGGCCTGGACTCCATGGAGCTGCGGGGCATGGCGATGCGCTCCTACCAGCAGCGGGGGCAGGACTCGGCGATCGAGATCGCGCTGACCGAGTTCTCCTCGGCCGGGGACGCGGAATCCCGGCATCGGGGCAACGCCCGTGCCCGAGGCCGATGACGACGCCGGGACGGCGACCGGCACCGCGCCCGACACCGGCGACGACACGTCCGACAGGCTCGGGGGCGCGAGCGGCCCCGACACCATGGCCGCACCCGACACCGACGACGATGTGACCGAGGCCGCCTCCACGTCCGACTCCGCTACGGCGGCCCACACCGCCACCGTCGCGACCACCACCGCGATCGCCCCCTCAACCGGCCCCGAGCCCACGACCGCCCCCGGTGGCGGCGGGGCACGACCGGGTCGGGGGGAGGCGCCGGAGAGTCCCGCCCCGGCGGTGGCGCCTCCCCCGGACGGCGCCCCGCCACCCGCACCGACCCAACCGCCCGCGCCGGGGTCCGCCGAGGCTCCGTCCGGGGACCCGGACCCCGCCCCGACCCCCGCCCCCGTGTCGTTTCACCGTCGGCCGTGGGTACGCGCCGCCGGCCACTGGGTTCTCGCCGCCGCTCTCTTCGCGGGCACGGCGACCGGCACCGCACTGACCGTGATGGACCGGGAACGCGGCGATGTCCCCGGCCTGGCCACCGAACACGACGGTCGCTGGGAGTTCGGGGAACTGACACTCCCCGCCCCGCCGGAGGGCCGTCCGCGTCCCTTCTCCGCCGGGAACCCGGCCGGGATCCACCACGCGGAGCCCCGTTCCCTCCTCCTGTCGGCCCCCGACACCGCCGGGTCCCACCCCTCCCTGCCGGACGGTGACCACGTCGCGCCGGAGATCTTCGCGGAGAGGTTTCCGGAGGACGAACGGGATTCCCTGCTGGAGGAGTTGATCCCGGATCACCCGCTACGGCACGTCACCGCACGGGGATGGACGATGCCCGAGGACACCGAGGTGGAGATCTTCCACCTGCGGTTCACCACCGAGCCCGTCGCCCGGAACTTCCTGAACACGGGCTTCGGCAGCCTCGGCACCCTGTTGTCCCCGGAGGGGATGGGCGGCTGGGTGGTGGACACCGACTGGCCGGCCGGCTCCACCGTGGTGGGCGGGGTGCGCGTGCTCCCGCTGCGGGTGAAGGAGGCCACGGAGGAGAGCGGGTACGTACGGGGGGCGTGGTTGCGGGCGGGCGACACCATCGCCCTGGTGACGCTCCGCCATCCGACGGCGGCGCCGGGGGTGCCCTTCGAACAGACCGTCATCCTTCAGGCCCGGCTTCTGGGTTGACCCGGTCGGGTGACCCCGGCGGGAAACGGTCGGAGGACCGGTCCGTGGACCGGTCCTCCGACCGGGGGTACGCGATGTCCCGGTGACGGCCGGTCGTCCGTCGGCCGTCACCGGGACCTCGTGGCGCCGGTTCCCGTGTTTCGCCGGGCGGCCGTTCGGGCCCCCGGCGAGGTCCGGGAAGGTCGGTGGTTCGAGTGTCGCGGTGGGGTGGTGTCATCCGATCGTGTGGGGACAACGGTCCGTGGTGGTGACGGAGAGTCGCGCTGTACCTGCTGCCCGGGGTGGTCCCGGGGAGTGGCGCCCGACGTCGTCGGTGCCGGACCCGCCGGTCCGGGGACGATGCCGCCCCCGGCCCCCCGGCTCCGCCGGCGACGCCGGGCGGCGGCTATCGGGTGGTACCGCAGTTGGGACAGAGCCAATCGCCTCGAGGGCCCTGTTGCATCGCGGCACCGCAGTGGGGACAAGCCATGATCACACCCTTTCCACGCGGTTGGACGCGGCCGATCGTGTTCGCGTTGAGTGACGATGGTCACAGCGGGTTGCATGGGTCACAGGGAGTTGTCTGCTCGATCGACGGATGTCTACCCCCTACCGGGCACCCCCCACCTGACCGGTCCGGTCCGTCACCGGACGGTTAGACTCGGGCGCGTTCGTCCCCACCCGTCCGCACCCGCCGGAGGAGCCTCCCGTGCTGGAAGCCTTTTTCATTACCCTGATGGTCCTGGTCGGCGTCGGCACCGCCGCCTTCACCGGTCTGGTGATCACCAAGCTGTACCAGGGCCAGCGCTGAGGCCACAGGCCCGGCCGGCGCGGTCCCCGCACGCACCCCATCGAGAGACACGGCTGATTCCGCGATGTTCGAGATCCCGTCCGACCTGAACCCCGCCCTGGTCCCCCTGGCCTTCCTGCTCGGCACCTGGCAGGGTGCCGGCGTCGCGGACTTCCCGGACCGGGAGGCGTGCAACTTCGGCCAGGAGGTCACCTTCGCCCACGACGGGCGGGACTTCCTGGAGTACCGCTCGCACAGTTGGCGCCTGGACGGGGACGGCAAGCGGATCGGGCCGCTGGAGTCCGAGCACGGCTTCTGGCGGATCGACGGCGAGCGCCGCGTGGAGATCGTGATGATCCGCGACCAGGGCGTCGCCGAGGTCTGGTACGGCGAGCTGGCCGAGGGCAAGCCGCAGATCGACCTCGTCACGGACGCCATCGCGCGCACCGGCGGCTCCCCCGAATACACGGGCGGCAAGCGACTGTACGGGTACGTCAAGGGCGACCTGATGTGGGTGGGCGAGAAGGCCACCCCGGAGATCCCGCTGCGCCCCTACATGTCCGCGCACCTCAAGCGGGTGGTGGACCCCCGCGAGTGGGTGGGCGACCTGAAGGACCTCCCGGACGACGGCGTCGCCTTCTTCCGCTGAGCCGTCCCGGCGCCGGGAGCCGCCCGGGGTCGGGCCGCGTTCCACGCCCGCCGCCCGGCCGGACGCACACCCCTGTACCGGACACCCCGCCGGCGCTCGCCGGGCGAGCGGGGATCGGTGTTCCCCATGCCCCGGGCGGCGCGCTTCGCGGAGGCCGATCCGAACTCCGCACCCCCGACGTCGCGCGTCCCCACCCGATGTCGCGATGTCGTGCACACCGCTCCGCCCCCGCTGTCCGGACCACCGGGACGCCCCCGGGCGGGGGCACGGACCGCGACCACCGGGCCTCCCCCGCCCGGGGCGACACGGCGCGGCCGGATATCGGTCCGGCCACCCGGCCACCCGGGAGAATCGCCCCATGCTGATCGAACGCGCGTACGCACACGTGGCCTCCGCCCCGCCGGACGAGTGGCCCTGGTCCGTGCCCTGCGTACGCGAACTCCTCGAGGACGGACTGCGGTTCACCGCCCCGGTGACCTTCCTCGTCGGGGAGAACGGCTCGGGGAAGTCGACGCTGGTCGAAGCCCTCGCGGAGGGCTTCGGCCTGGACTCGTACGGCGGTTCCCACGACTGGCGCTACGCGAGCCCGCGCCCCAAGTCACCCCTCGGCGAACGGGTCCGCTTCGACCCCACCGCGCACGGCCGACGGATGATGAGCGATTGGGCGGCCCGCAAGGGGTTCTTCCTGCGCGCCGAGACCGCCCTCGACGCGTTGGGCCGCGAGGGCGTGGGGCCCGACTCGATCAGCCACGGCGAGGGTTTCCTCGCGGCGTTCCGCGACCGGTTCACACGTCCCGGCCTCTACGTGATGGACGAGCCGGAGGCGGCGCTCTCCTTCACCTCCTGCCTCGAACTCATCGGCCACCTGAACCGCCTGGTGGAGAGCGGCGGGCAGGTCGTCTGCGCCACCCACTCCCCCCTGCTGACCGCGCTGCCCGGCGCCGACATCATCGAGGTCGGCGAGCACGGCACGCGGCGCACCGCCTGGTCCGACCTCGCCCTGGTGGACCACTGGCGCCGCTACCTCGCCGATCCCCGGTCCTACCTGCGACACATCCTCGACTGAGCCCCCGGACCGCTCGTCCGAACCGGAACCCGGGACCCGCTCCGCCGGCGCCGGTACCGCCGGCTCAGGGGGTGCGCAGGGCTCCGCCGTCGATCGGGACGCTCGTGCCGGTGATGTAGGAGGCCGCCGGGGAGAGCAGGAAGGCCGCCACCCGTCCGAACTCCTCCGGCTCCCCGTACCGGCCCAGCGGGATCCCCGCCAGGGCGCGCTCCCGGGCCTCCGGGCGCGCCCGGTCCAGCGCGGCCGTGCGGTCGGTGGCGATCCTCCCCGGCAACAGGCCCAGCACCCGCACCCCGCGCGGCCCGTACTCGTCGGCGAGGTCCTTGGCCACCATGGCCAACCCCGGCCGCAGACCGTTGGAGATGCCCAGTCCGGTGATCGGCGAACGGGCCGAGGAGGAGAGCACCAGGCCGATCGCCCCGCCCCCACCACCCTTCGCGAGGTGGGCGGCGACGGTGCGGGAGCACCGCACCGCGCCGAGGAAGACGCTCTCGAAAGCCGCCCGCCACTGGTCGTCGTCGGCCGAGGCGGCGGTGCCCGGCGAGGGTCCGCCCACCGAGATCAGCGCCCCGTCCACCCGCCCGTACACCTCACCGGCCAGTTCCAGGAGCCGGCCCGGCGTCCCCGGGTCGGCGAGGTCGGCGACGGTGCCGACGGTCGGCGAGAGGGGGGAGAGCTCCGCCACCGCGCGGTCCACCTTCTCCTTGTCCCGCGAGGAGATCACCGTGCGGGCGCCCTCTGCGGCCAGTGCCCGGGCGGTCGCCAGGCCCAGGCCGGCGCTGCCGCCCGTGACGACGAAGACCCGCCCGGAGAGTCCGAGATCCATGTGCGCGTTCCCTTTCCCGGCACCCTCCCGCGCGGCCGGGGCGCGGAGGGGTGCCCCGCTGTGTCGTCTCTGTGTCGCCGCCGTGCGCGACCCGTCCCGCCGGGTCCGTTCCATCGGCCCATCCCGTCGGGAGGCCGATCGCGGAACCGTCCGGCGGCTGCCCCCGAGCATGCCGCCCACCGGCCCCGGCCGCAACGCCTCCCGGCCCGGCGGGATACGCTGCCCGGCGAGCCTCCCCGGGGGAAGTCCGGTCGAAATCCGGCGCTGTCCCGCAACGGTGGGCGGAACCCCGTGTTCCGCGAGCCCGATCACCCGGTGCGGCCGACGCTCCTGCCGACTCGTCGTGGACTGCGAGAGGGAGACCGCGCCGGGTGACCCCGGCGCGGGCTGCCGCCCCCGTGTGTCCCGGCCCGAACCGAGGGACGGTGCCCGGGTGACCCCTCCGCAGAGTCCTCCGCGCCTTTCGCGTTTCCCGCGCCCCTTTCGTCCCGCCGACGACCCACTCGCCGACGGCCGCGCCGAACCCGACGGTGGGCCCGCCACCGAAGCCGCCGCCCGTGCGAACGGCCGCCTCGCGCGCCTCCGTCGGCGGCCCGCCGCGCACGCCCCCGGCACCCCGCGCCGGGTTCCGCTGCCGCCCCTGCTCCTCGGCCTGACGGCGGCGTTGACCTGCTCCGTGGTGGCCGCCGTCACCCTGGGCCCCTCCTCGCTGGCCACCGGTGACGCGCTGCGCCTGCTGTGGGCGGGGCTGACCGGCGGCACCATCGCCCCCGACGAGGTCTCCTCCTACACGATCGTGTGGGAGATCCGTTTCCCGCGGGCGGTGCTGGCCGTGGTCGTGGGGGCCGGCCTGGCGGCGGTGGGGGCGGCCGTGCAGGCGATGGTCCGCAACGCCCTGGCCGATCCGTTCGTGCTGGGCATCTCCTCCGGCGCGGCGGTGGGCGCCAACGCGGTGCTGTTGTTCGGGGCGTTCACCGCGCTGGGGGTGTGGGCGCTGTCGGGCGCGGCGTTCGCCTCCGCGTTGCTGGCGATGATCCTGGTCTACTCCGCGGCCCGCTCCCCGCAGGGACTGGTACCGCTGCGACTGGTGCTCACCGGCACCGCCATGGCCTACGGCTTCTCGGCGATCACCACCCTGATGGTGTTCCGCGCCGAACGCGGCGAGGCGGCCCGTTCGGCGATGATGTGGCTGCTCGGCAGCCTGGGCGGGGCGACCTGGGCGTCGGTGCCGATCGCGGCGACCGCCGTGCTCGGCGGGTTGGTGTGGCTGCTGTTCGCCTCCCGCCGGCTGAACGCGCTGGCGATGGGCGACGAGACGGCCTCTGCGCTGGGCGTGGACCCGCACCGGATGCGCCGGGAACTGTTCGTGGTGACGGCGGCGATGACCGGGTGCGTGGTGGCGGTCAGCGGGGCGATCGGCTTCGTCGGACTGATGGTGCCGCACGCGGTGCGGATGGTGGTGGGCGCGGACCACCTGCGGGTGCTGGCGGTGGCGCCGCTCGCCGGAGCGGTGCTGCTGGTGTGGGTGGACGTCGGTTCGCGGCTGGTGATGGCGCCGGCGGAACTGCCGATCGGCGCGCTGACGGCGGTCCTCGGTGTGCCGTGCTTCCTGCTGCTGATGCGGCGGCGGGGCGGTCCGGCGTTCGGAGGCGCGCGATGAGGGTGACGATCGACGCGCTGACCGTGGAGGTGGCCGGGGCGCGGCTGGTGCGGGAGGTCTCGCTGACGGCCGGCAGCGGTCGGGTGGTGGGCCTGGTCGGCCCGAACGGCAGCGGGAAATCCACCGTACTGCGCTGCCTGTACCGGGCGCTGCGCCCGGCCTCGGGCACGATCCTGCTCGATGACGAGGAACTGTCCGGCCTCACGCCCCGGGAGGGGGCGCGGCGGGTGGCGGCGCTGCCGCAGGAGACGAGTGGGGAGTTCGACTTCACGGTGGCCGAACTGGTGGCGATGGGACGCATCCCGCACCGGGGCACCGGCGGTCGGACGACCGCCGACGACGAGGGGATCTGCGCGGCGGCCCTGGAACGCGTGCACGCCTCGCACCTGGCGGAGCGTTCCTTCGGCGGGTTGTCGGGCGGGGAGAAGCAGCGGGTGCTGATCGCCCGGGCGCTCGCCCAGCAGCCACGCGTACTGGTACTCGACGAGCCGACCAACCACCTGGACATCGCGCAGCAGTTGGAGGTGTTGGCGCTGGTCCGCGACAGCGGGCTGACGGTACTGGCCGCGCTGCACGACCTGAACCTGGCGGCCTGCCACTGTGACGAGCTGTACGTGATCGCGGGCGGCGCGATCGTCGCCTCCGGACCCCCGGAGCGGGTGCTGACCGCCGAGCTGTTGGCGGAGGTGTTCGGGGTGGCGGCGCACCCGGTGCGCCATCCGGTGACGGGCGCCGTGCAACTGCTCTTCGACCGGCTGCCGGCGGGGCCGCCGGGGCCCCGGGGCCCGGCGGGGACGGGCTGAGCCCCGCCCCCGATCCCGACCCTCCCCGAAGGAACCCCGACCGTCCGGCCGTCCGCCGACGGTCACGACCCCCCGCGCCCCGGCGCGGGAGAGAACAGGAATCCGTGAACGACATGAAGCCCACCATCCCCGTCATTCCCGCCATCCCCGTCGATCCCCTCGCGCCCGTAGGGTCCGTCGGATCCGCACGGCCCGTGAACGCCCGCGTCCGGCTGTCGGCCGTGGCGACCGCCGCCGTGCTGGCGCTCGGCGCGACCGCCTGCGGCGCGGAGGTCGAGAACACCGGGGAGTCCGCCGCGACCGACGCGGCGGACACCGACCACTACCCGGTGACCATCACCAACTGCGGCGAGGAGGTGACCTTCGAGAGCGCCCCCGAGCGGGTGCTGACCAACGACGTCGGCATCACCGAGATCATGTTCGCCCTCGGCCTGTGGGACCGGATGGTCGGCTACGCGATGTTCGCGGACGACCGCGCGAGCTCCACGGACGTGGAGTGGGCCGAGGGTTACGAGCGGACCGAGTGGCTCTCGGAGGACCGGATATCCATGGAGCTGATCCTGGACTCCGAGGCGGACCTGGTCTTCGCCGGTTGGAACTACGGCTTCGCCGAGGACCGCGGCCTGACCCCCGACACGCTCGCCTCGCACGGCGTGGGCTCCTACCTGCTCACCGAGTCCTGCCGCAGCGGCGAGGGCTCCGCGCGCGGCGTGATGCCGCCGCTGGAGGCCCTGTACACCGACCTGGAGCAGTTGGGCGCGCTCTTCGACGTCGAGGAGCGCGCCGAGGAGCTGATCGAGCGGTTCCGCTCGGAGGTCGCGGCGACCGAGGAGGCCGCCCCGACCGGTGAGGACCGTCCCCGGGTCTTCCTGTACGACGACGGCCGGGACAAGCCGCTGACCTCCGGGGCCTACGCGGGCCCGCACGACATCATCACCCGCGCCGGCGGCGACCACGTGATGGCCGATCTGGAGGACTCCTGGGTCACGGTCGGCTGGGAGACCGTGGTGGAGCGCGACCCCGAGGTCATCGTGATCAACAACTACGGCGGAACCACCGCGGAGGAGAAGGAGGCGTTCCTGAAGTCGCACCCGCCGCTGGCCGGCGTCTCCGCCATCGTCGAGGACCGGATCTTCGTCCTGGACTACGTGGATCTGGTGGAGAGCCCGCGCAACCCGGCGGCTGTCACCGCGCTGGGCGAGTACCTGCGGGAGGTCGCCCAGCGGGGCTGAGGCACCGAGCCCGCCCCGGGGCCGCGGATCGGGGAAAGCCCCGAAGTTGTCGGGGGTCGACCCTCTTTCGGCGGGGCCCGCCGCGTCGGCCCTCTCCCGCGGGCGATCCGGCGGACGGCGGTGACGCGGTGGTGCATCCCGGCGCCCGGGAACGGCGGGGCCCTCGTCACCGGGCGGGCTCCGTTCGCTCCGCCGTGCGCGGAGCGGGGGTTCACCGGCCCGACGGGCAGCGAAGCCGGCGTGTGCCCGCTCGAGACGGCTTCGGGGTGCGCCCCCGCGCCCGGTGTGCCCGACGAACGCCGGGTGGATGCCCGCCACCGGGGGATTCCGGCCCTCCCGCCCACCGGGAGGAGATCGGCTCGGACCGGATCCGCTCGGCGTCTTCCGCTCCCGCTTCGGCAGGGGAACGATGTGGGGAACCGGCGCCCCAAAACCGCCGCCACGTGGCTCACCGGAAGCGGGAAGGGGCACGGCCACCGGACCCGTCCCGAAAAAATCCTCGGGGACGTGTCGATCCGACCGCGTCCCGTTCGTCGTCACGGTGTACGGCGACCCGCCGTGCGAGGGGACAACCGAACCCGACAGGAGTCGGACCGTGAAGTACATGTTGCTGATCAACGCCGGTGCGATCGACGAGCAGGGCGCGGCCGCCGGCTGCGACGTCGAGGACTGGATGGCCTACGACAAGGAGATGGGGGACGCGGGGATCCGGGTCTCCGGGGAGTCGCTGGCCGACCTGGTCACCTCCACCACGGTACGGGTCGACCGGGAGGGCGGGCGATCCGTCACCGACGGGCCGTTCGCCGAGACCCGTGAGGTCCTCGGTGGCTTCTACGTCATCGACGTACCGGACCTGGACGTCGCACTCGACTGGGCCGCCCGCTGTCCCGGTGCGCGCGGCGGCGGGTCGGTCGTCGTCCGTCCGATCGCCGGGTTCGGGGCCTGACGGTGAAGGACGGGGGAGTCACCGGCACCGACATGCCCATCGGGTCTTCCCACCCCTCGCCGGTTCGCTCGTCCGTGGAATCGGTGTTCCGTGAGGAGCACGGTCGGCTGTTGGCCTCCCTCGTCCACCGCTTCGGCGATCTCGACCTGGCCGAGGAGGTTGCCTCGGAGGCTGTGGAGGCGGCTCTGGTGCACTGGCCGGCCGTGGGCGTTCCGGCCAGGCCCGGAGCCTGGCTGATGACCACGGCCCGGCGCAAGGCCATCGACCGTTTGCGGCGGGACCGCACATACGCCGCCCGCCTCGCCGTCCTGCGGGTGGAGGCGAACCGGGCCGACCCCGCCCCGCCCGCGGACGACGACGGCGACGGCGGCCTGCCCGACGACCGACTGCGGATGTTCTTCACCTGCGCCCATCCCGCCCTCGCGGCCGAGGCCCGCACGGCGCTGACCCTGCGCTGCCTGGCCGGGCTCACGACGCCCGAGGTGGCGCGGGCCTTTCTCGTCCCCACCACGACGATGGCCCAACGGATCGCCCGGGCGAAGAGGAAGATCCGCGAAGCCCGCATCCCGTTTCGCGTGCCCGGTACCGACGAACTGCCGGAACGCCTGCCCGGGGTGCTCCAGGTCATCTATTCGATCTTCACCGAGGGGTACGCGGCGAGTTCGGGCGCGCGGTTGCAACGACTCGACCTCGCCCGGGAGGCCATCCGGCTGGCGCGGATCCTGCGCCGGCTGATGCCCGCCGAGCGGGAGGTCGCGGGCCTGCTCGGGCTCATGCTGCTGATCCACGCGCGACGCGAGGCCCGGACCGGTCCGAACGGCGAGCTCGTGCTGCTCGACGACCAGGACCGCGCCCGCTGGGACCACACGATGATCGAGGAGGGAAGCGGCCTGGTGGTCTCCTCGTTGACCGGCGGACCACCCGGCCCGTACGGGGTACAAGCCGCCATCGCCGCCCTCCATGACGAGGCCGCCGACCCCGCGACCACCGACTGGCCGCAGATCGCGGCGCTCTACGACGTACTGCTGCGGCTCGTCCCGTCCCCGGTCGTCGCGCTGAACCGCGCGGTGGCGGTGGCGATGCGCGACGGCCCCCGGGCGGGCCTGGTGCTGCTCGACGAGCTGGCCGACGAACCGTCACTGCGTCGCCACCACCCCTACCCGGCCGCCCGGGCGGATCTGCTGCACCGACTCGGCCGGCTGTCCGAGGCCGCCGCGGCCTACCGGGAGGCGTGCGACCTGGCCGGCACCGAACCCGAACGGGAGCACCTCGGACGCAGGCTGGACGCGGTCCTGTCATCCGGACCGGACGACGAAGGCGGCGCGTGACGGCGGGACACCCCGGTCGTCGGCACCACGTGCGCCACCCATCCACCATCCATCCACCGGGAGCGGGTCGTTCACCTGCTCCCGGTGGGGACGCCGCCCGCGTCGTCCACGGACATCGTGATGCCGGCTCCCCGGGCCCGTTCGGGGTGGCCCGTCCGAAGCGGGTCGCCGTCGGGCCCCACCCGCCCCGCGGGCCGGGGCGACCGGGCCGGTGCCGACCGGGCGGGCCGCCCCGTCGGCGTGCCCGCCTACACTGGGCGGCGTGGTGAGCACCGACTGGCAGAGCGACCTGCGCAAGCGCGGTTACCGGCTGACCCCGCAGCGGCAGCTGGTACTGGAGGCCGTCGAGCGGCTGGAACACGCGACCCCGGACGAGTTGCTCACCGAGGTGCGGCGCACCGCCGGCGGCGTGAACATCTCCACCATCTACCGCACACTGGACCTGCTCGAGGAGTTGGGGCTGGTCTCCCACTCCCACATCGGGCACGGCCCGCCGACCTACCACCTGGCGGAACACCACGACCACATGCACCTGATGTGCCGGGGGTGCGAGGAGGTGTTGGAGGCGCCGCTGGAGCTGGCGGAGCCCTTCGCGGAGCGGTTGCGCGCGACGCTGGGGTTCGAGACCGACCTGCGGCACTTCGCGATCTTCGGCCACTGCGCGAACTGCGCCGCCGACCCCCGGGCCCCGGCGGCCGGGTCGGAGCCGGACGCGGAATCGACGGCCGGGGGGACGCGAGCCGCCGGACGCCCCGGGACAGCCGAGCCGGAGGCGGCCGTGCCGGGCACCGGGGCGCCGGGGGCCGACGGGTCGGAGGCGGACGCGGCGGTCGGCCGGCCGTAGGCTGGGCGCATGTCGTCCTCGCCCTACACCAGTCCGCTGCTCTCCCTGCCCGGCGCGGTCGCGGCCGAGTCCCCGGACGCCGGGGTGGCCGCGCACTACGGTGACCTCTTCCGCGAACAGCGCGCGCTCTCGCGGGGTGAGGGCTTCGTGGACCTCTCGCACCGCGCGGTGGTGACCGTCACCGGCGAGGACCGGTTGACGTGGCTGCACCTGCTGCTGACCCAGCACGTGTCGGAGCTGCCGCCCGGCCACGCGACCGAGGCGTTGATCCTCTCCGCCAAGGGGCACATCGAGCACGCCCTGTACCTGGTGGACGACGGTTCCACCACCTGGGCGCACGTCGAGCCGGGCTCGGTGGAGGCACTGCTCGCGTACCTGGAGAGCATGAAGTTCTTCTACCGGGTGGAGGTCGCCGACCGCACCACCGACTTCGCGGTGGTGCTGCTCCCGGCCGGGTCGATCGTGAAGGCTCCCGCGGACACGATGGCGCGGGAGACGGCGGAGGGCCGGGAACTGTTCCTGCCGCGTGGCGAACTGACGACGTTCGCCGAGGCCAACGGCCCGGCCGCCGGGGTGCTGGCGGCGGAGGCGTTGCGGGTGGAACACCACCGTCCCCGGCCGGGCCGGGAGACCGACCACCGCACCATCCCGCACGAGGTGGGCTGGCTGGAGACCGCCGTCCACCTGGACAAGGGCTGCTACCGGGGTCAGGAGACGGTCGCCCGGGTGCACAACCTGGGCAAGCCGCCGCGCCGGCTGGTCTTCCTGCACCTGGACGGCAGCGAGGTGACCATCCCCGAGCACGGCGACCCGGTACGGCTGGCGGCCGACGGGCCGGAGGGACGGCAGTTGGGATTCGTCACCACGGCGGCGCGCCACCACGAACTGGGGCCGATCGCGCTGGCGCTGGTGAAGCGGAACGTCCCGGCGGACGCCCCGCTGCTGGCCGGCACCACCCCGGCGGCCCAGGAGCCGATCGTCGAACCCTGACGGGACCCGGCGGGTCGCGGCCGGCCCGCGGGGACCGACCGTCGGCGGGTGGGCGCCATCGAGCCCGGCACCGCCACGGGTTCCCGGCTCGGGCCGATCCCCCTCCGGCCGACGGGGAGACCGGCCCACCGGAGGGAACGGCGTGCCCACCGGGCTCACGGGCGTCCGCGGTCCCGGCACCTCCCGGGAGACCGGAGCACCGGGACCGCGCGCTCGCGGAGGCGCGACCATCGACGCCATCCGGGGTCCCGACCCCGGGGTCCCTTCCGCGGAAGTACGCGACGCCCCACCCGGCCCCGGCCCCGGCCCCGGCCCCGGGATCACGCTCGCGGAGGCGCGACCACCGACGCCATCCGGGGTCCCGACCCCGGGGTCCCTTCCGCGGAAGTACGCGACGCCCCACCCGGCCCCGGCCCCGGCCCCGGGATCACGCTCGCGGGGGCACGCGACGCCCGACACCGCACCGGGCTCGCGGGCGTCCGCGGCGATCGTCACCGTCCGGACCACCCGGGGGAGGCCCGGGCCGGTCTCACCGGACATGCCCGCCTCCGCCGGTTCGCCCGAAGGGATGACCCCGCCGGGGCCGGGACCCCGGCCGCACCCGCCCGGTTCAGACCTCCAGGAGGACGGTGAAGGGGCCGTCGTTGGTGAGGCCGACCCGCATCGCGGCGCCGAAGCGACCGGTGGCGACCTCGGCGCCCAGCGTCCGCAGTTCCGCGCAGACCGCCTCGACCAGCGGTTCGGCGACGTCGCCGGGAGCGGCGGCGTTCCAGGTGGGGCGACGGCCCTTGCGGGCGTCGCCGTAGAGGGTGAACTGGGAGATCACCAGGAGCGGGGCGCCGGTGTCCGAGCAGGAGCGTTCGTCCCGCAGGATTCGCAGCGTCCACAGTTTGCGGGCGAGGCGGGCCGCTTGTTCGGGGCCGTCCTCGTGGGTCACCCCGACCAGGACGCACAGGCCCTCGCCGGTGATTTTCCCGACCGTCTCGCCGTCCACGACCACGGAGGCGCCGTCCACCCTCTGTACCACTGCTCGCATGTCGCCCATGATGCCGGACGCGTTTTCTCCCCCGGGAGAGCGCCCGGATGGGTCCGGATGGGTGCCATCGGCTGCGCGGGAGGGCCGCGCGGTGACACGATGCGGGACGCGGGGGCACGTACCGCACGACAGCACCAAATCGGGATGAGGGGAAGAAAACCCGATGATCACACCCAGTCCCGGAGGGTCGTCCGCCCGCCGGTCGACGCCCCGGGGCGCCCGCCCCGGAGCGCGCCCGCCCCGGACGCTCCCCGGCGACCCCACCATCGGCGAACCCCATACCGCCGACGGCCGCCGACCCCGTCCCCCCGCCCAACGGCGGGCCCCGGACGCGGAACGCGCCGCGACCACCCGGCACGGGTCGGGAACCGCGCGCCCCGGGCCGCCCGTCGTCCCGGACCCGCGCGACCTCACCCTCGGCGAACTGCGCACGCTGCGCCGCCGCGCCCACCGCGAGGAGGACGCCCTCAGCTACGTGCGCCGGCTGCTGCACGGTCGGATCGACATCCTGCGAGCCGAACGCAGACGCCGCGACCGCCCCGACGAGCCACTCCTCGACCGGCTCGCGCAGATCCTCACCGACCCGCCCACCACCCGCCGGACCGCCCACCGGCACCTGGCGGTCTCCACCCCCGCCGGCGAGGAGTACCGCGAACTCGCCGAACGACTCCTCGCCGAGGTCGAACTCTCCGACCTCCGCGCGCGCACCGACGACGAACTGCGCGACGCCCTGGGCCGGCTCGCCCGCTACGAGGCCCGGGTCTCCCACCGACGACAGGCCCTCCAGCGCATGGCGGACGGCTGCGGCGCCGAGATCGCCCGCAGGTACCGTGAGGGGGAGGCGAGCATCGACGATCTGCTCGCCCCGCCCCCGCACGACCCCGTGTGACGCCCCGGACCCGGCGACGGACCGGGAGCACCCCGCCCACCGGCGGGTCGCCCCGCCCGCGCCGCGACGTCCGCGCCGTGGCGTCCGCCGTGAGACGGGTCCCGACACCGGACCCCACGGCGGACGCGGTGTCCCCCGCGGACATCCCACCGGCCGCCCCACCGGACCCCCGCCCGCCCCGGCGCGCGGGGGTCCGGCGCGGTCGGTGTCCGGCGCGGTCGCCGGTCGGTCGGGACGCGCCACCGGATTCGACGCGGGGACGGGGCCGGCCCCGGGGACCCCGGGTGACCGACCCCACCGGTGCCCCGGACACCCCGGGTCGCCGTTCCGTCCGCCGCCCACCCGTCGACCGTCCCCGGAGGACCCGCCGTGTCCGCAGCCCCGCACCCCTCCCCGCCGCAGTCCGCCGCCGAACCGCCCACCGCCGACCCCGCCGCCCCGCCGGTACTGGCCGAGGTCGTGCGCTCCGGCTTCGTCGAGGGCCGGCACCGCGGCTCGCTCGTCGAACTGGCCGCCGACGGCACCGTCCGCCGCGCCCTGGGCGACGTGACCTCTCCCTTCTTTCCCCGCTCCAGCAACAAGCCGATGCAGGCGGCCGCGATCCTGCGGGCCGGCGCCGAACTGGACGGCGAGGACCTGGCCATGGCCGCCGCCAGCCACGCCGGGGAGGCGTTCCACCGGGCCCGCACCGCCGCCGTGCTCTCCGCGCACGGCTTCGCCGAGGACGACCTGATCTGTCCGCCGGACCTGCCCGGCGACCCGGAGGAGGTCGAGCGGGTGCTCGCCGCCGGCGGCGGACGCACCCGGCTCGCCATGAACTGCTCCGGCAAGCACGCCGCCATGCTCGTCGCCTGCGCGGCGAACGGCTGGACCACCGCCGACTACACCGACCCCGACCACCCCCTCCAGCGCCTGGTCCGGGAGACCCTGGAGGAATTGAGCGGCGAGGAGATCGCGCACACCGGCGTCGACGGCTGCGGGGCGCCGCTGATGGCGATCTCCCTGACCGGTCTGGCCCGCGCCTTCCGCGCCCACGTGCTGGCCGATCCCGGCACCCCGGAGCGCCGGGTGGCGGACGCCATGCGCGCCCACCCCGAGTACATCGGCGGCACCCGCCGGGAGGACACCCGGCTGATGCGGGAGCTGCCGGGCGTACTGGCCAAGGCGGGCGCGGAGGGCGTGCAGGCGGTGGCACTGGCCGACGGGCGCGCGCTGGCGTTCAAGATCGAGGACGGGGCCGGCCGGGCGCGCGGCCCGGTGCTGGCCGCCGCGCTGGCCGCCATGGGGGTGGAGCACCCGGTCCTGGAGGGGATCGCCGAGGCCCCGCTGCTGGGCGGCGGACGCCCGGTGGGCTCGGTACGGGCGATCGTCTGACGGGGCGGCCCCACGAGGGGCCGACGGATCCCCGACGGGCCCTCGGCGGGATGTCCCGAGGGGGCGTCCGGGGCCGGGTGCCGGCGCGCGGAAAATGCGTGGCGGCTCCCGGCCGTCGGTCCTACCGTCGGACCATGCCCCCGGACACGCCCGTACAGCAGCCCTCCGTATCCGCCGCCCCGACGCGCCCCGGCTCCGATCCCGGCCCCGACATCCGAGCCGTCGGCGACGACGCCGACCTGCTCACCGCCTGGATCGCCGGTATCCGCACCGGCTTCAACGCCCCACCGGGCGGCGACCCGAAGGAGGTGTCCGACCGCCTCGCGGGGATGGACCTCTCCCGCGCCCGGGGCGTCTTCGACGAGGGCCGCTGCGTGGCCACCTTCCGCTCCTTCGACCAGGAGCTGACCGCCCCCGGCGGGAACGCGGTGCGGGCCGACGCCGTCACCGCCGTGACCGTCTCCTCCACCCACCGCCGGCGCGGCCTGCTGACCCGGCTGATGACCGAGGACCTGCGGACGGCCCGGGAGCGCGGCGACACCGTGGCCACCCTGATCGCGGCCGAGTACCGCATCTACGGCCGCTACGGCTTCGGCCCGGCCGCGAGCGCGACCACGCTGGAGATCGACACCGCGCGGGCCGGTTTCGACCCGCGCCACACCGGTCGGCCGGAGGATCTCGGGCTGTCCGGCTCGATCCGGTTCGCCGACCCCAGGGAGGTGCGGAAGATCGGGCCCGAACTGCACGAGCGGTTCCGCCGCCTGCACCCGGGCGCCATCGATCGGGACGACTTCTGGTGGGACCGGTTCACCGGCGTCGTGCGGTGGTCCGACGACGACTCCCCCACTCCGCGCCACCTGCTCTACACGGACGCCGAGGGAGTGCCGCAAGGGCTGGCGAGCCACACGATCGACGAGACCTGGACGCACGGCCGCCCCGACAACCTGCTGAACGTGCGCTCCCTGATCGGCACCTCACCGCAGGCCGAGCGGGCTCTATGGCACCACCTGTGCTCCAACGACTGGGTGGGTCGGGTCTCCACCGGGAAGAGGGGTCCCGACGATCCGGTGCGCTCCGTGCTGCCCGACCGCCGCGCCGCCCGGATCACGAACCACTGGGACTTCCTGTGGGTCCGTCCGCTGGACACCGCCGCGATGCTGCGCTCGCGGTCCTACCGCACCGACGGTGAACTGGTGGTGGAGGTCCGCGACCCGCTGGGGTTGTCCGGGGGACGCTTCCTGCTGACCGCCTCGCCGGAGGGCGCCGAGTGCGCCCCCACCGACCGGTCCGCCGACCTGGCCCTGGACACCGGCACGCTGGCGGGGCTGTGGCTGGGCGAGCGCTCCGCGACCCTCGCGCACGCGGCCGGGGAACTGGACGAGGAGGCGCCGGGCGCCGTGGTCCGGGCCGACCTGCTGCTGGGGACCGGCCGCCGTCCGTGGTGCGCGGACGTCTTCTGATCCGGGGGTTCCGGGGCCGGGCCGTGGTTCCGTTCCTCGGGACCGCGCGCCGTCGGCGACGTGGACACCGGGCCCTCCGGGAATCGTTCTCCGGGCCTCCGCCCTCCGGGGCGGCCGGCCCGGGGCACCGGGGCGTCGGCACGCGACGGGGGCGTGCCGACGCCCGGCCTCAGCCGAGCGCCAGCAGCCCTGCCGCGACCGCCAACAGACCCACGCTGAACTGCCAGCGCATACCGCTCTCCGGTCCCGACTCCCACAACACGAAGGCCACCAGCACCGTGGCCGCCACGACCTGCCAGCCGAGCTGGAGCAGGAAGGGCAACAGGACGTGGAACACCAGTGCGCTCAACGCCCGGACCCGACCCTCAACCATGATCGCCTTCCTCCTTCCGCGCTTCCGATTCCACCGACGGCGGGAGGAGCTCCCCGGATCACCGTGCGATCGGGGTGTTCGGGGGTGACGGAGATTCCCGGGCGGGCGGAGCCGCCGGGCCTCCGCCCGCCGCGCCCTTCCATCCCCTTGCTCACCACCACAGCCGTTTCACCGTGATTCGCGACATTCGCGGTGGTTGATCCCACCAACCGCCGTTCACCCCGGCTCGTCCCGCTCTCTTCGCGTGCCCGGACATGCTCGGGGGGCACGAAAAGCAAGCCTGATAACCGCCGCACCTTGTATGACCCATCACACTCATTCCGCACCACCGGATGGGTGTTCGATGGGCGAGCGGGGGATGAGATCCGGTCGTTCTCCCCGCCATCGCACCCCCTTCTCCCCCTGTTCGCCCCCCGGGCCGGCACCGACCCCCCTTTCAACCCCCCGGGTCACGGAACGGAGGTGTGCCCCCACGGAGCGTCACCAGTCGATTCCCGTCCCCACATCCCCTTCCGCACCATCCCGCGCATCGACGGCGCGCCCGAACGGAAGTAGGGACGCGCCCGGTACGCCAACCCGCCCCCGCGCCGCCGACGTTGTAGCGTGCCGGCCATGAGCGGACCCGCCTACGAACGCATCGCCGCGACGTACCGGGAACGGATCCACGCCGGGGACCTGCGGCCCGGCGACCGACTCCCGGCCCAGCAGGCCATGATCCGCGCCCACGGCGTGGGCCGGGACACCGTGCGCCGCGCCATCGAGGTGCTGCGCGCGGAGGGCCTGCTGGAACCGGGGGTGCCGGGCCGGGCCGCCGTGGTCGCCGGTGGCTCCACCCCGGCCGAGCCACTGGAACAGCACCTCGCCCGCGCCTTCCGTGCCCATCGGGTCGTACTGGACGCCCGGGAACCGTTCCCCCGCCGACTCAGCGAGGCACTGCTGCACCGGGCCGGCGAGATCACCCGCGCGCCCCGACCCGCGCCCGGCCCGCCCGGCCCGCCCGGCCCCAACCGGACCGACCGGGAGGCGCGCCCGCGCGCCCCGCGCCCCGAATCGATCCGCCTGCGCCTCCTCATCCCCGACCCCGCCGCGGACCTCCCCCTCCCCCACCTGGTGGGGGACCCCCGCGACCCCCGCCCGCGCCTGCGCCACCGGGGCCTGCTGCGCACCTACGCCGGCCACATCGAGGACACCCTGTTGCGGTTGAAGGACGAGGGTCTGGTCCCCGACGTGCGCGTGGAGGTCCGCGGCATGCCGCACCCACCCACCGAGGCCCACTACCTGATCAACGACACCCTGGCGCTGACCGCCCATCTCCACCCCCGACGGACCGTCGTCACCGACCGCTCCGACGGCACGCTCATGCGGGTGCGGGAACTGCACGGCGAGGACCGGTTCTTCGTCACGGTCCGCGACCGCCGGGCGGGTCCGGTGGAAGAGGAGTTGTACGGCGGGATGTCGCACTCCTTCGAGGCGTACTGGCAGGAGGGGCGGGACGTGTTCGGCGAGGGCGGCGGGGACCGGATCCCCGAGCCGCGCCCGGGAGGCGGCACGACCCACGGCCCCGTCCGCCCCCCGTACTGACCCGGAAGCGGGGATGCGCGGAACCGTCCCCGCCGCCGGGGCGCGGAGGACCACCCGACGGTCGCCGGCGCCCCGGAGACCGCCGAGGGGAGGAGTGACCGTCCACGGGCCGCCGGCCTTCCGGGAACCACCGGGCCGGGGCCCGCGGACCGCCGGACACTCCCGAGCCCGGCGCCGTGAAACCACCGGGGCACCGGGGCACCGGGGCCCATCGGGTCGGGAGCCCCCGAGACCACCCCCGAACCACCGGAACCACCCCGGAGCCGCCCCGCCCGGGCCCGCGACGGCCCCGGGCGGGACCCCTCGAAGCGATTCGACCCCGTTCGTACCCATTCAGGTACGAAGATCCCCTTCGGCCGTGTTCCGCCGGCGGCGGACGACCCGGGCGCCGATACTCGATCAAGGGGGTCCCGACCCAGCGGGGTCGGGAACCGAGCCGGCTTCCACTCGGAAGACCAGAACGCCCCGGAGGATCTCCCATGGCCCTGCAGATGCTTCCCCTGATCAGCGAGTGCACCGCGGCGAGCTGTGCCTTCAACACCGAGCACTCCTGCCACGCCCCCGCCATCACCGTCGGTAACGTCCAGGACCCCTTGTGCGACACCTATCTGACCGCCTCCGACAAGGGTGGCGACCCCTCCTCCACCGGCCGGGTCGGCGCCTGCAAGATGGCCGACTGTCGGCACAACGACCACTTCGAGTGCCACGCCCCGGGCATCTCCGTGGGCTACCAGGACGACAAGGTGGACTGCCTGACCTACGCCACCGCCTGATCCGCCGTCGGGCCCGGCCCGCCGTCGCCCCGACGCCGGCCGTCCCGCCCCACCGGCGGGACGGCCGGCGCGCGTCCGACCGGGTCGCGCCCGCCCGCGCGGAGGCGGGTGTGTTTGCCTGCCACCAGTTCCCGACTCGACAACGTCGCGCCCGCGCGGGAGCGGGTGTTGAGACCATCCCCGTCCGGTCCGGCGACCGGGTCGCGCCCGCCCGCGCGGGGGCGGGCGCCACGGGCCCCGCGAGCACGGCCGTCCCCCCGGACGGCCCGGCCGAGCCGGAAGGCGGGACCGTCCGACCGACGCACGCGCAGAGGACCTCCGGCCGCTCCGACGGGCCCTCGACGCCCGACGCACCCGTCCGTCCCGACGCCCGGCGGACCGACGCACGCGCCCGTCGCGTCATCGACGTTCACCTCCCGGGGTGACCCCGGGATGTCCCCCACCCGCCCCGCGATCGCACGCCCCGATCTCCCCTCGCCGGTCCGCCGGGGGTTCGGGGAGACCCCTTAGGCTTGCCCCGGGACGCGCGACCGACCGGCCGCCCCCGCACGGCGCGCGGCGGCCGCCGCCCGGACGACGAAAGAGGCACCCCCATGACCGGCCCGGTTCCGGAGAGCCACGAGCCCGCCCACGACCCGGAGGTCCTGCAGCTCGCGGCGAAGGTCTTCGAACTGGCCCGCAACGGGGACACCGACACGGTGGCCGCCTACGTCGACGCCGGGGTGCCGCCGAACCTCTGCAACGAGAAGGGCGACACCCTCCTCATGCTCGCCGCCTACCACGGCCACCCGACCACCGTGCGGGTGCTGCTGGAGCGCGGGGCCGACCCGGGGCGGGCCAACGATCGGGGCCAGACCCCCATGGCGGGCGCCGTGTTCAAGGGGGAGGAGGAGGTCGTGCGGGTGCTGTTGGAGGCGGGCGCCGATCCGGCCGCCGGACAGCCCTCCGCGATCGAGACGGCCCGGATGTTCGCCAAGACCGATCTGCTGCTGCTCTTCGGCACCGACTCCTGATCCACCCCGACCGGGGCATCCGGCCGGTGTGCGGTCAGTGCGTGATGCCGTCGATCAGGTCCCGGGCGCCCTGCCGCAGCAGCGCCACCGCCACCGAGGTGCCCAGCGTCGCCGGGTCCAGCCGGCCGGCCTCCTCCGAGGCGGAGAGCGTCACCTTGCCGTCGGGGCTGAACACCATCGCGCTCAGCGACAGTTCGCCCTCCGCGTCGGTTCGCGCCCAGCCGGCGATCGGGCTGTTGCAGTGCCCCTGGAGAACGTGCAGCAGTGTCCGCTCCGCCGTGGTCTCCCGGTGGGTGGCGGGGTGGTTGAGGTCGCTCACCACGTCGATGAGGTCGCTGTCGTCCTCCCGGCACTGCAGGGCCAGCACACCCGCGCCGATCGGCGGCATCATCTCCTCGGTGGAGAGCACCCGGGTGATCACGTCGGGGCGCCCGATCCGTTCCAGGCCGGAGACGGCCAGCAGCAGGGCGTCGGCCTCGCCCGCCGCCAACTTCTCCAGTCGCCGGTTGGCGTTGCCGCGCATCGGCACGCACTCCAGATGCGGGTGGGCGGCGGACAGTTGCGCGACCCGGCGCACGGAGGAGGTGCCGATCCGGGAGCCCGGCGGGAGGTCTGCGAGGTCGAGACCGCCGGGGTGGATGAGTGCGTCGCGGACATCGTCCCGCTCCAGGAACGCCGCGAAGGTCGTTCCCGCCGGCAGCGGCCGGTCGGCGGGGATGTCCTTGACGCAGTGCACCGCCAGGTCGGCCTCACCGGCGAGCAGGGCCGCGTCCACCTCCTTGGTGAACGCCCCCTTCCCCTCCACCAACGACAGGTCCCCCATCCACCGGTCCCCGGTGGTGCGCACCGGCACCACCTCGGTGCGGATGCCGGGGCGCGCGGCGGCCAACTCGGCACGGACACGCTCCACCTGGGCCAACGCCATGGGCGAATCGCGGGAGACGATGCGGATCAGCTCGGGAGCGGACATGCCGGCCACGATAGTCCCCCCGCACCCCTCCCCCGCTCTCCCGGCGTGCGGTCCCGGACCACCCCTGCCTCCGAGGCACTTCTCCCGAAGGCAGGGGTGGTCCGGAGCCGTTCGGTCCGGCGCCCGGGCCGATCTCCCGGTCGGGCGCCCGGACCACCGGCGCGTCAGCGGAGGTACCTCCGGGTTCGGGGTCCCACGATGCCATCCATCCCGCCGGCGCCGAAGTGTTGACGCTGGAAGGAGCGGACGGCCGGGTCGGTGGCGGGCCCAAGAACTCCATCCACCGTGAGCCGGGCGTTGAGACGATGATGGAGCAGAGCCCGAATCTCTCGGCCTGCGGATACGCGCCGATCGCCGCGTCCGGCGCGTCACCGTCCACACGCCGTGGCAGGCGGCGCACGGTTGCGGCGTGCGGCACCGGTCGCAGGCCGGTGAGCGGATCGGCCGCGAAGCCGAAGACACCCGGCACATGCTGCGGGGCATCCGTGGTCCACTCACTGATCGCGATGAGCGAGCGGGCCCCGGTCAGTACCGTCGAGGCGGCCGCGTACAGCAACTCCACCGCCGGATACCGCCGTCCCCGCACATCACGGGGATCGGCACCGGTGAGCAGCGGAACTCAATGTGATCCGGCTGACAGTCCCTCGAATCGGCGCTTGGGTATGCAGTAGCCTCACTCCGGCTGCTGTTCTCCTGAAAACGCCCGGCCCCACGTCGGAGGAGTTTCCGCGGAATAGTCGCAGCTCCAATGGCAACACTCTCTCAGGACAAGGGGCCAAGTAATTCATGGAATCCAGCCACGTACACCCGGCGAATCCACAGGCCGCGGAAACCCTCCCACAGACGTCGGAAAACTACAGGAATGCGACGATTCGCCGCCCCGAGGTGCGTATCGAGAAGTGGGGCAAATGGGAGATCGAGTACGAGTTCACGCCCGCGTCGGGCGACCATGGAAACCTTCTCGTCGTTTTCTCCTCCGTAGGCTCGAAGTACGGATTCGGAAAAGCCCTCTCAGGCGTCCAGTGCAACGTCCTGCGGATACGTGACCGGTTCGACGGAGGAACGTCCTATTACGTGTGCCGGGACATGGACTTCTCCGTTTCCGACGCGGTCGAGGAGCTGATCTCCGCCTACGCGGAGAAGCTGGGCCTGTCGCGTGACGCGGTAGTTCTCGCCGGGTCCTCCAAGGGAGGCAGCGCCGCGATCTTCTACGGCCTGAAGTACGGCTACCGGAACATCGTCGCCTCAACCCCGCAGTACTTCATCGGCAGTTACTCGCATGGGCACGGAGTCCTCGGCGCGTACGTTCTCGGCGAGGGAGAGCCCCGGGAGAATGTGGACACACTCGACGCCGTGCTGCCGACACTGCTGGCCGAGGACGAGGACCATGACCGCAACATCTACCTTGTCTCATCCACCCGGGACTACCAGTACGAGCAGGAAGTCGTCCACTTCCTCCCGGCCTTGCGGAAATACTCCAACTTCAACTTGGTCATGGTGGAGTCCCCCACCTTGGTCAAACACGCAGAGGTAACGCGGCAGGGCCTTTCCGCGATTCTGAGCATCATCTACGCGCTGACCGAAGGCGCCGCTCCGAGATGGGGAGAGGTCCGGATCGGCTCCAATGACGTGGACGAGCCCGCCGCGGCCACGTACCTGGCGAATCTCCGGACGCGGGACACCGCGCTGGCCGTCCTGACAGGCGCCGACCTTACACACCGGCAGGCCGGATTGACGGGTCATGCCTTCATACCCGGCGCGGCCGCTGCCACGGAGGAGTCCGGGAACGCCGGGTCGCGGGAGACCAAGCAGCTCGTTCTTGTGCGGGACAGGAAAGCCTGGATAGTCGATGCGGAAACCGTGCCGGTGGACCAGCTCTATCTCAAGTACTTCGACACCTACTTCACCGCGTACAGGGACGGCGGGTTCGCGTGCGATGCGTGGGAATTGTTCGAGTCTTTGCCCCAAGGCGTATATGACGTGTTCGCCCGGGTGATGAGCGAGAGCGAGGCCATCGACCGAAGGGTTCCCCTGGTTGCATACGAGTCGATCGACCGCCGAAGTGCCTCCCATGGCTTCGAAGTCGTACTCAAAGGCGATCAGCAGGGCGTCCGGCTGATCAAACGCAGCCTCGCGGACGGCGGTCCCGGCGGGACCGTATTCTCGCTGCAGCGCTTTCTGATGGACGGCCAGAAGCTGCGTGTGTACGGCGTCTTCTACCTCCCCGGTCGCAACGCGGACCACAGGAACCACGCCTCGTACTACCTGACACTGCAAGGCCCGGATACCGCCCACACCTTCGATCTCAAGCCCCTGCGGATGACCGAGAAGGTCAATCCGCATGTAGGGCCGGGTGACTTCGGCTCGTACGGATACGGGTTCTTCACCTCACCGGACGGCAAGGGCGTCGACCTCTCCGCTCTCCCGGCGGGCACCTACACCGTCCGGGTCACGATGAGCGCCGGCGGTGCCCTGTTCTCCCACCAGGCGGGCCGCGTCGACCTGCGTCAGGACGGCGTCACGTCGAGCGCCTACGCAAACGGCACCCGGGGAGACGCCAAGACCAGCGGGCGGAGGTCTCTACGGGCCAGGCTTTGGCGCTCCTCGGAGAGCGATTCGTGACTTGATGTCCATTCTTGGGTGAAGCCGGGGCGGGGCCGCTGGCCGCGGTGCTCGGTCGACCACTGCTTCCGGGTGATGGCCACGACCGGACCACCGCCCGCGCCGAGGTCTTCACCTTCATCGAGACCTTCCACAACCGCCGCCGCCTGCGCAAGCACAAGGCCTTCGGCCACCTCACCCCGGCCGGAGACCGGGCAGCGGCATCAACACGCCCTCGCGGCACAACCAACGAGTGTCCAGGACCACGGGGAAACTTCACCCTGGCGGAGCCCACCGACAACGCCGCTTCCCGGCGACCCGTGGAGTGCGTCCCGAGAGCACTTCCACCAGGAGGCCGGGCCCGGATGACGACAGGTGTCGTGCAAATACGAGACCCATCGCGCCCGGGCTCCGCCATCCGGCCCGGGGCGGATGGGCACATCTGCAAGCATCCGCTTGCAATTGTTAGCACGATGCCGCACAGTGGGGGCATGGGATCGTTCGAGGGCGGTGGACTGGGGGCTTTCCTGCGGGAGCAGCGCCGGCAGGCGAAGTTGTCGCTGCGTCAACTCGCCGACGCGGCCGGTGTCTCCAACCCCTACCTCAGCCAGATCGAGCGCGGACTGCGCAAGCCGAGCGCCGAGATCCTCCAACAGATCGCCAAGGGGCTGGAGATCTCGGCGGAGACGCTGTACGTCCGTGCCGGGATTCTCGACGAGCGGGGCCACGACGGGGCGGACCCACCCGATTCCGGGGAATCCGGCGTGCGGACGGCGGTGTTGGCCGATCCCGGGCTCACCGACGAGCAGAAGCAGGCGCTGCTGCGCATCCACGAGGCGTTCCGCCACGAGAATGCCGCCGGCGCCGGCGGGGAGAAGCCCGACACCGGGTCCTCACCCACCGAACCCCCCGTCACGGGAAGTTGAGGGGGCGAGGGGCCCGGGTCGTCGGCACCGCCGGCGGGCCCGTCACCGGGGCCGGGGCGGGAACCGTCCCCGCCGGGGACGCGGGCACGGCGACGAGCACGACGACATGAACGAACACCAGCACGATCACGATGAGGACGTTCCGGGAGGAACCATGACCGTCACCGAGGACATCCGGAAGAACCTGAACGAGGCCACCCCGCTGTACGTGGTCGCGGGGGCCGCCGACCTGGCGGCCGAGAAGCTGCGGGAGCTGCCCTCCTCGCTGGAGCGGCTGCGCGAGGAGACCCCCGAGCGCCTGCGCGAGGTCCGCGAGAACGAGCTGCCGAAGCTGCGTGACCGCGCCCGCGAGCTGGCCGAGCAGGGGCGCGAGACGGCCCGCGAGTACGCCGGGAAGGCCCGCGAGACCTACGAGGAGCTGGCCGTGCGCGGCCGGGGCGCCGTGGACCAGTGGCGTACGCAGCGCGAGGAGGCCGCCGAGGACAAGGGCGACGGGGCCGACGGGGCCGACGCCCCCGAGGTCACCGTGGAGCGGGTGACCGACCCCACCCCCGGGACCACCGGGACCGCGACCGGGGACGGCGCGACCGACACCGGCACCGAGGCGCGCTGAGTTCGGCGCCGGGCGTCCCCGCGGCACCACACGCCGCACACCCGCGTCCCGTGCCGCTGTGCCGCGTCCCGTTCCGGCGGGGCGCGGCACAGCGGCACACGGGACACGGGACACGACACGCGGCACCGCACGACGACACGACCCACCGCCGTTCCGGGGCGAAGCACCCCGGAACGTTGGGTGACCGGTCCCCACCGGGTAGCGTTGAGGGGACCGACCGGCGGCCCGACCGGTGACCGCCCGGCGATTCGACAGGATGGTGAACGGCGATGCTGTTGCAGGGCTTCTCCTCGTTGATGAGCCTCGTGTACCTGGGGTTGTTGGTGCTGAGCATCTTCGCCCTGGTGCACGCCGTCATGCAGCGCGAGGACGCCTTCCGCGCCGCCGACAAGAAGACCAAGCCCTTCTGGCTGGTCATCCTGGGCGTGTCGGTGGCGGTGCAACTGTTCGTCCCGGGATTCCTGCTGCTGACGCTCGCCGGCACGATCGCGGCGATCGTCTACATCGTGGATGTTCGCCCGGCCATCGCCGCGGTCGGCGGTGCCGGCGGCGGCGGTCGGGGCGGCTGGAGCAGCAGCGACGGTCCCTACGGCCCGTACAACGGCGGTCGGTGAGACCACTTCCGTCGGGATCGCCGCCGTGGGAATCGCCGCCGGGGAGGTCGCTTCCGGGGGCCCGCACGGCGGGTGGGCGGACGGACGGACCGAAAGCACGTCGGGCGCGTGACATCGAGTGAGGGGCGGGGACGACAGTCCCCGCCCCTCGGCGTGTCGTCCTAAAACGATCAAGAGATGATCGCTCCAGGACGTTCAAGGTGCTCCGGATGCGGGAAATCTCACCCCTGGAAGTGGTGAGCATTGGACTAAATATGCCCTTAGCATCTTCGGGTTACCACCGCCCGATGAATCGCAGAGGACGTCCAGTGCGCTTTCGTATGACGCCCCGGGAAACGGGCTTCCACGACCTCTTCGCCGCGGCGGCGGACAACATCCTCACCGGATCCAAACTCCTGCTGGAGCTCCTCGGCTCCGACGCCGAGGGACGCGCGGAGATCGCCGAGCGCATGCGGGCGGCCGAACACGCGGGTGACGACACCACCCACGCCGTCTACCACCAGCTGAACTCCTCCTTCATCACCCCCTTCGACCGCGAGGACATCTACCGCCTCGCGGCCCGCCTCGACGACATCATGGACTTCATGGAGGAGGCCGTCGACCTCGTCGTCCTCTACCGCATCGACGAGCTGCCGCCGGGCGTGGACCAGCAGATCCAGGTGCTCAACCGGGCCGCCGAGCTGACCGCCGAGGCCATGCCGCACCTGCGCACCATGGAGAACCTCACCGAGTACTGGATCGAGGTCAACCGCCTGGAGAACCAGGCCGACCGCGTGCACCGCCGGCTGCTGGCCCACCTGTTCACCAATGGCGCCTACGACGCCGTGGAGATCATGAAGCTCAAGCAGATCGTGGACGTGCTCGAGGAGGCCGCCGACGCCTTCGAGCACGTGGCCAACACGGTCGAGTCCATCGTGGTCAAGGAGTCCTGAGGACGGTGACCGGAACCACCCTGGCGGCGTTGATCGCGACCGCCCTACTCCTCTCCTGCCTGCACGGTTTCCGGGACGCCCCGCACCTGCTCGCCGCCTCCGTCTCCACCCGCGCGCTCACCCCCCGGGTGGCGCTGGTGCTGGTCTGCGTCATGGGAGCGGCGGGCGCCCTGCTGGGCACGGCGGTGGCCACCACCATCGCGTACCGCCTGGTGGACCTCACGCCGGGCGCCGCCGGTCTGACCGCCGTGCTGGCCGGAACGGTCGCGGCGCTGCTGTGGTCCGCCCTCTCCCGCCGGCTGCGGCTGCCGGGCTCCACTTCGCAGGCACTGCTCGGCGGGGTCCTGGGCGCGGTGCTGATGGGTTCCGCGCTCGCCGACACCGGCACGGTGCGCTGGGGCGAGGTGCTGGGCCGCGTGGTGCTGCCCATGCTGCTGGCACCCGTGGCCGCCCTGGTCGGGGCGTGGGTGCTGATGATCGCCATCCTGTGGATCTTCCGCGACGGCCGCCCCCGCCGGGTGCAGCACGGGTTCCGGATCGCCCAGTCGGTCTCCGCCGCCGGGGCGGCGATGGGCTTCGGCCTGCAGAACGCGCAGAAGACGATGGGAGTGGTGCTGCTGGGCCTGGTGGCCGCCGGCTCCCCGGGGCCGGGGGGTGACGTGCCCTGGTGGGTGCGGCTGACCTGCGCGACGGCCCTGGTGGTCGGCACCGCGCTGGGCGGCCTGCGGCTGATGAGTCGGACCCGTCGCCGCATCCTGGAGGCCGACCCACCGCGTGCCTTCGCCGCCGAGGCGAGCGCGTCGGTGACGCTGCTGTTCGCCTCGCTGATCCCCGGCGTGCCGCTGTCCCCGACGCAGGTCACCGCCCCGGCGGTGCTCGGCGCGGGATCGACCCGGCGCCGGCGGTGGGCTCGGGCGGTGCGGTCCGGGGCCTCGGGTACACGGATCGCCGGCCACCTGCTGACCCCGTTGGCCGCCGCCGGCACCGGCGCGGTGCTCTGCCTGCTCCTGCTGCCCCTGACCGGCTGACCGACCCGGGGTCGGACGGCCGGGGTCGGCGCCCCGGCCGGTTCGGGCCTCGCCGCATCCGGCGCACGTTCTCGCCCGGGCCCGGAAGCCCGGGGACGGGGCCGACCGGGGCCGACCGACGATCGGCACCCGGCCCACAGGGGACCGGCCCCCGCTGTCGCCGGCCCCGTCCCCGCCCCGGATGGGAGACGTCCCGACGCCGGGATCCACCCCCGACCGGCGACCGGCCGCCGCGCGACCGTCCCCGCGGTCACCCCGGCGGCCCACCGGCCCGGTCGGTCGGGCTTCCGGGCTTCCGGGCTTCCGGACGGAAGAACGACGCCGGCGCCCGGTTTCCCGTGCGGGGAAACCGGGCGCCGGCGTCGTTCTCGCGACCGTCTCCCGGTCGGGTCGGCCGCCGTGCCGCCGACCGGAGCGGTCCGCCGCTCGGGCCGGGATCAGCCGAAGCGGCCCGAGATGTAGTCCTCGGTGGCCTGCTCGGAGGGGTTGGAGAAGATCCGGTCGGTGTCGTCGATCTCGATGAGCTTGCCGGGCCGACCCACCGCCTCCAGGTTGAAGAAGGCGGTCCGCTCGGAGACCCGGGCGGCCTGCTGCATGTTGTGGGTGACGATGACGATGGTGAACCGCGACTTCAGCTGGGAGATCAGGTCCTCGATGGCGAGGGTGGAGATCGGGTCCAGCGCCGAACACGGCTCGTCCATCAGGAGCACCTCCGGCTCCACGGCCGTGGCGCGGGCGATGCACAGCCGCTGCTGCTGACCGCCGGAGAGCCCGGCGCCCGGCTTGTGCAGCCGGTCCTTGACCTCGTTCCACAGGTTGGCGCCGCGCAGGTTGCGCTCCACCATGTCGTCCAGCTCGGACTTCTTGTAGCTGCCGTTCAGGCGCGGCCCGGCGATGACGTTCTCGTAGATGGACATGGTCGGGAACGGGTTGGGCCGCTGGAAGACCATGCCGACGGTGCGCCGCACCTGCACCGGATCCACGCCCGGCCCGTACAGGTCCTCGTTGTCCAGCATGACGCGGCCCTCGACCCGGCCGCCGGGGGTCACCTCGTGCATCCGGTTGAGGGTCCGCAGGAAGGTGGACTTGCCGCAGCCGGAGGGACCGATGAAGGCGGTCACCGACTTGGGCTCGACGTGCATGTCGATGTCGTCGATGGCCTTGTGGGTGCCGTAGTAGGCGGTCAGTCCGGTGATGTCGATGCGCTTGGCCATGGGATGTGTTCTCTCGCTTCTCTCGATGGCCCTCAGCGGCCGGACTTCGGTGCCTTCCAGCGGGCGATACCGCGGGCGACCAGGTTCAGGATCATGATGAGGACGATCAGCACCAGGGCGGCGGCCCAGGCCCGGTCGTAGGCGGCCTGCGTGCCCAGGGCCCACTGTTCGTATACGAACAGCGGCAGCGAGGACTGCGCGCCCTCGAAGGGGTTGGCGTTGATCATGTTGCTGCCGAAGACCAGCAGGATGATCGGGGCGGTCTCACCGGCGATGCGGGCGAGCGCCAGCATGACGCCGGTGGTGATGCCGCCGATCGCGGTGGGCAGCACGACCTTGAGGATGACCCGCCACTTCGGCACGCCCAGCGCCAGCGCCGCCTCGCGCAGTTCGTTGGGGACGAGCTTGAGCATCTCCTCGGTGGAACGGACCACGATCGGCACCATCAGGATCGCGAGCGCCAGGGCACCGGCGAAGCCCGAGTAGCCGAAGCCGAGCATCATGATCCACATGCTGAGGACGAAGAGGCCGGCGACGATCGACGGGATGCCCGTCATCACGTCCACGAAGAAGGTGATGGTCTTCGCCAGTCGGCCGCGCCCGTACTCCACCAGGTAGACGGCGGTCAGCAGGCCGATCGGGATGGCGATGACGGAGGCGAGCAGCACCTGCTGGAGGGTGCCGAGGATGGCGTGGTAGATGCCGCCGCCCTCCTGCCAGCTGAGCACGCCGTTCATCGAGTGGGTGAGGAAGTACCAGCTCACACCGGGGATGCCGCGCGCCACGGTCTCCCAGATCAGCGAGGCCAGCGGCAGCACCGCGACGACGAAGCTGCTCCACACCAGGATGGCCGCCAGGCGGTCCACCGCCTGGCGGCGGCCCTCGACGGCGGTGGTCAGCGCGAAGGTCGCGGCGACGAAGACGAGTGCAGCGATCAGGCCCCACTGCACCCGGCTCTCCAGACCCCCGAGCAGGCCGACCAGGACACCGATCGCGATGGAGCCCAGGGCGGCGCCGGCCGGCGCCCAACCGGGCAACCGGGGCCGGCGCAGGGTGGTCGGACCGCCGGCGACCGGGCCGGTGTCGGCCGGGTCGCCGCCGGCGGGGGTGGTGTCGGTGGTGTCGGTGGTCGCGGTGGGGTCGGGGGCCCGGCCCCGGTCCCGCTTGTCCTTCACGATCTCGCTCATGCCCGGGCCTCCTTCCGGTGGGTGCTGTCGAGGGGGGTGTCCCGGGTGGTCACCCGGGTGGTGCCGGCGGCCGGCCGTCGCGCGCCCATCACACGAAGTCCTTCCGACGGGCGATGATCAGCCGGGCGGCGCCGTTGACCAGCAGGGTGAGCAGGAAGAGCACCAGGCCGGAGGCGATCAGCGCGTCGCGGCCCATCGCGCCGGCCTCCTTGAACTGGCTGGCGATGTTCTGCGCGAAGGTGCCGCCGCCGGACTCCAGCAGGCTGATGTTGATCAGGAAGGCCGGCGAGAGCACGGTGGCGACCGCCATCGTCTCGCCCAGCGCGCGCCCGAGGCCGAGCATCGAGGCGCTGATGATGCCGGAGCGGCCGAAGGGCAGGACGGTCATCCGGACCACTTCCCAGCGGGTGGCGCCCAGCGCCAGCGCGGCCTCCTCGTTGGCCTTCGGGGTCTGCTTGAAGATCTCCCGGGTGACGCTGGTGATGATCGGCAGGATCATGATCGCCAGCAGGATTCCGACCGTCATCAGCGAGCGGGCGGGCGACCCGTCGTAGGAGAAGACGCCGGTCCAGCCGAGGAAGTCGTCCAGCCAGTCGTACAATCCGGTGATGTGCGGGACCAGGAACAGCGCGCCCCACAGGCCGTAGATGATGCTGGGCACGGCCGCGAGCAGGTCCACCACGTACCCGACCGTGCCGGCGATGCGGCGCGGCGCGTAGTGCGAGATGAACAGCGCGATGCCGACCGCCACCGGTACGGCCAACAGCATCGCGATGACGGAGCTGACGACGGTGCCGAAGAGCAGGACCGCGATGCCGAAGACCGGCGGCTCGGCGTTGGCGTTCCACTCGAAGGTGGTCAGGAAGTCGCCCTCGTTCGCCCGGATGGCCACGACGGCTCGGATGGTCAGGAAGACGGCGATCGCCGCCATGATCACCAGAAGGGTGATCCCGGCCCCCTTGGACAGACCGCTGAAGATGCGGTCGCCCGGCCGGACGGCGCTGTGCCGCGCCGGCTCGGACCCCGGTCCCCCGGCGGGCGCCGGAGCGGGGTCGGTGGTGGTCGCGGACATCCGTGGGTCCTTCGGTCTCGGGCGGTGCCGGGCCGGGTCCCGGCCCGGTGGGGCCATCGTCCGGCACGCGGCGGGGCGTGCGGGTCGGGTCCGGCGCGGTGCGCGCCGGTGGGCCCGGATCAGGTCATGGCGTCGAGGCGCTCGCGCACCCGCGTGATGATCTCGTCGGGGATCGACGCGTAGTCGATTCGCGTGATCATCTCCTGGCCCTCGTCGCCGGCGGTCCAGTTGAGGAAGGCGCGGGTGAGTTCCAGGCTCTCGGGGTCGTTGCCCCGGTCGCACACGATCTCGTAGCTGATGAGGACGATCGGATAGGCGCCGGGCTCGGTCGTCGTGTAGTCGAGTTCCATCGCCAGGTCGCCGTCGGTGCCGATGATCTCGCCGGCGGCGATGCCGGTGGTGGCGTTCTCGACGGTGGACTCGACGGGGTCGCCCGCGCCGGTGTCCACGAGGACGGTGGGGATGTCGTTCTCGTGGGCGTAGGAGAGTTCGAAGTAGCTGATGGCGCCGACGTTCTGCTGCACCATGCCGACCAGGCCGGAGGAGCCGTCGGCCGACTGTCCGCCGCGGCCCTGCCACACCTTGTCCGGCTCGTGCGGCCAGGAGTCGGGGGCGGCGGCGGCCAGGTAGGAGGTGAAGTTGTCGGTGGTGCCCGAGCCGTCGGAGCGGGAGAACGGGGTGATGCGGGTGTTCGGCAGATCCGCGTCGGGGTTGAGTTCGGCGATGACCGGGTCGTCCCAGTGGGTGACGCGCGAGTCGAAGATCAGGGCGAGGGCGTCGGCGTCCAGGACGAGGTCCTCCACGCCGGGCAGGTTGTAGCCGATGGCGACGGGGCCGGCGACCATCGGCAGGTGGATGGCGCGTCCGCCGTCCCGGCACACCGCGCGGGACTGCTCGATCTCGGCGTCCTTCATCCGGGAGTCCGAGCCGCCGAAGGCGGTGGTGCCCTGGAGGAACTCCTGGATGCCCGCGCCGGAGCCGGTGGCCTTGTAGTTCACCTGGCCCTCGTCGCAGTTGGCCATGTAGGCGTTGGCCCACACCTCCATGGCGTTGGCCTGGGCGGTGGAGCCGGAGGCCAGCAGGGTTCCGGCGGGGCCGCACTCGATGGTGTCCGAGGTGTAGTCGACGGCGCCGGGGAGACCGGTGTTGTCGTCGCTGCCGCAGCCGGTCAGGAGCAGGGTGCCGGCGACCGCGGCCACTCCCGCGAGACGGGCACGGCGGCGGGTCACGCGCGGAAGCTGCACGGTCGTTCCATTCCCTTCCTCGAACGCATGGGCGGGCAACGAACGTGCCCGCCCGCCTCCGAAGGTAGGAAGCGGAAGTGAATCGATCATCCGTCCCAAGTGAACAGAAGATGAACCAGAGGGGGCGGGGAGTCGACCTTCCCACCGATCGTCGCCACGGGCGGGTCGAATGTCACGCCGGGTGACCGCCATCCGGGGGTGACGAGCCGGTCACCTCCACCCTCCGGGGCTCATTGTCCCGATTTCAACGGGAAAACCCGACCCGGTGAAAGCGAACGGAAAGTGAACCGGGTCACACCCCCGTCCGCCGCCGGCCGGTCACGGGCCGACCGGGGCCGACCGGGGCCGGTCACGAATCGGCCGGCGGGGCCCGGCTCCCGATCGCGCCCCACCGTTCCGCGGGGTCGGGGAGTGATCACGGGGGATCGGGGCATGACCGATATCGATCCATGTCGGTTCGGCCGACTACCCTGGACATCGATACGGGGGCGGGGTATGGCCGGTCGTCCGCGTGCCGCGCGAGGCACCATCCCGACGCCTCCACGCCCATGACGCCGCCGGGATCCCCGTCCCGGCCCCGGGAACGAGACCGCGGACCCACCGCGCAAGGAGGAACACGATGACCGCCCCGCGGGAGACCGCCGTCGAGCACGGCGAGCACGCCGGTCACCGCGAGCACGCCGGTCACGGCTACAGCGGGGACAAGGAGGCGCATCTCAAACGCCTGCGCCGGATCGAGGGCCAGATCCGCGGCCTGCACCGGATGGTCGACGAGGACGCCTACTGCATCGACGTGCTCACCCAGGTGTCGGCCTCCACCAAGGCCCTGCAGTCCTTCGCCCTCCAACTGCTCGAGGAACACCTGCGGCACTGCGTCGGCCGGGCCGCCGTCGAGGGTGGTCCGGAGGCCGACGCGAAGGTCGCCGAGGCCACCGCCGCCATCGCCCGCCTGCTGCGCACCTGACCCCGCCGGGGGCGGGTGCTACCGGGCCGCGACCGTGCCGTTCGCGATCTCGCCCTCCGGGGGCACCCGCACCTCCACCGGCACTCCGAAGTCGAGCAGCTCGGTGGTCGAGACGAGGTCGGCCGCCCGCGCCGGATCCGTCGGGGCCGCCGGCCGCGGCGGACGCCCCGGATCGGCCGATCCCGTGCCGGCCGTCCCGGTCGCCCCGAAGCGGTAGGTGACCCGGCGCAGCAACCCCTCGTCGTCCAACCACGCCTCGAAGGTCACCTCCCGGCCCACCAGGCCGGCCGCCACCACCTCGAACTGCGCTTCCTCGGGCCGCCCGCGCACCGCCCGGGCGGCCGCGGCCGGGTCCACCGTGCCCCGGTGGTGCCACAGCCACTCCCCGTCCGCCTCGACCCGACCCCGGTCCTCGGCCCGGGTCACGCCGCGCAGCAGGGCGGCCGCCGTCGCCGGGTCGGTGGCGCCGCCGGTCACCAGGTTGCCGTCCGGCACCCCGGCCGTGCCCACCCGGACCCAGGTATCCGGGGGTACGTCCGCGCCCCGGTTGCGCAGGTACACCTCGCCGGGGCCGAAGACGGTGGTCACCGGTCCGGTGGGGGGCTGCCCTCCCCCGGCCGCCTCCGGCACGGTCAGTACCAACTCCCCCATTCCGGTGGTGTGGTCGAAGACGCCCTCGCCGGTGATCACCACCCGGGTACCGCCGGAGGCGGTCTCCACCGCGGTGCGCACCCGCGAGGTGCCGGCCGTCATGAGGACGTCGGCCACCCGGACCAACCGTTCCACCGGGCCGAGGGGCACCCCGTCCGGGCCGAGGATGCCGCCGGGCGCCGCCGCGACCGGTGCCGGGTCGCGCGGCAGGGTGCCCCCGCTCGCCGGGGAGCACCCCGAGGCGCCCAGCGCCGCGCCGATCGTCGCCAGGACCGCCAACGCCGCGGGTACCACGTGCCGGACGGGTGGTGACGGACGGCCGGGCCGCCCCGGGTCCGCGGTCCCCCGTCGGGGGACCGCGCCTCGCTCCGCCATGGGTTCCGCTCCTCGTTCTCGGGGTCCCCGGGATCCTCCGGGTCCTCGGCGTTCCCGGGGATGTCGGGACTCCCACCGATCGCCCTCCGGGGTCGGTCGCCCCGGACACCTCTGCCAACGAGTCATCCCGGGGGACCGTCACGGCCGACCGCCGGGGATGACTCGATACGGTGGTGCCGTGCACGACGAACGCGCGGCCGAGCCTCCCGGTCAGGTGTCCGAGTGGCACCACATCACGTTGGTGGAACGGGGCCCCTTCCTGGCCCCCCGGTGCAGCTGCGGGTGGCGCGGACCGGCTCGCCGTTCCCGGCCCCTCGCCAGGGACGAGGCCGCGGAACACGTGGGGAGGAACGGGGGCACGGGCCCGCGGTGAGACCGCGCGCCGGGCCCGCGCCCCGTCGATCACCCGGGCGGGGTCCTCACCCGTCGTTTCCACCCGCTCTTTCCACCCGTTCACCCGAACGACGGAGCCCCCGCCCGATGGTGAATTCCAGGGGGTGTCGCAACACGTGATCACTGACGTGTGGTGGCGAGCAGTTCAGCCCGACGCTCGGCTGGGGTTTCCCGGCCGAGCGTCTTGCGTGGCCGGCTGTTCGGCTCGGCCGCCACGACCACTGGAACTCAGGGGTGGGCGGGGGCTCGATGCCTTCGGATGGTCGGAGGCGGGCCCGGTGGGCGGCGGGCCGCCGGGAGTCACTCCCCGGACTCGCCGCCCCGGCCCCGGGGACGACGGCCGGAGGCGACCGCCGTCGGTACCTCGTCCCGCGCCTCCGACCCCTCCGCGGCGGAGGGGTCCGGTCGGGGGATGTCCACCCTCGGCCCGACGGGTTCGCCGGATTTCGCCGACTCCACGGAGTTCACCGACTCCCCCGGGTTCACGGACCGCGCCGGCTCCGACGCGGGCGGCGCGGCCCCCCGCTCCGGAGTGCCGGCCACGGCCGGGGAGGCGGCCGGCGCGTCCGACGGGAAGCCCGTCGGAACCGCCGGAGGCCCGGCGTCCGGCCGGCCGGCGGACACCTCCCCGGGTCCTGGCGCCAGGCCGCGCAACGGCCCCCGGGCGGCGCACCAGCGGACGGCGGGCGTCAGGGCCGCCGTCGCCGCCGGATACAGCAACAGGGCGACGGCCGTGCCCAGTGCGTACCCACCGATGACGTCGGTGGGGTAGTGCAGGCCCATCATCACCCGGGCGAAGCCCTGCGACAGGGCCACGGCCAGGGCGATCAACCCGATCCCGCGGTGCACCAGGAGCAGCGCGACGGCGATGGTCATGGCGCCGGTGGCGTGGTCGCTGACGAAGGAGTAGCCGGTCTTCCCGTCGAGCATGACGTTGAGATCGGTGTGGTCCAGGAACGGCCGGGGCCGGGCCACCAGCTCCCGGATCGGGCCGTTGGCCAGGAAGGCGACACCGGCCGCGATGGGGGCCCACAGCGTGGCGGCCACGGCCGTCGGGGCGTTGGGCGAGCGCCGCACCGCCCACCAGGCCAACGCGCAGAGCGCCAGGGCCAGGAGGGGCAGGCCGTACTCCCCGGTGAAGGTCACCAGGGGTTCGAGGCGATCGGGCAGGGCGTCACCCAGGTTGTTGATCCGTCGCAGTATCCCGACGTCCGGATCGGTCAGCTCCGTCACCCGCCGTCACCCCTTTCCCGTCTCCCCGTTCGTGTCCCGCGCCCGTCGTGTTCCGTGTGGCGGCGTGCCGGGTGTCCCCCGCGCGAGCGGGGTCCCGGTGCGTGGCCCTCATCCGAATCGATCATCATTCGACCCGATCAACGCCACCGACACCGGCTCACGTTCCGGAATCCACGGAAGTCACACCGATGCGTTATCGAAGAGAGACGCCCGGCCGGGGGCCACCGGGGAACCCCGACCACCCGCGACACCTCGCTCACCAACGGTAACCGATGAATCACGCCGCGACAGGCCGTGTCGCCCCGAAGTAATCCGGCGAATCGATCGGATCGAACCGGATCACCGCCCCCGTGTACGGGGCGTTGATCATGTGGCCGCCGCCCACGTAGATGCCGACGTGGTTGATGCTGCGGGAATCGGTCAGGTCGGTCGCGAAGAACACCAGGTCACCGGGGAGCAGTTCGTCGCGCGAGGGGTGCGGCCCCGAGTGCCACTGGTCGTTCGCCACCCGGGGCAGTTCGATGCCCACCGCCTCGAAGGCCGCCCGGGTCAGACCCGAACAGTCGAACCGCCCGTCATCCTCCGGGGTGCCGTCCCCACCCCACAGGTACGGCGTACCGAGGTGGGACTGGGCGAAGTGCACCGCGCCCGCCGCCGCCTCCGAGGGCGGCAACCGCTCCTCGGTCATCGGCGCGGCGAAGCTCTCCTCCATCGCCCGGATGGTCCGCACGTAGTGCTGCGTCTCCGCGTACGGCGGTATCCCGCCGTATTGGATCACCGCGTACGGACCGGCGTTGTACGAGGCCAGCATGTTGTCCACCGGGTCACCGGGCACGTCCCGCACGTACTGCGCCATGGCGCAGTTGTAGGTGGCCGCCGACGGGATGGCGTCCTCCGGGTCCCAGACGTCCACCCGGCCGTCCCCGTTGCCGTCCACGCCGTACGACGCCCAGGTCTCGGGGATGAACTGCGCTATCCCCTGCGCCCGCGCGTGGCTCTGCGCGGTCGGCTGCCAACCGCTCTCCTGCTGGAGCTGCGCCGCCAACAGGGCGGGGGACAACTCCGGGCACAGGTTGCCCCACCTGCTCACCAACGGCTCGTAATCCGCCGGTACCGAGTTCTGCGCCAGCCGACCACCGCCGGTACCACCGGCCCCGCCGCCACCGGCGGCGGCGAAGACGCCGATGACGAGGAGCGCCATGAAGGCGCACAAGCCCCCGAAGCCGATCCCGGACCACAGCAGTGCCTTGCGCATGACCTCAACTGTGCCCCAATTCCCCACCGTTGTCTGCCGGCGACCGTCGGGTACCGGCCGCGGGGGGAGGCACCTCGGCGCGCACACGGGCGCACCGGGGTGGCACGCCGGCCCCGGGCCGGCGCCCGGGGCGCGGGCGGCGTGCGGGGGGTGAACGAGCGAACCGGGTCCGACCCAACACCAGCCGGAAATCGGCAGGATCACCCGGGGACCCCGAAAATCCCGGGTTCGGACGAATCTCTCATCCGTCACTCGGGCGTGGCACAATCCGAGTTGAGCTCGACATGTGCGAGCGCGGACAGCGAAAGGCGGTGAGCGAGCCATGAACAACCTGGCCGCGGAAGGCGACATCACAACGATCATCGGCGGGATCGCGCCGGACTGGGGTCCGTTCGCGACCCTGGGCGACGAGGCCCGCACCATGGTTCAGGTCATCATGGCGCTGGCCATCATCATCTGCCTCGCCATCGCCATTTGGGGTGCCGCCAAGCAGCGGATCGGCGCCACCGCGATGCGGGACACCTTCAGCGCCGAGCAGGGCAAGGGGCTGATCGTCGCGGGGCTCACCGGAGTCTTCATCATCGGCTCCCTCGGAACCCTGTTCACCATCGTGTACGGCATGGCCGTCTGACCGACTGATCGTTCGGCACCCCGGGAAGTCCGCGCCGGCTTCTTCGGGAGGCCGGCTCACCGTTCGACACCTCACCTTTTCCATGGTGTTCCCAGGCCCCGGCGTGCCCTCAGTCGATCTCCAGAAGAAGGAGTCGACCACCGGTCACGGTTTCGGTCAGAGCCCACAGTCCCTCGCCGGGGGCCGCCACGAGGCCGCGTGCCCCCTTGTCACCCGGCAGGGGGAACCGCTGGTCGGGGGCGAAGGGCTCGGTGCCATCCAGCGGTACCCGGTACAGGGAGCCGTCCGTGCGGTCCACCGCCCACAGGGATCCCTCGGACCACGCCATTCCCGCCCCGGCGACCGGCAGTTCGATCACGGGATCGGTCGGTCGTCCATCCTCGACACCGCCCTCGCCATCGGTGGGCGGCCGATGTATCGCGCCGTCGTCCTCCAAGATCCACACCCGCCCGAGGGCGTCCCAGGTCAGGCCGGTCACGTTCCGGTGCCCCACCGAGAACACCGGTGAGCCGGGAGCGGCGTTCTCCACGGCCGGGTTCCGCCCCTCCGCCGTGGTGCGCAGCACCCGACCGGCCAATTCCTCCGGATCCTCGGGGTCCGCCCCGGAACCGGCCTCTCCGGTACCCGTGTACAACAAGCCGTCCGGGCCGAAGCCCAGGGCACCGCCGTTGCGCACCGGGCCGTGCGGCAGCCGGGTGATGACGTGATCCGGTACCCCGATCCGACTTCCCTCGGCCCTTTCCTCCCGCAGCAGGAACCGTGAGACACGGTTGTCCGAGAGGGTCGAGTAGTACGCGTACACGAAGCCGGCCTCGAAGGTGAGACCGAGCAGGCCGCCCTCTCCCTCGGTGACCAGCCCGGGCACCGTGCCGACCTCGGTGATGTCGCCGGTGGTGGGGGAGACGCGGTGGATGGTGCCGGTGGTGCGGGAGCCGATCAGGAGATCACCGTCGGGCAGCACGGCCGGGCCCACCGGCGCCCCGATGCCCGGCAGGGTGACGGTCTCCACCACCTCGGCGGAGCCCTCCGCCGGCGGCGGGGGCGGCTCGGTGGGTTCCGGTGCGGGCTCGGGTTCCCCCTCACCGGGGTCACCGGCCTCCGGCGGGGCGGTGGGGTCGCCGCCCTCCACCTCGTCGGGCAGCAGATCCTCCGGGGCGGCCGGGGGGCCACCCGGGGCGAGTTGGGCGGCGCGGTCGGCGGCGGGCCCGCCGGCACACGCGGTCGGTGTCACCAGGAGGCCGGCCAGCAGCACGGATGCCGTCAGCCGTCCCGGTCCGCGTCGGTTGCCTCGCCCCATCTGCGCACGCCTCCCCGGTGGTTGGGCCCCGACCGGGGCACCGGCGCCGGCCGTGCCTCCAGCCTGCCACACGGGGGCCCGTCCCGGGGCTCGTCAGGGCCGGTGGGACGGCGTAGGGTCTCCCGCCATGAAGGTCGTGAACGAGGGCACGGGGGCGGCGGACACGGCGCCGGGGCGGGACGCGACGAGGGAGTCGGAGCCGCCGTCGAGGAGCGCCCCCGGCACGGCTGGCGCGACGCTGCTCGCCGTCTCCGGGTGGCGGTTGCTGATCGCCGTCTTCGGTCTCATCGGGTGGGGTGACGCGGCGTCCCGGCTGGGGTTCCTGTCCTCACTGGAGGACCTGAGCCACCTGGCGAGCTTCACGGTGGGCCTGGTCTTCCTCTGGTTGGCCGTCCGGCCGTTCACCCGTTCCGACCGGGCGCCCGAGCCACCGTCGGCGTGGGTGCGCGGCGCGGCGACGGTCGCGCTGTTGCTGGTGGCGGTGGTCTGGCACACCCTCATGGGCGGTCTGGAGGACGGTTATACGACGACCTCCTCGCTCTTCGCCCATCTGCTGACGCCCCTCGTGGTGTTGGCGGACTGGCTGCTGGTGGGCCGGGGACAGGGCCGGGCCCGCTGGTGGTACCCGCTGAGCTGGACGCTGCCGCTGCTGGCCTACCTGGGGTTCATGGTCGGCGCCGGTGTGGAGTCGTACCACGACTTCCTGAACCCGGACGAGGAGGGTTTCCTCGCCACCGTGGCGGCGTTCACGATCGCCGTGGTGGTCACCGGCTACGTGCTGGTCGCTCTGGGCCGGGTGCGGGCGGCCGTGGTGGGCGGCGCCCCGGTGGCCGACGGCGCGCCCGCTCCCGGCTCCGCGCCGGAACCCGCGCCGCTCACCCCGCCGACGCCGGCCGGCGGTGCCGCCGGTCCGGCCGACACACAGCCCGATCCCTCCCCACGACCGCCGGTCACCCCGGCGGCCTGAACCAACGGGGCCCGCCCCCACACTCCCACCACCCCACCACGCCCCGGCGGTGTCCGCCGGGGCGTCCGGTTCTCCGGGCACCGACCCCGGTCGTCACCGTCCGGTGGGCTCCGCGACGGCCGGGGACGCCGCCGGCGGGTGTGAGCGGTTGCGGCCACCGCGCGATCTCCGAAAACCCACCCCGTCCCGAAGCGGACCGAGCTCGCGGGTCAGGCGGTGAAGCCGCCGTCCACATGGATCGAGGCTCCGGTGATGTACGCGCCGTCGGTACTCGCCAGGTGAGCGACGGTACCCGCGATCTCGGCCGCTTCCGCATACCGGCCAACAGCCGTGAACCCGGCGATCATCTCGGCGTTCGGTCCATCGGCGGGGTTGGTGTCCGTATCGGTGGGACCGGGGTGTACCAGGTTGACGGTGATTCCACGCGGGCCGAGTTCCCGGGCCAGGCCCTTCGTCATCCCGACCAGAGCCGTCTTGCTCATCGAGTACAGCGCCAGTCCCGGGAAGACCGCGCGCTCGGCGACGTTGCTGCCGATGCTGATGATGCGGCCACCCCGGTCCATGTGACGCACCGCGGCCCGGGACGCCACGAACGGGGCCCGGACGTTCACCGCCAAAGTGCGATCAACCTCCGCCGACCCCAGGTTCTCGAGTGGGCCGACGAGGAAGACTGCGGCGTTGTTGACCAGGATGTCGAGTCCACCGAACGTCGCGGCGGCCTCGTCCACTGCGGCGGTGAGCGCCTCGGGGACCGCACTGTCCGCTCGGACGGCAAGGGCCCGACGCCCCCGGGCCCTGATCCGCTCCACCACCTCGGTGGCGCGTTCCGCGCTCTTCTCGTAGGTCAGGACAACGTCGGCGCCCTCCTCGGCCAGTCGTAACGCGACAGCGGCGCCGATGCCTCGGCTTCCGCCCGTGACCAGGGCCACGTTTCCCTCGAATCGGTTCATGCGGTCGAGCATCGCGAGCGGTGGTGTCGGAGGCCGGCGGAAATCCGACCTCGTGCTCAACCCGGGGGAGGCACCCCATCCCGGCCATGAAGCCGCACCGGAGCCCGAGAAGTTCCTCCGGCCGGGACACTCCGACGAAGATCACGAAGTCGCCCGGGCCCGACCTCGAGTTCGTCGCGGAGTGGTTCGCTCTCCCGGTGCCGGCCCTCGACGGCGCCCGGGACGCCCCTGCGGACCCGGCGCAGCACCATGCCCACCGCGAGTAGGGGAACCGCGTCACCACCTTCCGGCGGCCACGACCGGGCCATGATCGACTCATCGGGATTCTCCGTGCCGTGACCACTCACGCCCGGTCAGGTGGCAGGCGGCGCCGTCCCGGTCGGCGGGCAGCGGCGGCAGGGGCACGGCGCGACAGGCGTCGGCGTGCGGCGGGGCGACCTCCGGACAGCGGGGATGGAAGCGGCACCCGCCCGGCACGGCCGCCGCGTCAGGGGACTCCCCCGCCAACAGACGGCGTCCGCCGGGCGGGGCGTCCGGGAGCACCGACAACAGGGCCCGGGTGTAGGGGTGACGGGGATCGGTGAGGACCCGTTCCGTGGGCCCGATCTCCACGATCCGCCCCAGGTACATCACCGCCACCCGGTCCGCGATGTTCCAGGCCAGGCCGAGGTCGTGGGTGACGACGAGGGCGGCGAGGCCGGTCTCCCGGCGCAGTCGCAGCAGCAGGGCCAGGATCTCGCCGCGCACCGAGGCGTCGAGCGAGGCGACGGGTTCGTCGGCGATCAGCACCGACGGCCCGGTGACCAGGGCTCCGGCGATGACCACCCGTTGGCGCTGTCCACCGGAGAGTTCGTGCGGGCGGGCGTGGAAGAAGGACCCGGGGGGTCGCAGCCCGGCACGGGAGAGCGCGGCGGCGACGCGTTCCTCCTCGCGGTCCCGGATGCCGTGCACGCGCAGGCCCTCGGCGACCGCCTCGTACACGGTGTGACGGGGGTTGAGCGCGCCGGTGGGGTCCTGGAGGACGAGTTGGGCGGCGCGGCGAAAGGCCAGCAGGCCGCGCCGGGTGCGGGGCAGCGGTCGGCCCCGGTGCAGGACCTCGCCGGCGGTGGGGGGTTCCAGGCCCAGCAGGGCGCGGGCGACGGTGGTCTTGCCGCAACCGGACTCCCCCGCCAGGGCCAGGATCTCGCCGGGGCGCAGGTCGAGGTCGACCCCGTCGACGGCGCGGGCGACCCGTCGGCCGCGCAGCGGGAAGCCGACGGTCAGGCCCCGGGCGCCGAGCACGGTCCCCCGGTCGGTGGGCTCGGCGGGAGGGTGGGGCACGGCGGGGCCCGGGTCCGGGTCCGGGGCACCGCCGGCGGCGGTCGTGGCCGCGCCGGTCCCGGGGTCGGGGGTCGGGGCGCTCCCCCCGACGACGGACGCGGCGGCGGCCCGCCGGGAGCGGTGCGCGGACGGGACGGGTCGGGCGTCGCCGCCGACGGGGCCCCCGCCGGGCGCGGGGGTTTCCCCAGCCGGGCGGGGTTCGGCACCGGAGTCGGAACCGGATGGGGCGGCTCCCGCTCCGTCGGGCGCGGCACCGGCCCGGGGGGTGTCGTGTGGGCCCCGTCCGTGCCGCGTGCCGTCGGTGTTGTGCGGGGGTGTGTCCGCGCCGCCGTCCGGGTCGGCGCCGCGCCCGACGGTCGCGGGGGACACGCCGGCGGGCCTCCGCCGGCGGTCGGGGGGCGCGTCCGCCGAACCGGTTCCCTCCGGGGTGCCGGGAGGGGGGTCGGGGGTCGGCGCCGTCCCCGGGCGCACATCCCCGCTGCCGGCCGTCGCGTCGGCGTACGGACAGGCGGAGCGGTGATCGGGGCCCGGCGGTTTCCCACCGGTCGGCCCGGTACCCGACCCGTGGCCCGGCCCGTCGCCCGCCGGGGGCACCGCCGGCACCGGCAGCAGCGCCGGCCCGTCGAGCGGTTCGGCGCAGGCGTCCCGTTCCAGCGGGCAGCGCGGCCGGAAGGCGCACCCCGCCACGAGCCGGGAGGGGTCCGGCGGGTCGCCGGGCAGACCGCGCGGGGCGTACCGGTGCGCGAGGTCGCCGATGACGGGGAAGGCGGCGATCAGACCCCTGGTGTAGGGGTGGGCGGACCGGCGCAGCACGGTCGGGGCCGGGCCGCTCTCCACGATCCGCCCCGCGTACATCACGGCCAGCCGTTCACAGGTGTCGGCGAGCACGGTCAGGTCGTGGCTGATCATCATCAACGCGATGTCGCGTTCGGCGACCAGCCGGCGCAGCAGGTCCAGGACCCGGGCCTGCACCATCACGTCCAGGGCGGTGGTCGCCTCGTCTGCGATCAGCAACCGGGGCGAGCAGGCCAGCGCCATGGCGATCATGACCCGTTGGCGCTGTCCGCCGGAGAGTTCGTGCGGGTACGCGCGGGCACGGCGGGCGGGCAGCCCGACCCGTTCCATCAGCTCCAGGGCTCGGGCCTCGGCGGCACGGCGGTCCACTCCCGTGTGCCCCTCGTGGAGCAGGATCGGCTCGGCGATCTGCCGCACCACCCGGTGCACGGGGTTGAGGGAGTGCAGGGCGCCCTGGAAGACGATGGATGCGCCGGTCCAGCGGACTGCGCGCAGCCGGCCGGGAATCATGCCGAGCACGTCCTCGCCGTCGAGGAGGACCCGGCCGGTGACCCGGGCGGCGGGCGGCAGCAGACGCAGCACGGCGGAGGCGAGCGTGGACTTGCCGCAGCCGGACTCGCCGGCGACGCCGAGGGTGCCGCCGGGTTCGAGGTCCAGGGTGACGCCCCGGACGGCCGGGACGGGCCCCCGGGAGCCGTGGTGGACGACGTGCAGGTCCTCCAGGCGCAGCACCGGCGGCGCGGCGGCGCGGTGAACGCCGGCCGGGTCCAGGGGGGCGGCGGGTGCGGGGCTGGGCGCGGTCACGGGCGGGGGCCCTCCTCACCGGTCGGGGGAACGCGCGGGTCGGGGTTACCGGTGCCCGGCGCGACGGCGCCGGGCGGGACGCCCGCCCCCGGGGCGGGGACGCCGGCGGGGACCATGGCCGGGACGCCGCCCGGGCCGGACCGGGCGGGGACGGCGGCGTGCGGATCGAGGACGACCTCGAGGGTGCGGGCGCACAGCGTGAAGGCGAGGACGACCAGCAGGATCGCCAGCCCGGGCGGCAGCAGGTACCACCAGGCTCCGGCGGTGACGGCGCCCGCGCGGAAGGCCCGTTCCAGGGTGGTGCCCCAGGAGAAGGAGGTGGGGTCGCCGAGGCCGAGGAAGGAGAGCGCCGCCTCGGCGAGGATCGCGCCGGAGACCTGGAGGCCGGCGGCGGCCAGGACCAGCGGCATGAGGTGCGGCAGGACGTGCCGGGTCATCCGGCGGATCCGGCCGGCGCCCAGGGCGCGTGCCCGCTCCAGGTGGGGGCGGGCCTCCACGGCGAGGGTCTGGGCGCGCACCAGGCGGGCGGTGCCGGCCCAGGAGGTGAGGGCGATGGCGAGGATGACGGTGCCGGTGCCGGGTCCCATGGCGATGACCAGGGCGATGGCCAGCACCAGGCCGGGCAGGACGACGAACCAGTCGGTGAGGCGCATCAGCAGCCAGGAGGTGCGTCCGCCGAAGTGGCCGGCGAGGAGGCCGACCAGGGTGCCCAGGAGGACGGCGAGCGCGGCAGCGGTGAGGCCGACCAGCAGCGAGACCCGGGTGCCCCACAGGATCATGGCCAGGACGGGCCGGCCGATCTGGTCGGTGCCCAGCCAGAACTCGCGGCTCGGGGGCTCCAACCGGCCGCCGGGGGCGTTGGCGGCACCGAGGTGGTCGGGGTCGACCAGCCAGGGGGTGAGGAGTGCGACGAGCACGATGAGGAGCAGCAGCGCCAGCCCGACGACCCCGGAGCGGTGGACGCGGTAGCGGCCCCACAGGTCGGCGGCACCGGCCCGGAGGCGGGCGACGGGTCCGGGCCGGGTGGGAGGGACGGGAGGGATGGGAACGGGCGGAACGGGGACGGGCGGGATGGGAACGGGAGGGATTGGGACGCGGCTCATGCGGTGCTCCGGACGCGGGGGTCGAGGAAGCGGTGGAGCAGGTCGGCGACGAGGTTGGCGAGGATGGTGGTGCCGGCGAAGAAGATGAACAGCACCTGGAGCAGGGGGATGTCGGGCACCCGGATCGCCTGGTGGAACAGCAGCCCCAGGCCGGGCCAGCTGAAGATGGTCTCGGTGAGCAGGGCCCCGTTGAACACGGCGCCGAGTTGCAGGCCGATGAGGGTGACGGTGGGCAGCAGGGCGTTGGGGACGGCGTGCCGACGGCGCACCAGGTCGTCGCGCAGGCCCTTCGCGCGGGCCACCCGCAGGTGGTCGGCGGCGCGCTCGTCCATGATCGAGGAGCGCATGATCAGCACGTACTGGGCGTAGACGACGGCGGCCATGGTCAGCGCGGGCAGCACCAGGTGGTGCGCGACGTCCAGGGTCTGCGGCCACCACCCCTCCCCCACGCCGCGCGCGGAGCGCATCCCGTTGACCGGGAACCAGCCGAGGTGGACGGCGAAGACGACGATGACGATCATGCCGAGCCAGAAGGTGGGCGCCGACCACAAGGTGAGGGCGAGGCCGACCTGGGCGCGGTCGAAGCGGCTGCCGGGGCGCCAGCCGGCGCGGGTGCCGACCCACACCCCGAAGCCGACGGCGAGGACGAGGGCGGTGCCGGTGAGCAGCAGGGTGGCGGGCAGCCGGGACCACATGAGTTCGGTGACGGGGGCGCTGGAGACGTAGGAGGTGCCCCAGTCGAGGGTGAACAACTGGTTGAGGTAGTCGCGGAACTGCACGGCGAGGGGGTCGTCCAGGCCGAGTCGGTCGCGGATCTCGCGCTGCTGTTCGGGGGTGAGCGGGGTGTCGCCGGCGACGGCGCGGACGGGGTCGCCGCCGATGACGCGGAAGATGACGAAGGCGCTGAGCAGCACCAGCAGCAGGGAGACGGCGGCGCCGAGCAGACGGTTGCCGAGGTAGCGGGCGAAGTCCCCGCCGGGGAGGCGCGGGAGGCGCGGGCCTTCGGGTCGGTCGGGGCCGTCGGGCCCGGCGTCGGGCGGTGGGGGGCCGCCGGCGCGGGGCGGGGCGGCGGTGGGTGTGCCCATGGCGCTCCTCGGGGCGTCGGAGGTGGTGGGGCGGGCGGGGTGGTCCGGGAGGGGTGGCTTCGGGCCGACGAACGGCCGCCTGCTCGTGCGGCGGGAAGTGGGCGGAGGGGGGACGGAACGGTCGAGCGGGGTCGAGCGGCGGGGCGGGGCGCGGGCTCGGCCCGGCGGTCGCGGCGACACGGAACCGGCGTCGGCACCGGACCCCGGTGGTGCCGACGACTCCCGGGCCGGCCGGGTCAATCGCGCAGGTGGGCGGTGCGGCGGCGGTGGACCGCGCGGGCGACGGCGGCGAGCAGCAGCGCCGGGGCCGCGAGTCCGACGGCGACCCCGAGGCCGTTGCCGCCTCCCGTCCCGCCGGGCACCCCGCCGGGCACGGGGGCGGCGAGGGCGTAGCCGTAGTCGGCCTGTTGCCGGGTGATGGAGCCGCCGGACGCGGGGAGCATCCCGAAGCCGGTCCAGCCCGCCGAGTGCGCCTCCATGGTGTGGTCGTAGGCCAGCACGATCTGCGGCACCGCCAGGTAGAGGTGACGCTGCATCGCCCGCACCAGTTCGGCCCGGGTCTCCGGGTCGGTCTCCAGGCGCTGCCGCTCGTAGAGGGCGTCGAACTCCTCGTCGCAGTACCAGGAGAAGGTCAGGTCGGTGGGGCCCGGCTCCTCGGGGAGGCGGGCACAGGTGTGGTAGGCGAAGTCCTCGTCGGGGTCGGGGCCGTAGTTCCAGCCGCCGAAGGCGAGGTCGTAGGTGCCGGCGGCGGTGCGTTCGTTGAGCGGCGCGGAGGAGAGCGCCTCGGGGCGCAGTTCGACGCCGATGCCGGCGGCCCACTCGACCAGGAAGTCCCGGATGTCGGCGTAGGCGGGGCGGTCGGAGTGGTACAGCAGTCGGAAGGAGAGCGGCCGGCCGCTGTCGGGGTCCACCCGCGGCCCGTCGGGGTCGGGGCGGCGGTAGCCGGCCTCGTCGAGCATCCGGTTGGCGAGGTCGGGGTCGGCGGTGACGGTCTCCGGTCCGGGGTCCCAGAAGTGCCGGGGGAAGACGGGCGCGACGATGGAGACGCCCGGCTCGGCGTGGCCGGCGTGCACGATCTCCACCAGGCGGTCGCGGTCCACGACGTGGTGGAGGGCGCGGCGCACGACGGGGTCGCGCAGGGCGGGGTGGCCGTCACCGATGGGTCGGCCGTCGCGGGTGCGGGCGCCGGTGTTGAAGCCGATGGCGTCCCAGTGCCGACCGGGCTGGACGGAGACGGTGACGCCGGGCGCGGAGCGCAGCGCGTCGGCCTGCTGCGGGTTGAGGCCGTCGACCAGGTCGATCTCGCCGCGCAGCAGGGCCTGCACGGCGGCCTCGGTGGTCTCGTGGTTGCGCATCACCAGCCGGTCGTAGGCGGGCCGGCCGCGCGGGTGGTCGGGGTTGGCCACCAGCGTGATCCGTTCGCCGGGACGGTACTCGGCCAGGGAGAACAGGCCGGAGGTGGGCAGACCGGGTTCACCCCGGTAGGCGGCCGGGTCGTCCATCTCCGACCAGATGTGCGCGGGAACGATCGGGGTGTTGTTGAGGTGGTGCATCACCGCGCCCGGTTCGGCGACCCGGATGACCAGGGTGTGATCGTCGACGGCCTCCACGTCGGTGAAACCGTCCACCAGGCCGCCGTGCCGGCCGTTGAGCACGGGGTCGGTGCGCAGCAGGTCCAGGGTGAAGGCGGCGTCCCGGGCGGTGACGGGGACGCCGTCGGACCACACCGCCTCCGGATCCATCCGGTAGGTCCACTCGCGGCCGTCGGCCGAGTGCTCCCACTCCAGTGCCAGGCCGGGCGCGGGAGCCCAGTCCTCGCGACCCCAGCGGATCAGCGGCTCGTACATGAGGTTGTTGAGCTCGCCCTGGATCACCCAACCGGAGTCCAGCGGGTTGAGGTGCGGCAGGGCGTCCAGACCGGTGCGGCCGACCACCAGCGTGCGGTCGGTGACACCCCGGGGGTCGGCCTCCCCGGTCCGCGCGGCGGGGGCCGGGGGGCCGGCGGAGGTGTGTGCCGGTGCGGCCGGTGCGGCCAGAGCGGCCGACACCATGACGACCGTCACGAACGAGGCGGGCCGGGACACGCCCGGTGGTCGGCCGCGACGCGCCCGGCGCGACGCGCCCGGGGGATGACCGTGTCGCGTCACGGGGCGGTTCCCCTTTCGGGCCGGAGACGGGTACCCGGAACGGCCGGGAGCGGTGGCCGGTCGACGGGTGCTCCGGCCGTTCCCGGGACGGACGACCATGGTTTCCGGTGGTGGGGGAAAGGCCCCGCGAACACGCCGCCCATTCCCCCGGATGCCCCGGGGGAATTCGTCGACCGTCACCGGAACGTCGACCCGGGGAATAACCGGCGGGAAAATCCCGGCGTTCGGCGCCGAGCGTGAGAGGGGAATATCCGGGTGCCGCCCGGGAATGACAGCGGGGCACCCCCGGGAAATCCGGATGGTTTTTCCGCTCCTTCACCGTTCCTCTCCCGGGAGGCGGGGCCGGCGGATCCCGGACCGGGGCCCGGTGGGTGTTCGGCGGGTTACGCTGGGTCGTGTCCGGCCCGGGGCGACTGCGCCGCGCGGGTCCGGGCACCGGGACGCGGCCCCGGGGGGCCGAGGCACGACGGATGCGACGGATGCGACGGATGCGACGGAGGGATCCGGGATGACGCCTACCGACGGCCGACAGTTCGGCGAGGGCGGGATGCCGGTGCTCGGCGAGGCCGAGGCGGCCGGGCTGGACTGGGTGCGTGCCGAGGTGGAGGACGGTTCGGACGAGGACTGCTTCGAGGTGGCCCTGGACGGCGCGTGGGTGCACATCCGGCAGACCGACGACCCGGCCGCGATCGTGACCACCACCCGCCCGAAGTGGGACGCCTTCGTCCTGGGCGTGCGGAACAACGAGTTCGACCACTTCGTCACCGGCGCCGGCGGACCGACCGGCCCCTCGTCACCCACGGGATCCGCCACGTCCTGACCGGCACGACCCCCGGGACCCGCACCGGCACCGGCACCGGGGGCATCACCGCAGCCGCCCCGGGCGGCCCCGCCGGCGCCGCCCGGGATTCGTCCTCGCCCCGCCGGCGAACGGCCGCGCCCGGCGACGGGCCCACCACCGGGGCGGTCCGGCGGGCCCCGTCCGGCGGGTGGTCAGCGGCCGAGGCCGCGCACCAGCAGGTCGATCAGGGCGAAGACGAACAGGCTGATCCCGACGAAGCCGTTGACGGTGAAGAACGCGCGGTTGAGCCGGCTCAGGTCGCCCGGCCGCACGATGGAGTGCTCGTAGAGGAAGGCCGCCGCGACCACGGCCAGCCCCACCCACCAGGCGACGCCGGCGCCGGTGAGCAGCCCGAACCACACCAGCAGGGCGAGCGTCACCGCGTGGCAGGCGCGCGCTCCGTACAGGGCGGCGTCGATGCCGAAGCGGGCCGGTACCGAGCGCACCCCCTCGGCCCGATCGGCGGCCACGTCCTGGCAGGCGAAGATGAGGTCGAAGCCGCCGATCCAGATGCCCACGGCCAGGCCGAGGACGACGGCCTCCCAGGACCAGGCGCCGGTGACGGCGAGCCAGGCGCCGACCGGGCCCATGGCCTGGGCGAGACCGAGGATGGCGTGCGGGAAGTCGGTGAACCGCTTGCCGTAGGGGTAGACCACCATCGGCACCACGGCGACCGGGGCCAGCATCAGGCACAGCGGGTTGAGCAGCGCGGCGGCGCCGAGAAAGACGACCAGCGCGATCAGCGCGCCGGTCCACGCGGTGCGCACCGACAGCGCGCCGGTGACCAGTTCGCGGGTCGCGGTGCGGGGGTTGCGGGCGTCGATCTCCCGGTCGATGATCCGGTTGGCCGCCATCGCGAAGGTGCGCAGACCGACCATGGCCACGGTGACCAGCAGGATCGTCCATCCGTCCACCCGGCCGCCGTCGTCCACCAGCATGGCGGTGAGGGTGGCCAGGTAGGCGAAGGGCAGGGCGAAGACCGAGTGTTCGATCATCACCAGCCGCAGGAACGCCCGCACCCGCCCCCGGGGTCCGGGGGCGGGTGCGGGGCGGTGCCGCGCGTCGGGGACGGTCACAACCCGTATTCCTTCCAGCGTTCGGTGACGCGGCGGGCGGTCTCCGGGTCGGAGACGATCATCTCCGGCCAACCCCCGTCGCGGGTGTAGCCCTCCTCCGGCCACTTGGCGGTGGCGTCGATGCCCGCCTTGCCGCCCCAGAACTGCTGGTAGGAGGCGTGGTCCAGGTGGTCCACCGGCCCCTCGGTGACCATCAGGTCGCGGGAGTAGTCGGTGTTGCCCAGCGCCCGCCAGGCCACCTCGTGCAGGTCGTGGACGTCACAGTCGGCGTCCACGACGATGATCAGCTTGCTCAACGACATCATGTGCGCGCCCCAGATGGCGGACATCACCTTCTGCGCGTGTTTGGGGTACTTCTTGTCGATCGAGACGATCGCGCAGTTGTGGAAGCCGCCCGCCTCCGGCAGGTGGTAGTCCACGATGTCCGGGATGATCACCTTCAGCAACGGCAGGAAGAACCGCTCGGTGGCGCGCCCCAGCGGACCGTCCTCGGTGGGCGGACGGCCGACCACGATGGACTGGAACACCGGCCGCCGGCGCATGGTGACGCAGTCGATGGTCAGGGCCGGGAAGGGCTCCTGCGGGGTGTAGAAGCCGGTGTGGTCGCCGTACGGGCCCTCGGGCAGCGTCTCGCCGGGGTTCAGCCACCCCTCGAGCACCACCTCGGCCCGGGCCGGCACCTGGAGCGGCACGGTGTGGCAGTCCACCATCTCCACCCGCTTGCCCTGCACGAAGCCGGCGAACAGGTACTCGTCGATGTCCCCCGGCAGGGGGGCGGTGGCGGCGTAGGTGACGGCGGGCGGACAGCCGAAGGCGATCGCCACCGGCAGCCGCTCCCCGCGCCGGGCGGCGACCTGGTAGTGGTTGCGGCTGTCCTTGTGGATCTGCCAGTGCATCCCGACGGTGCGCCGGTCGTGCCGCTGGAGCCGGTACAGACCCAGGTTGCGCACGCCGTTCTCCGGGTCCTTCGTGTGGGTCAGGCCCAGGTTGAAGAAGGAGCCGCCGTCCCCGGGCCAGGTGAACAGCGCGGGGAGGGCGTCGAGGTCCACGTCGTCGCCCTCCAGGATCACCTCCTGCACCGGCCCCGACTTCACCTTCCTCGGCGGAACGTGCGTCATCGCGCCGAGCTTGCCGAACGCCTCGCGCATCCCGACGAATCCCTGCGGGAGTTCCGGCTTCAGCAATCCGGCGATCTTCTCGCCGATGTCCGAGTAGGAATCCAGACCGAGTGCCTTGAGCATCCGACGATCGGTGCCGAAGACGTTCATCGCCAATGGCATGTCCGAGCCCTTGACGTTCTCGAACAGCAGCGCGGGACCGCCGGCCTTGTTGACGCGATCCGTGATCTCGCCCACTTCGAGGTGCGGATCGACCTCCGCCGTCACGCGTGTGAGGTCCCCGTCGCGTTCCAGAGCCCGCAGCAACCCGCGGAGGTCGTCGTATGCCATGGGCCCCAGTATTCCGGACGCATTACCCTTGGCATGTCAGGGGGCCTCGACGCGGCCCGGTACACCTCTTACCAGGGGGACACGACATGCTCAGGGTACTGATGTTCCTGGCTCTGCTCGGGCTGGCCATCTTCGCCCTCGTGGACTGCATCCGCACCAGCAACGACGACGTGAAGCACCTGCCGAAACCGGTGTGGATGATGGTGATCGTGTTCGCCTGGGTCCTCGGTCCCGTCGCGTGGCTCCTCATCGGCAAGCGGCGGGCCTTCCCCGCCGGCCGGGGTGCGGGCAGGGGCGGGGGCGGAGTGCGCCGGGGCGGTGGCTGGGTGGCCCCCGACGACAACCCCGACTTCCTGCGCGCCCTCAACGAGGAGAAGCATCGCGAGGAGAACCAGCGGGACAAGAAGCTCTTCGAGAGCTGGGAGGAGGACCTGCGGCGCCGCGAGGAGGACCTGCGGCGCGGCAACGACGACGACGGCTCCGGCCCCACACCCGGGCCCGGCTCCGGCTCCCCCGGCGGGGACTCACCGAAGAGCTGATCCACCTCCGGTCCGGCCCCTCGGGTCCGGCCGAGGTCGGTCACCGTTCGTTCCCCTCCCCCGGCACCCGGCCCGTTCGCCTGCCCCGACGCGTTCGCCTGCCCCGACGGCGGCCGGCCGGCCCGAGGTGCCCGCCGCCGGCCCGGACACCCTCCGCCGGATTGGCGGCGGGAGCACGGCCGACCCGGTCGGGAACGCCCGCCCACCGTGCCGAGGCCCGGGCGATGGCGCCTCGGGTAAACCACTCCGGCGCGTCCGGCACCGGCCCCGGCGCGGAGCACTTCGACAGACGCCCTTCCGGCCCGAGCCCCGCGCCACCGCCCGGCACGCCACCGCCGGGCACCGGACACCCCGGCCCGGCGCCCGGCACGCACACCACCCGCCGGCGCGGACCGCTTCGACCGGCGCGCACGCCGAAGGGGACGGAGGCCCCCGCCGGTCACCACCCGGCCGGCTCCCGCCCCCTTCACGCACGCCGCCCCGGTCCCCGCGTGAGGCGGGGACCGGGGCGGCGGGAGCCGGAACCGGACTCAGTCCACGCCGGCGTAGGAGTGCAGGCTGTCGACGAACATGTTGACGCCGTAGTAGTTGAACAGAAAGCACAGGAAGGCGAAGATCGCCAGGTAGGCGGCCTTCCGGCCCCGCCAGCCGGCGGTGGCCCGGGCGTGCAGGTAGGCGGCGTAGCCGAGCCAGGTGATGAACGACCACACCTCCTTGGGGTCCCAGCCCCAGTACCGACCCCAGGCGTTCTCGGCCCAGATCGCCCCCGCGATGATCGTGAAGGTCCACAACGGGAAGACCACGGCGTTGATCCGGTAGGCGAAGCGGTCCAGGCTCACCGAGGAGGGCAGCCGTTCCAGCACCGACTCGGCCACCCGGCCGGGCGTGCCGCCCGCCAGGAGCTTGGCCTCGTAGCGGTCCCGGAAGAGGAACGCGACGGTGGCCACCGCGCCCAGGTAGAACATCGCGCCGCAGACGATCGCCAGCGAGACGTGGATCCACATCCACACCGACTGCAGGGCGGGCGGCAGCTGATCGCTCTCGGTGTACAGGACGGTGACGGCCAGGCCCAGGTCGAGCAGGACGGTGGTCACCAGGGGCAGTCCGAGCCAGCGGACGTTGCGGCCGGCCAGCATGAAGCCCAGGAAGCCGGCCACCGCCACCATCGAGAAGGTGGTGGAGAACTCGTACATGTTGGCCCACGGCGCCCGCTGCACGGCGACGGCGCGGAGCACCACGCCGCCCAGGTGCAGCAGGAAGGCCAGCACGGTCAGCGAGACGGCGATCCGGCCGTACAGGTCGCCGCGCTCGTCGCCGGCGGCGGCGCCGGGACCGTCGGGCACGTCGTCCCGGCCGACGGCCCCGGAGCGGGTGACGACGGTCGGGCGCTCCAACACGGAGGAGGTGGCACCGCCCCTGCGGACGGTGACCGCCGGTACGGCGCCCCCCGCTTTCCCGGACGCGGTGTCGGCGGAGGTGCCGGAGTCCCCGCTCCCGGCTCCGCCGGTGGCGGTCGGGGCGAGGGCGGCGGCGGTGCGGGCGACGCGGCTGCGGCTGCCGAAGGCCCACTCGGCGATGTAGGCCAGGAACGCCAACACGTACACGGCCATCGCGGAGTAGACGAGCAGCTTGCCGTAATCGGCGAGCCCGGGGTCGGCGTCAAGCATCGCGGGACTTCTCCTTCCGGTCCCGGGTGGAGTCGGCTCCCCCGGAGTCGGTGTCACCGACGGGGTCCGCCGGGTGGCCGGGCGGCCCGGCGGGGTCGTCGTGGGTGGGGTCGGAGGGCGCTCGTGGGGCGGGGGCGCCCCCGGCGGCGGTGTCGGCGTCCCCGGTCGCGGTGGCCGGCCTCGACACGGCGGAGCCATCGCCGTCGGCGGCGTCCCCGACGGTCGTGCCGGTCACGGTGGCCGGGACGGGCCCGGCGGCGTCACCACCGCCGGTGGGGGCCGGCTCGGCGTCGTCGGGCAGCGCCGGGGCCCGCCGGCTCAGCACCGCCGCCAGCTCGCCCAGCTCCTCCGGGATGCGGGAGGACTCGGTGCGGCCCAGCGAGCCCATCTCGACCAGGGTCCGCCCGTCGGGCCCGACCGTGGTCCGCACCCACACCCGGCGGCGCTGGATGAGCAGCGAGGCGGCCAGGCCCAGCACGGCGCCCACGGCGCCGGCCAACGCCCAGCCGTTGGCGGCGGGGGTGGAGATCTGGAAGCCGGCCCAGCGCTCGAAGCCCTCGAAGGTCAGCGACCCCTTGCCGTCGGGCAGCTCCCAGGTGTCGCCGGGCTCCATGCTGATGCGGCGCGGCTCCCCGGAGGCGTCGAGGAACTGTTCCATCCGGCTGGTGTCGAGCTGGTAGACGTTCTGCGGGATGCCCGCGTTGAGCCCGAGGTTCCCCCGGTACGCGGTGAGCGTCAGCACGGGGTGGTCGGGGTCGGGGAAGCTGGAGTGCGGGCCCCGGTCCGCGGTGATCCGGTAGGTGGGGCTGAAGATGCCCTGGAAGCCGAGCTGGTCGGGTTCGCCGTTCTCGTCCAGGTAGTCGGTGACCTTGATGACGCCGGTCGCGGTGCCCGCCATGTCCTGCGGCAGGAACGGCACCGGGCCGGTGAAGGCGGTCTCCCCCTGCCCGTCGGTGACGGTGACCACCGGCGCGAAGCCGTGGCTGATCAGGTAGACCTTGGCGTCGCCGACCGTCAGCGGGTGGTTGACCTCGATGGCGGCCTCGGTGCCCTCGGTGTCGCCGTCCCGCCAGTAGGTGACGTCGGCGCGGAACTCCCGGGGGGTGCCCAGGTCGGGGCCCTCGCGGGCGAAACTCGCGTGGAACCCGTCCAGGTCGAAGCGGAACCGCTCCAGCTCACCGATGTCGAACAGCGCGCCCGAGCCGAAGTCGTCGTACTGGGTGAGCGTGTTGGTGAAGCCGCTGCCGACCACGATCAGCTTGCCGCCCTCCGAGCGGTAGAGCTGGCCGGCGGCGAAGGCGATCAGCATGACGACCAGCGCGACGTGGAAGAGCAGGTTCCCGGCCTCGCGCAGGTAGCCCTTCTCGGCCGCCACGGCGCCGGGGTGGGCGCCGGCGGTGCCGGTGGCGCCCACCGGGCCGCCGCCGTCGGCGTCCCCCTCGCGGACGGTGCGGAAGCGGCGGCGGCGCAGCTCGCCGTGCGCGGCCTCCAGCACCGCCGCCGGTTCGGCGTCGGTCCGCCAGCGGACGGAGGCGGGCATCCGGTCCAGCCGGCGCGGGGCGCGCGGCGGCCGGGAGCGCAGTTGGCCGATGAACTGCCACGTGCGGGGGACGATGCAGCCGATCAGCGAGACGAACAGCAGGATGTAGATCGCCGAGAACCACACCGACGAGTACACGTTGAACAGTTGCAGCCGCTCGTAGACGGCCGCCAACGTCCCGTGGCGGGCGTGGAAGTCGGCCAGCACCGCCGGGTTGCCGGTCTCCTGCGGGATGAGGGAGCCCGGGATGGAGGCCAGCGCGAGGAGGAAGAGCAGGATCAGCGCGGTGCGCATCGAGGTGAGCTGACGCCAGTACCAGCGCCCCCACCCCAGCACCTCCCGGCCGAGCCAGGTCAGCGCGCCGCGCGCGCCCGGCTCGCGGGCGCCACCGAAGGAGCCCGAGCCGGCGGGGCCGTCGTCACCGGAGCCGTCACCCGAACCGCCGGAGCCGTCACCCGAACCGCCCGGGCCGTCCGAACCGCCGCCGTCACCCGGCCGCAGATGGCCCTCGGGGCCGCCGGTGGGCGCGGGGAACCCATCGGCGTCCTCCCCGATGCCGGGGGTCCGCTCGATCGTCGTTCCCGTGTCCCTGTGCTCAGCCATGGTGCCCACCGATCGCTGTCTCTCGCTTCGTGTCCCATCCGTTCCCGCGCGGCGTCCGCCCGGCGGGCGGGGGATCCGGGGGGATGGGGAGACGTCCGGTCGTGGCGGGGGTACCCATCTCAGATCCCCACCGTGAAGCCGGCGGACCACACCGTCAGCTGGTACACGATGCGGTCCCACAACCCGGTGACCAGCAGCAGACCGGTGACGATCATCATCACGCCGCCGATCCGCATCACCCAGGCGTAGTGCCGCTTGACCACCGAGAAGGCGCCCAGTGTCCGCCGGAAGGCCAGCGCCGCGAGAATGAACGGCAGGCCCATCCCCAGACAGTACGCGGCCGTCAGCAGCGCGCCGCGCCCGGCGGTGGCCTCGTTGAAGGCCAGGAAGTTCACCGATGCCAGGGTCGGGCCGATGCACGGCGTCCAGCCGATACCGAAGACCACGCCCAGCATCGGCGCCCCGGCCAGCCCGGCGGTCGGCCGGGTGTGGAAGCGGAACTCGCGCTGCCCCAGGCGCGACACCAGGCCCATGAAGACCAGACCCAGCAGGATGGTCAACACGCCGAAGATCCTGGTCAGGGTCTCGCGGTGTTCCTGGAGAACGTTCCCCACGCCGCCGAAGAGCGCGCCGGTGGAGATGAACACCGCCGAGAAGCCGAGAACGAACAGCACCGACCCCAGCAGCATCCGGCCGCGCCGGGCCTCGCCCAGGTCGGCGCCGCCCACCCCGGTCACGTAGCTGAGGTAGCCGGGAACCAGGGGCAGCACACAGGGGGAGAAGAAGGAGACCAGGCCACCGAGGATCGCCACCGGGATCGCGAGGACCAGGGCGCCGTCGAGAACGGTCTCGTTGGTCCCGGTGTAGGCCGCGAGCAGTTCCGTCATGGTGGGCCTGGTGTCCTTCGTGTCCTTCGTCGGGATCCGTCCCGGCGTTGCGGTGCCGGGTGGGTGGGGGCGGTGGGGCGCCGGGCGGGGGGGGTCAGCCCTCGGCGATGACCGGCTCCAGGATGTCCCGCAGTTCCTCCTCGGTCAGCGCCTTCAGCGCGCGCACCGCGATGCCGCCGTCCCGGTCGATGACGAGCGTGGAGGGGATGCCCTGCGGGGGCAGGGTGTTGCGCGGGAACTCCAGGATGAGGTTCCCCTTGGGGTCGAAGAAGCTGGGGTACTCGATGCCGTAGGTGCGGTCGAAGGCGAGGGCGTTGGCCGCCTCCAGGTCGCGGGTGTTGATGCCGATGAACTGCACCCCCCGGTCCTCGGTGTCGGCGGCGACCGTCGCGAGGTTGGGTGCCTCGGCCCGGCACGGCGCGCACCACGAGCCCCACACGTTGAGCACCACGACCTGACCCCGGTAGTCGGCCAGGGCCAGTGGATCGCCGTGGGTGGACTCCCCGGTGAGGTCGGGGGCCCTCGTCCGTTCCCCCTGCGGGACGGTGGTGACCATGCCGGTGCCCTCGACGATGTTGCTGTCGCCGCCGGAGGAGCCGGCGCTCTCGCCGGAACAGGCGGACAGGGCGAGCATCCCCGCCGCCGCACAGACCAGGGCCCGGGGGGCCCGACTGCCGGGGCGGACGCGAACGGCGCGACGAGCAATCATGTGAAAAGTTTCCCATGCGGGTTTTCGGGGGGTCACCGCGCCCCCCTTGTCCGGAATGAGACGTCCGGGAGCAGGGCCCGGGTGGGGTGACCGGAGCCCGGACACACCCGTACGGGCCGGGAGACGGGGCCGACGGCGACGCACCGATCGAACGGTCCGCCGGAGTGGCCCGCCGCGTCACCGGCGGGCACCCGGGCCGGCGGGAGTGCATCGGGCCGGGAGACGCCGGGGTCCCGGCGTCTCCCGGCCCGACACGCGTCCGGCGTGCGCGCCGGCGGTGGTCTCAGGCGCCCGCGCCCTTGATGCCCCCGGCGCGCAGGTGCGGCGGAACCAGGTCGATGACCGGTTCGCTGTAACCGACCGAGACGATCTCGTCGTCGAGGTAGGTGAACGAGGTCAGCGAGGCGAGGGTGCACTGCCGCTTGCGCGGGTCGTGCCACAGTCGACGGCCCTCCACGAAGCTGCGCAGGATCCAGATCGGCAGCTGGTGGCTGACGCACACCGCCTCGTGGCCGCGCGCGGCGTCCCGGGCGGCGTCCAGGGCCGCCTTCATCCGCGTCACCTGCCGCACGTACGGCTCGCCCCAGGAGGGACGCACCGGGTTGCGCAGGTGGTACCAGGCGCCGGGGCGGCGCCAGGCACCGTCACCGGGGGCGACCGGGCTGCCCTCGAAGACGTTGCCGGCCTCGATCAGCCGGGGGTCGGTGGCCACGCCCAGATCCCGCAGCGCCGCGATCGGCGCGGCGGTCTCCTGCGCCCGCTCCAGCGGGGAGGCGACCACGTGCGTGATGTCACGGGCGGCCAGGTGCTCGGCGACCCGGTCGGCCATCTTCCGCCCCAGGTCGGAGAGGTGGTAGCCGGGCAGGCGGCCGTAGAGGACGCCGGTGGGGTTCTCCACCTCGCCGTGGCGCATGACGTGCACCACGGTGCGCACGGGCGCGGCGGGGTCGCCACCGGGCGCGGCCGGGGTGGTGTCCGGGGTGGTGTCCGGGGACGGGGTCTGCTCGGGTACGGAGGGGCTGCTGCTCATCGGCTCTCTCGTTTCGGCACTCGGACGGCGGCGGGATCCCGGACCGCGCGCCGGGGCGTCCGGCGGGTGCCGGTGCGTGGTGGCGAACGGAAGGGGCGTCGGGCACGGGCGGCACCCGGCGGGGATCGGCGGTGGACGGAACGGCCGGTCGCCCGGTCGAACCGGTCGGGGTCGGTGGACCGGATCGGCCGGCCGGCCGGCCGAAGGGGGCTACCGGACGGGATCGGCGGACGGAGGCGGCGGCGAACGAGGTCGGGGACCGGGATGGTGGACCGGTCCGGGTCGGCCGACCACCCCGGATCGGCGGCGGGCGGAGGCGCCGGCCGAGGGTTCGGGCCGACCGGCGCCGACGGCGGGAGGTCCGCCTCAGTCGGACGGGGCGGTGGCCCGGGCCGCCGCGCGGGCCGCGTCGGGCAGCGCGTCCGCGATCCGCTCCAGCGCCACGGCGTCGTGCGCGGTGGAGACGAACCACGCCTCGAACGCGGACGGCGGCAGGTACACGCCGCGCTCGAGCATGGCGTGGAAGAAGGCGGTGAAGCGGAAGGACTCCTGGGCGCGGGCGTCGTCGTAGTTCCGCACCTCGCGGTCGGTGAAGAAGACCGAGAACATGGTCCCCGCGCTCTGGACGCGGTGGGCGACGCCCTCCTTGGTGAGCACCGCGTCGACCATCTCGCGCAGTTCCCGGGAGATCGCGTCCAGCCTCGCGTACGCGCCGACGTCCAGCAGGCGCAGCTGGGCCAGGCCGGCGGCGGTGGCCACCGGGTTCCCCGAGAGGGTGCCCGCCTGGTAGACGGGGCCGGCGGGGGCGAGTTTCGCCATGACGTCGGCGCGCCCGCCGAAGGCTGCGGCCGGGAAGCCGCCGCCCATCACCTTGCCGAAGGTCATCAGGTCCGGCCGGACCCGGTCGATGCCGTACCAGCCCTCGCGCGAGGCGCGGAAGCCGGTCATGACCTCGTCGGAGATGAGCAGCGCGCCGTGGCGGTCGCACAGCTCCCGCAGGCCGGCGTTGAACCCCTCCACGGGCGGGACCACGCCCATGTTGCCCGCCGCCGCCTCGGTGATGACGCAGGCGATCCCCTCGGGATCCGCCTCGAAGGCGGCGCGGACGGCATCGAGGTCGTTGTAGGGCAGCACGACCGTCTCGCCCGCCTGGGCGCCGGTCACACCGGGGGTGTCGGGCAGGCCGAGGGTGGCGACGCCGGAGCCGGCGGCGGCCAGCAGCGCGTCCACGTGGCCGTGGTAGCAGCCGGCGAACTTGATCACCCGCGCCCGGCCGGTGAAGCCGCGGGCCAGGCGGATCGCGGACATGGTCGCCTCGGTGCCGGAGGACACCAGGCGCACCTGTTCCACCGGCTCGATGCGGTCGACGATCTCCTCGGCGAGGGCGACCTCGCCCTCGCCGGGGGTACCGAAGGAGGTGCCCCGGGCCACGGCGGCCCGCACCGCGGCGGTCACCTCGGGGTGGGCGTGGCCCAGGATCATCGGCCCCCACGAGCACACGAGGTCCACGTACTCCCGGCCGTCGGCGTCCGTGAGGTACGGACCGGTACCGGACACCATGAAACGGGGCGTACCACCCACGGCGCGGAAGGCCCGCACCGGAGAGTTCACCCCGCCGGGGGTGACAAGGGCAGCGCGGTCGAAGAGTGTCTGCGAAACTGGGGCATCGTAGGAGTAGGTCACACGATCCATGGTGACAGAGGCTTGTCCGGCATCGCGCAACGGCGTTTTCACCACCCCGCGATTGGGGAAGCCTGGAACGATGATCGGGTCGGCGCGGCGGGGGTCGCGAACAATCGGGTGGTGACATGCATCGCGGTGGCGGACCGGGCGAGGGCACCGGGGACACGGGGCCCGACGTGCCCCCGCGTTCGCGTGCCCGCGGTCGGCACCGCAGGCGGTCGGAGTCCGGTGAACCCGAGCCGAGGCGTGCCGAGCCGCTGGCTCCCGAGGCGGAGAGCGGGGGGCGCATGGCCCGCATGGGGGTGACGTACAAGTACTTCGGCGCACCCGACGGCGCGACCGCCGCCCGGGTCCCGACGACGATGCGTCCCGAGGAGCTGGGCGGGGACGAACTCGGCCAGGGCATGTTCACCCGCATCAAGCCGGAGACCATGGCCGCCATGGTCCTCACCGGCCTGAACGGCATACCGCTGCACCGGGTCCCGCCGCTGGAGTTGGTGGTCCTGCACCCCGACTACGCGGTGGTCAAGCTGCCGACCACGGTCGTGGACCCGTTGCGGAACGTCGGTGAGGAGTCCATCGGCGCGGCGGCCTTCATCTGGTCCACCGTTCCCGACCGCAACGGCCCCGGCGACGCCTTCGACATCTACCGGTTGCTGCACGAGTGGCAGGACTTCAGCCACCGCCTCCACGAGGCCGGCCACCAGCCGTACTGCCTCGTCTGGCCCTGATCGGGCTCCTGTCCGTCCGGGCCGGTGGGCGCCCCGACGGCGTCCGCGCGCACCGGTCGAGTCCGCCCCGGGCCCGTTCCCGGCCCGAGCCCTCACACCCGCGCGCACGGGGCGATGTGCGCGATGTCACACCCCCGTCGGCCCGACCCCGGCGACCCACCCCGCCCTCCACTCCTCGTGCGGCACCCCCGCACCACCCGAGCGGGTGGACCGTCCGCCCCACGACTTCCCGCGGCCCCGCCCCGTCCGGTGCGCGCCGTCCCGGCTCCCGGACGTGCCGGCCCGTCACACCACCGATGTCTCCGGGCCCTCCCGGTACCGACGGCGGTGGGACGGTTCGGACCAGTAGACTTCACCGCCTGCCGGGGCACGGCGTGTCCGTGCCCGGCGACCACGACCACAACCACGACCACGGGAAGACTCCGGACCGCGTGCCGCCCGCCGGCGGCCGGTTCGGACGGCCGGTGTGCGGCCGGGAGGAGGGCACGACGTGCGGCGCATGGCGTTCATCGCGGGGGCCGCGCTGCCCGGCATCCTGCTCGTGACCCTGCTCTCCTGCTCCTCCGACCTCGGCGAGGAGACCGGGAACCGCACGGGCAACGGCTCCGGCCCCACCGCCTCCGCCGGCCGGCACTCCACCCTCCCCGAGCCCTGCGCCGCCGTGGACGGGGAACTGCTGGCCGCGTTGCTGCCCGGGGCCACCGAGGAGGAGCTGACCGGCGTCCCGGAGGCGACGTTCAACACCGCCCGCCGGGTGGGCTGCGTCTGGGAGGTCCGGGGCGAACAGGGCACCCACCGTCTGAGGGTGGACTTCCTGCGGGTGGTCTCCTACGACCCCGAGGTCAGTGACGAGGAGCAGGCCGAGCGGGACTTCGCCGCGGCCGCCGAGGCCGCCGGCCTGGACCTGCGGGCGGACCCGGAGGATGCGGAAGGGCCCGACGGGGTGGAGGGCGACGCGGACCCCGGACAGGAGGGGCCCGACGGCTCCCCCTCCCCGGAAGCGGACGCAGAGGACACGGATGGGGACGGGGACGGCGAGGAGACCGACGACGCCCCCGACGCCGATGCGACGGAGACCGACGGGGCCGACACCCCGGAGTCGGAGGAGGGGACCGACTCCGACTCCGACGAGAGTGACGCCGAAACCGGTGCCGGCGACGCGGACGGGGAGGTCGGCGAAGCGGGGACGGACGACGGTGAGGACGGCACGAACGGCGACGGCGACAGCCCCCGCGTCGTGGAGAACACCGGCGAGGAGTCCTGGCTCGACGACCGCCTCACCTCCGACGCCGACGGCGGTCTGCGCGAGATCGTGGTGACCTTCCGCACGTCCAACGCCATCGTCACCGTCACCCGTGCGGAGGATTTCGGTCCGGGCGGCGCCCTGCCCCGCGACCCGGAAGCCCGTGACCTCACCGTGGAGTTGGCCAGGCGTCTCGCGGTCCGTTTCGAGGAGTGAGTCCGGGCACGTCGCCGGGACACGGGTCGACGGGCCGTCCGGGGAACCGCCGGCGGGGCGTACCGTGTCTCCCCGACGGGAGACCCCGGGCATCGGGGTCACACGGACGAGGACACCGAGGAACCATGGACCCCCACGTTGCCACCGCCGGCCGGGCGGGCCGCCTGCTCGCCTGCGCACTCGTGCCGGCCCTGCTGCTGACCGCCTGCTCCTCCTCCGACGACGAGCCGGGAGCCGGCGCGCCCGAGGCGGTGCCCACCTCCGAGGCGATCCCGGAGCCCGTGCGCTTCACCGGCCTGCCCAACCCCTGCCGGACCCTGGACGAGGAGACCGTCGAGGAGGTGGTGCCGGGTGCCTCCGACACGGCCGGCGAGGAGTTGGAGTCCCCGGACACCGCCGCCAACGCCACCTGCCTGTGGAGCGGTATCGACGAGTACGACTTCCGCAGCCTGTCGGTGTCCCTGCGGCGCTTCGACTCCGACCCGTCGCTGGGCGGCGGCGAGGAGCGCGCCACCCGCTACCTGGCCGACCGGGCGGCGGAGGTGGAGGACGACGAGGGCCTGGAGGATGTCTCCGGCGGCGAGCCGGGCGAGGGTGACGGTTGGGGTGACGAGGCCCGCTCGTTCTCCTTCGCCGTGGACACCACCACCGGCGACGACGAGACCCGTGCCTCCCGCCAGCAGCGGGTGGTGGTCCGGATTGCCAACGTGGTGGTGACCGTGGACCTGACGGGCATCGACTTCGACGGGGACGAGCCGCCCTCCGCGGAGGAGATCACCGAGGCCGCCGAGCGGGCGGCGCGCGAGGCGGTGGCGGCGATCGAGGCGAACGCCCCCACCGCCGAGGACGAGGACGAGGGCGCGGACGCCGGGGACGCCGGGGACGCCGACGATGACGCCGGGGACGAGGGGGACGAGGACCCGGAGGATGTCGAGGGCTGAGCCCGACGCCTCTCCCGGGAGCCCGGTCCCCCGTTCGCCGAACGGGGGACCGGGCTCCTCGCCGTTCCCCGGCCCGGGCCGGCTCAGGCCGGCGAGGCGGCGACCCGCACCCGGTCGCCGGCCCCGTCGGAGAGGAAAGCGGCCAACGCCCGCCCCTCCCCGGTGACCTCGGCGTGCTCGGCCCGGGTGAGCCGGCGCAGCGGGGTGACGGTCACGGTCCCGGGCCCGTCACGCCCCTCGCCGTCCCGCTCGGCGGTCCAGGTCGCGGAGACCCGGCCGTCGACCAGCACCACCCGGGCCCCGGCAACCGACAGCCCCCGGTGGGCGTCGTCGATGATCCGGGTGCGGTCGTCGTAGCCGAGGATCGCGTTGTCGAAGGCCGGCAGGAACCGCGTCGGGGCCGGGGTGTCGGGGTCGGGACGCGGGGCGTCGGGCAGGTCCCACAGTTCCCGGCCGCGTTCGTCCCGGAAGGAGACCAGTTCGTCCCGGATCGCCGCCACCGCCGCCGGCAGTCCGGCCAGGCCGCTCCAGGCGCGCAGATCGGCCGTGGCGGCGGGGCCGAAGGCGGCCAGGTAGCGCCGGGCCAGTGCGCCGCCGACGGGGTCGGTGCCCTCCGGGGCCGGTGGGTCGATGTCGCGGCCCAGCCAGGTGGCGAGCGGGAGGTTGCGCACCCCCGCCCGGGCGCGCCACAGCCCGCGCGGCGGCAGCTGTGCCATCGGGATGAGGGCGGCGACCAGCATCTCGCCGAGCGCGCGGGGCGGCGGTGTCGGCCACCGCTCCGCGACCGCCCGGGCGAGTTCGGCCATCGAGCGGGGTTCACCGTCGGCCATCACCTCCCGGCCCGCCGCCGCCAATTCGTCGGGGTCCACGCCGTCGAGTTCGCGACGGTAGGCACCCCGGGCCCGTTGACGCAGCATGGCGTCGTGGCGGGCGCGCCAGGCCAGGACGTCCTCGGCGGCGAGGAGGTGCACGGTGCGGCGCATGAGGTGGGTTCGCACCACCCGGCGCCGGATCAGCAGGTCGCCGAGCGCGTCGGGGTCGAAGGCCCGCAGCCGGGACCACAGCCCGATGAAGGGTTCCTGCGGCTCCTGCGCCTGCGATCCGCACAGGTGCGCGACGGCGTCGAGGACGGGGAGGTCGGCGCGGTCGAGGAGGAGTTGGCGGGCGAGCGTGGCTCGGTTGAGCGCCCGGGTGTCGAGGACGTTCCCGGGGCTCATGCCGCCGCGCCTTCCCCGCACGGGAATCCCTCCGAGGGGGCCCCGGCGGGACGTGGCGGGTCGGACCACACGGTGGCCGAGAGGCGGGCAACGGCCCGGGGAATGGCGGTCACGAGGGGCGGGTCCTTCCGTCGGGTCCTCCGATGGTCCTCCCGGGCGACCGCCCGGACGACTCCCGACCACGGTCCCGGGAGATGCGGCCGGTTTCCGACCGCTTTCGGGGAGCGCGGTCGGGATGTCCGCCGGAATCCGTGGAGGGGATCCCGGCGGGGTCGATGATTCCGAGGCGTCCGCCGAACTTCCCCGGGGTGTCGGCGCGCCGCCCCGACCCGACGCCCCGTCACCCGTCCCGGCCGAACCGAGCGAGACCGGGTAAGCCCCGGTCAGGGGCGTCGCGTCAGAGGTCGGTGGGGTCTCCACGGCATCGGCGGACGGTCCTCGTGCCGGGAGGGGAGGGCCCGGGACCCGCCGTCACGGATCGGAAAACCCGGCTCCTCGGCGTCCACGGCACCCCGGGGTGTGCCAGGCTGGGCCCCCGATGGGAACACCTGTCGCATTCAGGGAAGGGGCTCGCGGGTGGCCGCGATCACGTTGACACGCTCCCACCGTCTGCTGGTGGGCATCGTGCTGGCCGGCGCCGTGGTCATCGCGACGATCGGGTTCGTCGGCTCCTACGCCGCCGTGCGCGACCTGGCGGAGCGCAAGGGATTCGGGGAGTTCGCGCCGTTCTTCCCGATCGGCATCGACGCGGGCATCGTCGTCATGCTCGCCCTGGACCTGCTGCTGACCTGGCTGCGCATCCCCTTCCCCCTGCTGCGCCAGACCGCCTGGCTGCTGACGGCCGCCACGGTGGCGTTCAACGGCGCCGCCGCCTGGGGCGATCCGCTGGCCGTCGGAATGCACGCCATCATCCCGGTGCTCTTCATCATCACCGTCGAGGCCGCCCGGCACGCCATCGGCCGCATCACCGACATCACCGCCGACAAGCACATGGAAGGGGTGCGGTTCTGGCGCTGGTTCCTGGCGCCGCTGCCGACCTTCCGCCTGTGGCGGCGGATGAAGCTGTGGGAGTTGCGCTCCTATGAACAGGTCATCGAACTGGAACGGGAGCGGCTGGTGTACCGGGCACAGTTGCGCGCCCGGTACGGCCGGGCCTGGCGGCGACGGGCCCCGGTGGTGGCCCGGCTGCCCCTCAAACTGGCCCACCTGGGCGTTCCGTTGGGCGAGGCCACCGAAATGGTTCACCGGCCGTTGGCCGGCGAGACGTCGCTTCCCGTCCGGGCCGGCGAACCCGCCGCCGTGACGGCCGGGATGACGGCCGATCGGCTCGCGCCCGTGCCCGCGCGCCGGACACACGGCGGGACCGACGGGACCGCGGGGACGGGAGGAGCCGACGACCCGCCCCCCGGATCCGCGCCGCTCACCGGGACGGCACCGCCGGAGACACCGCTCCCCTCCCCGGCCTTCCACGACCCGACCCCTCACGAGCACGACCCCGCGCGGGCCGGGTCCCGGACCGCCGCCGCCCCCGAACCGACGGTCGGTCCGGCCCCGGAGCCGGCGCCCGCCGCCGGACCCCGCCACGGCCGGCGCGCCGCCCGACCGGTGCACGCCGCCGAGGCCGCCGCGCCGGGTGAGGCCCGGGTGACGGTCCCGGTGGGGCCCAACCGCCGTCGGACGCTGGGGCCGGCCGTCGACACGGTCGAGTCGTTCGACCCCGGCGACCCCCGGGGTGACGACGCCCCCCACGAACACGGCGAGCACCGGGCCCGGGAGCAGGACCACGAACCCGTCCCGGTCACCACCGTCCGGCAGCCCCCGCCGCCGGACCCCGCCGAGCGGCAGCCCGAACCGATGACCGTGCCGGAACTCCCGATCGGACTGCCCGCCGGGAAGTCGGAGGAGGCGGCCTTCTACGACTTCTTCGGCACGTACGTCATGGCGCAGGGGGACTACCCCAACGCCCGGCAGTTCTCCCGTCACCTGCACGACAACCACGGCGTCCGGAACTCGGACGGCGGGTTGCTGACCGAGGGGTACCTGCGGCCCCGGCTGGCGGACATGAAGCGGCGTCACCGCAGCGAGATGGGCACCGGCGTCTGACCGGCCCGGACCGACCGACACCCGACAACACCGCACGGCCGGTGGGGAACGCGCGAACGTGCCCCCACCGGCCGCGCGGTGTGTGAACCCCCGCTCCGGAAGCCCTGGCGCCGCCGCGGGTCCCGCCCGGCGGACGTGACGCCGGGACGCCGGTCCCGACCACCCGCGCGCCGAGCGACGTCACGGCCCCGCCCACCCGGCGGGCACGCCGGTGTCGGCGGCGCGGGCCCCGCACCGCCGACACCCACCGGGCCGGCGCCGGTCGGGGACCGACGCCGGCCCGGCGTCAGCCTCCGACGAGAGCGCGGACCCGGTCGGCGCCGGCCGCCAGCAACAGCGTGGGCAACCGGGGGCCGGTGTCCCGGCCCACCAGCAGCCGGTACACCAGGACGAAGAACTGCCGCTGCGCGAGCTTCAGTTCCGGCGTCGGCTTGGCCTCCGGGTCCACCCCGGCCATCACCTTGGGGATGCCGTACACCAGGGTGGTCAGCCCCTCGGGCGACCAGTGGGTGTCCAGGCCCTCCACCAGGAGCCGCAGTTCCTCGCGCTCCGCGTCGTCGAGGCCGGCGAGGAGTTCCGCGTCCGGCTCGGCGCGCAGGCGGGTGCGCTGGTCGTCCGGCAGGCGGGTGGCGACCCAGTGGGCGGCGCGGTCCAGCCGGGGGCGGACCTCGTCGGTGTCGGTGATCGGCCGCTCGGGGTCCAGGTCGCGCAGGATGCGGGCGAGCTGCTCCTCGTGGCCGGTGGTGATGTCCACCAGTGAGGCCAGGGTGCGGTAGGCGACCGGGCGGGGGGTGACCGGCAGGTCGCCGCCGGCGGTGGAGACGGCTCGACGGTGGGCGGCGATGTCACCGGGCTGGGCACGGCCCTCGTCGAGCTTGCGGCCCAGCGCGTCCCACTCGTCGTACAGCCGCTGGATCTCCTGGTCGAAGGCGACCTTGAAGGACTGGTTGGGCCGGCGCCGCGCGTACAACCAGCGCAGCAGCGGCACCTCCATGATCTCCAGGGCCTCGGCCGGGGTCGGCACCCCGCCCTTGGAGCTGGACATCTTCGCCATGCCGGTGATGCCGACGAAGGCGTACATCGGGCCGATGGGCTGTTCGCCGTCGAAGATCTCGGTGACCAACTGCCCGCCGACCACCCAGGAGGAACCGGGCGACTGGTGGTCCACGCCGGAGGGTTCGAAGACGACGCCCTCGTACACCCAGCGCATCGGCCAGTCGACCTTCCAGACCAGCTTGCCGCCGTCGAAGGTGTGGAGGTTGACGGTCTCGCCGTGGCCGCAGGCGCAGGTGTAGGCGAGGTCGCGGCCGGCGTCGTCGTAGGCGGTGACGGTGGTCAGGTCGCGTCCGCAGACGGTGCAGTACGGCTTGTAGGGGAAGTACCCGGAGTCACCGGACCCGCCGTCGTCCTCCTCGGCGGCGCCGGAGCCCTCGACCGCGGCCAGCTCGGCCGCGTCCGACGGGGCCTGCGCCTTCGCGCCCTTGCCGCCCCTGCCGCCGCCCTTCGCGGCGTCCGGCCTGCCACCGGGCTTGGTGCGATAGCGGTCCAGGACCGCGTCGATGCGCCCGCGCTCGCGCATCGCGAAGGCGATCTGCTCGCGGTAGGCGCCGGAGGTGTACCGCTCGGTCTGGCTGATGCCCCGGTACTCCACACCGAGGTCGGCCAGCGCGGTCTCCATGGGCGCCCGGAAGTGTTCGGCCCAGTTGGGGTGCGGGCTGCCGGGCGGGGCGGGCACGGCGGTCAGCGGCTTGCCGATGTGCTCCTCCCAGGAGGCGTCGACGCCGTCGATGCCGGCCGGGACCTTGCGGAACCGGTCGTAGTCGTCCCAGGAGATGATGTGCTCGACCGCGTGGCCGCGTCGGCGGATCTCGTCGGCGACCAGGTGGGGGGTCATGACCTCCCGGAGGTTGCCCAGGTGGATCGGCCCGGAAGGGCTGAGCCCGGAGGCGCAGACGATGGTTTTGCCGGGTGCGCGACGCTCCGCCTCGGCGATGACCTCGTCCGCGAATCGGGACACCCAGTCGGTCTCGGGGCTGCTGTCGGCCACGTCGGACACTTCCTCACTCGTCTCACGGCCCGGTGGTGGGGGCGGTGCGCCACCCGGTGGGCATTCTTCCACCCGCCGGGCGCCCCCCGGAAATCGCCGGACCGGGCCCGGGCGCGTGGCCGACGGCGGCGTCCCACTCGGACGGGATCCATACTCCGACGCCGCGTACGCGGTGACCGAACCGGCGATTTCCGGGGGTCCGTGCCGCGAGGGGGCGCCCCGCCCCCACCCGGCGTCCGCCGGTCCTCGGGGCGAGGTGGGCGGGGTGGGGTCACGAGGGTCATGAGGGTCATGAGGGAGCGATGAAGCCCCGGGCGTGGTCGAGGAGTCGACGCGGGTCCGCCGTACCGGCCCCGACGGCGGTGACCAGCACGGCGGGGCCGGCCAGGGGGACCAGGGCCCCCGTGGCGCGTTCCCGGTCCTCCCCCAGCAGGCGCGGCCGGGGGGAGTCGATGTCGAACCGGGGGTCTACGACCAGGAGTTCCTCGCGGCACAACACCCGACGGCCGGAGGCCATGACCTCGGCCACCGTGCGTCCCGCCCGGGCCTCCTCCAGGACGTGCGCCGTCAACAGCTCGACCGCCTCCGGGTGGTTCAACCTCAGACCGCGCTCCCGACGCCGCTGCGCCACGTCCGCCGCCACGTGAATCATCAGACGTTCCCGCTCGTGCGGAGTCAGATGCACATCGCCCTCCTCGACCGGCTGCCCCTCCGCCGCGATCGGGCTAGGGCGATCCCGCCCGAACCGTGGCGGAACCATCGCGATCCTCACATTCCGTTTCCGCCCTTCATGTCGAAAACGGAGAAGGAACCCCCGAAGGGGGAATCCCCGCGCACAGTTGACACGGGACCGAACCACTCCGGGGCGCCATCGGGACATCCCGACATCCCGTCCGCGCCCTTCGACGGAACCGCCGAAGGGACCCGTCGGGGCGTCGTGTCCGACGGGCCGCCACCACCCGGCCGAGGACCCGGGAGTCCTTCCGACGCTTTCCCCGGATTCGCCCGGGATCCACCGACGAGCCCGGGGGATTCCGGTGGTTCCACCCGACTCGACGTCAACTCCTCGTTTCCTTCTGTGACATCGGGATGTCGTTCCGGCACACCCCCTTGCCGGATTCCTGTTGTTCGGCAAATCTTTCCGCCGGAGCCCGGCTTGACATGCCCACGGCTTCACGGTCGGTCGACCCCGTCGACCGGCCGGCACGGTCCACGCACCACCGATGAGGAGGATCCCTCGGATGGCAGTGATGCGTACCACCCCCCACCGGCCGGGCATCGCGGCGGCGGCCACGATCGCCGTCCTCGCGCTCGGCACGGGTATCGCACTCCCCGCCCACGCCGCCCCCACCCCCGCTCCCGACCCCACCGCCGTCATCGAGAACGCCGGGGAGCCCGGGGCGATCGACGGCAGCTACATCGCCCTGCTCGACGACTCCATCGAGGCCGACTCGCCGGCGGCCGGTGAACTCGCCGACCGCTACGGCGTCGAGATCACCAGCGCCTGGGACGCCGTCCTCAACGGCATCGCCGTCGAGGCCACCGAGGCACAGGCCCTGGAGCTGGCCGCCGACCCGCTGGTCGAGAAGGTCGTGCAGGACGAGACCGTCTCGCTGTTCACCGAGACGCAGCCCAACCCGCCGTCCTGGGGTCTGGACCGCATCGACCAGCCGGCCCTGCCGCTGGACAACTCCTACACCTACCCCGCGCACGCCGGGGAGGGCGTGACCGTCTACATCCTCGACACCGGCGTCCGGTACACGCACACCGACTTCGGCGGCCGGGCGAGCTTCGGCTTCGACGCCTTCGGCGGCAACGGCTCCGACGGCAACGGCCACGGCACGCACGTCGCCGGCACCGTCGCGGGCACCGCCCACGGCGTCGCCAAGAAGGCGGATCTGGTCTCGGTGCGGGTGCTGAACAACTCCGGTTCCGGCACCACGCAGGGCGTCATCGACGGCATCGACTGGGTGACCGCCAACGCCTCCGGCCCCTCGGTCGCCAACATGAGCCTGGGCGGCGGCGCCAACGCCGCCCTCGACCAGGCCGTGCGCGACTCCATCGCCTCCGGCGTCACCTACGTCGTCGCCGCCGGCAACAGCAACAACAACGCCGGCAACTCCTCCCCCGCCCGGGTCGCCGAGGCGATCACGGTCGCCTCGAGCACCAACGCCGACAACCGCGCCGCGTCCTCCAGCTACGGACCGGTCGTCGACCTCTTCGCCCCCGGCCAGGCCATCACCGCCCCCTGGCACACCGGCGACGGCGCCACCAACACCATCTCCGGCACCTCGATGGCCTCCCCGCACGTGGCCGGCGCCGCCGCCCTCGTGCTCGCCGACGCCCCCGGCGCCTCCCCCGCGCAGGTGTGGAACACCCTCGACTCCCTCGCGGTGCCCGGCGTCATCGGCAATCCCGGCTCCGGCACACCGAACAAGCTGCTCCAGGTGCCCGGCGGCGGTTCGGGCGGGCAGCCGACGGCCGTGATCTCGCACAGCTGTGACGACACCACCCTGAGCTGCGCCTTCGACGGCGGCGGCTCCACCTCCCCCACCGGTTCGATCACCGGCTGGGCCTGGGACCTCGGTGACGGCGCCGACGGAACGGGCGCCGTCACCGAGCACACCTACGCCTCCGCCGGCTCGTACCCGGTCACGCTGACCGTCACCGACTCCACCGGCGCCTCCGCCTCCACGTCGGTGACCGTGAACGTCGGCGCCCCCGCGCAGCAGGGGCCGACCGCCCGGATCGCCGGCACCTGCACCAACTACCTGTTCTTCCACCTGTGCTCGATCAACGGCACCGGCTCCACCGCCGGTGACAGCCCGATCGCCACCTACCGCTGGGACCTCGGGGACGGCACCGGCGCCGAGGGCGCGACCGTCAGCAGGATCTACACCCGGGGGACCTGGACCATCACCCTGACCGTCACCGACGGCAACGGGCTGAGCGACACCGCCACGGCGACGCTCACCATCCCGTAGGCCCGTCGTTCCCCGGGGCTCCGGCCCCGGGCGACCGGGCGCCCGCCGACCGTCCCCGCCCCGGGGAACGACGGGCACCCCGCAGACCACAACGGAGCACCCCCACAGGGGTCGGGCACGACAGCCGGTCGTGCCCGACCCGCTCCCGTTCCGGGGGCGGGCCGCCCGCCGCGGGGTCAGCCCTCCCGGTGCACCTTCTCGTTCGACGCCTGCGCCCTCGGTCGCACCACCAACAGGTCCACGTTCACGTGCGACGGCCGCGTCACCGCCCACCCGATGGTGTCCGCGACGTCCTCCGCCGTCAGCGGGTTCGCCACCCCCCGGTAGACCTTCCCCGCCCGCTCCGCGTCGCCCCGGAACCGGGTCAGCGAGAACTCCTCGGTGTGCACCATCCCCGGCGCGATCTCGATCACCCGCACCGGCTCCGCCACGATCTCCAGCCGCAGGGTCCGCGCCAACACGTGCTCGGCGTGCTTGGCCGCCACGTACCCCGCGCCGCCCTCGTAGGGGGCGTGCCCGGCGGTGGAGGTGACCACCACCACCGTGCCGTCGCCGGAGGCGATCAGCGCCGGCAGCAGCGCCTGGGTCAGGTGCAGCGTGCCCAACACGTTCACCTCGTACATCGCCCGCCAGTCCGCCGGGTCGCCGGAGGCCACCGGGTCCAGGCCGAAGGCACCGCCCGCGTTGTTGACCAGCACCCGGCACTGCCCACCGAGGTGCTCGGCGAAGACGTCCACCGCCGCCCGGTCGGTGACGTCCAGCGGATACGCCTCGGCCTCCCCGCCGGAGCGGTTCAACTCCGCCGCCAACTCCTCGATCCGGTCGGCCCGGCGGGCGGTGAGCACCACCCGGTACCCCTCGGCCGCCAGCCGCCGCGCGGTCGCCGCCCCGATCCCGCTGCTCGCCCCGGTCACCACCGCCGTGCGCGTGCCCATGGCCCGTCCTCCGCCTCGTCCTCGTGCCGCGACGCGCCGGCCGACCCGGCGCCGCCGGTCGCACCGTACAACGGACGAGTACGGCGGGCCGGACACACCCGGCGGGCACGACGGTGCGGGGGGTGCCTCTATGTCTTTCGTCAAGGCATTGCTGTCGGGTTTGGGGTGGTTCGGGGCTGTTGGGGTTATGCAGCGAGTTCGATGTTCTTCGGTGTCCGGGATTCGTAGAGGGTGCCGTCGCGGA
>NZ_JAJUWS010000011.1 GCF_021390475.1 Streptomyces sp. ST2-7A
CGGTCAAGCGGTGCCCCGAGACCCGGCGGCAACACCCCCCAGGTCATCCCTTCGACAGGGGGCAAACAGCCATACCGGGCCCGGGGGCCAGGCGCCCCGTTTCGGGGCCACGAGAAAGGTAACGGGGTGGTGACGGATCGTTGATCGAACATCGTTCACCAGCACGTTGTGTGATGACTTCTGTCCCAGTGTGATGTTCGCGACAGAGGGGAATCAGGGTTTAGCTGTCCGTGTCGGTCGGATTATCGTGCTTTCCCGTCTTTTCTTCCGGGCTACTTTCATGCCGCACGGATGCCACACACTGCATCCATCAAGTAGGCAGGAGAACGGGTAGAGATGACTACCTCTCGCCCCGACCGCACACCACGCGGTCGAAATCCCATCGAGGACGGCGCCGCCTGGCGCGGTTCCTCGTTCCCGTTGTCGGGCGGCCGGCGGCTGTTGCCGCGTCTGGCCCTGGGCGCGGCGTTGTTGTTGGCGATCGAGACGGCGGTGCTGGCGGGCGGCAGCGGACAGGCCGTCGCACTCAGCGGCCCGGCCTCCCGCGAGGCGGCCCCGACGCAGAGCGATGACGCGAAGGTCACCGAGGCCGCCGACATCCCCTCCGCGAAGGTGGCCGCCAAACTCGCCGGGCACCGGGTCGAGGCGCTCTCGGAGCGCACGGAGACCTCCACCACCTGGGTGAACGCCGACGGCTCGCTGACCACCGACCTGTTCGCCGGCCCCGTCCGCTTAGAGGACGAGGAGGGGCAGTGGCGGGAGGTGGATGTGTCCCTGACCGAGCGCAAGGACGGCAATCTCACCGCCCGTGCCCACCCGGCCGGCTTGATGCTCGCCGGTGAGGCCGGCACCCCGGCCGGCTCCCTGGAGGAGGCCGAGCAGGCCCCGGCCCGGGATCTGCTGCGTCTGGGCTCGGGCGATGAGCGGTTGACGCTGCGCTGGAAGGGCGGGCTGCCCGAGCCGGTCATCGAGGGCGAGGACGACACCATCGCCCGCTACCCCGAGGCCCTGCCCGGCGCCGATCTGCTGGTGGAGGCCACCCGCACCGGCTTCGAGCAGTACGTCCAGCTCACCGAACGCCCCGAGGTGAAGGAGTACTCCTACACCCTGCCGCTGAAGAGCGCCGGACTGAACATCGAACCGCAAAGCGACGGCAGCATCCTGTTCACCGACCCCGAGACGGGGGAGGAGCGGGCGGTCATGCCCGCCCCGGTGATGTGGGACGCCACCGTCGACCCGGTCTCCGGTGACCACGCCAAGGTGGTGGCGGTGGACATGGAGGTCCGCGGCGAGGGCGAGGAGGTCGAGCTGGTCCTGACCCCCGACATCGACTTCCTCACCGACCCCGACACCCTCTACCCCGTCACCATCGACCCCTCCACCGGCAACCTGGGGAACGTCTTCGACACCCTGGTCAAACAGGGCGACACCACCGACTGGTCCACCAACACCGAACTGCACATCGGCAACCCCGGCACCACCAACCCCGACGGCACCGAACGCTGGTCGCGGTCCTTCATCACCTGGGACACCTCACCCATCCGCGACGCACTGGTCTCCTCCGCCCAACTGCGCCTGTACAACACGCACTCGGGCAACACCGACTGCGCGCCCGCGCAGTGGACGGTGTGGGAGACCGGAGCCGCCTCCACCGCCACCCGCTGGACCAACCAGCCCCAGTGGATCCAGCAGTACGCCTCCTCCACCCAAACGGCCGGCCGCGCCAACTGCGGCGGACCCGCCTGGATCACCGCGAACGTCACCGACCTGGTGCAGGTGTGGGCCTCGGCCAAGGCCACCCGCGGCCACATGGGACTGCGCGCCCCCTCCTCGGCCACCTCGCAGTGGAAGCAGGTCCGCTCGGCCAACGCCGCCTCCAACCCCCCGCGCCTGACGGTCACCTACAACTACCGCCCGCGCACCGGCACCCAGCAGGAAGCCGGACCCCCGTACTTCTCCTACAGCGGGGAGTACGTGGTCAACACCACCACCCCCACCCTGCGCGACACCTTCATCGACGCCGACGGCGACAAGGTCAACGGCACCTTCGACATCCGTGACGCCGTCACCGACGCCCAGATCGGCACCTACCTCGTCTCACCCCGGGTGAACTCCGGCACCCCCGCCGAGGTGAAGGTCCCCGCCAACCTCCTGACCCACGGCAAGCGCTACAAGTTCCGCACCTCCCCCTACGACGGAACCCACTACAACCTCGGCTGGTCGGCCTGGAAATTCTTCACCGTCGACACCCAGGCCCCCAACGCCCCACCCACCATCACCTCCACCGACTACCCCACCGGACAATGGGTCAAGGGCAAGGGTCAGTCGGGCGTCTTCCGCGTCACCCCGCCCACCGGCACCGACCACCACTGGCTGGAATGGTCCCTGGACGGCGTGAGCTGGACCAAACACCAGACAAACGGCACCTCCGGCGCCAAGAACATCACCATCACCCCCGACCGCGACGGCACCCACACCCTCCAGGTCCGCGCCGTCGACAAGGCCGACAACACATCCGACGCCACCGAATACACCTTCCACGCCGGCCCCGGCGGCTTCACCCAACCCGCCGAGGGCGAACGCACCGCACGCCGCATCGCCCTGATCGCCGACGCGGACGCCGCCGCCTACAACAACGTCACCTTCTCCTGGCGACGCTCCGAAGCCGACCCCTGGCAACCCATCCCCCCGGCCCACATCACCACCGGCGACAACCCCCTCCAGGCCTGGCCCGTCCCCATGGCCGGCGGACGCAACGCCCGCCTGATCTGGGACGCCACCACCACCGTCGACCCCGACGGCGCCATCCAGATCAAAGCCGACTTCACCGGCCCCAACAACGCCACCGGCCACACCGAACCCCTCACCGTCGTCGTCGACCGCAATGCCTCCGGCGCCGCCGTCGAGAGCGTCGGACCGGGTAGCGTCAACCTCCTGACCGGCGACTACACCATCTCGGAAGAGGATTTGTCCCACTGGGACCTCACGGTGACGCGCACCGCCTCCTCGCGAACTCCCGACAAGGGCGGCAAGCAGGAGGGCCAGGTCGCGATCTTCGGCCCCGAATGGGTCGCCGGTACGGTGGCCGAGCTCTCCGATTCCGACTACAGCCATGTAAGGGTCTCCAGCACCACAGCGGTGAGTGTGGTCACCACTGAAGGCGACGAAATCCATTTCACCGCCAATGCGGCGAAGAGTAATTGGATACCCGAACCCGGCTCGGAGGAACTCGTTCTCACCGGCAGCACATCGGGCAGCTTCACGCTGACCGATGAAGAGGGAACGGTCACCGAGTTCACCAAACCGGATCCCACTTCCGAGACCTGGGTGGTTTCCAGCTCTCTGATCAACGGCCTGGCCAACTCCACCACCACCATCGTCTCCGAGACGGTCACCGTCGCCGGCACGAAACTGGCACGCCCGAAGCGGGTGATCGCCCCCACCTCGGCGGTGAACGCGGCCACCTGCACCTCCACCCCCTCCACCAAGGGCTGCCGCGCACTGGAATTCGTCTACGCCAACTCCACCACCGCCACCGCCGACGCCCTCGGCGACTACACCGGGCGGGTGAAGGAGATCCGGCTGTGGTCCACCGAACCCGGCGCCGCCACCGCCACCGCCAGAACGGTCCAGACCTACCGCTACGACAACGAAGGACGCCTTTGCGAGACCTGGGACCCACTGATCACCCCGGCTCTGAAGACCGCCTACGCCTATGACGAGGCCGGCCGCGTCACCCGCGTGACCTCGCCCGGCGAACTGCCCTGGACCCTCACCTACGGCCGGGTCGGCAACACCGCCACGGCCGGCGAGGGCATGCTCCTGAAGGCCACCCGCCCGGCACTCAAGCAGGGCACCGCCGATGAGGTCCAGGGCGAGGCCGTCACCAGCGTGGTCTACGACGTGCCGCTAACCGGCAGCAAGGCCCCGTACGCCATGGGCACCACCCATGTCGCGGCCTGGGGACAGACCGACGCCCCCACCGACGCCACCGCCATCTTCCCCGCCGACACCCTGCCCACCTCCCACACCGGGGAAAACCTGACGGCTGCGGACTACCGCCGCGCCACCCTCACCTACCTCGGCGTCTCCGCCCGGCAGGTCAACAAGGTGGAGCCCGGTGGACATGTCACCACCGCCGAGACCGATCGCTTCGGCAATGCCGTCCGGGAACTGACCGCCGCCAACCGTGCCCTGGCGCTCGGTGGCACAGCTGCAGAGCGAGCCCAACTGGCGCATCTCGGGATTGCCGCACTGCCCACTGCCGAGCGGGCCGAACTGCTGTCCACCCGCTCGGTGTTCAACGAGAACGGAGTTCGCAAACTCGAGGAGTTCGGCCCGCTGCGACGCGTCGACCTCTCCGAGGATCTCAAGGATGGCTCGACGGTCCTCGTACCTGCACGTACCTCGGTGGTGGCCCGTAAGTGGACGATCAACACGTTCGACCAGGGCCGGCCCACCAACGGCACCGCCACCGTTCGAGATCAGATCACCCGGAGTGATGTGGGTGCGCGGGTACGCGAACACCCCACCGCGTTCGGTGAAGTGAAGTCCAAGAGCACGGTGTACGACTGGGTGCGCGGTCTTCCCGTGGAGACCGTTGAGGACCCCGACGGCCTGCGTCTGGCCACCCGCAAGGAGTACGACGACCAGGGTCGAGAGGTGAAGGTCACTGTGCCCGGTGGCTCCGACACCTCGGTGACCACCCACACCACCCGCTACTGGACCGCGACCGGCACCGGTGCCTGCGCTGGACGCCCGGAGTGGGCCGACCAGGTGTGCGCCACCGGCCCCGCCGGTCAGGCAACCGGCGGGGGCTCCAACCCCGTGGAGATGCCCACCCAAACCAAGGAATACGACTGGTGGGGCAACACCGCCAAAGTCACCGAAACCGCTAACGGCGTGACCCGCACCACCGTCACCACCCATGACGGAGCAGGCCGCAAGACCAGGGAAACCATCACAGGCCCCGGCACGGCAATCCCGGAGGTCACCACCGAGTACGATCCGGCCAACGGTAAGGAGACGCGCCACGTCTCCACTGCCGGCGGCACCATCACCAAGGCCTACGACAAGCTCGGCCGGGAGATCTCCTACACCGATGCCAACGCAGGCACCACCCGCACCCACTACGACCTGCTGGACCGGCCGGTCCGCATCACCGACAGCGTTCCGTCCACCGTCACCCACACCTACGACCACACCATCGACCCCCGCGGCCTGGCCACCGGCACCACCGACTCCGTCGCCGGCACCTTCCGGGCCACCTACGATGCGGACGGCAAACCCCGAACCGAGAAGCTACCCGGCGGCTACACCCTCACCGAGCACTCCGACCCCGAGGGATCCGTCACCGAGCGGGTATACACCCGCGACAGCGATGGCGCCGTCGTCTACACCGACACCGTCACCGTCACCGTCCACGGTCAGGTGGCCGAGCACGCCGGCTGGTCCTCACAACGGTATCGCTACGACCGGGTTGGCCGTCTGACCGAAGTCGAGGACACCGCCCGGACCATCTGCACCCGGCGTACCTACACCTTCGATCAACGCACCAACCGCACCGCTCTGCGAACCGCCACCGGCAACCCCGGTGAGGACTGCCCGAACAGCGGTGGAACCACCACCACGTACGGCTACGACAGCGCTGACAGGATCACCGGCAGCGGCTACACCTATGACGGCTTCGGCCGCACCACCGCTGTTCCCGGCAGCAGTGTCGCCTACTACACCAACGATTTCGCTCGCCGCATCACCAGTGGAAGTGAGCGTCAGACCTGGACCCTCGACTCCGCCCTGCGCTACCGCACCTGGACAGTCGAATCCAACAGCAGCGGTACCTGGACACAGACCGTATCCAAGCGCAACCACTACGCCGGCGACGGCGACAACCCCCGCTGGATCGTGGAGAACACCGCCACCGGCGAGGTAACCCGCAATGTCGAATCCGCCAGTGGCGATTTGGCGGCCACCACCGGCACCACCGGTGATGTCGTCCTTCAAGTCGCCACTATCCATGGGGATGTAGCTGTACAACTCCCCTTGGCGGCAGGCGCGGCTCCGGTGGTGCTCGACTTCGACGAATACGGCAACCCGCGCACCGAGCAGCCCGCCGTCCGATACGGATGGCTGGGAGCCAAACGACGCTCCGCCGAAGCTGGTGGCGGCCTGATGCTGATGGGCGCCCGAGTCTACGACCCGCGAACCGGACGCTTCCTGTCCATCGACCCGGTCCGCGGTGGCAGCCACAACGCCTATGAGTTCGGAGTTGCCGACCCCATCAACCGTCCCGATGTCAATGGTGAATGGGTGCCTTTGGTGGTTTTCGGAGTACGCGCAGCGGTAGCGTGTTTCCGATACTGCAAAAAAGCCTACAAGGCGGCAAAATACGCCTATCGTGGATACAAGTGGGGTCGCTCCATGCGTCGCGGGCGACATGCCGCTCCGCGCACCAAGTTCACCACTCGCTACTTCAGTAGGACCACGCGTTCTCGTGCTTCTGCTGGACTCCGACACACAGGCTGTTTGGTGGGTGGTTACCTGCTAGGATCTGGGTCGATGCACTGGAGCAATAGGAATGCCCAGGTTGGCGCAGGATTGGTGGCAGGAGGTTTGAGTTTGGGGGCCTCTGCCCGAGGGAAGCGGTGTTGGAGGATGAGCCGAAGTTAACGCTTGGCTTATCGGGCTTGTGGGGGCGCTGTTATGGGCAGTGCCCCCACGGCAATTTAATTACCTGACTTTTTGTGGAGTTTAATGTGGGTGCGGATCCCTTTGCCTATGGTGCGTGGGTGAAGATAGGTTTCTCCCTGCGGGCCTCGTGGCTCTTTTTTTCTTTTGTGCTGGCGGGGGCGGCCGTCAGAGGTGGTGGATTTTTTGATGAGGGTGTGAATCACCTGCACTGGCTGACGGTAGTGGCTTTCTTTTTGTATATTTTTGTGCAGTTTGTTCCTGGCAGGAAAGTGGTGGGGTTGAGCGGAATGAGCTTTAATGAAGATCAACTCTCTTTCGGTGACCGAGCTATCTGGCTTATCACTTGGTTGGCGGAGTCGATGCTGGTAATGCTTCTGATTTTTCTCCTGGGGGGTGGAATAACCGGGGTGGAACTCTCCTCCCTCGTGTCGGCCGTATTCAGCCCTCAGTGGGCTATTCCCTATCTGGTCGGAGTCGCAATTCTTGTTATTTTTTGCTCAATCTGGCCAGTGCGATTTGCGAAGCATATTGGACTGTAGGGAATTTCTTTGTTCCTGTGCTTGGTTATTGAATTTAGGGTGTGTTCTATGTCGATGTAGGCGTTTGTAGTAGACGAGTGCGGCGGCCAGGCCGAGGAAGGCCGGGTGGTTGCGGGAATGCCGTTCGTCGCGCGGGGACAGAGGGCGGTAACCGACGAGCCGGGCGATGGTCCTCTCGATCTTCCACCGCTGTCGTCCGAGTCGTTGGGAACTCTCTACGCCCTTGCGTGCGATACGAACGGCCAGGCGTTTGCCGCGCATCCATCGGCCCGGGTCGGGGATGTCGTGGGCCTTGTCCGCATGAACCCGCCCGGGGCGGTGGTGGCGGCCGCATTCGGGGTCGTGCTCTGATGGGAGACCGACCGGGATCGGCTTCAACCCTTGGCTGTCGTGGTGTTACCACTTGAGACGGCGACCACGAGGGGCAGGCCGTTCGCATCGGACAGGACGTGCATCCCGGGACCCGCCCTGCCTCGATCCACGGGGCTCGGACCTGTGTGCTCGCCCCCTCCTCGGCCCGCACGTGCGCGGTGTCGATCAACACCGCGAATCTGACCCAGGGCACCACCACCCTGGTTCCCGCCGGCACCTCCGTGTCCGCCCGCACCTGGACGGTCAACGAATACGACACCGGACGGCCCACCAACGGCACCGCCACCGTCAAGGACCAGGTCACCAAGGTCACCACGGGCGCCTGGGTACGGGAACACCCAGGTGTCCATGCCGAGACCCGGGTGAGCCAGACGGTGTACGACTGGGTCAAGGGCATGCCGGTCCAAACGATCAATGACCCCGGCGGTCTGGCGGTCACCACCCGAACCGAATATGACGATCAGGGAAGGGTGACCAAGGAGATCCGTCCGGGCGGCAACGGATCGGACGCCCTCACCCGGGTGACGACCTACTGGTCCGCCACCGGCACCGGCACCTGTGCCGGGCGCCCCGAATGGGCCGACCTGCTCTGCTCCACGGGGCCCGGAGGCCCCATCACCGGCGGTGGCTCGCACCCGACCCAACTGCCCACCACCGTCACCGAGTACAACTGGTGGGGTGCCAGGGCCAAGGTCACCGAGACCGCCAACAGCGTCACCCGCACCACCACCACGACCCATGACGGCGCGGGCCGCCCGGTAACCGTGAGCACCACCGGTGGGCTCGGCACGGCCGTACCGGCGACCACCACCGAGTACGACCCGGCCACCGGCCAAGCCGTCCGCACCGTCTCACCCACCGGCGGCACCATCACCAAGGCCTACGACAAGCTCGGCCGGGAGATCTCCTACACCGATGCCGACGGCGGCACCACCCGCACCCACTACGACCTGCTGGACCGGCCGGTCCGCGTCACCGACAGCGTTCCGTCCACCGTCACCCACACCTACGACCACACCATCGACCCCCGCGGCCTGGCCACCGGCACCACCGACTCCGTCGCCGGCACCTTCCGGGCCACCTACGATGCGGACGGCAAACCCAGAACCGAGAAGCTGCCCGGCGGCTACACGGTGCGGGAGACCACCAACCCCGACGGCTCGATCCTGGAACGCGAGTACACCCGCGACAGCGACGGCACCGTCCTCTACAGCGACACCGTCACCGAGAACATCCACAGCCAGGTCGTCACCCACGCAGGCTGGTCCGCCCAGCACTACCGCTACGACAAACTCGGCCGCCTGACCGAGGTCGAGGACACCACCGAGACCATCTGCACCCGACGCACCTACACCTTCGACCAGCGCACCAACCGCACCTCCCTGCGCACCGCCACCGGCCTTCCCGGCGACGCCTGCCCCACCAGCGCAGGCACCACCACCTCCTACACCTACGACACCGCCGACCGCCTCACAACCTCCGGCCACGTCTACGACGCCCTCGGCCGCACCACCACGGCCCCCGGTCACGGCACCATCGCCTACCACGCCAATGACCTGGTCCACCGGCAGACCGCCGACGGCAAGCGCCAGACCTGGACCCTCGATGCCGACCACCGCTTCCGCGCCTGGAGCGTGGAGACCAACACCGGGGGCACCTGGACACAGGCCGCGTCCAAGCGCAACCACTACAGCGGCGACGGCGACAACCCCAGCTGGATCGTGGAGAACACCACCACCGGCGAGGTGACCCGCAACGTCGACTCCGCCTCCGGCGACCTCGCGGCGACCACCGGCGCGAGCGGCGACACGGTTCTCCAGGTCACCAACATCCACGGAGACGTCGCACTCCAGCTCCCGCTCACCGCAGGCCAGGCCCCGGTGGTCCTGGACCACGACGAGTACGGCAACCCCCGCACCGGCCAGGAACCCACCCGCTACGGTTGGCTGGGGGCCAAACAACGCTCCGCCGAGACCCTCACCGGCCTCACCCTCATGGGCGTGCGCCTCTACAATCCGCACACCGGACGCTTCCTGTCCATCGACCCCGTCTACGGAGGCGGCGACAACCTCTACGGCTATCCCGGCGACCCCATCAACCAGTACGACCTTGACGGCAAGGTATGGGGAAAAGCCTGGAATGCGGTCAAGCGAGGAGTTAAAGCTACCGGCCGCCTTGCCTGGAAATACAAGTGGGAAATTGGGCTAACGGCGGCAGGGTTTATTCCCGGCGTGGGGGCTGTTGCTTGGGGGATGCGTGCCTATCGGCTTTACAGTACGGTAAATAAGACGCGCAGCATGAGGGCGGCTCTCTATGTGACCCGCCGTCGGAAAACTGCTTATGGTGTCGGTAGGACATTCCAGCGTGGAAGTTTCAAAAACTCGGCGCGCTCCTTCGTGTATCATTACAAAAGGCATGGTAAAAAATATGGCTCTGCCAAGAGCTATCACAGGGCAGCGCAAAGTCACTTGAGAAATGTTCGAGGGACGAAGCGTAATCATCGAGGTAGTCCAGGAGGGAAGCTCAATCCAGGCCTTACTCGCTGACAAACATTTTGGTAGAAGGAAGACATGTGGCGGAAGAGACGTGTGTCACGGCTTGAAAATTCACTCTCGAAAGGGCCATGGTTTGAAGAGCACGTAGGTCTGGGTCAATCGGAAGAAATGCAAGATCTTCGCATTGAGGTGGATTTCCTCGAAGCAGCATTGACTGGGTTCCTGGGAGCCGATGAGCCACATGAGATTCGCCACGCCGAAGAAGTGGTAGATGAGGGTTTTCGCCTTGTGGAGGAAGGTCTGAGTAAGTTGTCGGACGAGGATGTTTATTCGCGCCTGCGTGAATACATCAGTTCCTTGAAGGTTGCCTATGGGGAGCTCATCAAGGAGCGTAAAGGAACTGATTTTTAAATTCTGGAGATTTTACTGGGGTGCCCTTGCGTATGCATGCTGGGTGTAGCCGGTAAAACTGATACGGCTGTCATTGGACAAGCGGGTTAAGCGGGGTTCTCATCAAATGATGAGAACCCCGCCTGTTTTGGGTCTCCTTGAGTGTAAAGTTCGCAGAGGGCGACCCTGTCGGGGTTCTTGAAGTTTCGCAAATATTGCTCCGTCGCTTTTCGGTGTGTTACTCGTTGACATGGTATGAGTGAGACACCGAAAAGTGACGGAGCATTTTCAGTGTTGGCTCTCCAGGGTGAGGATGGCTGCGGCGATGTCCGTCATGCGGTCCGGGCTGCAGCGGCTCCGGCGGAAGATCCGCCAGGACTTCAGGCGGGCGACGCCTCGTTCGACAGGAGTGCGGGCCCGGGTGAGTGCCCGGTTCAGCGTCCGTTCGGTCGGCGACAGTTCGCCGTTGGGCGGGCGGCGGATGACGGTAGTGACCCGGGGAGCCGGCGCCGATGTAGGCGGGTTCGGCGACGATCGGGACGCCCTGGCGTTCCCAAATTCGGATGATGCTGTGGGTGCGTGCGGCGGTCGGATCGTGAGCACGGCCCGGCAAGGCCGGCGAAGATCCACAGAAGCTGACCTTCGGGATCAGTGACGACCTGCACGTTCACGCCGTGGCGCCGATGCTTGTGGGAGTAATCGGCGCGTCCGTCGCCCGGGCGGCCGCACTCGCTGAGGGTGCCGTCCAGGAGCACGTAGTCCGGGTCGTGCTCGCGCAGGGTCTTGAGCAGGCCCGGCGCCCGGCCGGCGAGGAGCCGCACGACGGCGGTGGTATAGGCGTGGGCGGTGCCTACGGATATGCCGAACCCTCCGACGTCACCGGCTCCCGCCCCCCATCCCGGCGGATCACCGAGCGACTCTGTCGGGGATCTTGGGCGTGACCTCATTTGCCTTGTCGCCACCAGCATTCCCAGGTCAGACCGCGGGTGTTGAGGTACTCCTGGAAGGTCGTGGGTGCGCGAGGGCGGTGGGGGTGTCGAGTCGTGCGTGAGGCGAGGCGTTCGATGTTGATCGCGATGCCGGTCAGGATGTGCTGTACGTGTGTTTTGCGGATGCCGTGGTAGCGGCTGCGTCGGGCCTGGTGTCCGTTGATGAACTCGCAGATGGTGCCTTCGACGCCGGACCGGGTGGCGTAGAGCCGTTTCCACCGGGTGTCTTCCTGGTCTGTGCGGTTCCGGGCCTGGAGCTCGTGGAGGGGGCGGGGGAGGAAGTTCACGGTGCGGGCGGCGGTGCCGCGGGTGCAGGCAGACCGGTCGGGGCACGGGTCGCACTGGTGCGGGCGGAACCGGGCCACGGTGTGGGGCGCCATGGCCGGTGGCTCGAGCCAGATGTGGCTGGTCTCGCCGTTGGGGCAGGTGACCTGGCGCTGGTCGAAGTCGATGGAGAAGTCGTCCCGGGTGAAGCCGGACTGTTCCTTGCTCTGCCGGGCGCCGCCGGCTTTCACGGGGCCGACGAGTTCGACGCGGTGGTCGCGGAGGGAGCGGTGCAGCAGCGCCACGGAGAGGTAGCCGCCGTCGAGCAGGTGCTGCCGGGGCAGCAGCTCGCGGGCACTCAGCCGGGTGTGGATGCCGGGGAGGGCCTCGGTGTCCCGGGTCGGCTCGGTGGTGGCGATGTCCGTGATCGGGTTGGCCCGGGCGTCGTCGGTTCCGCAGGTCTCGGTGACATGGACGAGGTAGCCGCTCCAGCGGGTATTGCCCCGGATAGCCCGGCGGGCGTCACGGTCGTAGGGCGTGACGATCCGCATGGCTCCTTTGGGCTGTCCGTCCTTCTCGGTACGTGGACGTAGTCTGCCGCGGGCGTCGAGGAGGAAGTTCTGCACCATGATCTGCCGTAGCGCTTCCGCGCGAGGACCGCGCTGGTGAGGCGGCAGTCGCTGCAGGAGTCCGTGGGCGTCTGCTCCTGCCTGTTTGAGCCGGGTGACGGGGTGAGTCGGCCGGCTGGGAAGCCGCACCGGACGTCCGTAGCGGGTGGCCCACTCGGCATCCACCAGCCCGTCCAGGATGTCGGGTGCCCGCTGGGCGGTTTCCTCCAACGTTGCGCGTACTGCTTCCAGGACCAGCTCCAGACGGGTGAGGTCCCGCGCGGCAGCCAGGACCCGGGTGGAGTCGCTGCGCTGTCTCCCGCGCTCGGTGACCATGCCGGCTGCCCGCATCCGCTCCAGCGACAGAGAGAGCAGCTGGTCCGCGCGATCGTCCTCGCACAGACGATCACGGAAGTCCGTCAGCACGCTGTGATGGAACCCCGGGTCGTCCAGCTCCAGAGCCAGGGCGTACTTGAAGTCGATCCTGCATCGCACCGCCTCGGCCGCCTGCCGGTCGGAGAGGTTCAGTAAGAACTGAAGAACACAGACCATGGCCGGCTGTGCCGGCGAGAGTCCGGGGCGGCCATCGCGCGGATACCAGGAGACGAAGTCCTCATCGTCCCAGAGCCCGTCAAGGTGATCACGTACCCACATCGCCGTGGTGCCACGGGGGTTGCTCGCCCGCGCCATCCGAGCTGTGAGCTCGGGAACTACTACACCGGACCGGGGACGAACGGACACTGATCACCTCAGGAGGACGGAACCACGCAGGACCGCCCGAAGTTTTCCAACCGCAGACAGCCCTTGTCCCGAGAACTCCAAGATCCCCGACAGAGTCATTCCCCGTCTCGCCGGCGCCCCGGTCGCCTGCTCTCGGGTGCGACTGTGCCCTGTGGCCCGGCTCGTGACACCGTCGTTGTTCGCTTCCGCCCGCGTCGCGGCCCGCCGGCGGCATCGTCCGGGCATACCGCCGGGTCACCACCGGCCCGGGTGCCCCTGTGGATGATCCGCAACACGTGACTGCCCTCATCGTTATCGATCTCCCTGCCCCGCACGCGGTCGGCCACGTGATCATTTCGGCTGTCCGGCGCCGCACGGTGCAGCGAACCCGGCGCGGCGTCCTGGCAGGGCGAACGTTGCCCGAGGTGGCACGGGCATCGCCGTGCCGACAAGATACCAGACAGGTATCATCGGTATATGGCGATGACACTTCGACTTCCCGACGACCTCGACGCGAAGCTCACCGAGCGTGCTCGTCGCGAGGGCCGCAGTAAGCAGGAGCTTGCCATCGAGGCGATCCGGGAGGCCCAGAATCGGGCCGAGTTGAAGGTCGATGACGTCCTGGCCGAGCTGATGGACAGCGATGCGGAGATCCTGGACTACCTGAGGTGACCGAGGTGCGTTACCTCCAGATCGACGAGATCCTGGCTATCGCCCGCGCGGTCAACGGTACCGAGCACAGTGTGCGGGACATGGGGCTTTTGGTGTCGGCGATCGAACGGCCCCGGACCCACGTGTTCGGGGCCGAGCTGTATCCCGGGTTGCACGACAAGGCGGCGGCCCTGTTGCACTCCGTTGCCCGCAATCATGCGCTGATCGATGGCAACAAGCGCACCGCCTGGCTCGCCATGCGCGTCTTCCTGCGGTTCAACGGCGTCGGCCCCGGTATCGCCCCGCCGCCCACCTCCATCGCCGGACCGTTCGTCGAGGACGTCGCGCAGGACATCATCGATGTCCCGGTCATCGCCAAGCGCCTCTCGGTCTGGTTCCCCGCCTCCTGAAGCACGAGGCGGTGTCATAGTCTCGAAGCAACATTGCAGGTGAGAGGGGTTGCTCGTGGCCGGTCGGAGGCCGTTGACGTTGGCGGACCGTGAGGAGATCGCGCTCGGGCGGGCCCGGAACGAAGGGGTACGAGAGCTTGCCCGGCGGCTGGACCGCGACCCGTCGGTGATCAGCCGGGAACTCGGGCGGAACTCCTCGCAGCGCGGCTACCGGGCCGTGGCCGCGCACAAGCGTGCCGCGCAGCGCCGTTCGCGTCCTCAACAACGGCTCTTGGAGCAGAACATGATGCTGCGCCGGCGTGTGCTGGCGGACCTGCGGCACGGCCGCAGCCCCAACCAGATCGCGGGCCGCTTGAAACCGGAGGCCACCGACGCCACCGTGAGTCTCATGGAAGGTTCCCTCCCAGCCGGCGGCGACACGATCTCGCACGAGGCCGTCTACACGTGGATCTACGCCCTGCCCAAGGGCGAGCTGGCCAAGAACGGCATCCTGCTGCCCTCGGGCCGCACCCGCCGCGGCCCCAAGCGCAAACCCGCCGCCGGTAACGGCGCCCGCATCATCGGCATGCGTTCCATCCACGACCGCCCCGCAGAGGCCCTCGGCCGCCAGGTCCCAGGACACTGGGAAGGCGACCGTGCGACACGAAGTTGCACGAATTTGAGTGGACTGACCGATTGGAGAGGCGGTTGATGAAACCGTAGGTGCAGTCACGGGTCCGTGTCCGTATGACCCGTCCCCGCCCTTGACGTGCGATGCCGGTAACGGCGTGGTGCGAAGCTCAGGGGAAAGCCCAAGGACTTCCGTTCCATCCGGGAGTTACAGGCAAGGGGAAGACCGGACGGGTGAAGTATATGAACTCCCGATGATGCCTCGTGATCCCAAGCCCCGCCGATGGAATGCGTGAGTGGGGTGCATGGCTATCCGTTGAGAAGCGGCAGGCGCTGGCTGGTAGAGGTCACTCCGGCCAGGTGGACACCGCCGCCTCGGGGTAAAGGGAGCACCCACCCCGGTCGTATCTCATTCGTGTGGAACGTGGAAACCCCGTTGGGGTCCGGGCCGCTTCGGCCCGGTCAGCCGACCGCAAGGAAGGCTCAACTCCCCAGCGGGAACAGGACGGTCCAACAAGCCAATGCCGGAAGCCGAAAGGAAACGGGAAAGTGATGCATCATGACCGGCCCCTCCGCCGGTCGTCTCACATAACCGTCCGGATACGGGTGCACTGCCCGGACCCGAAAGGGTGCTGACGTGGGCCGGGTGAGCCTGTGCAGAATCGCTGAACAAAGACGACGGAACCGAGGGGCAAGTTGGACACCATGCTGATGGCGGACGGAGCGGCCTCGGCCCTTCCGGCTGCTTCCGCGCCGGTGAACGGACCCGAGGGCGAAGACTTGGACTGGGCGTCGATTGACTGGCGGCGGGTCGAGGAAGACGTACGGCGTCTGCGGCAGAGAATCTTCACGGCATCGCAGGCAGGGGATCTCAAGAAGGTCCGCAATCTACAGAAGTTGATGCTCCGTTCCCGCTCAAACACGCTCTTGAGCGTGCGGCGGGTCACGGAGATCAATGCTGGACGTGCGACGGCGGGAGTCGACGGAAAGGTCGTGCTGTTGTCCCAGTCCAAGGCCGCATTGGCCGACTGGGTCCAGCATCGTGTCCGACCGTGGATTCCCAAGCCCGTCAAGCGGGTGTTCATCCCCAAACCGGGGACCACGAAGAAGCGCGGACTCGGAATTCCCGTGATCGTTGACCGGTGCCTGCAAGCTGTGGCACTGGGAGCACTGGAACCCGAGTGGGAAGCGCGGTTCGAGCCGAAGTCGTACGGCTTTCGGCCCGGCCGCGGCTGTCACGACGCGATCGGGGCCATCTACTCCACGCTCAACGGGAAGAACCCGCAGCGTGCATGGGTGCTCGACGCAGACCTGACGGCGGCGTTCGACCGCATCGACCACACCCGTCTCATGGCCGCTCTCGGTACCTTCCCCGCCAGGGGGCTGGTCCGACAGTGGCTGAAGGCCGGGGTCGTGGATCGCGGTCGGTTCGCCCCAACCGAGGAGGGAACTCCGCAAGGAGGGGTGATCAGCCCGTTGCTCTTCAATGTGGCCCTGCATGGAATGGAGGAAGCCGCAGGGGTCCGCTATTACACCACCGGCAGAGATGCCGGAAGTGCCCAAAGCGGCAGCCCCGTGCTGGTGCGATACGCAGATGACTTTGTCGCGATGTGCACCAGCCGTAAACAGGCCGAGCAGGTCAAAGAACGGCTGGCTGCATGGCTGACGCCCAGGGGACTGGCTTTCCACGAGGACAAGACACGCATCGTCCACGCGGAGAGCGGATTCGACTTCTTGGGGTTCAACGTCCGCCGCTATCACGGCAAACTGCTGATCAAACCAAGCACAGCGGCTCAGAGACGGATACGGGAACGGCTCAGCACCGAAATGGCGGCCCTGCGAGGGGCCAATGCCGGTGCGGTACTCAAGAAGATCAACCCGATCGTTCGGGGTTGGTCGGCCTACTACCGGACGGTGGTGTCCAGTGAGATCTTTACGGCGCTGGACAATCACATGTGGAAGCTCGCTTACAAGTGGGCCAAGCACAGCCACCCGAACAAGCCGAAGCACTGGATATCCGCCAAGTACTTCGGCCGGTTCAACAAAGCCAGGATGGACCGGTGGGTGTTCGGTGACCGCGACAGCGGCGCCTACCTCCTCAAGTTCTCCTGGACGAAGATAGTCCGGCACCAACTGGTCAAGGGGAAGTCGTCCCCGGACGACCCTGCCCTGGAACCCTATTGGGCTCAGCGGCGCCGCAAGGGAACCTCTCTACCAGTCGACGCCATGACCGTGCGCCTTCTACAGGAACAGCACGGCCGTTGCTCGATCTGCGGAGGACTCTTGCTGCACGCCGACCACCCGCCGCAAAGCCCACAAGAATGGGAAGCGTGGCGGGTCGTCATCCGGAAGGCGATCTCCAAGCAATACATCGCGTTCCCAAGCAGGAGCATGCCGGGCGGTCAACGACTCCGTCTCCTCCACACCCATTGTCACCGTCGGAATGGAGCCGCCGCGATGACAAGTCCAGCACTTTTGCCTGCCGGCGAGCCTTCGGGGCTTGCTTGAGCCGTGTGCGGTGAAAGCTGCTTGCACGGTTCTGAGGGGGCGGGGACACAGTAATGCGTCCCCGCTACCCGACTCATCATCGGCAAAGAGGGTAAAAGCGCCGCCGCCACCCTGGTGGACCGCACGACCCGCTTCCTGATGATCCTCGCCCTGCCCGACGGCAAACAAGCCGACGGACTGGCCACCGCCTTGACCCAACAGGTCCACGGAATGCCGCAGTTGGTCCGCAAGTCCCTCACCTGGGACCAGGGCACCGAGATGGGACGCCACGCCGCCCTCACCCTCGCCACCGGCCTCGATGTCTACTTCGCCGACCCCCACAGCCCCTGGCAGAGACCCACCAACGAGAACACCAACGGCATCATCCGCCGCTACCTCCCCAAAGGCACCGAGATCACCGGCCACCAGCCCTACCTCACCGCCGTCGCCGAAGAGATCAACAACCAGCCCCGCCGCTGCCTCGGCTACCTCACCCCACAAGAAGCCTTCCAACGCGCCCTCACCGAAGGCGTTGCTTCAACGAATTGACACCGCCCTCGTTTGCTGCTCACTCGGTGAGGGCGAGGTTGTGGAGGGAGTGATGCGAAGCACGGAGTGGTGAACACCGTCCCCCTGTATCGGCAGTCGCGCAGGCTATTTCAGCTTTTCATTCGGGTGAAGGTGTGCTCGACATGAACGCGTAGCCATCGGTGAGAGGTGTTGTGTTCCTCCTTCCGGGCGGACAGCTCCTCTCCTCTGTGCCGACGGCGTTATTGGATAATCGGACCGGTACCGCAGTAGTTGCCGTCGGCGATCGCCCTGGGTGTGGTGCCCACGGCATCCCGGGTCCCGGAGATCTTCCGGGCCCTGCAGTCGTGGCGGTTGCCCGGTACCGGTCGGCCGACGGCGACGACGAACCGGGTGCCGGCGTTGATGACGACGTGGTGGTTGGTGGAGTACCGGCGGTTTCCGGAATGCTGAGCGATGACATGGTCAGGAGGGACCGGGGCGCCGTCCACGTAAGCAGGGTGTCCCTGCAATACCGCCGACGTGATCGGAGCGCGATAGTCGGCCCGAAGTGGTCGACGCTCCGGTTGATGGTTGCCTTGAGACGCCGAACAGCGGGGCGAGCCGGCGCAGGGTGAAGTTGGGGTGCCGAACTGTCGAGGGTTCAGCCCGGCGAGTGGGGCTGTCCAGGACGGTTCCGATGCTGTGATTACACCGGTCATCGTGAAATCGTCTCACTCGTAACCAGCACTTACGGGTCAGCTTTTGGCTCGGTGTGGCCCATTCGCATGGGGGCCATCGCGAGCGCCCTCCTTGTCCTCGACGAGACGTGGTGATGAATATGGCTGAAAAATCTCACTGCCCAGCTGTTGGTGAAAATCCGTAGGAGGGGTTGTATATAGCGACACACGACGGCTCTCCTCGCGCTGCTTTCGGTCGTGAGGATCACCGCCGGTGCACTTCATGGGGCAGTCGATCGGGTATTCGATATTTTTCAGGCGATTGTCTTCGTCCGGTCCACCGTGTCGTCGGGAAGGACATCGCCGGTGACCTCCGGAGTCGCCGACTTGGGAAGCCAGCGGAGGGCGAGAACCCCGAGTGCCGCGTGCAGGAGACCGGCCACGATCACGGCTGCGTGCAGGCCGGTGACAAAAGCCGACTTTGTCTCTTCGATGATCGTGGGGGCCAAATTCGGAAGCTGAAGGGTCTCGGTGAGGGTGGGGGCCAGGTCGGGGCCCTGAAGCCGGAAGATCAGCGCGGCGAGCGAGCCGAGAAGCGCGATACCGAGGGCGTTGCCGAGTTCGTTACTGGTTTCCGCGATGGCTCCCGCCGAGCCGGCTCGTTCCGTGGGTACGGCGCCGACAGCGGTATCGGCGACGACGGCGAAGGAGATGCCGTACCCGACGCCCGCGACCATGGTGGAGGCGACATACCAACCCACTCCGCCGGTGATGGTGATCGGAAGCAGCAGCAGGAGACCGGTGATGATGGAGAAATGGCAGGCGATCAGAGCGGTCCGCTTGCCGATGCGGTGAACCACCATGGGTGTGACGATGCACGTCGTGGTGAGTACCACCGCTCCCGGGAGAGCGAGGAGTGCGGCATGCAGGACGGGTAGTCCGAGGACGGACTGGAGGTAGATGCCCGCCAGGTAGGCGGTTGCCGACCATGCGGCCAGGGGTAGCAAGCCGGTGATGATCGCGACCGTGAAAACACGATCGCGAAAGAGCGAGAAGTCCATCAACGGGTGCTCGAGGCTTCGCTGACGGCCGGCGAACCACGCCAGGAGGGCAATCCCTCCCAGTCCTGCCAGGACGGCAGTGGGGGAGAGCCCTTCGGTCGCGGCATGCTTGAGACCGTAGATCATGAGCAGGAGGCCGGCTGCGGAGGTCACGACGCTGAGCGCGTCCACACGGCCCGGTCGGGTGGCACGGACCTCACGGAGCAGAATCGGAGCGAAGATCAGGAAAAGGGCGATGACGGGAAGGTTGATCAGGAAAACCGATCCCCACCAGAACCGTTCCAGCAGCAGGCCGCCCACGATGGGGCCGATGGCGAACCCGGCGGCAAACGCCGCGGCGAAGATACCGATTGCCTGTGCCCGTCGTCGGGGATCACCGAACAGCTCACTCAGCACCGCCAGGGCGGAGGGCAGGAGAGTGGCTCCCGCGATGCCCATGAGCGCGCGGGCCGCGATAAGGAACTCCGGTGTGGGGGCGAACGCCGCCGTGGCGGAGGCGATACCGAAGACCGTCGCGCCGATCATGAGCAACTTCAGTCTGCCGTAACGGTCGCCGATGCTGCCGAAAGCGATGAGCAGTGAGCCGACGGCGAAACCGTAGATGTCCAGGATCCACAGGGCCTGGTCCGCGCTCGGCGTGAGTGCCTGGCTGAGCCGGGGCATCGCCAGGAACAGAATCGATCCGTCCATGGCAACCAGGAGGACGGGCCCGAGAACGACCAGGAGACCGAACCAGGCCCGTCGGTCGGGTGGGGTGTGTACATGCTGTTCAGACATACCGCTCACCGTCCGGCACGGGCTGCCTGCCGGCCATCCCCCTGCTGTGGGTACCCCTGACAGGTATACCCACGGGTGTGCCCTGTCGTCCTATCCTCAGCGGTGTGGAGAGTCTCGGAACGTTCCTGAAGAGTCGCCGTGACCGGGTCACACCGGCTGAGATCGGGTTGCGCGCTTACGGTGCCGCCCGCCGTGTCCCGGGACTGCGGCGCGAAGAACTCGCGCAACTCGCGGGGGTGAGCGCGGGGTACTACACCCGTTTGGAGCAGGGGCAGGTGGACACCGCGTCCGAGCAGGTCCTCAACGCCCTCGCCCGGGTGCTGCAACTCGATGAGATCGAACGCGTCCATCTGCACAATCTCGCCCGACAGCCTTCGAACCCCGGGCTCTCCGAACCGCACCGGGAGACCCCCAACCCGCGGGTACTCACGCTCTTGCAGGCCCTTGACGACGCGACACCGGCGATCGTGCTGGGGCGACGTGGAGACGTACTCGCCTGGAACCGTACGGGGCACGCTCTCATCGCCGAGCACATCGACGTCAATGCGCCGCAGGATTCGCTCCGTCGCCCCTCCGTTCCCCGGATGTTCTTTCTCGACCCCCTCACCCGTGACCTGTACCGCAACTGGGACGAACTGGCCCGCGTCCACGTCGCCTACCTCCGCCTCACCGCCGGTCGCTTCCCCACCGACGCGCGGTTGGCGGAACTGATCGGGGAACTCACGATGCGCAGCGACGTTTTCGCGATGATGTGGGCCGACGGAGAGGTCGCCGACTGCACGGTCGGTACCATGCATCTCCAGCACCCCACCATCGGCGCCACGAGCGTCACCTACCAGGTCTGGCTGCAGCCCGACAGCCCCGACCATCGGTTGGAGGTCTACACCCCGAACGACCCGGGCTCCGCCGACGCCCTGCGCATCCTGACCACCAGGGACCGTATCGACAACACGCCGGATGCCGCCGTTGGCCGGCAGCACTGAGCCCACGGCGTGCCGTCACACCCCGGGCGAAGCCGAAGGGGCCCCGCCGGACCCGGGAGTCCTCTGGGACTTCCCCGAGACTTCCGACTCCGTCAAGCGGTGCGACCATAACGCAGGCGAAAAACCATTCGGACAGGTCGGCGACCATCGCTCCTCCATCACGGCAGGTCACCGCGTTCGCCGGTTTCTTCCGGGATAGCCGCCCGGGTTCCGTCTTCAAAGATCATCTGAGTAGTGGATCATGGTGTCGCGATACGTCGTCATGAACTCACCTACCCAAAACAGGAGTTACTTGCTCCGCTGATACCCCGGGTCGCGACGGGGCAGCCTCGGCCGGAGGACTGACAGCCTTCTCGGTCGCCTCATCGACCGAAGCGAAGACGCAGTGGCTCTGCGGTCGACCGTTCCACCGCACCGTGTGGCCTTCCGGGCATGTGCCCTTGAGGTGGCGCGTCGTGGCAGGCGGCGCGCCACCGGCCTCGGGTCCGGGGCGCGGGATCGGGGACCGTGATCGTCTCACGAGGGTGGTCGCAAGCGGGAATGTCGGCGGCCCCTGCCGGAGCCTTGGCGTCTCCACGTCGGCGGACTGAGGGGGAGCGGTGCGCGACGGCAGCTGCTCCGTTCCGGGCGGATGGGGTTCGGGGCCCTGACGCTCATATGACGCCCGTGGCGTCCTCATGGCGGGAAACGAGCCGGAAAGCCGCCTCTGACCCGGGGTCTTCCGGATTCCGTCGAGGCCGACCTATCTCCGATGACCCATCACCTGGAGTGCGTCGCGATCCTGGAACCGGCCGTGAAGGGCTCCTGACCTGCGGTTTCGCGCGCGCGTTATGTGCGTTGTGGGCGTTACGGACGATATCCTGACGCTCGTGACGCTCATTTGACGCTCGTTCCGATGGGTCGTCAGCTGCCTGATCGCGCAGGTCGCGCCGGGTGGGGGCGTCCTCCCGCGAGCCGACTTTGCGGAAACTTTAAGCAAACCCGGCCGAGTCCCCGCCGGTGGTTCGACGGGTCGAACCGCCGGCGGAGTGGGCGCTCAACGGGTCGGCCCGCAGGGCTCCGGTATCCGAGGAGAGGCCTTGACGCAACTGCTCCCTGTGTTCCCGGCCTCCGGGGAACACAGGGGAACGATGGCGGCCCGGGTCCGGGCAGTGGGCCCTCCTCAACCGAGGGCGAGAGGGTGGGGGAGGAGACTGTTGATGAAGCGCGAACAAGGAGCAGGGCATCCCCCTCACGCGGGAGCACGGCCCACCGGTGAATCGAAGACTCCTGTTGCTCGGACCCCCGCTCGCGCGGGGAACACGCGGCCGTCAGCCGTTCTGCGGCTGCGGCGGCCGGACCACCCCCGCTCGCGCGGGGAACACCAGCAGGTAACAGCGCTCTAGTAGACCGTCGCTTCTAATTCTGGCTGGTTGTGGGGGATGCTGGTGCCGGCAGATCTTCCTTCCCTTTTCTGCCGGATGAGGACTGGTGTCATGCCGTTGGAGAAGAAGCGGCCGGTGAGGCTGACCGGTGAGGATCGTGAGTGGCTGGAGCGGGTGGTGAGGACGGGGGTCCGTCCGGCATCGATGATCCGGCGGGCCCGGGTGCTGCTGGAGCTGGACACCTCGGTGGGAGAGGTCGCGTCCCGTCCGGTGATCGCGGCCCGGGCTGGGGTGTCGATCGAGACGTTGCGGCTGGTCGCCATGCGTTTCGCCGAGACCGGTGGCGACGTTCACGCCACGATCGCGCGGAAGAAGCGCGATCTGCCACCAGTGCCCTCGCCGGTGACCGGTGAGGTCGAGGCCCGGCTGATCGCGCTTGCCTGCTCGCAACCGCCCCCGGGCCATGCCCGGTGGTCGCTGAGGCTGCTGGAGAAGCACGTCGCGCTGATCGAGGACATCCCCGATCTGGATCACTCCACCATCGGACGAGTGTTAAAAAAACGGAACTGCGTCCTCACCTGAAGAAATGCCGGACCATCCCCGCCAAGGCAAACAGCGAGTTCGTCGCACGGATGGAGGACGTCCTCGACGTCTACGTCCGACCCTACGACCCTGCCGTTCCGGTGGTCTGCATGGACGAGAAGCCCTACCAGCTCCTCGATCACGCCCGCGACCCGATCCCCGCCGCTCCGGGGCGTGACCCGAAGGAGGACTCCGAGTACGTGCGTGGCGGGACATGCTCGATCTTCGTGTGGGTCGAGCCACTGGCCGGCCACCGCCGCATCAACGCCCGCCGACAACGAACCCGCCTGGACTGGGCCGAGGAAGTCGACCAGCTGCTGACCTGCGACTATCCCGACGCGGAGAAAGTCGTGCCGGTCATGGACAACCTCAACACCCACACCATCGGCTCGCTCTACGAGACATTCAAGCCCGCCAAAGCCCGCGACCTGGCCGCCCGCCTGGAGATCCACTACACCCCCAGGCACGGCTCCTGGCTCAACATCGCCGAGATCGAACTCTCCGCGCTCACCCGGCAATGCCTCGACCGCCGCATCAACGACATCGCCGTACTCAACACCGAACTCGCCGCCCGGCAGCAAGCCACCAACGCCCAGCAGCGGCAAGTCGACTGGCAGTTCACCACCGAAGACGCACGCATCAAACTCCGCCACCCCTACCCAAGAATTAGATGCGACACACTACTAGCGCGTGAAGCGGCTGTGGGGCAGCCGACCTGCCCCACCTGCACTCCTTCACCCCGGGGCCTGGACCGCGACCGCGACGCCGTGGTCGCCGCGCTCACGCTTCCCTACAGCAACGGCCCCACCGAGGGCGTCAACACCAAGACCAAGCGCATCGCACCTCAGATGCACGGACGAGCAGGCTTCCCCCTTCTTCGCCACCGCATCCTCCTCGGATAGCAGGCACTATCCGTCACCACCGAATGTGAGACAGAGCCGCTCGTTTGACAGACCCGCACGGCACCGGGCACGCGAGGCCCCGGCCCTCACGTCGCCGTGCGTCGGGAAACGGGGAACCAGACCGAGAGGCGCTTGGCGATGACCGGGACATCGATGATGTCCTGCGCGACGTCCTCGACGAACGGTCCGGCGATGGAGGTGGGCGGCGGGGCGATACCGGGGCCGACGCCGTTGAACCGCAGGAAGACGCGCATGGCGAGCCAGGCGGTGCGCTTGTTGCCATCGATCAGCGCATGATTGCGGGCAACGGAGTGCAACAGGGCCGCCGCCTTGTCGTGCAACCCGGGATACAGCTCGGCCCCGAACACGTGGGTCCGGGGCCGTTCGATCGCCGACACCAAAAGCCCCATGTCCCGCACACTGTGCTCGGTACCGTTGACCGCGCGGGCGATAGCCAGGATCTCGTCGATCTGGAGGTAACGCACCTCGGTCACCTCAGGTAGTCCAGGATCTCCGCATCGCTGTCCATCAGCTCGGCCAGGACGTCATCGACCTTCAACTCGGCCCGATTCCGGGCCTCCCGGATCGCCTCGATGGCAAGCTCCTGCTTACTGCGGCCCTCGCGACGAGCACGCTCGGTGAGCTTCGCGTCGAGGTCGTCGGGAAGTCGAAGTGTCATCGCCATATACCGATGATACCTGTCTGGTATCTTGTCGGCGAGGTGATACCGGTGCCACCTCGGGCAATGTTCGCCCTGCCACGACACCGCGCCGGGTTCGCCGCTCCGGGCAGCGTCGGGCAGCCGAAGGATCACGTTGCCGACTGTGTGCAGGTCCGGGAGATCAATGACGATGAGGGCAGCCGACCGTTGCGGCTCATCCACGGGGGTACCGGGTCGGTGGTGGCCCGGCGCCCCGAATGCCGCTGCCGGCGGGTCGCGAGGTGGGCGGAAGCGAACAACGGCGGTGTCACGAGGTGGGCGCCGGGCTTCAGGCACGGGCCACCGGGCACAGCCGCGCCCGACTTCAGACGGTCGGGGGCTCCGGCGAGACGGGGAATACGTTCCGCACACGTCATGCGTCGGGTGGAGGCCCGCCACCCACACGCGTGCCACGGATCACGCCGTCCTCCACGACCGGCCGGAAGTGGATACGACCGGCTGACCGGATCCCGGGGACGAACCGCACACGCGGGTGGAACACCCACCCGGCCACCGTGACGTCCCTCGGAACGGACGTCATGTTGATCTGAACCGCTCCGGGATCGGTGGAGGCTCTATGCGTTGGCTCCAGCTGCCGGTGGGGGCTGGTGTTGAGCGTAGTGGTTGGTCTCGTGTTCGTGGGGCGGGATGTCTCCGATTGCTGTGTGGAGGCGCTGGTTGTTGGACCAGTCGACCCATTCCGCGGTGGCGAGTTCGACGTCGGCGAGGCCGTGCCGGGGCTTGCGGGGTTTGATCAACTCCGTTTTGTAGAGGCCGGTCCGGGATTCCATGAGGGCGTTGTCCAGAGTGTCGCCGACGGTGCCGATCGAGGCGTCGATGCCGGCGTCGAGGAGATGCGCGGTGAACGCGAAGGACGTGTATTGACTGTCCGCATCCGAATGATGAACCAGCCCCGGTTCAGTGGGAGTTCCGGCGCGGTCACGACGCCACAAAGCCATGTCCAGGGCGTCGAGGACGAGCTTGGCCCGTTTGCCGGTGGCGGCGGACCAGCCCACGATTGCCCGGGAGAACACGTCCGCGACGAATGAGACGTAGACGATCCCGGACCAGGTGGAGACATAGGTGAAGTCAGTCACCCATCGCTGGTTCGGGCCGGATGCGGTGAAGTCGCGTCTGAGCAGGTCGACGGCCCGATCGTGGCCGTCGTCCCGGGTGGTGGTGCGGATCTTCTTCCCGCGTAGGGCGCCCTCGAGGCCGAGATCGCGCATCAGCCGGGCGACGGTGCAGCGGGCCGCCGGTATGCCCTCGCGGTGCAGCTGCCGCCAGACCTTCCGCACCCCGTAGACGCTGAAGTTGTCCGTGTGGACGCGGCTGATCTGCCTCTTCAGCTCGGCGTCGCGGACGGCCCGGGCGCTGGGGGTGCGTTTCTTGGCGGCGTGGTAGGCGCTCGTTGCGATCTTGGGTCCGTGGCTGGTCAGGACCCGGCAGATCGGCTCGACTCCGAACACCTGGCGGTGTGCCTCGATGAACGCTACGAGCGTTTCGACGGCCGGTCGGGCTCGGCCGCGAAGAAAGCGGAAGCCGCCTTCAAGATCTCGTTGGCCCGCCGCAGCTCGGCGTTCTCGGCCCGCAGCCGCTTGATCTCCGCGGCCTCCTCGGACGTGACGCCGGGCCGCCGGCCGTCATCGACTTCGGCCTTGCGGACCCGGGTCCGCACCGTCTCGGCCGCACCGATTCCCAGCTTGGCTGCGACTGCCTTCATCGCGGCCCACTCGGTGGGGTAGTTGGGACGGATCTCCGCGACCATGCGTACCGCGCGCTCACGAAGCTCGGGCGGGTAGGGGGACGGACGTGCCATGACTCGACCCTCTCAGGGAATCGAGCCTCCATCAGACCCGGAGCGGTTCATCCTCTCGGTCGAATGATCTGTAGACCTACGGGGCGACGGGCGACATCGATTTCGTGATGGTTTTCTCCGAGGTGGTGACAGCCAGGTAGGTGATACGGAGGGAGCCCGTGCTGGGTTCGCGGTCGACGAGCGTGTTGACGCCGTAGACCGACTCGATCAGCTCCGGGATCAAGACGGTCTCGGGGGCGCCTGCGGCGACCACCTGTCCGTGGTCGAGGATGACGACATGGTCGCAGTAGCGGGCGGCGAGGTTGAGGTCGTGCAGGGCGATGACGCAGGTGACGTCCAGCGATCCCAGCAGGTCGAGGAGTTCGAGCTGGTGGCGGATGTCGAGGTGGTTGGTGGGTTCGTCGAGGAGGATCTCGCGCGGCTCCTGGGCAAGGGCACGGGCGAGTTGAGTGCGTTGCTTCTCCCCTCCGGAGAGGGTGTGCCAGGCGCGGTGCTGTTTCTCGGTGATGTCGGCCCTTTCCAGTGCCGCGTCGACGATTCGCTGATCGTGCTCGGACAACGCGTCAAAGCGGCCTCGGAAAGGGGTGCGGCCGAGCTCCACGACTTGTCGGACGCTGACGTGGTTGTGGGCGGACACATCCTGTTCGACGACGGCTAGCCGGCGGGCCAGCACTCGGCGGCTGAGGTGGCGCAGGTCGGTGTCGTCGTAGCGCACGGTTCCGGTGTCGGGGCGGCGCAGGCCGGCAAGCAGGCGCAGCAGCGTGGACTTGCCGGAGCCGTTCGGGCCGAGGAGCCCGACGATCTGCCCGTCGTGAGCCGCCATGTCGATGCCGTCCAGCAGCCGGTGGCCCTTGACCGACCAGGAAAGGCCGTCGGCGGTGATACGTCCCATCAGGACTCCAGACGCTTCAGAATCAGCGCGAAGGCGGGGGCCCCGAGCAGCGCGGTGATGACTCCCGCGGGCAACTCGTGGGGCGAGAACGCGGTGCGCGCGAATGTGTCGACCCAGATGAGGAAGATGGCGCCGACGATCGCGGACAGGGGGAGCAGGGATCGGTGCGTCGGGCTGGCCAGGATCCGGACGGCGTGGGGGACGAGCAGTCCGATGAAGCCGATCGCGCCGGAGGCCGCCACGGCGGCCGACGTGATGACCGCGGTCAGCACCAGTAGCCAGATGCGGGCGGCGGTGACGTTGATCCCCAGGGCGGCGGCGGAGTCCCAACCGAAGGTAAAGGCGTCGAGGGCGGGTGCGAAGAACTGGATGGCGATCAGTCCGGCCAGGATGATCACCACGGTCACGGTCACCCCCTCCCACCGGGCGCCCGCGAGGGTGCCGAGCAGCCAGTAGGTGAAGCCGCGGGTGGAGTTCGCGTCCCCGCTGACCATGAGGATGACGGAGGTGACCGCGGTGAAGAACTGGGCCACGACCACACCGGTGAGCACCACGCGGGAGGGGGTGGCGACGCGGCCCCCACCGAGCAGGAGCAACAGCACGCCGAAGGAGACCAGACCGCCGAGGAAGGCCCCTGTCGAGAGGGAGATGCTTCCGCCGATGCCCAACAGGAGGACGGCCACCGCGCCGGTCGAGGCGCCGGCGGACACGCCCAGGAGGTAAGGGTCGGCCAGCGGGTTCCTGGTGACCGCTTGCAGAACCGCGCCGGAGACGGCCAGAGCCGCTCCGATGGCGGCGGCCAATAACACCCTGGGAAAGCGCGACTCCCAGATCAGGGCGTCCAGCAGCTTCGGCAGGGGTGGGTTGGGGGCGATCCCGCCCAGACCGATATGCCGAAGGATCGTGGAGACCACATCGAGGGGACCGATGTTCGCGCTCCCGAACAGGGATGCCGCGACGACCGACACCAGCAGTCCGGCCGAGGCCATGAAGAAGAGGGCCACTGTCGAGGCGCGCCGCCGCGGGCGCACCGGAACCTTCTCACCGCCGATGATCGGGTTCGCGGTGGGCCCGGCGGTCCTCTTTGAGGTCGTCGTCATAGCGGTCTGTTGTTCATCCGATCTCGTTCAGGCCCTCGACAAGCGCGGGAACCGTGAACACGCTGCCGTAGCCGGGATCCATATGGGCGCCGGGGATGGTGACGAACCGGTCGTTGACCACCGCGTCAAGCTTGCTGGTGAGGGGGTCCTTCTTCAACAGGTCGATCTTCTCCGGTGCGGTGTCGTTGGGCTCGCCCCGGGACAGGTCGGCAAGGATGATGACGTCGGGGTTCCGGGCGGCGACCTCGTCCCAGCTGACCTCGGCCCACTTGGTCGACGCGTCAGCGAAGATGTTCTCGATTCCGACGAGGTCGGAGATGTGCTGCGGCAGTCCGCCGGGGCCCGCCGCCCACGGAGTGCCCGCGTAGGTGGAGTAGAACCACATCACCTTCAACGGGGTATCCCGCTTTTCGACCGCCTCCAGTGCCGTGTCCACCACGGCCTGTTGTTCGGTCGCGAGCTTCTCCCCCACGGCGGACACGTCGAAGATCTCGGCCAGCCGGCGGTACTCCTCGTACATCAGCGTGAAGTCCGCGCCCGCCACGCTCTCGTGATAGGAGCAGTCGAACTCGGTCAGGTAGGTCGGCACGCCCAGGCTGTGCAGTTGTGCCCGGTCGCCGGACTGCGCGGGGGTGAACATACTCGCGAAGGAGCCGTAGACGAAGTCCGGTTGTGCTTCCAGCAGCTTCTCGTGCTTGATCTCCTGTCCATGTGCGGACAGGATCGGGATCTTCTCGTACTGCTCGGCGATCTCGTCGGGCGTCTTGTCGATCTCGTATCCCGATCCGACGATCCGGTCGCCGACCCCCAGGTGGATGAGAATCTCCGCGGCGGTCTGGTTCAGCGTCACGACCCGCTCAGGGGCGGCTTCGAAGGTCACGTCGATGCCACAGTTCTTCATGGTCAGCGGATAGGCCGTCGTGCCCGCACCCGTTGGTGTCTCCGGTGTCTCGGCATCGGACGCCCCACCCGCGCAACCCGCGAGTCCGACCGCCGCCGCCACGACCGCCGCGGTAATGATACTGATCTTCGTTTTCATTAAGCAGATGGTAGCAGCAGGACCATGGGCGACGTAAGGAGATTGCCGGACGGGATCACGGCGAACACCGCCCGGACCGGCATAGGTGTCGGCGCCTCGAGCGGGGGGATCGGATCAACGGCCGGCCCCGGTCCGTCACCACCAGCCGGTCGCAGAAGCGTGCCCGCCGGTGACAGGTCGTGCGAGACGACCACCGCGATCCGCTCGGCGGCGGTGAACAGGCGGCCACACGCGCCCCCCGACCTCGTGCGGCAAGACACCTCGCGACGACGACCTGCCGGAATCCTCGGCGCCACCAGACCCGGTACGTCGCAGGGGGCGGCGCCGAGGGGAGAAGTCCACCCGCGACGCCGCCGGTCCGCTCCCGGGCCTTCCGGCGGCTCCCCGGACCGGCCCCACGCCGGCGAGCGGTAACGGGCTTGCGACCGAAGATCACTTACAGCATCAAGACCTTCGGTCCGCCGGGCGTGCGCGAGATCGAGGCCGACCGGACGATCGGGTGCCGGGGAAGCGGGCGTGCGAGAAGTCGATGAAGCGGCGGGCCAGTTCCTCGATCGACTCCGGTTCGCAGTTGCCGATGCTGACCCGGATCGTCCCCCTGTCCTCGGGGGTGAAGGCCGTGCCCGGCATCAGGATGGTGTCGTGTGCCAGGGCGAGCTCCCGCACGACGTCCTCGGTCGCGACGCCGGTCACCGGGTGCCGGATCCAGCCGAAGAACCCGCCGCAGGACAACAGTTCGAAGCCGCCCGGCCGTCCTGCCATGACCTCGCGGAATACCGCGCGCCGCCGGGCGACCTCCCGCACCCGTGCGGCACGCCACTCACGGGCGCCGGTGAGCCCCGCCAGGGCGGCCTCCTGCCCGATCCTCGGCGCGCAGACGGCGACGCAGTCGAGCAGCTTCTCGATGTGGTCGTTGAGCGGGGGGGCGGCGGCCACCGCACCCACCCGGTAGCCCGGGATGGCCAGTTCCTTGGAGAAGGAGTACAGCCCGACCACGGTGTCCCGCCAGTCTCCGGCGTACAGGCGGTGAGCGGGTTCCGTCCCGTCGCGGAACAGACGGTAGGTCTCGTCCAGCAGCAGGGCGATGCCGTGCTGCCTGGCGACCCGTGCGAACTCCTCGATCTCCTCGGGCGGTACGGCGACCCCGGTCGGATTGCCCGGCGTCACCAGCAGGATGGCTCTGGTCCGTTCGGTGATCAGGGTCGCCGCGGCGTCCGCTCGCGGGACGAGTCCCGCGCCGGGCTCCAGGTAGACGGAGGTGATGCCGTTGAGTCGCAACCACATGTCGTGGTTGAAGTAGTAGGGCAGCGGCACGATCACCTCACTGCCCGGTTCGGCCAGCGCGCTGACCGCCAGACAGAAGGCCTGATTGCAGCCCGCTGTGACGACCACGTCGTCCGGGTTGACCGCGCCGCCGTGGCTGTCGCTGAGGTCGGCGGCGAACGCCGCGCGCAGGGAGGGCAGCCCCGGCACATCGGTGTAGGCGCCGCCGTCCGCGCTCCGGGCCGTGGTGACGATGCGCTCCACCACGACGGACGGGGGCGGGTAGGAGGGGGCGGCTTGGGCGAGGTCGAGTACGGTGCTTCGCGGCTGGTGGCCGCGGAGTGCGGCGTACACCGCCGTGATCGGCGAGGCGCCGACCACGGCGATGTCCGGGCGCGGGTGAGGGACGCTCACCTCAGGTCCGCGAAGGTCTGGGCCAGGGTGCGCGCCGCCGCCTCGACCGTGTCGCTCGGCCTGGCGAGCGACACGCGGATCAGGCGCAGGCCCTCCTCCGGGTCCGCCCAGTGGAACGGCGGGCAGGGCAGCACGTGCACGCCCCGGCGGACCATCTCGGCGTAGAGCTTCGCCGAGTCCGGACCGTTGTCGGGCAGCCGTACCCTGGCCACGCTGACCCGGGAGTCCGGGTCGGCCAGTGACAGTCCCACCGCGCCGATCTCGGTGGACACGATCCGCCGGTTGTGCTCGATGAGCGCGGTGGCGTGCTCGAAACCGCTGTCCCCCCAGTCTTTCGCCAGCTCGCGGATCAGTGCCAGCACCGCGGGCGATGCCGACAGCAGCGATTCGGCGAACGCGGCCTCGATGGCCTCGGCGTGCTTCGGGGAGAAGGCCAGCATGCCGATCTTCAGCTCGTGCATCGGCCAGAGCTTGCCGGTGTCCTCGAAGGTGATCCAGTCGGCGCCTGCCGCGTCCAGGATTTCGTAGGTGTCGTACTGGGCGGCCTTGACCTGGCCGCGGAACGCGGCGTCGACGATCACGGTCTGACCGTGGCCGGCGGCGTGCTCGGCCAGGGAGCGCAGATGCCCGGGCGGGGTGACCAGGCCGGTGGGGTTGTTGGGATGGGTGATGGCGATGACGCCCACCGGCCTGCCCGGCCAGCGTCGCTGGACCAGGTCGTCCTCCGAGAGCGGACGCAGCCGCAGGCCGCGGGTGCGGAACAGGTCGGCGATGTTGTCGAAGGTGGGGTGCAGCAGTGCCACCTCGGTGTCCTGCGGCAGCGCCCTCGCCACGATGTCGGTGGCCAGCGTGGAGGAGTAGCAGCTCAGGATCCGGCCGGTGCCGACCGGTGCGCTGTGCTGGCCGACGGCGTCGAGGAAGGTCCGGTGCGCCTCGGTCTCGATGTCGGCGAACCGGCGCCGGGAGGCTTCCTGGAACAGGTCGGGGAACCGGGCGATCACCTCGGCCTGCCGTGCGCTGAGCGTCAGCCGGGCGTGGCCGTCGGTGAGGTTGAGGCCGCCGTTCACGTCGGTGAGCGCGGCGACCTCCATCTTGGTGAGGTTGTCCAGAGCGATCATGTCGAGCCCTCCTGGCTTGTCGGGGCAGAGCAAAGCGACGAATTGGTGGATTCGCTGGATTTCTTCGTGATCGCGCCGAGCCGGGCGCTACCGCAGCATCGAGGCCAGCCGGTCGACGACCTGCGCGTCGAACAGGCCGTTGGCGGCCATCCAGTCGTCGTTGAACACGGTGTCCAGGTACTTCTCGCCGCCGTCGCAGACAAGCACGACGATCGTGGTCTCGGGCCCCACGCTCTGCGCGAGCTCCAGGGCCTTGTAGACCACGCCGCCCGCCGAGCCGCCGATCAGGACGCCGAAGTTCCTGGCCAGGTAGCGGCACGTCTCGAAGGCTTCCGAGTCGCTCGCCTTGATCCCCTCGTCGATCAGGTCGTAGTCGACGAGGTCGCCGATCTCCGAGCCTTCCGGCGACCCGGTGCCGGACTGGTGGTACGGCGCGCCTGCCCCGCCGAAGGCGATGGAGCCCACCGGCTCGACGCCGATGATCCTCAGCTCCGGGATGCGCTCCCGCAGGGCACGGCCGGTCCCGCACAGCGAGCCACCGGTGCCCACCGCCCCGAGGAGGTAGTGGATCTCGTCACCGAGGTCGTCGTGCAACTCTCGGGCGAGTGGCCTGTAGCCGTTGGGATTCCCCTGGTTGACGTGCTGCGCGGTCCAGTACGCGCCCTGCTCGGCCGCGAGCCGTTCGGCCACGGCGTCGCGTTCGGCGGTGGCCAGGGCCTCGTCGTCACCGGCGATGTTGAGCATTTCGGCGCCGTAGGCGAGCATGCCCCGTAATTTGTCCGCGCTGGAGTGGTTGTCCACCACCGCGGTGAACTTGTACCCGCGTTCGGCGGAGATGAGCGCCAGGCCGAGTCCGGTGTTGCCCGAGGTGGACTCGACCAGCCATCCGCCCGGGGCGAGCAGCCCCGCCGCCTCGGCCTCGTCCACCATGGTCCTGGCCATTCGTATCTTGGCGGTGCCGGTGGGGTTGTACTGCTCCATTTTCAGCAGGACGGTCCCGGCCCCGTCCGCCACCGCCAGCCTGAGCAGAGGGGTTTGGCCGATCAGCTCGGACACCCTGTTCTTGATCATGGTCTGTCCTTCGCGCAGGTCTCCGTCAGACACCGCACGAAGAAGTCGTTGTCTTCGGGGGTCGACAGTGAGGCTCGGATGAAGTTCTCGTAGCCCGGCTCCCGCCAGGCCTTGACGATGATCCCGGCGCGGTGCAACTCGTGGGTCACCTGATCGGAGCGTCGGTTCGTGTCGATGAACAGGAAATTGGCCGAGGACGCCACGACGCTGAATCCCGCGCCACGCAACCGGTCGGTGACCCGTGCGATCTCCAGACCGGTCCGGCGAACCGTTTCTGCCAGATGCGCGTGGTCCCCCAGCGCCGCGACGGCGGCGTCCTGTGCCAGTTGGTTGACGTTGTAGGGGGTGCGGACCCGGTCCAGTGCCCGGACCAGCGCGGAGTCGGAGGCGACGCCGAACCCCACCCGGAGGCCTGCCAGGCCGTATGCCTTGGAGAAGGTGCGCAACACGATCCACGGCCGGTCCTGTCCCCGCAGAACCGCCAGCCCGTCGGGGTACTCCGGGTTGGGGCGGGCGAACTCGCAGTACGCCTCGTCGAGCACCAGCAAGGCCGACCGCGGGGTGCCGGCCACGACCCGCTCCAGTTCGCCGGTGCCGAGAATCGCGCCCGTGGGGTTGCACGGGTTGGCGAGGAAGACGAGTTTCGGGCCCAGGGCCAGCGCGTCACGCCACGCGGCGGCGTCAAACCCGAACTCGGCGGTGACCGGGACCTTCTCGACCCGGGCCCCCACCATGCGCGGGAAGATCTCGTGCAGGCTGAAGCCGGGCGCCTGGGTGGTCACCAGGTCACGCGGGCCGAGCACGGCCTGACACAGCAGTTCCAGGATGTTCTCCGAACCGTTGCCGAGCACGATCCGATCGACCGGCACGGACAGCCTCGTCCCGATCGCCTCGGCCAGCCGCTTGCCGGTGGGATCGGGGTAGCGGGAGAGGCCGTCGGCCAGCCGCGGGCTCAGGGCTTCCGCTACCGAGGGAGAGGCGCCGTAGGGGCTCTCGTTGTTGGAGAGCTTGATGACGTGGGCGGTGCCGCTGAGGGCGGCCACCTTGTCGGTGTCGGCGCCGGGGTCGTAGGCGGGCAGGCCCGCCACCTCCCGGCGCACCAGGGATGCCGAGGTCGCCGGTTCGGGGAAGTGGTTCATGACGACCTCGTCACCAGGGCAGGTGCGCCGGGCCCCGCTCGATGCAGCCGGTCCACCCGGCGCAGGAACGCGATCACCAGGATGACGGCGGTGGCCGCGAGGCCGATGGTCTGGCCGATCCAGACGCCCTCGACCCCCCGGTCGGCGGTCACCCCGAGGAGGTAGCCCGCGGGTAGCCCGATCAACCAGTACCCGACGAGGGAGATCCGGAACGGGCTTACGGTGTCGCCGACCCCGCGCATGATGCCGTTGCCGATGTTCTGGCTGGCGTCGAACACCTGCATGAGCGCGGCGATCAGCAGGCCGGTCGTGGTCAGCGCGATGATGCCCGAGCTTCCCGCATGCTCGGCCGAGAGGAACAACGACGCGATCCGACCCGGCATCGCCACGTACACGACGGCGATGCCCAGCATGGCGACCACGCCCCAGCCCAGGCCCAGGAGCCCCATCCTGCGTGCCGCCACGTAGTCGTCGGCACCGCTGGCCTCACTGATGTGGATCGACGCCGCGTGCGACAACCCGGCGGAGATCATGAAGACGATATAGATGATCTGATTCAGCACCGTCTGTGCGGCCAGGGCCTCGACACCCAAGGTGCCGATGATCAGGGTGAGCACACTGAAGAACCCGGCTTCCGAGGCGTAGGTCCCCGCGATCGGCAGACCGAGGCGCCAGACGGACCGGACCGCGTCGGGGGACCAGCGCCCTCCCCCCGACCAGCTGAGGTACGGGCGGATCTCGCTGTCGCGCGAGATCACCGCGACGAAGGCCAGGAAGGACAGCAGGAACACCGTGACGGTGGCGATCGCGACGCCGAGGAAGCCGAAGGCGGGCAGCCCGAGCTTGCCGTAGATCAGCACGTAGTTCAGGCCGATGGTGGCGCCGACCGACGCCAGCGTGATGGCCAGCAACGGACCGGGCCGCTTGAGGCCGGTGGTGAAATGGCGCAGGTTCTGGAACCACAGGCACGGCAGCATGCCAGGAGCCATGATCATCAGGAAGTCGCCTGCCTTGTCGACCACCACCGGGCTCTGGCCCAGCCACAGGAGCAGCGGACCGATCAGCAGCAGTACCGCGGCGAACACGACACCGCATACGGTCGCCCAGAAGAACCCGGCGAACAGCAGCTGGCGAACCCGCTCCCGGTCGCCGCGCACACGCGCCTCGGCGACCAGGTTGCTGACCCCGGTGACCAGACCGGTCCCGGTGGTGCGCAGCTGGTTGAACAGCACGATGGCCAGTCCGGCGGCGGCGATCTCGACCGCGCCGAGCCTGCCGAGCATGACGATGTCCACGGTGGTCAGTGCGACATAGGCGAAGTTGGTCAGGATCAACGGGAACGCGAGCTTGAGCAGTGCCCGCGAGTTCTTGACCCACCAGCCCGCGCCTGCCTCGACCGTATCGGTGCTCACCAGAAGTCGGCCCTTTCCCCGCGCCCGGCGGCCAGGGCGAGATCGGCGATGTAGCGGCCCAGCGCGGCGTCGGTGACCGCCATTCCGCTGTTGTAGGCGAAGACCACATCGTCGGGAGCGCGCCGCGCGGGCGCCCGGCCGAGCAGGATGTCCGGCAGTTCGGCGTCCACCGACGGCAGGCTGCCGTCCTCGCCTCGCAGGTCGTCGCAGGTGGCGTGCATCTGGGCGGTGTCGGTGGCGATCCGGTAGTCCGCGCCGTGGCACACGTCGGCGTGCACGCCGTATCCGAGCAGCACGGCGACCGAACCCGGCTTCATCCACTCGCGCCGGACCTCCTCCGTCACCGACAGGCCGGCGACGCCGATCACGATGTCCGCCTCCCCGGCGGCCCGTCGAAGGTCCTCCACCACCTCGACCTCCCGGTCGGCCACACTGTCCTGGACCGCGCGCAGACCGTCGGGATAGGTGCCGAACACCTGCAACCGGTCCAGTTCCGGCAGTGCCGCGAGCAGCATCGGCAAGGCCATCCGCCCTTGGACTCCGGTGCCGACGACCAAGGCACTGCGGGCGTCCGGGCAGGCCGCGCGGGCGAATAACGCGGTGGTGGCCGACGACCGCAGGGGTCCGAGCTTCACCACGTCCATCAGCGCGATCGGCGCACCGGTGGTGTCGTCGGCGAGGAAGATGAACGAGTGGAACCGGTAGCTGTCCCGGCTGCGGCGTGGGTCGAACTCGTAGACGGCCTTGAAGCACACGGTGCCGCTGGCACCGTCCCTGGCCACCATCGAGTAGCTCAGTGAATGGTGGTCGGAGTCCTCGATGATGGTCTTGACCGGGTTGTCGGACCCGCCTTCGCGCAACGCGCGGTAGGCCTTCTCGACGACCGAGATCACCTGCCGGTAATCGAAGTCGAGCCCTTCTTGTTGCGACTGTGGCAACAGCCACAACTGGCCGGGCGCGGCGTAATTCTGTGACATGCGAGATTTGCCCTTCATCGGAGGTCGAGTCAGATCCCGTCCAGCTGCCAGCGGGGCGGGGCCCCGCCGTCGCCGAGCCGGAGGACGGCCTTCGCCGGCAGTGCGGCGTCGTGGAACGGCGATTCGTTGGAGTCCATCTGGTAGCCGGCGGTGTTGAGATAGACCAGCTGGTCGCCGCGGCGCACCGGCCGCGGGAAGCCGATCTTCCGCCAGGTCACCAGATCGCTCTCCAAACAGGTCGAACCCGCGACGCAGGCCGGGAACACCTCGTCGGTGACAGACCGGGCGGACAGCGGCACCGGGTCCGGGAGGTAGTCGCTGTTGAACCACTGTTCGGAGAGGCTGAAACTGCTGCCCGCGACGGTGACGATCGCGTACCCGTCGGTGTCCCGCCGGTCGTCGACCTGCTGCACCCGGAACAAGGTGAAGCCGGCCTGGTCCAGCAGCGCCCGCCCGGGCTCGATGACGAACCGGACGCCGTGGCGGGCCGCCTTCGCCGAGAGGCTCCCGCCGGCGACCGGGTGGCCCATGATCGCGCGCACCGCCTCCGCGGCGGACTGACCCCCGTACGGGTAGAAGTCGTCGAAGTTCTTGGCGCCGTGGTAATGGGCGGGCTCGTTCCGCTCGACGAACTCCTCCCACAACAGCGGATCGACGTAGCGCACCGGCAGGCCGCCGCCGATGTCGACCAGCTCCGCTGATGGTGAGCCACGCCGTCTGGCGTCGAGGCAGAGATCGATCATCTCGTCCGCCGCCATGGCGCGTTCGGCCGTCGAGTAGCCGGTCAGGTGGAAGGAGAATCCCCGTAGGTTCACGTGGCCGGCGTGTTCCGCGCAGAGGCTGACGGCGGTGTCGCGCTCGGCGGCGGCCATCCCGAAACGGCTCCCCGGCTGACTGTCCGTCCGGGATCGCAGCAGCACCGTGACCCGCTGTCCCGCAAGGCGAGCGGCGGCGGCCAGCCTGCGAAGTTCGCTCACCGAATCAACGGCTACCAGGCAGCCGTGCCGGACGGCGAGCGCGTGCAGGGTGTCGTCCTTCTCCGGGCCGGAGATGCCGATCCGGTGTCCTGGCACCCCGCCTGCCAGTGCCTTGACCAGTTCGGGGGCGCTGGCGGCGTCGACCCCGACACCGAGAGCGGCGGCCGACCTGACGTAGCAGTCGGCCTTGTTCGCCTTCTTGGCGAACAGAATGTCGGCGTCCGCCCCCGCTTCGGCGCACGCTCGCCGGAGCGTGGCGACGTTCTCCTCGAAGACCTCCGGCAGCACGACGTGCAGCGGTGACCCCAGGCCGTCCAGGAGGTCGGCCAGCAGGGCTTGGTGATCGTCCAGCAGTGTGGCGACGGTGGGATGGCGAAGGGCGGTCAGTGATAAGGGCCGATCCGCGGACACGGGAGACCCCGACTCTTGGCTCGATGTGGGCACTCGATCTTTCTACATGAACCTGATAATCATTTGCAACAGGTTGGGTGGGCTCATCCCGACCCACCAGCCGGCCGCGGGCATCGCGCCCGCGCCACCGCTCCGGGGTGAGCAGGCCGATGTGCACGCCGGCGACGGCGAAAACCTCCTCCGGGGTTCCGGTCCCGACCACTCGGCCGCCGGAGAGGGCGACCCCCTGGTCGGCGGTTCCTGATGGGGGAGACCGGGAAGGAGGCCGACCCGCAACCTTTCGGGCCCGTGGAACCCGGCGGTTGGTGGGGCCGACGGGGGTAACCGCCGTGGTTGTCGCCGCTTCCGTGGGCGGGGTCTTGGGCGAGGAGGCGGCCCGTGGCGGGGGTGTGGAGGTGGACGCCATGAGGGTCGGGCCGGTGATGCGGGTGGTGGAACATCGCGGACGGCGAAGGAGTCGCCAGGGCTTCGGAGTGGCCACGACCTGTTCACCCGGCGCTCGGATCCTCGCGTGGGAGCGATTGTGGGTCCGTTGGCCGGTGGAGAGGTTTTCTCATCGGCCGCGGCAGGGGGTGCGCACGGTGCCACCGGCGCCCTGGTCGCGCTTGTCGGCCCGGCAGGGCGCGTTCACGCGGCTCAACGCGTCGATGATGGCCCGGGTGCGGGCGGCGCGGATGTCTGGACGGCTCCCGGCGGGGCGGGCGGGGCCCACAACGGACGGCCGGTGGGGGTGCCTCCCGGCCGAGGGCCGGGGGAGGGGCTGGGCTGGGGCCACACGTTCATCCCGTGCCTCCTCGAATGGTACGGCCGATCGGCGGCGATATCCCCCGACCTTCGGCCGGGAGGTACCCCCGGTCGAAGGTCGGAAGGGTGCCGTCCGGGATCACGAACACCTTCCACGCCGTCGCCCCGGTCGCGGTCGTGAGGTCCGGGGCCCGGGCGGCCGGGAGCGCGACGGCTTCGGTGACGTGGCGGTGGGCGGTGGGGATGCCGATACCCGCCGCGAGCCCCGTATGGGGAATCCCCCGTCCCCGGGGTCGGAGGAGTACGACCGCACCGTGGGTGCCGGGGTCAACAGGGCCTGATGGCAGGGGAAAGCCGTCTCCACCGGGTACCGGTCGCGCGTCGGTACGCGGTGAGGGGATCCGACAGGTGACCCGGGGTCGATGGGGACGGATCGACTCCGGCGGGTGGACAGGCACGTGAGGCCCCGGGCGGACGGGTTGATCCCGATCGACGCCCCATCTCCCGGGATTTTCATCCTTCCCCCACTCGGCCCCGCACCCGGGCCTCCCACTGTCGGGTGACTTGGAAAAGGCTCAATATCTGTCCCCGCGACATGAGGGTTTGGCGGATCATGCGGCGAGAGTTTTTGCCGCGAGGGGCAGGGTGGGATTATTCAACGCACGCGCGCCGTTCCGACATGCTACTGTCTCTCTCAGTTGCAGTTGTGGTTCCCAAAACTTCAAGTGCCTCCACCCGGCTCCTGCCGAGTGGGCGTGCTTTTGTATTTCCGGTCGTTTCCGGGCGGGGTAATCATCGCGGCGACACGGCGTCCGCGTGGTGCGGGCTCCGATGCACTGCCCCAAAGGAGATATGACATGGCTGCTGGTACCGTGAAGTGGTTCAACTCGGAAAAGGGCTTCGGCTTCATCGAGCAGGATGGTGGCGGCGCCGACGTGTTCGCCCACTACTCGAACATCGCCGCCCAGGGTTTCCGTGAGCTGCTCGAGGGTCAGAAGGTCAACTTCGACATCGCGCAGGGCCAGAAGGGCCCGACGGCCGAGAACATCGTTCCGGCCTGACGCGCACTCTGTGACCGGGGCCCGCATCCTTCGGGGTGCGGGCCCCGGTCACATGTTTTCCCGCGATGGGTTCACCGCGGCCGACGCCCACGTTTCACGCCCCATCGCGTCACCCATTTCAGTACCTGTGTCCGCACGGATTTCCGGTGGCCGGGTTTTCTTTATCGCCGGTTCATGTCTGTGATTTCTCGTGCTGCTCGTTGCCGCGGAAATTCCTTGATATGCGCCGCATCGAGGAAGGTTCCGCATGAACCGCACACGTATGAATGACCGTTCCGCCCGCCCCCGCGCCGGCGGTGCCGACGCCGGAAGGGGCGGCAGCCGCTTCGGTTCGCAGGCGCCGCGCCGTTCCGGTGGGTCGGCCCGTTCCGGCGGTTACGGCCGTCGACCCGCCGCGCCGCAGGGTGAGTTCGCGCTCCCCGTGACGCTCACCCCCGCGCTGCCCGCCGTGGAGGGCTTCGCCGACCTCGACATGCCCCGGCAGCTCCTGGCCGAACTCGGCAAGCAGGGCATGACCGCACCGTTCCCGATCCAGGCCGCGACGCTGCCCAACTCCCTGGCGGGCCGTGATGTCCTGGGCCGCGGACGCACCGGCTCCGGCAAGACCCTCGCCTTCGGTCTCGCACTGCTCGCCCGCACGGCGGGACAGCGTGCCGAGCCCCGCCAGCCGCTGGGGTTGATCCTCGTACCGACCCGTGAGCTGGCGCAGCAGGTCACCGACGCTTTGACTCCGTACGCCCGCTCCGTCGGGTCGCGACTGGCCACGGTGGTGGGCGGGATGTCGATCGGCAGACAGACCGGCGCGTTGCGAGGCGGAGCCGAAGTCGTCGTCGCGACCCCGGGGCGACTCAAGGACCTCATCGACCGTGGCGACTGCCGGCTGAACCAGGTGGGCATCACGGTGTTGGACGAGGCCGACCAGATGGCCGACATGGGGTTCATGCCGCAGGTGACCGCGTTGCTCGACCAGGTCCGCCCGGAGGGACAGCGGATGCTGTTCTCCGCCACCCTGGACCGTAACGTCGACCTGCTGGTGCGCCGCTATCTGACCGACCCCGTCGTGCACTCGGTCGACCCGTCGGCCGGCGCGGTCACGACGATGGAACACCACGTCCTGCACGTCCACGGTGCCGACAAGCACGCCGCGACGACCGAGATCGCCGCCCGCGACGGCCGCGTGATCATGTTCCTGGACACCAAGCACGCCGTCGACCGGCTCACCCGGGACCTGCTCAACAGCGGGGTACGGGCCGCCGCGCTGCACGGCGGCAAGTCGCAGCCGCAGCGCACCCGGACGCTGGCGCAGTTCAAGACGGGGCATGTCGGCGTGCTGGTGGCGACCAACGTCGCGGCGCGTGGCATCCACGTCGACAACCTCGACCTCGTCGTCAACGTCGACCCGCCGACCGACCACAAGGACTACCTCCACCGCGGTGGCCGTACCGCCCGCGCCGGCGAGTCCGGCAGTGTCGTCACCCTCGTCACGCCGAACCAGCGCCGCGGCATGGTCCGCCTCATGTCGGACGCCGGGATCCAGCCGCAGACCACCCGGATCCACTCGGGCGACGAGGCCCTGAGCCGGATCACCGGCGCCCGGGTCCCGTCCGGTGTCCCGGTCGTCATCACCGCACCGGAGGCCGAACGCTCCCGACGCGGCCCCTCCTCCCGGGGTGGCTCCTCCTCCCGGGGCCGACGCCGCCCCTCTTCGGCGATCCGGCGCGAGCCCGTACGCCGGTCCGTCTCCGACACGGCGGCCTAGAACCCTCGTGCCCGGGAAGCCGACCCGTCTCCGCGGAGGGCACCCTCGACGCCGGTCCGGATACGGACCGGCCCGGCGGGCGCCGGCCCGGTGCACGGGACGGTGACCGGGGCGATGGCCGCGACCGGAGCACGGGTGCCCGACGCCACGGGCGTCGGGGTGGCGCGGTCCGTCACGGTCGCCGTCCGCCCGGGCCGCCCGATCGTCCGTGACCGGGACGGCCGGTGCCCCGCCGTGGCCGACGAGCGGGGCGATGCCCCGGGCGTTCCCGCTCTCTCCCGCTGAACCACCTCTCCCGCTCGGACCGTTCTTCCCTTCTCCTCTGTGAGGCCCCATGCGCTGCGTCATCGCCCGCTTCCCCTTCGAACTCACCAAGAGCGGCGTGCTGGAATCGATGAAGGGGATCAAGCCCGAAGCGGGAACCGGCGAATCCGTGATCATCGGTCGTCGCCACTACCCCCTCAAGCAGGTCGGTCAGGTCGTCACCCGCCAGGACCGACGCGACTTCAGCGCCGCCGAAGTCCTCCGGGCGATGACGAAGCTCGGCTTCACCTGCCGCACCCTCCCCGAGGCCGTACCCGTACGCGACCTCAGCCCTCTCCAGCGGGCTTCCGCGATGCTCGGCACCCCCTTGGCCGTTTGACCGACGGGGCGGGCTCGTCGCAGGAAGTGTCCGGTGGGCGGAGTAGCCGAGAGGCGCCCATGGCCCGGGAACCGACCCCCTCGATCACAACGCGGTACATCCCGCCCGTCTCCGGGGCCCCCATCGGGCCCTGCGGGATCCGGGTGACATTCGGGTGACACGGTGGTGCTGATGATCGGGTGGCCCGTCCATCGCGAGGGTGTCGAAGAGGGCGGAACCCCTCCCGGCGGGTGAAATCCGTCGGGATTTCCGTCGCCCTCCGCCTCCGGACGGCTTCGGGAGCCGCCGGAGGCGGTGCTCACAACCCCGCCGATGACCACGGTCGGGGAGGTCCGAGAGCCCCGCCCGGATTCCACCGGGGCGGCGATGTCACCGGACAAGCCGTCGGGTCTCCGACGTGGCGCGGGATCGTATTCACCGGCGGTCCGGCTGCTTCAGTGGTGACGCCACCGGGCGAGACGGGCACTCGCGGTTCTGTCGCCGGAGACGACGCGGGCGACGCGGTCACCCGGGGCAGCGCGCCCCGCTCCGCCCGCCCGGGGGCCGGCCGGAGCGGAATGGCGGAGCGGTCATCGGGTCATCGATCGGGAGTGGACCGCCCCGTCCGTGACGGTGCGGACGCGTTGGCGAGGTCGGCGCCGGTGTCGGCGTCCCGCCGGGAGTGGTCGACGCCGTGCCAGTCCAGGCACATGACGGTCGCGTCGTCCTGCAGATGGCCGTGGTTGGCGTCGACGATCGCCGAGATGAGAGTGCGGGCGGCCTCGCGGGGATGCAGCTCGCCGGTGCGGACGACCAGGTCGGCCAGGTCGAGGCTGTTGGCGTTGCGCTCGAGCATGCCGTCGGTGAGCATCACCAACCGGTCGCCCGGCCGCAGGTCCGGGGATTGGACCCGGTAGGTGGGGGAGATCTGGAAGCCGAACGGCAGGTCGATCTGCGGAACGATCTGTTGTACCCGTCCGTCCCGCAGGCGTAGTGGCCAGGGGTGGCCGGCGTTGACGAACTCGGTCCTGCCGTCGAGCAGGCTGATGCGCAGGAGTTGGCCGGTGACGTAGCCCCGGCGGCCGTGATCCCGGATGGCCCGGTCGGCCTGGTGGGCCTGCTCGGCGAGGTCGGCACCGGCCCGCCGTGCCCGGCGCAGGGCGCCCACGAGGAGGCTGGCCAGTAGCGCGGCGTCGACATCGTGCCCCATGGCGTCGGTGACGGAGAGCTGGACCGTGTCCCGGTCGATCACGTAGTCGAAGGTGTCACCCCCGACGTGGTCCGCCGGCTCCAGCGCCCCGGCGACCGCGAACTGCGCCGCCTCACAGGCAAGCGACGTCGGGAGCAACCGGTGCTGGATCTCCGCGGCCAGGCTCAGCGGAATGGTGCGGCGGCCCCACTGGTACACATCGGTGAAGGGCCGGTTCGCGATCACGATGTACGCCAGGGCGTGCGCGGTCTCGCCGATCTCCCGCATCACCTCCGCGTCCGGCTCCGTGGGCAGGAACAGTTCGAGGAGTCCGATGGCGTCCCCGCGGTTGGTCACCGGGGCGATGACCCGTACCAGCGCGTCCTCGCTCCTGTCCTCCACCGCCGGCCGCTGGGTGCGGATCACGTCCTCGTACAGGGTGCCCCGCAGCGTGATGCGCCGGGCGGGCTCATCGGTGTCGACGCTGCCCGCCGCCCCCAGCCGTACGACCGAGCCGCCGGTGAAGTCGGTGATGAGGAACGACACCGACGCGGCCTCGAGGTGCTCCTTGAGCATGCGCGCGACCACGTCGAGCGACTCCACGGGCGCCGCGGCCTCGGCCGCCGCCAATGTTCCGGCCAAGGTCATCGTCCCGCCCCGGCCACGTCCGTTCCCGGGAGCACGAGCGACCGGTTCACCGTTCCCGTCGGGCCCACATGCGGTCACGGCGACTCCTCGCTGCTTGTCTGTGCCCGGTTTTCCGTCCCGGGCGGGCGACGGGGCGACGCCGGCCCGGTGCCGGACAGTTGTCATTGCACCACAGAGTCCCCGAACGGACGCACTTGGGGATCAACCACCGGTCGGACGTCCCGACGCCACCACCGTGTGGAACGCCCCGGCATCGCGACCGCTCGGCCCACCGGGGTTCACGCCACCCCGCGCCGGCGGTGACCCGTCGTGATCGCCGCGGCCCGCATGGCGGTCTGTACGTGGTGCGAGTTCACCGCCGAACTCCCGGCCGCCCACCGGATCCGGTGGGGGAGGGGTGCCGTGTGACACCGTCGGCGAACGCGGTCGTTCCGGGCTGCCGTTGGTTTCGCCGCGGCTCGGCCCCCCCGGCACGGCGCCCTCACCGCGATCGCCCACCGAGGAGGGGCGATCTTCCCCGGGACAGACAACTCTCGAAATCAATGGCATTGATAATCGTTTTCATATATGGATTGGGTGCCGGTCGCTACGGACGAGGAACGGAAGAGGTGCACGGACGTGGACGTGAGCAGGGGGACGGCCGGCACGTGGGTGGAGCGCTGGGAACGACAGCAGCGGCGGTACGCGGTGGATCGCGAGGAGCGGTTCACGGTGATCTCCGATGTCGTGGAGCACGTCTGCGCCGGTCGTGACCGGCCGCTCCTGCTCGACCTCGGCTGCGGCCCCGGCTCCCTGTCCGCCCGGCTCGCCCACCGCCTGCCGGGTGCGGAGATCGTCGCGGTGGACATGGATCCCGTGCTGTTGGGGCTGGGACGCTCCCATCACGCGAACGCCGCCCGGTACGTGGAGGCGAAAATCGGCGCGGACGGCTGGGTCGAGGCCCTGGAACTGCGCCGCGACCCGGACGTCGTCGTCTCTACGACGGCTCTGCACTATCTCTCCGCTCCCGCGCTGCTGCGGACCTACCGCGTTCTCGCGGCTCTTCTACGGCCCGGCGGGGCGCTGGTCAACGGAGATCATTTCCCTCCCGACGAGCAGTCCTGCGCGGAGCTCACCGTCCGGGTGGGTCGGCTCAGGGCCGAGCGGGCGGGCGATCACGGCCACGAGGACTGGGAGTCCTGGTGGAGGGAGGCGGCCGCGGACCCGGAACTGGCCGATCTGTTCGAGCGACGGGAGCGGAGCCGTCCCTCGCCCGACGAGGACGGGAATCGGGACCTCTCCGTGCGCCACCACACCGAACTGCTGCTCCGGGCGGGGTTCCACCACGTCACGCCGGTGTGGCAGGTGGGGGACAGCGGCGTGCTCGTGGCGCTGAAGGACTGACACACCCGTACCCGTACCAGTGCCCCGCCACCGCCCCGTCGTCCTTGTTCCCCTCCGCCGTGCAAGCGGGACCGGGAGGGAAAGGCCGGTGACCGGACTCCTCGACATCGACGGGGGCGGCGACCGGCGGAAACAGGATGACGGTCCGCACATGGACGAGGCCGTGCCCCGGACCGCCGTGGAGAGGGAGCCGCGCGCCCCGCTCCACGGCGTCTTCCGCGAATTCGGCCGCTGCTTCAGTCGTTCTCACCATGGTGGTCGGGGGAGGGGTCGGGGAGGTTTCCGCTCCGCCGATGCCGCTCGGGGGGTGCCTCTATGTCTTTCGTCAAGGCGTCTCTGTCGGGTTCGGGGCGGTTCGGTGTTGCTGGGGTTATGCGGCGAGCTCGACGTTCTTGGGTGTCCGGGATTCGTAGAAGGTGCCGTCGCGGAGCATGGCGAACAGGACGCTGATGCGTTGGCGGGCCAGGTGCAGGAGGGCTTGGGTATGGGTCTTGCCGCGGGCTCGCTGGCGATCGTAGGTGGGTACGGAAGGCCGGGTCGGCGTTCATGCAGGCGAAGGTGGAGAGGAACATGGCGCGTTTGAGCTGCCGGTTTCCTCCGCGTGGGGCGTGTTCGCCGTGGATGGAGGTGCCCGAGGACTTCGTGGTGTGGACGGCGGCCAGGGAGGCGGCCAGGGAGGGGATGACGACATCGAGGGTGCCGGTGCCGGGCACGACAACGCTCTGCTCGCCCAAAGCGTCGAAGACGTCGTCGATGAGCCGGTCGGCCATGCGCGGGGCCTTGGGCCGGATCAGTTCGAGGAGTTTGCGGCGGCCGGCTTTGCGCAGTGCGGCCGGGGAACCGTGGCGCTCCAGCAGCCGGGTGACGGCCGGGTGGCCCGGGCGCGGGCCCGGGACGCGTTCCAGGGAGGGGTGGAACCGGGTGAGCAGGCCGCGTATGCGGTTGGAGGTGCGGGTGGCCTCGGCCGCGAGGTCCTGGTCGAAGCCGACGAGGACGGTGAGTTCGGCGGTGATCTCGTCGGTGAGTTCCAGCGAGCGCAGGGTGTGCGGCATGGTGCGGGCCGCGTCCGCGATCACCGCCGCGTCGCGGGCGTCGGTCTTCGCCTCGCCCGGGTAGAGGTCGGCGATTCGCCGCATCGCCAGGCCCGGCAGGTAGGCGACCTTGCAACCGGCGTCCCGGGCGACGGTCAGCGGCAGGGCCCCGATGGAGGCGGGCTGGTCCACGATCACCAGAACGGTGCCGAACTTCGCCGTGCGCTTGTCGAACACCGCCCGCAGCCTGGGTTCGCTGTTGGGCAGCGGCTTGTCGAAGACCTTCTTCCCGACCGGGGTCAGTCCGTGCCCGTGATGGGCGGACTTGCCGATGTTCGGGCCGAGGAACACGCTCACGTCTTGGGTGTCGAACATCGCTTCTCTCCAGGGGAGTTGAACGTGCCGACCTCGGTGGCGGTGTCGTAGTGAAGTAGGCCGTCGGCGAGGTGCCCGTGGTACGGGTCCTTTTTCGACGGCCCCTTCCCGAACGACGTATGCGGCTTTCACCGCACGTCGCTCTCCAGATTTTTTCCGGGTGGAGGAAATAGCCCGGCCAGCGTGGATGTCATGGTGGCAGGTCTGGCAGACGATGAGTGCCTTGCGTTTCTTGCTTGCCATGAGAACCACCCACGAAGGACGGTCCGGCCATCCAGGCCGTTTGAGATCAGCCACTTTCGGGATGTGATGGACATGCAGGTTCGACTTCGCCCCGCACATCTCACACTCGCCAACCAGCAACCGTTGCAAGACTTCGTTGCCGCGAGTGCGGTTGGTGACCGGCTTACGGTCTGTGATCTCGGCTGTGCGTTTACGTTTGAGGGGTATCCCGCCGAAGGTGGCGATCAGTGGTTTCCTTCCATTGTCACGTGGAACTGTGACCTGCAAACACCAGCGTGGACCGTCCGGGGTCTCGACGGTCCCATGAAATTTGCGGGCCATCTTCCGGACGGTTGACTTGTGCTTGTTCGCGAGAGTTTTGAGCATTGACGTCTCCATAACCCATCGCAAAACGCCCAGACGGTGAACGTTCTGAGCGAGAAGGTGTACTGCACCAGACCTCCGCGGGATTCTGGTTTCCCGCGCCTCATGTGGAGGACTGGGACGCCTCGGCCGGCGCAGCCACGGGAAGCGAGACCACGGTGGCCGAGGACGTCTTCGTGCCCGCCCACCGCATCGTTTCCTTCGGGGACGTGATGACCGGTAGGACCCCGGATCGCTCCGACACCGGCGTCACCGGCCGCGACTACGGACTTCTGGGGTACACATCCTCGCGGACGTCGCCGCCGTGTTCCTGGGCATCACCCGGGGTGCCTACGAGCTGTTCGTCGAGCGGCTGCCCGGCCCGGGGGATCACGTACACGAATTGGACCGAGCAGAGCCTGTACCCGATCACGCAGATTCAGGTGGCCGACGCCGACAACAAGATCTCCGCAGCCGAGGCCCTCTCCCGTCGATGGCTGGAGGTCCTCCAGAAGCGCGCGGATGCCGATGAGCAGCCGACCCCGGAGGAGAAGGCCGTCCTGCGGGGCCAGACCGCCTTCGCGGTGGAACTGTGCCGGGAGGCGGTGGAGGTGCTCTTCAGGGCGAGTGGTGGCTCGGTGATCCAGCGCGGTGTCGACCCGCAGCGGTTCCACCGGGACATCGAGGGGTTCTCACTGCACGCGCTGGTGCAGCTCAACGCCAACCTGGAGGTGCAGGGCAGGGTCCTGCTCGGCATGGACCCGGCAACCGACTTCCTCTGAGCCGGATCCGTGATGAGGGAAGAGCCCGGCCGGTTACTGGACCGGCCGGGCTCCCCTTATCACGGACCCGGGTGGGCGGTCAGGACGCCTTCGGGTCCTGGAACAGCTCGATCATGGCCGCGTAGCTGTTGTCGCCGTATCCCTTGTCGATGGCCCGCCTCACCAGGGTGTGCACGAAGGTTGGCAGCTCGGTGTTGACGCCCTGTGCCTCGCTCTCGTGGAGCAGGTGCTCGATCGAGGCGAAGTGGGTCGACAACGTGGCATCGTTCGCCGGGTACTTGCCGTCCCCTGCGTCGATCTGGCCCGCGTAGTCGGTGGCGAAGAGCTTGACGGCATCGACCCACCCGGTGGCCCACGGCAGGAAGGTCTTGGCGTCGATGTTCGCGCTCCTGAGCAGGGCGGCGCCGTGGACGAAGCTGTTCAGGGTGCCCCACATGACGCCCAGCAGCGCCACGTCGTAGAGCACCGCGAGACCGGGGTCGTCGCCCACGTGGGTGGTACGGCCGCCCAACTGCTTCAGTGCGGTCTCGTGCCTGTCGAAAGCGCTCCGGGAGCCGCTGTAGAAGAGCACGGATTCGGCCGCGCCGATGGTCGCGGGGATGGCCATGATCGCGCCGTCGAGGTACTCGGCGCCCCGCTCGGAGGCCCACGCGGCCGTTTCACGGGCCTGTTCCGAGGAACCGGAGGTGAGATTGGCGAGCACCCGTCCCGACAGGGCGCCCTCCAGCGGGTCGAGGATCTCGTGCATCACGTCGTAGGTGGACAGGCACACGACGACCAGCTCACCGGCCGTCACGGCGTCCGCCGGAGTGGGCGCGAGCACCGCTCCCAGCCGGACGAGGTCGTTCGCCTTCTCGGGGGAGCGATTCCACACGGTCGTCGGATACCCGCCCCTGAGAAAAGCGGCAGCCAACGCCTGGCCCATGAGTCCCAGACCGATGACCGTAACAGGGGAACGATCGTTACCCGCCATTGAATATCCTCCACATTTTTAAAAATTCGACGCGGGACAAGTAGGCGTCGAAAGGGGTGGACTTTCGAGCTTCTTGGAAGCCGCCGAAACGGCGATGACCCCTCACCCTCCTTTTCGGCGGCGTAGCCAGGTTTACAGAGTCGATCGCATCGGTCAAGTTTTTTATGTTCGGCTCCCGGTTACCTTTTGGTAAGTGCCGTGGCTCATTTTCGTCGGTGTCCGGGGCCTTCAACGGGGTGAAGTCGCGGAACACTGGGGTCGTATCCCTTTGACGGTCCGCGAAAGACCTTTGTCCACGGGAAAGAACCGGTCACAGGAGCGGGGTGAAATCACCCCTCGGGGGCCGGGCGGACGTCGTCGGACGTGGCGCGGCAACCCCATCGGGATCAGGTCGGCTTCACCGGGTGCCTGCCCCCGGCGGGCATCGCGGCGTGAGGCGCGGAGCCTTCGGTGCGGTGAGTATCGACCACGGGTGACGTGGCCCCCCGGCGACGCCTGGAACGTGAGGGCGACAACGGCGGGTGCCCCTGACATGTCGTCCCGTGCAGCGCTCGACCCGCGGCCACCGCTCGCAGTCGGCCGGGGCGGCCGCACCACGGAGCCGACAAGCCCGCACGAAGCGTCGCGCGTCCCGCGCCCCCGGCCCGAGGCGAACCCCGCCACGGCCGAGTGAACCCTCTACAGCACCTGCGACGAGAACTCCGATTCCGAGACGCGGGCCCCGGAGGACGAGCCCGGCGAGGACGTGGTCGGCGTCACCGGGGTCCGACCGCCGAGCCCGATGGTCGACACCCCGTGCTCGGGGACGGCGGTGGACACCTCACCCGGCTGGAATCACCCGGTGGAGGCGAAGCCGACGGCCATCCGTCGCTTCCCCACGACACGCTTCCCGCCTTCTTCGGGATCGACCCGCACACGGACCGCAGGCGGTTCCTTGCCGAACCGCGCGACCCGGCCGGTCCGCAGGCGTACCGCTGCTTCACCCGCCGGCGCTCCGACATCGGGGACGCCCCGGTGGACGGCGGTGTGGATGGCCGTCTCCGCCGAGGGCCGTGGAGCATCGGGCGTCGACCGGGACTCCGCGCTTCTCGCCCCGCTCTTCGACGAACGGGCCCCAGCTCTCCCGGACGGCATCCGTCGCCTGATCGACCCGGGGGTGTGCGCGGGCAATGTCCCAGCGACGACGCCGGCTTCGCACGACTCCCGGTCCGCGCCGGGATCGACTCGATCTCCGTCGCGCCGGACGGCTTCCCGGCGGTCGAGGGGAACGTCGCCGCCGCCGAACGCGAGATCGTCGGGCACGGCGAACACCACGCGGCGTGACCCGGGAGACGCCCCCGGGGCCCGGTCGGGACGCCGTCAGGGCGAGGGTTGCGCCCGGTGTCTCCGTTCCAGGCCGTCGAGCAGCAGGTCGAGCCCGAAGCCGAACGCGTCCTCCCGGATGCCCCCGGGTTTCAGGGCCTGCTCGGTGATCATCTCGGCGAGGTGCGGATAGGTGTCCGCCGGCATCCGGTCGAGCATGTCCCCGGCGACCGTGGCCAGTTCGGACGCCGAGTCGAACGGCAGGCTCGCCTCCTGGAGCACGAAGCCGTACACGTAGCTGTCGATGGCCGAGAGGGCGTGCGCGGCCAGGGCCGACGGGAAGCCCGCCCGGCGCAGGGCGCCGATCACCGCGTCGTGGTGGCGCAGGGTGGCCGGGCCGGGACGGGCTCGGGAGTCCAACAGGCCGATCGCCCAGCGGTGTCGGGTCAGGGCGGCGTGGGCGGAGAACGCCCGGTCGCGCATGGCGGTCCTCCAGTCCGCCCCCGGCGACGGCAGCTCGATCTCGGCGAAGACGGCGTCCACGATGCCGTCCAGGACCGCCGCCTTGTTCGGGACGTGGTGGTACAGCGACATCGCCTCCACGCCCAGCCGATCGGCGAGCCCGCGCATGGTGAGCGCGCCGATGCCGCGCTCGTCGGCGAGCAGGACGGCGGTGCGCAGGATGCGTTCCGCGCTCAACGGTGCCCGCTTCCCGTCGTCCGCGCCGGTCTTCCCGGTCATCTTCCGCCCCTTCCCCCGTCGGTCGGTGGGCTGTGCGCCTTGACGAGACTTTACGCCGTAAGGCAGCCTTACGGCGTAAGGCGACGTCCGCGCGGCCCTCGCGCGGATCCGGGAAGGGGAACGACATGAGCGACCACGACATCGCACGGGACGGAGCCGGGCCGCCCGGGACCGCCGGCATCGGCCGGGTCTGCGTCATCGGCGCGTCGGGCAAACTGGGCCGGTACATGGTGCGGCACGCGCTGGAGCGGGGATACCGGGTCACCGGTGTCTGCCGTGAGAAGAGCGTCGGCAAGCTCGAGGAGTTCGGGGATCGGATCACCATCGTCCCCGGCGACACCGACGACCCCGAGGTCATCCGCCGAGCCGTCGCCGGATGCGACGGCGTGCTGACGGTGCTGGTGCCGTGGGGCGTGCACGGCTACGCCTCGGGCACCGCGCGGGCGGTGCTCGACCACGCGCCGGTCGACTCCCGGCTGGTGTTCTCCTGCGGCCGGCACATCACCCGGGACGGCAAGGACGTCTACCCCTCGGCTTCCGCATGGCGGCGGCCGTCGTCGGCCCCCTCGCCCGACTGCTGCGTGTCGTCGACGTCAAGGACCAGGTCGAGGCGTGCCGTCGGATCTTCGCCACCGACCGCCGCTGGACCGTGGTGCGCGGCAGTGACCTGGAGGAGGGCGAGAGCCAGGGCCTGCCGGTCTGGAGCCACCACGTCGGCGACCCCGTGCTGAGCAGCAACCTCACCCGCCGGGTGGACTTCGCGCTCTTCATGGTCGAGGCGCTGACCGACGACTCACTGATCCGGCAGGCCCCCGCCATCGTCGGCCGCCTGACCCCCTCGGCACTCGCCCACCCCGCCGGCGCCTGACCGCCGTCCCCCCTCCACCGTCCCCGGCATCGGGACCGGCCCGGCCGGTCCGGTCCGACCCCTCCCGTGCCATCGCTGATCGCCGCATCCATCGTGAAGACCGACGAGGAGGGCGACGAATTCCACCCGGGCGACCCCGGCCGATCAACCACGGCTCCGATGATGTTCAACTCGTCTTTCCCGACGCCGACTTCGATGTCCGAGGAGCCGACCCCCGGGCCTCCCGGGTGCGTGTGGCGGTGTGGCGTTCGCCGCGGGGACCTACCCGCCGACACACCGGCACGCATCGTCCCCGCCCCGGAAGCCGTCATCACCGTCGACCGCCGGGGTGGGGTGAAGCGGGTGGGGTGAAGCGGCCCATCGGACCGGATCCGAACCCGCCCGTGGGCCCGGCCGCCCGGGCCCCCACGGTCCCCTCCGGTCCCTCCCTCCGCCGGAGGTCCCGTGGAGGTCGGGGGACAACCGCGCACGACCGGGAAGGGAGGTTGACCCACCGCGCCACGCCCGCGCCGCTCCCCGACCGTTCCCGAACATCCCGACCACGAGGCATCGATGACACAGGACAAGCAGGACCCGCCCGGCACGTTCGCTGCCACCTTCGCCGAGCGGCCGACTCGGGGGCGGCTGGGCCTGGTGCCCGGACGTCGGGTGTTCTTCACCGTGGGCGGGGGTGTCGCGACGGCGGCGGCACCCACCCTCGGGGTGGCGGCGGTGGGGGTGGTGTGGCCCGAGGGACGCGACCGGACCGAGACGGTGGCCTCCACCGAGGAGCCGCCACCCTCGCAGTCCCCGCCCCCCGGCGACCCGGAGCCGGAGCCGGAGCCTTCCGAGGAGGAGGAAGAGGCAGCCCCCGGGGATGCCTCACAACCCCTGTACAACCCGCTCGTGCAGGCCCCGCCGGCCCCGGAGCCCACCGACCCGGAACCGGAAACCGACTCCGGGTCCGACCCCGACCCGGCGGAGGAGACCGACGCGAAAGCGGAACCCCGATCGGCCGACACCTTCGCGGCCGGCGCGACCTACCGCCTGCACACCGGCACCGGCGCCGGCCTGTGCCTGGACACCGCTTCCGACCCCACCTCCTCGGGCGTCAACGCCCACCAGTGGGCCTGCGGCGCCACGGCCGCCCAGCGTTTCCGTTTCGGCGCGACCGCCCTCCCGAACACCTTCACCCTCTCCAGCTCGGGCAACTGCCTGGAAGTGGCTGACGGCGAGATGAAGCCGGCCGGTAACGTCGGATGGGACCGTGCACCGGGGAGCCCTCCCAGCAGTGGCGGGTGGAGCCGCTCGGCAACGGAACCCACCACCTGGTCGCGGTGCACAGCGGCTTCTGCCTCGACGTGGCGAACAACTCCACCAACCAGGGGGCCAACGTCGGCCAGTGGCACTGCAACGACACCGGCGCCCAGGACTGGACCCTCGAACGCCTCTGAGGCCGACCCCCTCGATCAGCTTCCTCCCCGGTGGGCCCTGCGAAGGGCACGTTTGGTGACGAGCAGCCGAAGCGCGACACCGCCGGCGACGAGTACCACGGCCGCGGTGACCCCGCCCGCCACGGTGACCGGCCAATCCACTCCGGACCACAGCCACTCGGTGCCCGAGGCCGGTTCGGGGCCCCACGACTGGATCTGTGGCGGATGCCGGTGGTGCGCCTGGAGGGCTGCCAGACCGAGGGTCAGGGCGCCGATCATGGGGAGTAGCAGTACGCAGCCCCACCACAGGGCATGGGAACGCACCCGCCGGCGGTAGAAGCCGACCTCATCCATCGGGGTTGTTTCCTCACTCCTACTCAAACGGACGAACCGTGGTCTTCCCACGGGCCAAACGCATGGGTCCTCCGGTGGCCTTATCGAACCGGAGACGCACCATCCCATCGCAGCGCCACCAGCCGTTCTCCGCAACCATGTACCTCTCGGGCGGCTTTCGTGGGGGATTCATGTGTATTGCTCATTTCGGGCGAGAAGTCTCACCTCCGTATTCGGTCGGCTTGAAATCCATATTGGAGGGAAGAGGTGGTCGCAATTTTGCGTGAGAGGGAGAACGAAGCTGCGCCACACCGTGGACTGTCGGACAAATTTTCCATCCATCGACCGGTTTTCAAGGGGGAGCGGTAGGGTGAGGCGCGGTGTGCGATTGAAATTAATTTTCGCGATTTTTCCCGTTTCTAGGGGTTGGGGAGGATAGGCAACCCATGCCTGCTGTAACCGATGGTGAGGGGGGCCTCGGCCGGCCGGTCGGGGCGTTCCGGGGCCGGGTCTGGGCGGTAGTGGTCACTGTGGGCGCAGCGCTGTTGATCGCCGGCGGAGCTGTGGCGTCCTGGATGATCAAGTCTCCGGCTCAGGCAGTGGCGGACACCACGCCCCCCGAACCCACCACGCTGACATTTCCTGTGGAGCGCCGACTTCTGACCGATTCCGTAGTCATCCGCGGCACCGTGGTCTCGGACTACTCGGTACAGATCACGCCGGTCGTGGGGGCTGGTGAGGGAACTGCCGCGCCAGTGGTCACCCGGGTCCCGGTGAGCCCGGGAACGGAGTTGGAAGCGGGACGGGTATTAATGGAGATATCCGGTCGGCCAGTGTTTGTATTGCCGGGGGAACTGCCGGCATACCGGGATTTACGGCCCGGGGTCGAGGGGCAGGACGTGGAACAACTCCAAAAGGCGTTGAGGAGCCTGGGACACGACACGAAAGGAGATCGTCAGGGCTTCTTCGGTCCGGGGACCAAGACTGCGCTGGTCGCTTTCTACGAGACCATCGGCTACTTTCCCCCGGAAGCGGTCGAGGGCGGGGCGGAAGCGCTGGAAGCTGCCCGGAGACGGATCATCGAAGCCGAGAGGATGCTGGAGGATGCCGAGCACACGTTGGCCTCCACGGTGAGCGGAAGCGGCACACCCGGTGCTTCCGGGGCCGAAGGCGGCTCGGGGGACACGACCGACCGGGTTGACGGCGATGAAGACTCGTTCGGCAGCGAGAGGGCGCTCGACACAAAACCCTTGGAGCGAGCCGTGAGCCGTGCGGATGAGGATCTCGCCGAGGCTCGGGAGGAACTGGTCGAGCTGGAGGCCGCGAATGGACCGATGCTACCGGCTGGCGAGGTGGTGTATGTGCCCGCCTTTCCTGCTCGCGTGGACATGGTGTCGGCACGAGTCGGTACGGTGGTCTCCGGTTCCGTGATGACGGTTTCCTCGGGGGATCTGGTGGTTCACGCCCAGTTGAGAGAGGATCAGCGTGGTCTGATCAGTCCCGGGCTGCCTGCGATAATTCATTCCGAGTTGGTCGGTACCAGTCATGACGCTCGCATTGTCTCTGTCTCCGATGTGCGGTCCCTTCTCCCGGAAACGTCGGTGGAGTCCGGTCAAACCGGTGGCTATCTGCTGGTCGCCGAGTCTGAGGAGGCGCTTCCGCACGAACTGGCCGGCCAGGATGTGCGGGTCACCATCGAAACAGCCAGCACCGGCGAGGAGGTTTTGGTGGTTCCAATCACCGCGGTTTCGGCAGGGGCGGACGGTAGGACTTCCGTTACTGTGCTGAACCCCGATGGCACTCATAGTCGGATCATGGTCGAACCAGGAACTGTTGGGAATGGATTCGTGGCGGTGCGATCTTCCGATGGGGACACGTTGGCCGAAGGGCAGCAGGTGATCACCGGAGTGTCGCAGGGAGCGGGGAAATGAATGTACCGGTGGTGGAGTTATGCGGGATTTCATTGATATATCCCGGACCACCCGAAGTGGCTGCGTTGAGACTCTGTGACCTGACCGTTGAACGCGGCGAATATCTCACTGTGGTTGGCCCGTCCGGCTCGGGTAAATCAACTCTGCTCAATATTGTGGGTCTGTTGGACGCCCCGACCGCCGGGCGATACCTACTTGATGGTATCGATACCGGGAGACTCTCCGACGGTCAGAGGGCGGCACTGCGTGGCCGCCGTATAGGCTTCGTCTTCCAATCCTTCCACCTTCTGCCGCACCGCACCGCCCTGGAAAACGTGGCCTTGGGCATGGTGTACACGGGGGTGCCGAGTCGGGAACGACAACGGCGGGCGAGGGAGGCCTTGGGACGGGTGGGCCTCGCGCACCGACTCCACGCCGTTCCGTCCCGACTGTCCGGTGGAGAACGGCAGCGAGTGGCCATCGCCCGGGCATTGGCGGCCGAGCCGTCGCTACTTTTGTGCGATGAACCTACGGGTAATCTTGACTCAGGTACGGCGAATGCGGTGCTCGGTCTGCTCGAAGTACTTCACGACTCCGGTCTTACTTTGATGGTCATCACGCATGACTCCCGGGTCGCTGCACGAGGCACTCGGACCGTGGTCCTGGAGGACGGAGCGCTGAAGCAAGACGCTCACCTCGGCACCTCCTCTTCCCATGCATTTCGCCCGAAGAAAGGTGCAGACGAATCCTCAATGGGCGGGAGCGGGTCCGCATGAGACTGCTGTCGCGTCGGCCCCGCCCTCAGGGGCTGCCCTCGGGCGTGGAACCATCCCGATTCACTGTGCGGGATTTACTCGGAGAGGGTGTGACCGGGATGCTCCGGCGCCCGGGCCGCTCCGCTTTGACGGTTTTGGGTACTGTTCTGGGCGTTGGTTCGTTCGTAGCCGTGCTCGGTCTGACCGCGACCACCTCGCATCAGGTGGACAGCCGATTCGATCTGCTCGCTGCGACTTCCGTGGTGGTGGAAGACCGGGCTGCGGAGCACGATCCGTACGCCGGGCCGGCCCTACCACAGGAGGCGGAGGAGCGTGTCGCACGAGTCAACGGGGTTACCCGGACCGGAGTGTTCTGGCCTGTGAGGACACCGCATGGGACCTCCGTGCGGTCCTCGCCGGTGGGCCCTGCGGCCAATGGCGAGGAGGTTCCGGTGGTGGCTGCTTCTCCGGCCTTGTTGGGAGCGGCGGAACCCGTCCTGGCTCACGGACGGGTATTCGACGCATTTCACGCCGAAAACTCGCTAAAAGTCGCGGTACTTGGGTCTTCCGTGGCGGCTCGGCTCGGCATCACCGGGTTGGAGACCGGACCGACCGTCTTCATCGGCGACGAGGCATTCACTGTGATCGGTGTGGTCGAAGACGTGAGGCGTCAGCCGGATTTGTTGCTTTCGGTCCTGGTCCCTCACACCACGGCAGAAATGCTCTGGGGGCCGCCGGAGGGGCTGACTGCCCGAATGCTGATCACGACCCGGGTGGGAGCGGCGCAGCAGGTCGCCCGAGAAGCAGCCACCGCACTGCGCCCCGATCATCCGGAGTATCTGAACGTGGTCCCGCCGCCTGAGCCGAAAATGCTGCGTTCGGTGGTTACCTCCGATTTGCATCAACTTTTCCTGCTCTTGGCTGCCATTTGTATGGTGGTTGGCGCCGTCGGCATCGCCAATACCACGCTGGTAGCGGTCCTGGAGCGGACGGGGGAGATTGGAGTGAGACGTGCAGTGGGTGCCCGGGCCCGACACATCGCCCTCCAATTCTTGGCTGAATCGGGAATATTGGGAGGGATGGGGGGAGTGATCGGCACCAGCTTCGGCACCCTGACCGTGGTGGCGGTGGCCGTGGTCCGTGACTGGACGCCGGTGGTTCCCACCCCGATGCTCTTCACGGCGCCGGTCCTGGGCGTGGTAATCGGTATAGTGGCGGGCTTGTATCCTGCTTGGCGCGCATCCCGTATCCAGCCCGCCGAGGCCCTGCGCCGCTGATCGCTGTGCTGCTCGACTCCCCTCACCCGCCGGTCTCACTCCTCGGCATCGGGCACCGGCGGCTGGATGCGTCCTATTCGGCCGAACGCGTGGCCATTGGAGGGTTGTGAGACGTGCGCGCAATGATGTCACGTCTGTGTTTTCGGTATTCAATCATGGTAACCGATTTGATGTGAAGGGCCGGGCGGTAACGGATGCTAAATCCTTCGCTTTTCACTCGAATCCGTGCTTCTTACTCCAATAGTTTGGCGGCGAGTCGCATCCGGTCCTCGTGCTGCTCCCGGGAGAGTTCCAGGATCTCGATATTCTCCTCGATGAGGCGATTTTGGTACTCGTCCTCGACCGATGACCACACGGCAACCAGGTCGGTATCCTTCTTGCAGTTGACATCCGCCATGGCGACATTGATTGCCTCGGGGCTCGATTGCTGGTTCTCGAGAAGATTTAGCTCCCACTGGGGGTTGATCGGATCGGTCACTTGATAACCGGATTCCGCCATGCAAGCCGACCAGGAATCGATCACATCGGTCACGCGGTTGTCATTGCGAGCTCGACCATTGGCCTCGAAGGCCAGATTCTGGGAGAAGAGTACATCCACATGCTCGTCGCTCGGCGCGTACAGTTTGAGGTAGGACTCGCGCTGGCAACCACCCACCGGTATCGGCGTTCCTGCGATCTCTTGGGTGGCCGGATCGTGCCGTTCCGCTTCTTCCTGACTGTCCGGGAGGTCGTTCGGATTCAGATTGTCTTCGCCTCCGTAAACGAGGAGAGCGGTTTCGCTCAGTTCCGCCAGGTCGCTCGAAGCGTCCTCGGGGCTCTCCTGCTCCGGCTGATTGTCCCGATGGTCGCCCCATGCGTACCCGTACCGGGCGGCATGCTCTGCGTCGTCGAGGCCGTACCGACGGTCCCCCATGTCCCCCGTCTCCTGTGTTGGGGCAACCTTTCCGGCCGGCGGAAAGACGAAACCGTAGCGGCGCATGCAGGTGTCGGTCAGGATGTCCTGTGCACGGCTGAGTTGTTCCTGATCTTCCGAGGACACCAGATACGACTCCAGCGGAAGGGCTGCCATCCCATCGACAGGCGGATCGACATCGCCTGGCCGTTCTTCGCCCTCGGCCGAGCAACCGGTTCCCGAGAACAGCAGAAGCACGATGACGCCGGGCACCGCGGCCGAGCGAAGACCGCGGTGTTGATCATTGCTCATGGTGATTATCCGTTGCCTTCATGGTCCGAGGTGTCCGTCCCGGACGGCACCGGTACGGACGTGAAATGGGACGGAGTCCGCCCGCCCGGTTGGCCGGGCAGGCGGACCCGGCATTCACTTGCGCATGCTGGAGATTTTGTTGTTGAAGGTGGATGAGGCGTCCCCACGGTGTCCGGAGGGAAGCCAACCATGAACACCGCTGTAGTTGTAGCCGGTGTAAACGTTCCACGTACCGGAGTGCCGGTTCCAGTAGGAACTGATGGTGTTGTCGACGATCAGGCTGTAGCTGTTCGCGTAGTACTCGTTTGCCAGAGTCGGATAGTTGTAGGGGGTGTCTATGACACTTCCCGTGGACAGGAATCCGCTATAGCCGCCGAACTCCCCGACGTCTACCTTCCCATCCCAGTACCACGCCTGGGCGGTGCCGGTACCCGCAATCAGTGCGCCTGCCGCTAAGGCCCCTGTCAGCCAGACCTGTGCTTTCCGAAGATTCCGCATCTCTCTCCTCTGCTGTTTTTCTGGTGCAGAGAAATGATGTTCGTCAAGATCCGATGAAGCCAGGTCGATTTCCAACCGAGACCGGAAACGTCCAGTCATTGACCAGGCATGCCTCCTTGACAGCCATCCTTTGGGGTGCGTAAAAGCAACCGCACGCCGGTTGTCGACCGGGGAGTCCAACGGCGGGGGACCAAGTTGTCGATGGACCTCTCCCGATCACGGCTGTCCCCGACCCCGTCTCCGACCCGGGGTCTTCCGATCCGGCCCGGGTCCAGGGACGGATCGGTTCCCGGACGACGAGGGTTCGCTTCGCTGACCCGGTGCGACCACGGACCTCATGTGAGAGGGGATTCGCGCCTCCTGCGGGAGACGGCCGGTGGTGTTCAGGGTGCGTGATGGGGGCGTTCCACCACGGTGATCGGTTCGGCGCCGGCGGCGTCGATCCGGACGAGGTGGCGAGTATCGGGAGTGATGAGTTCGATGCTCCAGACAGGGCGCCATTCACCGTTCACCTCCTCGGCCGAGAGGGTGGCAGCCGACTCCTCGGGAGCCGGAACGCCGGCGTGCCGGCGGGCAGCGGTGAAGGCTTCGGTCTCGGTCATCACCACGGGCGGCAGCTCGGGATCCGGGGTGGTGTCCGCGGTGAGATGGACGAGGTGGCCGTCCGAACGAAGCAACAGCTCCACCCGAGCCGGCATGATGACGCCGTCCACCACCCTCGCCCGGGTGACACGCCATTGGTCCGGGGCGTGTGGGGCAACCTCGATGTGACTTCCCTCAGCCGGAGGGACGGTGTGTGCGTCGAGGTATCGAAGCCCCGCCTCCTCGGCCTGTTCCGCCGTGGTGATGGGAGTCGGCTCCGGTGGGAGCGGCACCCCTTCGGGAAAGGCCGCATCGAAGCGCCGGCCGCCCGGCCAGTCGAGACCGGCGACGCCCTCGGCGAGATCAACGCTCACGGTGCCGCCCTCCCGGTTTCCGCCATAGCGGACGAATTCCTTCCCGGGTATCTCCACGGCCCCGTTCAGGAAACGGTGGAATTGCTCCGTCATGGCGGCGTACTGCTCCTTTGTGGCCTCCCGTTCCCCAGCGGTGAAGTCCATCACCACGGGTCTGATGGCGGTGAGGGCGACAGTGGTCAGGGTCACCGCGATCACGACGGCGATCACGGATACCGGGCGGGAACCGAAAGGTGGGCCCAGGAGCGGCCGGCGACGGACGGCACTCCAGCCGGTGGCGAGCAGCACGCCGATCCATGCGCCGGAGACGTTCATCACCAAGTCGCCGGTCTCGCAGACCCGCGCCACTGTCGGAACGATGGCCTGGGTGATCTCGACTCCGGTGGTGAGCAGTGCGGTCCACAGCAGCATGCCGGTGGGACGACGGGTGGCGAGAGTGCCCAGAAGACCGACAGGGAGGAACAGGACCAGGTTGGCCAGGCCCTGCTGGGTGGTGAAGCCCTCCAGCAGGGCCTTGCTGATCACGCATTCACCCGTCTCCTGGTGCCCGAAGTCGGAGAAAAGGGTGACGCGCAGGACGCCGGTAATCGCGGCCGCGTGCAGTGCGTGGGTCAGGGGACGGACGGCGCGTCCGCGCAGGGCCACGAAAGCGAGCAGTCCCACCGCTGAGCACAACAGCGCCGAGACAACCAGGAAGGAGATCAGGGAAGAGCCCTGCCCTTGAAAGATGTCCTTGTATAAGTTCATTGTCCTCGGTCGTCCGGAACTCGCTGGATGGTGTGCCGGCATGGATCGTAGCGGAGGTTTCCGAGGTCGTGGGCCGGTGCGCCGGGAGAAGGACCTTCTCGGGCACCACGCGCCGGCCGTCCGGGACGCCATGAGGAGGACCGACGGTGATTTCCGCCGGTACGCGGGTTTGTTGAGGGCCATTCTCCCGGAGTTCGGTGAGAAGAGTGCCGAAGCAATGACCGATGGGTGGAGAGGGGCACGGGTCCGATCCGGAGCGAACAATTCACCGTCGCCGAGACGCGTATTGGCCGAACCTCGTGCCGCATCGGGCGGGGATCCACCCTGTTCCGGGGTCCGGCACGACATCTCGCCGTCTTCCCGAACCAACCGGGGAGGCTCCTACGAGCCCGATCCGGTGCCTTGGGTCACACCGCGTCGCGTACTGCTCCTTGAGGGACAAGCTCTGTTCGATGCGGCTGTGGAAGAGGCCCTCGCGAGCGGGCCTCCCGGCTGGAGAACACGAGGACTGTTGTCCCTGTGCTGGACCTCCGGACTGTCTCCGCGCGTGATCATGTACCCACGGCGACCTGAAAACGCTTCGGTTCCTCCAGGGCGGCACGGGCGCCGTCGAAGTCGGTGAGGCGGGCGGCCACGGTGGCCACGGCCAAGCGGTGGGGGAGTGCGGTGGAGAACTTCAACCCCCGGACAGCTCGTTCATCGACCTCCGGCAGGACGAGTGCCGGCGCGGTCCGGGCTGCCTCCACCGCGTCGTGCCACATCCTCGTGGTCAGGTCTTCCCGCAGTCGTACGAACTGGTCCGTTGGGCGCTGGATCGGGTCGGCGACCGACGAGAGGGTCGCGGTCAGCGTCGCGTTGGCCCGGTACCCCGCCCACGTCCACCAGCGCACCTCGTGACCGTGACGGGTCACGATGGTGCCCGCCGGATGAACCGTCTCCGGGGCGTCCTCCTCCCTCCACGTCCCCAGGCACGCCTCGGCCCGGCGAGTGAGGGCGACAGGAGGATCGGTCCCGAGCAGCACCTCACGCATGGCCCTGGTCAGCGCGTGCGACAGTCCACCGGGCGTCCCACCGGACCACTTGGCGATCCCACCCCCTTCGACCGGTTCCACGAAGGCCCGCTTGCGCCCCCAGTCGATGAAGGTCACCTGCCAACTGCGGCCGGCCAGGAGCAGGCGACGAGGACCCGGCCGTTCCTCGGTGAGAACGGCGGGGTCCATCCGGCCGATCTCGGTGCGCCCGGAGAGGACGGTGAACTGGGGTGGCGCGGTGAAGGAAGCGGTCAGTTCGATGAAGTGCCGTCGGCCGAAACGCCGTTCGGCTTCGGAGCCGATGAACAGCATCCCCTCGTCAGTCTCCAGGAATCCCTCGTCGGTCAGGTACCGCAGGACGGGTGCGGCGGAGGCGTCGAAGGGGGCGAGGCCGTTCCATTGCTCGGCCCACAGCCGGTCGCCCAGCTTGTGCTCCTGGAGTGTCACCGAGAGCAGTTGCTGCGCGACGAGATGCCGTGGTTCGGGGGGCGGGACGACGGGTTCGACCCATCCTCGCCCCCACAGCAGGAGCAGGCCGGCGGCCTCCAGCAGGGAGTCCCGGTCGGTGGCCAGGAACAGGCAGTTGCGGGTGGTGTCGGGGCGGCGTCCGGTGCGTCCCAGGCGCTGCAGGAAGGAGGCGACGGTGCCGGGGGCGTCGATCTGGATGACACGGTCCAGGTCGCCGACGTCGATGCCCAGCTCCAGAGTGGAGGTGGCCACGATGACGCAGTCGCGTGCCTCGGCGAACGCCTGCTCGGACCGGGCTCGCTCCTCGGCGGAGAGCGAGGCGTGGGAGAGGAAGACCGTCACCCCGCGCGCCCGCAGCGCCGCTCCCAGTTCCTCGACCCGCCGTCGGGAGTCGCAGAAGACCAACCGCTTCTCACCGACGTGCAGGGCCGCGATGACCTTGGCGGCGTTGGTGAGGGAGCCCACGTGGTCGAGTTCGATCTCCCCGGGTGGTGGGCCCGGAGGAGGGGATGTGGGAGCAGTACTCGTTCCCTTTCCGCCGTCCGGAACGGCCGGGGCCGCAGGGTTGCCCGGCAGGTCGGGAGCCACGACCCGCCCCGGGCGGCTTCCCGCCCCCGCTCCCTGGAGCCAGGTCAGTAGCCGAGTCGGGTTGCCCACGGTCGCGGAGAGCCCGATCCGTTGGATGGGGCGTCCCGTCACCCGGGTGAGGCGTTCGAGGACCGCCAGGAGGTGCCATCCCCGGTCGTCCCCGGCGAAAGCGTGCACCTCGTCGACGACGACGGCCCGGACACCGCCCAACAGATGGGCGTGGTCCGTCTTCACCCCGATGAGCATGGCCTCCAGGGACTCCGGTGTCGTCAGGAGGATGTCGGGCCGTTCGGCACGGATGCGTTGTCGTCGGGATTGGCCGATGTCCCCGTGCCACAGGGCGGCACGACGGCCCAACCACTGCGCGTACCGGTCGACACGGGTGATCAGGTTGTTGAGCAGGGCCCTGAGCGGACACAGGTAGAGAACGGAGGTGCCGGACCACCGCCCCGAGGACATGAGCGAGAGGATCGGCAGGCAGGCGGCCTCGGTCTTGCCGCCGGCGGTGGGGGCGAGCAACAGGGCGTCCTCGCCGTCCATCACGGGATCGATGGCGGCGCGTTGCAGCGGCCGGAGATCGGGCCAACCGAGGGTGTTGACCACGTGGTGCAGGATGACGGGATCCAGCCGGTCGATCGGGTCGGTCGCCCCCGGCATCACGGTTCCAGGTCGATGTCGTCGGCCGACGCGGAGCGGGAACCGGCCGCCACCGGGGCGGGCGGGGCCGTGGCGAGGTTCCGCTCGACATCGGTGAGTTCCCCGGAGCCCACCGTCAGCCGGTAGTGCCGCCGGGGATCGAAGTCCGGGAACTGGTCGACGCGGTCGAGGACATCGCCCACCAGTTTCTTCAGGAAGAGCCGGGGCGCGACGCCGACCTTTCCCCCCAGGACCCCGCCGACGGCACCGGCGAGGTCGGCCACGTAATCGTCATCCACCACGGTCCGGATCCGTTCGGGTGTCTCGGCCCCCGAGGCGTACAGATCGCGGATTCCCCGACCGAGAGCGGTGAGGGACTCCGGGGTGAACCCCGGCAGACGGAGTTGCACGGCACGCGGATTGTCGAAGCGCGGGTCGGTGGTGAAGTCGGTGGCCAGACGTTGGGCCAGCGGTGCGAGGCGCTGCACGCCCTGCGGGCCGTCGTAGAAGGCGGGGGTGCCGGTGATGACGAGGTAGAGGCCGGGGAAGCGACCGGAGTGCACCTCGTCGATCAGCTGGCGCAGGGCGTTGAGCGCTTTGTCACGGGCGTCGGAGCGCACGCGTTGCAGGGTCTCCACCTCGTCGAGGACCACGAACAGGCCCCGGTGGCCGGAGTCCCGCAGGATGGTCAGCAGCCCTTGGAGGAAGCCGAGCGCGCCGAAGTGGTCCAGGTCGCCGCGTACCCCGGCGGATCGGCGGGCGGCGGCGGCCACGTGGGGTTGTCCCCCCAACCAGGCGAGGACCGCTGCCGCGGTCGCCTCGTCGCCGCCGGCGAGCGCGTTCCGGTACCCGCGCAGCGCGGTGGCGAAGGAGGGGGCGTGTCGGGACACCTCCGCGAGTCGGGCGGTGAGAAGTCGTTCCACCTCACCGCCCAACTCCTCCTCGGTCGCGCCGGCCGCGAGGACATCCTCCTCCAGCGCGTAGAACCAGGCGTCCACGACGGGGCGCAGCGCGCTCGGCGGGAAGCTCGGGGTGGACAGTCGCTCGGTCAGGCGCCGGTAGACGGTCTCCAGCCGGTGCAGCGGGGTTTCCGTCTCCGAGACCTGGATCTCGGAGACGGCGAAGTTGCGCTGTTTGGCGCGTTCGCCGAGCCAGCGGGTGAAGAACGTCTTGCCGGATCCGTACTCCCCCCGTACCGCCTTGAAGACCGAACCACCGGAGGCGACCGCGTCGAGTTCCGCGTCCAGGGCGGTCTCGAAGCGGTCGAGCCCGGTGGCGAGGAGATCCAGACCGCTCTCGGGCACGGCGCCGCGTCGCAGCGCGTCGATGGCGGCGCGGCGCCGGGTGGCGGAGACGGGGGAGCGGGGGATCTCGGTCACCGGATCATTGTTCCATTCCCGATGCGTCGGTACCCCGCTTCCGGATCATCCCCGACCGGGTGTGCCATACCCGAAATCGTGAGTCGGATCGGTGGTGAACCCTCGACTCCCCGCCGTACGGACGGCCCCCGGCGGTCCGTCGGGATCCCCCGGGTGACCCCGGGGGTGTTCACGGCGGGTCCGGCCGGGAGCCGACGGGGAGTCAGGTCAGACCGAACTGCGTCCTCAACAAAGTGGGATTCAAACGGACGGTCCGGCCGTCAGGGAGGATCTCCAAGACCTGGGCGCCGTCGTGGTTGAGGAGTTGACGCAGAACGGCGGCGAAGCCGTTCGCCCGGCCGATCGGATAGTCGACGCGTTGGGCCAGAGCGGTCACCGGGAGGGTGCCCCCGGCCTCCAACAGGACCCGAATCGCCTTCTCGACCTTGCCCATCGGCGGTTTGCGCGCCAAGAGGTCGATCTGGCTCCCGAACGTCTCCGAGGCGAGCAGCCCTTCGATGAGGACGTCCTCGCGATTCACCACGGTGGGTGTGACGAGCGCCCCGTCGTTCCCGGTCGCGGGCACCAGGGCGACATCGAACAGCGAGTCCTGGGGACGGTCCGCCCCCTCCTGCCTCCTCGACTGCTTCCGCCCCTCCTTCCGTCCCTCCTTCCGGGCCTCCGGCCCCGGTACCCCCGCTCGCGGAACCCCGGCCGGGGAGTGGGCCGTCGCCTCCTCGGGGCGGGCTGTCCCGGAGTCGAGTGCCCACCAGGCCGGCCGCTGGTCGCCCAGCTCCCGCCATCCCGTCGGGGGCTCGGCTCCGAAGGGCAGGAGGACCAGGATCGGGATGGCGACCTCGGCGAGGGAGGCGCCACCGTGGTAACCGGCCTTGCGCGCGGTGTACCGGGAGTCGGCGTCCCACAGCGCGACGATCGATCCGCCCGGATCGGGCTCGACCACCCGGGGGCCGCTCAGCGCGACCTCCGCCGGTCCGGTCTCCCCGCCGGGGGCGCGGTGCCGCGCGGACAACGGTGCCCCGGCCTCCACACGGTTTCCGTGCCGGTCCACCACGTGCCCGTGGTCGCTGGTGATCACCACCGCCATGCCCCGGGTGGCGGCCACCCGCAGCAGGTCGGGGAGGCCGGGGATGTGCTCCGCCCGCCAGGCGCCGTCGCCCAGTTTCCGTTCCTTGGCGAGTCGGTCGTCGATGGCGTTGAGGACGACGGCCACGTGGGTGCGGTCGTCCGCGAGGGCCTCGGTGAGAGCGGGGCCGAAGGTCTCCCCGGCGCTGTCGGCCCGCAGGTCCTCCTTGTGGAACAGGGCGGCGGGTGCCCCGCCCCACAGCGGTAGCGTGGGGAACAGCAGCTTCTCCTCCCGCTGCGCCCCCCGGGTGAGCCGACCGGTGAGGAGCGAGGCGCGGGAGACGACGGTGATCGTCGGAAGCGCGGCGGCCATCGGGCGCCGCCGGGGGACACCTTCCCGCAGCGGGTCGAACTCGGCCCAGGAGGAACGCAGTTCCTCGCCCAGTTCGGTGGCGATGGCGGCACTCATGCCGTCCAGGACCAGCAGCAGGACGCGTCGGTCGCCGGCACCGCGAACCACGGGGCGCACCACGCGCTCCAGGAACGTCTCCACCGTCAGCATGGCGCCGGGGGCGGTGCCGGCTTCGGTCCAGCCGGCCAGGGCGCGGGCGAACCCGCCGTCGATCCGGTGCCGGTGTTCGCGAACCCGGGCGGCGAGCTTGTCGTAGGCGGCGGCCAGGACCGGGTCGGGGTCCCCGCCGGCCTCGACGTGTTCCAGGGCGCGGTCCACCCAGCCGGTCTCGGCCATGTGGCGTTCCAACCCGGCGGCCACGGTGGACGTCTCGGCGGTCGGCCCGCCGGCGGTCCACCGCAGGAGCCGCAGGGCCATGCGGGTGCGTTCGACGCGGGGGCGGGCCTCCGGGGCACGGGCCCGCAGGTGCGCGGCCAGCTCCCGGATGGCGGCGGCGACCGGCGCGGGTTCGCCGTCGGCCAGGGCCCGTCCCACGACGGTGAAGCGTGCGTCCAGGCCGGCGGGCAGCAGGAGGCTGGCACGCGCGGCGGTCTCGGCCCCGAGCTGTCGGGCGAGCGTCGAGGCCCGTTCCAGGAGTATCAGGGCGGTTCGGCGGACCTCGTGGGCCGCCCCGAGCCCTTCGTCGTCCCGGGTCGCGCCGTCGAGGAGCCCGCGCACGTACTCCTCCGCCGCTCGGCCGAAGGCTCCGGCCAGGGCGTCGAACCGCTCACCGACCGCCGGCGGGTTCTCGCCGAACCAGCGTTCGGCCCGGCCGCGTGCCGTGTACACGGCGGCGTCGGGCTCGGCCCGCCCCCACAACGCCCCGCACACCAGACCGAAGGCCACGGCGTCCGGGCCGTGGCCGGCCTCGACCAGGGCGAGCAGCGTCCGCCCGGCGGCTCCCGCCTGTTCCTCCTCGCCGAGGAAGGCGACCAACCCCGCGCGTTCGGGGCCCCGCAGCTCCAGCAGGTGTTCGGGACGCCCCGGGGCCAGCGACCAGCCCAGCAGGGTGTGGATGTCGAGTTCCCCGCCCACTCCCGGGTGGTCGGGGGCGGTGCTTTCCTCCGCGTACCGCCCCAGTCGCAGCCGCCGCAGGGCCAGCGAGGCGAGGGCTGTGCGCCGGGAGAGCACGTCGCCCACCGGGTGGGGCCAACCACCGGGTGGGGTGGCGTCCAGGAGTGCCTCCGCGGCCCACTTCTCCCGGGTCAGACGCCGGTCGATCTGCCGGGCGCCGAAGGCGTCCCGCACCAGGTTCCAGTTGTCCACGGTGTCGACGCACCGTTTGTGGACCCGGGCCAGGAGGGCCGGGTCCAGCTCGTTCTCCTCCCGGTCGGTCAGCACGACGAGGACGGCCGGACCGGTCGCCCCCTCGGCGAAGTGGTCGAGCAGCAGCTCGTGCACGGCCAGGGGGGACGGGGCCGTCGCCACCCGGAAGCGCGGTCCTTCGCCCCGGGTGGCTTCGGCGGGACCCTCCCACCGCGGCTCGGAGCGCAGCAGCACGGCTCGACGGCGATCCCGCCCCGCCGCGGAATCGGCGAGCGAGCTCTGTCCGGAGAGGTACCGCAGGACCGTCGTGGTGTTCAACCGGACGAGGGGCGCCCCGACCGTCGTGGCCCCGACCCCGCCGGTCGTCCCGCGCGTGCCCGGGGCACCGGTGGTTCCCGTCACGCTCACGGCTCCACCACCCGCCAGGTGATCTCGACGGTGACGCCGGGCTCGCGCTCGGCCAGTTCGGCGAGCTCGGTCCGCAACTCGGCCACGGAGGCCCCGGCCGCCGCGGCGGTGGTCCGTCGGCCACCGGAGCGGCGCGGTCCGCCGGCACCGCCGGTCGGGGTCGGTGCCGGCCCGCCGTCGGGGAGGGGCGGGTGGCTGGTGGGGGTGTTCAGCGACACGTCCCCGGCACCGGGCGCGACGGGCGGGGGCGGGGGAGCGGCGGCGGCGCGGTTGCGCTTCGCCAGCGCCACGACCGCCCGCTGGGTACGGTCCAGCGCCTCCTTCAGGTCGTTGGTCCGCTGATCGCTCCGGGCGGCGTTGCGCAGGGACTCCAACAGCATCTCCCCCTCGGGTCCCTCCGAGGAGGCGAGGTCGAGGGTCCCCCAGGGCGCCGAGTCGAGCGCGTGCGCCACCTTCCGCGCCTGCTTGATCGAGGTGCCGAAGCGGTCCGCGCCGACCCCGCCGAAGTCGAAGCCCGCCAGGGCCTCGACGGTCCTGCGCGCCTCGGCCGCGCCCTGCCCGGGGGAACCCGCCAGGACGGTCAGCAGCTCCACGGCCCGCCGTGCGATCGCCGGCCGACCGGTCTCCTCGGTCTCGTCGAGCCCCAGGAAGTCGGAGTGCCGTTCCAGTTGGGTCACCAGCTCGCGGGCGTCGTCCCGGTGCCTTCCGGCCTGTTCGCCGATCAGCCGGGCGAACTGGTTGACCATGCGTCCGCGCCGCAGCGTGGGGGCGGTCTCCCCGAACAGGGCGGTGAACCGCTGCCGCGCGTTCTCCCAGTCCTCCGGGGAGGGCAGGGGCTGGCTGCGCAGCGCGTCGTACTCCTTGATCTCGTTCAGGGCGGGCGGGGGATCCAGCGGGGTTCCGGCGCGTACCCACACCCGGTCGTCCATCTCGGCGAAGGAGGCGACGACGAGTCGGACGAGGAAGTCGGGAAGCCCTCGCGGGGTCGGACGATCGGTCCAGTCGGTGAGGGTGATCAGGCTCAGATCACCGGTCACGCCCTCCTCGCGGGAGAGCTGTCGGAAGTGATCGGCCCAGTGGTGCGACAGTTCGAAGTACGCCTCCTTCTGCGTGCCCAGCCGGAGGGGGCCCGCCACCCGACGCATCAGGGCCCGTTCGGGGGCGGGGACCTCCGCGCGCCCGTCCCGGGCCTCGGCGGCGGCCCGCACGTGCGCGAAGACCTTCCGGGCGTCACCGACCTTGACGACGGTCCCGGTGTTCTCGGGGTCGAGGTCCGGGTGGTCGGGGTACTGGCTCGCGAGCAGTCTGCCCGCGATGTGCCGCAGGCCGTCCCGCATGGAACGGCCGAAGGACAGGGTCAGCCCGTCGACCTCGCGCAGGGACACCAGGTGGTCGTCGAAGCCGACCCCCACGTCACCGGGCTTCTTCTCCGCGAGCCCGTACGCCTGCTTGAAGGCACCGAGGACGTTCTTGAGCAGGGATTCGCGCTGGGTCTCCAGCATGCCCTTGGCGCGGGCCCGGTTGTCGGGGTTCAGGTGACCGGCGTACTGGGCGTCGAACCGTTGGTCGTCGGCCAGGGCCCTGTCGATGACGACCAGGCGGCGGAAGTCGGCGTACCGCTGCTTGGAGAGGTGGGTGGGCAACCAGGCGACGGTGCGCGACGGCTCTCCCTGCCGCTCCCGCAGCCGCCGCATGCGGTTGGCGTCCTCGACGGGACCGTACTCGCTCTCGTCGAACGGGAGATCGACCACGATCCGCCAGGATCCCTCCTGCGCGGGCGCGAGGTCGTGGTCGGGCAGTTCGTCCCGGTCCGCGACGTTGCCGAAGGCGATCTCGACGGCGCGTTCGGTGCCCCGCCACACGAACCGCATCTCGTCCTGCAACTGTCCCTGTTGAAGGTCCAGCTCCTCGACGAGCAGGCGCTTGGCGAGGGACTGCCGGTTGCCGGGGTTGTCGTTGACGCCGGCGTTGGCGAGGACGGAGTCCACGTCGACACCCGAGAGCTCCAACCGGACACCCGGGTTGGTGTCGGTACCGGTCTCCTTGATCTCGGGGAAGCGGCCGGCCCACTCGGCCACCTTGTTCTTCAGGATGCCGTACTCGCGGCCGGGGATCGGGGCGACCACCGAGCCGTAGTTCAGGGCGGACAACCGGCGGATCGTCAGGTCGGAGAGGGCCGGGACGCTGGGCGCGAGCGCCGACAGCAGGAGGGTGCCGATGATCCGGTTGTCCCCGATGAACTGCTGGATCCGGCCGCGCGACTGCGGGTCGGTGACCTCGCCGGGGCGGTTGGTGTACCGCTCGACGTCCTCCTCCGACACCTGGTGCGTGGTCAGCAGGTAGGGCCGCAGCTTGCCCCGGTAGAGCTTGTCGGCGGCCTCGAAGACCACCTTCAGGCTGTCGGTGAACGGCCGGTCGCCGCCTGTCGCGATCAGCTGGTACAGGTCGCCGACCGGGATCAGGTCGCCCAGCCGCAGTCCCTCCCGGTGCTTGGCGAGGAGTTCACCCATCAGCTTCATGCCGGTCCGGTTGCGCTGGAGCGCGGAGGAGACGTGTACGAGGGTCTCCATGAAGGCGGGGGAGAACGGATAGGTGAGCCGGAAGCTCTCCTCGTCCGCGCCGACCCCGCTCGCGCCCCGGTCGGAGCCCAGCAGGGTGTCCCACACCTCCTGGCGGACCTTGCGGGTCTTCTCGAACTCCGCGTCGATGAGGGCGCGGGCCTCCTCGTCCCGGGGCCTCAGCAGCCGGGCGTGCGCGACCTGCGGGAGGTTGCGGTCCTCCAGGGTGATCTTGTCGAACCGTCCCGAGGCCAGGTTGAGGCTGTCCTGGAGGGACGCCTCCGCCACCCCGAAGACCTCCTCGCCGACCAGTTCCCGCAGGTCGCGCTGGCGGGCGATGAAGGAGACGACGGGGACGGCGCGGCGGGAGTCGCCGCCCTCCACGAAGTTGGTGATCTTGCTCGCCTCCCGGGCCACGAACCTCTGGTCGTGGATGAGGGTGGCCAGCCACAGGATCAGCTCGTCGAGGAACAGGATCAGCCCGTCGTAACCCAGTGCCCTGGCGTGGGCGGCGATCACGGACAGGCCGGCGTCGAGGGAGACGAATCCGTGCTCGTCCTCGGCCGCGTTCCGCGCGAAGCCCGGCAGCAGGTGGGTGCTCGCGTCCTGCACCAGTCGGGCCCGCAGCTCGGACGGCGTGGACGGGTTCACCAGGTTGAGGGCCGACTCCCCGCCGTGCGCCTCCTCGGCGTCCATGGCGGTGTCGAGCAGTTGGGGACTCCAGCGGAACGGCTCGCCCCACTCGTCCTCCTCGTCCCCGGCCCCACCCCCGTCGGCCGCCCCCAGGCCGGCGATGACGGCCTCGTCGCCCATGCGGGTGCGCATCGCCCGGATGTCCTGGAAGAGGGTGTCGGTGCGGTACACCTGCGGAGTCGGGGCCTCCGGGTGCAGCTCCTTGACGTGCCGGACGTACCCGCCCAGGACCCGCTGCTCCAGGGACTTGGCGCCGAGCATGTGGTACGGCACGAGCAGGAACCGCTTCCCGTCCGTGCCGAGCCACTCGTGCCGGGTGAGCACCGGGTCCAGGTCCCGCCGGGCCCGGGCGGCGGGGCTGCCGCTCAACAGCGCGTGGAGCACTGCCATGAAGTGCGACTTACCGGAACCGAAGGAGCCGTGCAGGTACGCGGCCTTGGAGGTGTGGCCGTCCAGCGCGGCCCGGATCAGGCCGAGCGCCTCGTCGAAGTTCTCCAGCAGCCGCTCCGTGACCACGTAGTCCCGCAACGCCCGCTCGGCGCCCCCCGGGGAGGTCGCCTCGGACAGCTTGAGGACGAAGTCCGAGGTGGAGATGGACTCCTTGATGTCGATGACATCGCGGAGCAGGGGTGGCTGCTGGGCCATGGACGATCTCGCTCTCCGACGGGCGGCGGCAACGGGCTGGTCCGATCGTATGGCGTTGATCCGCCGCCCGATGCCCCTTTTCGACCATCGGCACCGGGCGACGGGCGCCGGGAGGGGCCGGGCCGCCCTATGCCGTCACCGGTGCCCCGACCCCGGCCGCCGGTCGGATGAGCGAGCGCAGCTTCTCGCGGGTTTCCGGGTCGGTGGAGTAAACGATCGTGCCGATCATGCTCCGGGTCAGCAGCACCTTGTAGGTGTTGCGGATGAGCCGGTCCACATTCTCGTCGGGGGTCGTCGACGTGAAGGTCGAGTCCTTGGAGGCGGTGCGGTCGACCACCCAGCGGTCGGTGCGCCACACCAGGTCCGGACCGATGATCACGCCCGCCCAGTCGTACTCGAAGCCCTGCGCGGTGTACACGCACCCCACCTGACCGAACCCCGCGTCCTCGGTGGCCCACAGCGCCGAGGGCGGCGCCCCGAGCACGGACCGATCACCCTGCAGGTTCCACGGCCGGGCCCAGTCGCCGATGACCACGTCGGCGGGCAACTCCGTCGTCTTCGGGGTGACCTTGCTCCACTTCCAGCAGTAGCCGGCCGTCATGCGGGCGCCGTACCCCTCCTCCCGGCGGGCGAGCAGGAACTCCTCCATCTCCCGGGGGCTCTCGGCGGTCAGCACCTCCATCCGACCGTCCGGCTCCCACACCGGCGGCCCGGTCTCCCCGTCCTCCAGACCGAGCAATCCCATGACCCATCGCTCGTAGGCGGCGCTGCCGCCGCACCGGTACTGCCCGTCCAGCTCCACCAGGACCGACTCCACGCCCATCCGCCCGGCGGCGGCCAGGATCTCCTCCGGGGTGCCCATCTCGCCCGGCCGCACCACCTGGTGCCGGTCGAGCAGGAACACCGGCACCCGGGCGGCGGCGATCAGCTCCTCCACCTGGGGGCGACCGGTGCGCAACTCCGCCTTCGTCCAGCGATTGGCGGAGGTCCTGCGCAGCCGGTGGGCCTCGTCGCAGATGAGGGCGTCCAACTCGTTCGGCTCGGCGGCCTGGAAGCTGTTGAAGTACTTGAACAGGTCCCGCACCACGGGCTTCCGGCGCCCGGCGACCCGCCGCATGGTCTTCGTGAAGGACTGGGAGCCGGTGGCGTGCAGGGCGGTCTCCCCGCGCCGGTACAGCTCCCCGAGGATGGAGAGGGCGATCACGCTCTTGCCGGAACCGGGGCCGCCGGTCACCACGACGACCCGCTTGCCGTTGGAGCGCCGCGACTCCCGCACGGCCGACATCACCAGCTCGTACGCCTCCCGTTGCTCGGCCAGCAGCACGAACTGCTCGCGGTCGCGCACCTCCTCCGCCGCCACCGACATCAGCTGCTTCGACGGCCTCACCTTGGCGTCGATCAGCAGGTCCGCCGCCTCGGCGCCGGGGGCGGGGGCGAGCCGGGAGCGCAGGAAGTCCAGGAAAGCGCCCCGCCGGTCGCCGGTGTACAGCCGGCCGAGCCGGTTCTCGCCGACGCTCCGCAGTCCGGCGACACCGACCTCCCCGGCGTTGTGCAGGAACGCCACCCCGGCCAGGGACTCCGGCACCCGCTCCACGGCGCCGTTGAAGGACTCCAGGTACGCGCAGTAGTCCCGGACCTGCTCGATGGGGTTGAGCACCGGCCGGGGGTAGGCGTCCACCCGGCACAGCGCCGGGCTCTCCTCCTCCGGGTACGCGGCGCTCCACTGCTTCAACTCCACGAGCACGTAGGACGGTTCACCGGTGGCCGGGTGGACGCCGGCGAGGACCGCGTCCACCCGTTTGCTGGTCAGCGGCAGGCCGTACTCCAGGAGCACCTCCACCTCCCCGAGCCCCGCCTCGTTCAGGGCGTTGACGAGAGCGGGGATGCTGCGCTCCCAGGAACGTCGCTCCGACGCACCGGGCCGATGGCCGTAGCGGTGCGCGAAGTTCTCGATCAGGTGCAGGGTCAGCGACCCCTCGAGGAGACGGGCGGCGACGGACGCCGCGGACTCACGGAACAGCAAGGACATGCCCCCGGACAGCACGAAGAGAACTCGTGCGGGTGGGGGCATGTCCTGCGACACTCCGCGAGAGCGGAGCGGGAAGCCCGTCGGGCCGCTGAGATGGCGCTCGCCATCCTAGGGGAACGCGACGATCACGGAGAGGTGATCCCCTCGGTCCCGGCCGGCTCCGCCGGGTCCGTCGGCGGGCGCCGGGCCTCGTCGCCCACAGGGGCGGCGGCGGACGGTTCCCCCGCCCCGGACGGAGGCTTCGGGGCGTCCGGGGGAGCGGCGGACGGTTCGGCGTCGTCGCCCCGGGCCGGGGAGGTGGGCGGTTCCGACTCCGGTCCGTCCGGGGACAAGGGGCGGAGTCGGTCGGGGTCGGCGTCCCACTCCCGCCCGCCGGAGAGCGGGCGCAGTTGCACGTACGGGCCGATGTGTCCCATCACCCGCCCGGTGCGGTCGAGTCGGGTGTCGTGCACGATCTCCCCGACCCGGGGAACACCCTCCGCCGTCACGGCGTGGCACCCTTCCGGATGACATCGGCGAGCGCCCGGGCCACGGCGGGGGAACACACCCCGAGGTGAACCAGCGCCGGTTGGGGATGCTCCCCGACCTCCGCCCACGGGGTGCGGACGTCGATGGCCGGCAGTTCGATGTCGGCCACGGCGAGGGAGAGCGCGAGCGCGTTGCGGGCGTCGAGGGCCTCTCCCACCCCGGGGACGGGGACGGGGGAGGAGGCGAGAGCGGTCGGTGTGCCGGTGGTGGGGACGGTCGGTGCTCCCGACGTGCGGTCCGGGTCTCCCGGTGTGGTCGTCACTGGGCCTCCTTGGTTCACGGGTCTCACTGTTCCCCCCACCGCACCGTGTCGAGTGAACTACTCTGCGTGGTGCGGGTGTCACGAGAATGCACCCGCAGGTGGTCGATCGCCCCCGTGAACGGGTCGGGCTTCCCCGCCGAACGGTGTCGCTTCCCCACCTTCCACACCGCCCGCGCGAGCGTTTCGGAAGGGAACGGTATGCCGCAGCGACGCGTCGTCACCGGCCGCAGCCGGGAGCCCCGCCAGCGGTTCGCCGAGGAACTGCGCAGTCTCCGCACCGGCAACGGGACGAGCCTGCGGCAACTCGGCGAACGGCTGGGCTGGGACTGGTCCCTCTTCGGCAAGATGGAGAAGGGCGACACCCTGGGCAGCGCGGACGTCGTCCAGGCCCTCGACCAGCACTACGGCACACCGGGCCTGCTGCTGGCCCTGTGGGAGTTGGCATCGAGCGACACCTCGCGCTTCCGCGAACGGTACCGGCGGTACATGGCGCTGGAGGCCGAGGCGGTCAGCCTGTGGCACTTCGCGGTGAGCGTGCTGCCGGGCCTGCTCCAGACCCCCGGCTACGCCCGGGAGGTGCTGGCGGCCGGTGGTCTGAAGGGCAAGGAACTGGACCAGCAGGTCGAGGCCCGGATGAGCCGCCGGGAGCTGCTGAAGGGGGAGGGCGCTCCGAGATTCCGGACCATCCTCTCCGAGGCAACCCTGCGTCTGGCCTTGTTGGACGCGGGGGAGTGGCATGGCCAGTTGCAGCATCTGGCCGAGATGGCGGAGCGCTCGAACGTCGTCGTCCAGGTGCTGCCGTTCAGTGCCGGTCCCTATGGGCTGGACAGCACGGATGTGTGGTTCCTGCGCTTGCCGGAGGGGCGTACGGTGGCGTACACGGAGAACGCGCACAGGGGTGAACTGATCGAGGAGAGCGCGGCGGTCGAGAAACTGCAAGGCGCTTACGATGCGGTGCGCGACCTGGCGCTTTCCCCGGCTGAGTCGCGGAAGTTCATCCTGCGGATGTTGGAGGAAGCACCGTGCGAACCATCGATCTGAGCGTCGCGACCTGGCGCAAGAGCACTCACAGCAACTCCGACGGTGGTGCCTGCGTTGAGGTCTCCGATGACTTCGGTGAGGTCATCCCGGTGAGGGACGGCAAGAATCCGAACGGAGGGGTGCTCCTCGTCCAGGGCGAGGGCTGGGCCTTCTTCGTATCAGCGGTCCAAGACGGACGACTGTCACCCTGAGTGGAACGGCGGGGGAGTGGTGATCCGTCATCGGATCACCACTCCCCCGCCTCCTCGGTTACTTCTTGGTGGCGCGGCGGCCTCGGGGGGCGGTGGCCGGACGCCAGGTGCGCAGGTCGTTGTCGGTGAGACCGTGCTTGCCCTGCTCGATCTGCCGGTCACCTTCGAAGAACTTGGCCGGGGTGGGGGAGAAGACCGGGTCCGGGTCGTTGTGCCACTGGTTCAGCCAGGGTTGCAGTTCCAGCAGCCCGGCGAGGAGTGGGGTGACCTCTTCGGTCGTCAACGCCTCGTGGGTGGCGATGTAGGTGTCGAGAGCGACCGCCTGCTCCCGGTGGTCCCAGCCCGCCCAGCCGTACAGGTCCGGCGTGGCCGTGTTGGTTTGCCCGTACGAGATGAACCGCTCCTTCGGCACATCCAGCTTCCCGCGTGCCCGCCAGTAGGAAGGGCGCAGGAAGTCGGCCGAAGTGTACTTCGGCGGCACGGGAATGGAGTCCCGGATCTTTTTCTTGGCCGGCTCATCCGGCGCCGCGTCCTCCTGCCGCTGGAGATCCCAGACGTGCTCCCAGTCCGCGCGCTTTTTCACCCCTGAGGGCTTGTACCGCAACGCGGGAAGGAACGGCACATGCTCGTCGGTGATCAGCTCGGTAACGACAGCGGCCAACTCCTTGCGGGGGGCATAGATCTTGGCGACGGAGGCGAAGTCCTCGTCACGGGACAGACCGTCGATCAGCCGAGACAGCGTGATAAGCGCCGGGTTCCCGTTCTCATCGAACCAGTGGGACCGGTCCTCCATACGGTCCAACAACCACTCCCGTAGCGCTTTTTCTTGAAGTTTTTCCCATCCCTCGGTGGCCCACCGTCGCTTGTACTCTGGCTGCTCGATCATATTGATCGCACGCGACGACTCGATGGCCTCAATACGCTTCTGCACCATTTCCCGGTACGCGGTAGGCCAGTGGCTGGGAATCTCAGTGATGGGAGTGGAACCATGCCGCTTAAACCATTCATCACTGGCTTCGCCTGCTGCGATGCGTCGCGCAAGGGCGATTTCGAAAGCGCGTTCGCCAAGGTTAATCTCGGGGAGGTTGATTGAGGCGGTTTCTTCGGGGGTGCTCAAATCCTCGCCATGTAGATTGTAAATGAAATACACTCGCCAATCCAGCTCTTCCTGTAGGGCGATCATTTTTGCCCGGGTCGAGTCCCACTTTTTTCTGGCTTTATTTAGATCGGGGGTTGAAGGGGTGTGTTGTGCAGTGAGGGCTGCGGGCGAGAACTCCAAATTTCGGTATTGGGCAAGATGTTCCAGGGCTTCGGTGAGGGCTTGAGGGTAAGAACCGGGGAGCGGGAAATCTTCTAGATTGGTTCCAGTGAACTCATAACTCCAAGACCATGGTTGATCGGATTTTCCACCTCCTGACTCTGGACTTCCGCCCTTTTTGTGGCTCACCTGCTTGAGCCAGAAACACGCCGTGGAGCTGTTCAGTACTCCGAGTAGGCGCAGGTGGTTCTCCTCACTCGCCCCCTCCCGCAGCTTGATGACCGGGGCAGATTGCTTGAAAGCCCTTCCTCCTCGGTCCAGTGCGAAGTGGTTGTGCGTTGCGACGAAAGCGAAAGTAATGGACAGGGGGGTGCGGTAGGCGGATGCGGTGTACTGCATGTAGTCCCACCACTGGAGACCGGCGTCAGCCATATCCCCTTGAAAGGTGCGTCGTACTTGGAGCACGCGGCGGAGCGCCCAGAGGTCGGCTTCCAGATCTCCAGGGCTGATTTCCTCGGCGTACGGAAACCAGATTGATTCTTCGGGCTCGGCTGTCCAGTCGCGGATGACTTCACCGATCATCAAGGGGCGAAGTGCGCCGCGGTGCGCCACGGTGCGATATGTATTGCGCCGAGGGCGGATGTATGCTTCATCGGCTCCTGCTCGGATCGCGCGACCCACGGGAGGCTCAATGACGGACTTCAGGGTTTGTGAGCTGGCTTTCTCGATTTGCTGGATCATTTCGAGTCCGCCGTCGGAAAGGACCCAGGGTTGATTGCCGAAGTAGGTCGATCTATCCAGGTCGCCCACTGAAACCCACTGACTGACCGAACCCGGAAAATCAATCTGTCGGGTGATCCCTTTCCAGACGAGGCCGTCTTCGCCGTTCTTCGGTGCGGTGGGCTCCCCCTGAACGCTTCGCACCGTCCGAATGGTTTCCGAGCGTGTGCTGCCTCCACGTCGTCTGCCGACCAGGATGACCGTGGGCGTTCCGTGTCCCGGAATGTAAGCGCCCGAGGTGTCGATGACCTCCGTCAACTCCACCTCGTGTGCGAAGAACGTCTCGATCAGCCGTGTTCCGAACTCCCGTTTCATGAAGGAGTTCGCCGTGATCTGACCGACCATGCCGTACCCGAGGCCGCTCTCCGCGTCGCCTGTCTTCGCCAGTTCGAAGAACCGCTGGGCGAATGGCACCGACAGCGCGTATGTGCCCGCGCAGGCGTCGTACAGCTCCCGGTACAGCGCGTTGAGCTTCTTGTCCTTCACCGTGATGTACGGCGGGTTCCCCACCACCACGTGGTAGCGGCCCTGGCGCAGGATCTCCGGGTACTCGTGGACGTCCTCGGTCTGGTACTTGAAGTCGGCGAGTTCGTCCGCGCCCTCCTCCTCGAATCCCTCGAAGAGGTTGCCCTGCTTGTACCGGTGCTTGATGAGGGAGTCGCCCACCGCGAGGTGGATCGGCCACTCGTACCGAGCGGCCTCGGTCAGCGTCCGCACACCGCTCGCGGCCATCGCCGCGATGAGCAGGCGGAAGCGGGCGATGGCCACGGCGAAGGGGTTGATGTCCACGCCGTGCACGGAGTCCAGCGCGGCCCGGACCCGCTCGTGGCGGTCGCGTCCGGGCTGTCCCTCGTCCCACAGCCGGACCAGGCGACGGAAGGCGCCCAGAACGAAGTGGCCCGACCCGCAGGTCGGGTCGATCATCCTCAGTTCCTCGTAGCCGAACTCCCGGACGGCCGGGTTCATCGTCCGGTCGAGGATGAACTCCTCCACGAACTCCGGGGTCTGCAGCAGCGCGTAGGTCTTCCGCGCCGCCTCGCTGAGGTCCTGGTACAGGTCGCCGAGGAAGCGGGTGTCCCACCCCTTGGTGCCGTCGCCGTCCTCCTCCAGCGGGTCGGTGAAGTCGTGGACGAGGACGCCCTCCTCGTCACGCTCGCGCCAGAAGGCCACCAGATCCCGGGCGCCGTCGTGGGACAGCGGGATCTGATACAGCGGGTTGTGCCGCCGGTCGAAGAGCAGACGCCCGGCCTGCCCCTCGCCCAGCTCCGCGAAGGCGCGCTCCAGCCAGCCCCGGTAGGTCGGGTCCTCCGCCCGCGCGACGTAGTCCTCGAAGCGGGCGATCGCCAGGTCGCGGCGGTCGACCCCGGGGGCCGTCAGGTACGGCTCGGGGATCAGCTCGTTGTCCTCGCAGAAGCGGACGAAGACCGTGCCCAGCACCCAGGCCACCGCGACCTGTGTGACGCGCTCGTCCAGCCAGGCGTTCCACGTCGCCGCCGTGCGGCCGAGCTTCCGTGCCCGGTCGTACTCCGCTCTCAGCCGGGCGTTGACCTCCGGCAGCGCCCCCACCTGTTTCCCGAGGTCCGTCTCCGCCGCCTTGACCTGTCGCTTCAGGTCCTCCAGCAGGGCCCTGCGGTCGATCACGTGCCGTCTCCCTCGGTTGTGTTCCCCACATCGGACCGGTGGGCGTTGCGCACCCACGAGTCCGGAAGTTCGATCCATTCGCCCAGCCCGGCCTGGTGGGCCACCGCCACCGCGCCCAGCCTCGGCTCCCGCGCCGGGTCCGGCTGCGGGACCAGCAGCCACAGGCCGCGCCCGCCCCCGCGGGCGGCGTCCGCGAGCCGGTCCAGCACGTCCATCGCCCCGTACCGGGCGAAGGCGGCCGTCTCCGTCAACAGCACCGGGCCCGGGCCGGCGTCGGGGTCGAGCAGCCCGCGCACCCGGGGCTCCACCACGCCCCAGGCGGTGCGCGTGTACTCGGAGAACTTCAGCGCCCCCCGCGAGCCGGGCTCGGCCACGTCCGCCCGCAGCAGCGTCTCCCAGGTCGGTTTCGTCCCCGGCCGGACCAGGCCGCGCAGGGCGTCCAGGAGGAGCCGGGTCACCGACACCGGGCGGGCGCCGATCCGCTCCGTCGTCAGCTCCGCGATCGCCTCCACCACGCGGTCGTGGTGCACGGTCAGCACCCGGTAGCCGTCCCGTCGCGCCGAGGCGCTCAACCGCTCCTCGGCCCGGATGGCGCCCGCCACCAGCGGGTCGTCCGACCAGCGGGTGAGGGTGCCGGGCGCGGTGGTGCCGCGCCGGGTGCCACCGCTCACGTAGCTGGACGCGGCGTCCATGTTGGCGGGCAGGTAGCGCGATCGGTGGTCGGTCTCGCGGGTCGCCACGACGAGGTCGAAACCGGCCTCGCGCAGCGCCTTCGTCAGCGGCCCGCCGGTCGGCAGCTTCCGGGTCGTCGAGCCCCGGCCGTCCGGGACGACCAGCTCGGGGAACCGGGACCGCACCCGCTCGTGGACCTCCTTCTCCGTCAGGCCCGGCTGCAGGCGCTCCGGGGTACCCGGGCTCAGCCGCACCAGACCCGCCTGGGTCAGGCGCAGCGCCCGCACCAGCGGCAGGTCGCGGGGGTAGATCTCCAGGCGGGGGGTGGCCGCCGCGTGGGTCGAGGCGGCGGCGGCCAGCTCCACCAGCCGCCGCTCGTCCCACTCGATCGTGCCCGCCGGCGTGGGCAGCGCGCTCAGCTCGGCGAGGACCGTCGTCGCGGTCGGCAGGGTCTCCAGGCGGGCCAGGTTGTCGGCGACGCGGCCCAGCCGCGCGGCGTAGTCGAGCAGGCCGGGGGCCGAGGGGGTGTTCGGGGCGTCCCTCTCCCGTACGTCCAGGGCGAGCAGGCCGGCGGCCGGGCCGTCCTCGGTGGCCCGGAGGTTGGGCTCGTGCAGGAACTCGGCCTCGTCCGGCCGGAGCTGCTCCGTCTCCACCACCGCCCGCACGGCGGCCAGCGCCAGCGCGCGCCGCTGCTCGCGGCCGGGCAGTTGCGTGCCGCGCCGCACCGCCAGGGCGTCGGCGATCTCCACGGCGGAGGCGACCCGGCCCAGACCCTCCAGCAGCCCGATGATCTCCTCGCGCAGTGCCCGCACCGCCCGGTGCCTCGCCCAGCGCTTGCGCTCCTCCTTCAGCATCAGAGACACGGAGACCTCGGTGGGGCCCAGCGCCTTCTCCACGTCCTTCTGCACGGGCCACACGCCGATGTCGGGGAGCCTGCCGTGCTCGTCGGGCAGCCTGAGCAGCAGCCGCGCCATCTCCGCCTTCTTGCGGTTGGAGCGGTTGTTGTTCACCTCGGGGACGAGGATGGTGGCGAGCGCGTCCAGGCTCACCGAGCGCAGGGTCGACTCGTCGATCCCGCCCGCGTCCTCCCCGGCCGCCAGGGTGCCCAGGAGGGAGGACTCGGCGCCGGTGAGGCGGTCGATCTCCTCCCTCGCCTCCGCCCTGCCCCTCGGGGTCAGGGGCGAGAGCGGCTCCTCGCGCAGCATCAGGCCCCATTGGCGCTGGCGGCGCTGCACCTCGCCGCGCGTCTTCGCGCCCAGGCCGGGGGCGTTGAGGAGCTTGCTGCGGCTGTGGTCCAGCAGGTCGCCGACGGTGGTCAGACCCAGCCCGTACAGGAAGGACTCGGCGGCCGGGCTGAGGCCGGCGGCGGACAGGTGCGTCTCGCGGGACACCTCGGCCGCCAACAGGTCGCGCTGCTGCTCGGCGCTGAGCGGCTCGGCCTCCGCGATCACCGGCTCACCCGACGGGGCCGGGGTGGCGGGGCCCTCGCCGGTGGGGCCCTCCACGGGCTCGGGGCGGTGGGAGGAGGGGCGGGAGCGGGGACCGGAGGGGACCGTCCGTGAGGCGTCCAGGAAGATCTTCCGCCAGGCATCCCGCATCGGCTTCAACTCGGGGAAGCGCCGGGCGGCGTCCCGGTGCAGCGCCTTCTCGAAGAAGGCCACCAGGCCGTCGCGCACGGCCGGCTCGAAGGCGTCCTTCGCGATCGTCGGGTGGGGGAACTCGGCCGGGTCGGTCATCCGGGGCGGCACCGAACCGTCCCCCCACCGGGGCAGCTCCCGCGAGGCCATCTCGTGCAGGGTGACGGCGACGGCGTACCGCTCGGCGTGCGAGTCGTACGCGGTGCGGGTCAGGGTGCCGATGAACGGGTCGAGGTAGCCCTCGGTGCCCGCGTCGTGCTCGCTCGCCGGGTAGCCGGCGAGCGAGAAGTCGATCAGGACGAGCTGGCGGGTGCGGTTGGGGCGGATCCGGATGGCGATGTTGTCCGGCTTGATGTCGCGGTGCCAGACCCCCTCGCCCTCCAGGAAGTCCACGGCGCCGAACAGGTACTCCCCGTACGCCTCCAACTGGTCCATCGGCAGCCGGCCGCTGTCGCGCAGCTGACGGGCGACCGTCTCCTCGCGGCGGGAGGGCCTGCGCGAACCGCCCTCGGCGCCCTCGCCGGCCGATTCGGGGGAGAGTCGCTCGTCGCCCACGTACTCCAGGGCCAGGACGGTCCGGCCCTTGACGCGCAGCGGGTCGGGCTCCACCAGCCGGATCACCCGGGAATCGGCGCGCAGCCGGTTCATCACCTCCGCCTCGCGGACCAACACCTCGCCACGCCCCTCGGACAGCGCCACCTTGAGCACCGCCAGCGGACGGGTCCTGCGCGCCTCCGCCCCCAGGTCGCGGACCAGGAAGGCCCGGCTGGTGGAGCCGGTGCCCAGGCGCCGGCGGACCTCCCAGCGCCCGCCCAGCACATCCCCGGCCACGGCCTCCAGCGGATCCTTCTCCGGCTCCGGGACGCCGGGGCCGGCCACCGGCGGGTCCTCGTCCCCGGGGGGCGCGGTCAGACCCTCCTCGACGATCTCCAGCATCTCCAGGAACTCGTCCACCGAGGCCAGACGCCGCTCGGGCCGGTACGCGGTCGCCGCCTGCACCAACTCGTCGATGTCCTCCGACAGGTCGTCCACCAGCGAACTGGGGCGCAACCCCTCGCCCGCCTCCAGCCGGGCCAGCAGCTCCGCCTGGCTCGCCGCCGGCGGCCGGCCGGTGACCAGCAGGTACGTCAGGACCCCCAGGCCGTACACGTCCGTGTACACCGGGTCCGCCCGGGGAGCTGTCAACTCCGGGGCGAGGTAGGGGTCGGAGTCCTCCGCCACGTGGCCGGTCGACAGCGCCGTCGGGGCGAGACGGCTCCCGGTGGGGCCGGCCCCGTCGTGCGACTCCGAGGCCCGTTGGGTGGCGACCTGCCAGTCCGAGATCCGCAGGTGCGGGGTCAGCCAGGACTCCTCCTCGCCGATCGCCCGCCCCGACGGGTCCCGCTCCCGGGGGATCACGTGGATCGAACGGGCGGCGAGCGCCCGGTGGTGCAGGCGGACCGAGTGCGCGGAGCGCATCGTTTCCGCGAGCTGACGGACCAGCGCCATCCGGCCGAGTATGTCCAGGTTCCCGCCGTACCGGAGCAGGTACTCGTCCAGTCGCACCGTCCCCGGGTGGTGCTCGAAGATCAGCGCCGGGCCGGCCGAGTGTCCGGACGGCAGGTACTCCTTGAGCTGCACCACCCCGGGATGGCGGAACCGCCGCAGCACCGCCGCCTCCCGGCGCGCGGCGTTCTCCACCGACCGCCGGATCGTCGCGTCCGCGCCGCGTTCGCTCAGGTAGACGCGGACCCGCGCGGTCTCCGGCAACTCGGTGTGTGTCCCCGTGTAGTCGGCCCAGGTGCGGCCGGAGTCGAAGGGCCTGCGCTCCAGTCGGTAGGGACCCACGTGGTACTCGAGCTCGCCGCGCCGGATGCCCACCCGGTCCAGCGCGCCCTTGATCTCCCGCGAGTCGGTGACCGTGATCCGGCGCCGCTCCTCGCGCGGCGGCTCCTTCAGCATGGCCACCAGCCCGGCGATGGTGTGGACGCCGTGGCGCTCGTGCGGCGGCAGGGTCAGCCGCAGGCCGTCGGAGGTCATGCACACGGCCTCCCCGACCCACACGCGCTTGCCGTGGCTTCCGAGGAGACCGGCCAACTCCTTGGCCTTCCGGTTGACCAGGTGCAGCGGATTGCCGTGCGGGCGGCGCCGTCCGGCGGGGGTGGTCTGCACCCAGGTGCCGTTCTCGACGGTCAGGGCGCCGTGCCAGTGCTTCAGCTCGATCATCCACACGCCACCGGGGGAGACGACCAGCAGGTCGACCTCGCGGACGTGACCGGTGTGCGCGGTGAAGGTGAAGTTCGACCAGGCCCGCCAGGGGTCCGCGTCCGGCAGTCTCTCCCGGATGGCTTCCAGGCCGCGGCGCTCGTGGTCGAACTCGGACTCGGTGACCGTGGTCCACCGGCCTTCCCGCATGCGCTGTCCCCACCTCTTGGCCCCGTGACGATCGGATGTCCGCTTCCGGCCGTGTGCGCCGTTCCGACCCGGTCGCGAACCCGCATCCTAGCCGGGGGCGGGGACGGGGAGGCGGTTTCCCGCACTCCGGGGAACGGACGGGCGAGCCGGTCGCCGCGTCCCGTTCGGCGGGACTCCCGCCGCCTCCCGGGAGAGGAGGTCGGCCCCCGGGAAGCGCGGTGCCGGAGGGTGATCCCGGCGCCTGCTGAACATGACATCCCATCGTTACTTCGATCAATTCCTTTTGTTTTTTAGTCGAAATCGATCATTTTCTGAATGGCTTTCGGCGAAAGGGGGTGTTGCGGAGGAGTCGAACCTTGTTCTTCCCTGTTCCCGGGAGCTCTGGTGGGGTGGTCGGGGAAGGGCGGAACCACGCGTTCCACTTCCCCGAAAGGGGCCCTGACCGTAGGATTCCGCTTCCGGGGGGAGGACCGGGCACGTTCGTGGTGCCGGCCGGTGGGGAACCGTGGCTTCCGGCGGGAGGCTCCGCGACCATTCGGACGCCCCCGTGGTGACGATCAGGGGGGACAGCGATCATGACGGTGCCGGAGGCTTTCGGAAGCCGTGTCGATCATCCGCGGCGGATGAGGACGGTGTTCGAGAAGTGGCGCTCGTCCCTGGTGGATCTGAGCGGACGCAACCGACTCCTCAACTTCCGGCACACCAGGAGCGCCTCCCTGGAAATCCGCTCCCCCGATCTCCTTCCCCTGGTGGAAGGGCTGGCGAAGGGCTGGGACTTCGTTCCGCTACCCGACGAGGAGCCGGAGGAGGAGGAAGAACGGGCCGGTTCGCCCACCGCTCTCACCGGGGCCCTCGCCGGCGTCCTCACCCAGAAGACCACCGGTCCCGCCCTCTCCCGCGCCCTCACCCGGCTGCGTGCGCAGTCCGTCCAGCTCTTCAACGACTACGGTCTGTGGACCCTCCACCTGGGTGCCGGGATCGTCCACTGGAGGGAGGACGGCGCACAGGTCGGTAACGACGCGCCGTTGGTGCTCCTGCCCGTGGAGATCGAGCGAGCCGACAACGGTCGCTTCCGACTGCGGCTCAACGAGGAGGAGGAACCACGGCACAACCCCGCGCTCCGGGTGAAGTTCGAACAACTCGGCATCGACTGGTCGTCGGTGACGGAGCACGACGTCACCGACCTCGTGGGGCTGCTGGACATCGTCGGCCGGATCGTCGACCGGCGGCCCGGGTGGAAGGTCGCGCCGCGGGCGGTCGTCTCCCTCTTCGCCTCCCACAAGGAGGCGATGTACCAGGACCTCCTGGACAACGAGCGGAGGATCTCCGAGCACGATCTGGTGCGGGCCATCGCCCTGGGGCCGGAGGCCGGCTTCGCACCGGACCGCTTCGACTTCGAGGAGATCGACCCCCGGGAGATCGACGAGGCGAGCCCTCCCGAGGAAACCCCCCTGGTGCTCGACGCCGACACCTCCCAACGCCAGGCGGTGGCCGCCGCGGTGGCCGGACGCTCCTTCGTGCTCGACGGCCCGCCCGGCACCGGCAAGAGCCAGACCATCACCAACATCATCGCCGGCCTGATGCACGCCGGGCGCACCGTCCTGTTCGTCAGCGAGAAGGCCGCAGCCCTCGACGTCGTGCTCAACCGGCTCGAGAAGGTCGGGCTCGACTCCTACGCGCTCGCGCTCCACAGCCACACCACCGGACGCCGCGCCGTCGCCGAGGCGCTGAACCGGGCGCTGGTCAACGAGCCGCACGCCAAGGGGCTGTCCGCCGAGGCGATGGAGAACGCCCGGGCCACCCGGAAGGCCCTGACCGCTTACGCCGACGCGATGAACGATGTCCGGGAACCGCTGCGGCGCACCCTGCACGACGTGATCGGCCGGGTGGGGCAACTCTCCGGAGCGCCCTCGATCAGCCTCTTCCCGGACAGGTTGCCCATAGGTGGCGGAGCGTCCGGCGCCGGAGCACCCGCCTTCCGGGTGGGCACCCTCACCGGCGGGGACCTGGACGCCCTCCTGCGAACCGCCGACATCCTCGCCGGGGCGTGGCGGACGCTGGCCGACCCTGCCTTCGCGTGGCGCGGACTGCGGGAGGGGACCGCCCATCCGGGCCCGGCACGGGAACGGGCCGACGCGGCCCTGGAACGTCTGCGCGCCGACGTGGCGACCCACCGCGACCTGCTGTGCGGACACGTCGCCGCCGAGGACGCCGAGGGCGTCGCACGGTTGACCCGGTTGTCCGCCCTGCTGGGCCAACGACCCGCGATCCCCGAGGAGTGGCTCACCACGGAGGACTTCGCAGCCGATGTGCAGGAGGCGGTCGACGCGTTCCTGCGCGACATGCGCGACGTCCACCGGGCCCGTGAGGCCGCACGCCGCTCGGCCGGTGAACGCTGGAGGGACATGTCCCCGCGACTGGGCCCCGAGCCCGGGAACGCGGAGATCGCGTTGGGGACGCTGTCCCCGCCCGGCCTGGACCTCGACCACGTGACCGAGGAGGAGGCCCGGAGCCTGGCGGAGGAGTTCGGGGTGGTCGCGGGGGCGGTGGAGAAGGCCGGGAAGCTCCTCGCGGAGATCCGTGAACGCGCGGGTGCCACCGTCCCCGTCGGCATCGAGGGGACTCGTCGGCTGATCGATGCCCTGAACACGGCCGCGAGCGCACATCGTCCCCCGGAGGCATGGCTGACCCCCGACGGTACGGCGCGGGCGGAGGAGACCGTGCCCCGTGTCCTCGCCGATGAGCTGCGGGCCTTCCTCGCCCGGCGGAACCGCGCCCGGGACGCCCGGGCCCGCGCGGTGTCACAGGCGGGCCCCGGGTGGCAGGCGCTCCCCGGGGAGTTGGACCCGGAGGCGCCCGAAGCGGAGCGGGCCCTCGCGACCCTGGTGCCCCGGGGGATCGACCTCACTCCCTTCACCCGCCTCCGGGCTTCCCGAACCGCCGAGTCGTTCCGGGAGCTGACAGAAATTCTGGAGGACTGGGCCGACACGGCCGACCGGGCGGCGGAGAGCCTCGGGATACCCTCCCCCCGCTCCTCGGAGGAGGCCGGGAACCTCCTCACCGTCATCCGAGCCGCCGGCGAACCCGACCGTGCCCCCGCGAACTGGTTGGACCCCGAGGTGCTGCCCCGGGCCGAGGAGGCCGTCGCCGAGATCATCGCCGCGGCCGGGCACCTGGACGCGGCCCGTCGGGCGGCCGAGGAGACCTTCACCGAGGCCGTGACAGCCGAGGACGACCTTCCCGAGGTGATCCGCCGCCTCGGCGAGGGACGCAAGGGCGTCGGAGCCCTGCTCTCCGGCGCCGTCCGGGCGGACCGCAGGCACATCGCCCGGCTCACCCACGCCGGCTCGTGGCGCAACGACCTCTACGACCGCTTGCCCCTCGCGGAGACCTGGCACGCCGCCCACCGGCGTCTCCGGGCCCTCTCGGCGACCCACCGCGACCTGACCGGTCGCTACGGGACGGGCGAACTCCCCGACGCCGCAGCCCTGGAACGTGCCCTGGCACACGCCCGGACCCTGCGCCGCGTCCTCCCCGAGACGGTCGAGAACCCCCGCCGGCGCGTGCTGCTCACGTCCCGGGTGGCCGACGGCCGGGAGCCCGGTACCTCCCTTCGGGAGGACGAGGCCGTGATGGCCAGGGCCCGGCAGCGGTGGGAGGAGAGTCTGCGCGAGCCCGACCTCGTCGAGCACGCCGGCGGCCTGGAAGCTCTGTCACCCGGGGCGGCGGCAGCGTGGCTGCGCGCACACGTCCCGGCGCTGGAACGCGCGGTGGAGGTGATGGACCTCCTCTCCCCGGCCGCCGAGGGCACCGCCGACCGCACGGAGCGCACCCTCGCCTCGGCCCGTGCGGCGATCACCGCCGTGCGGGCCGCCCGTCGGGAAACCACGGACTTCGAGGCACGGGCCGTCGAGGACACGGCGTTGCTGGGGGAGCGGTACCACGGGCTGGACACCGAGCCCGACCGGCTCGAGCGTCCGGACCCACGGGCGATCGCCCCCGACGACACCGCGACACAACTGCTGCGGGAGGCATCGGCGTTGATCCGTCGGGACCCCGGCCCGCACGCCGACGAGGGGGATCGCGCGTTCGCGGGTCGGTACGCCGCCGGCGGAGCCGTCGACACCGGTGCACTGGCCACCGCACTCGACGCCACCCGACTCGTCACGCGAGCGGTTCCGCGGACCCTCGCCGACCCGGCGGCCGGCTCCGGGCTCGTCGGGCTGCTGGCGGACGGCCAACCGGTGCCGCACGACCTGCTCCGGCGGGTCGCAGCCCTCGGCGACGAACTGGACACCTGGGAGAAGTTCATCCGCCAACCCCGGCCGGCCGCCGTCGCGGACGACCTGCGCGCACTGCCGATGACCGAAGCCGCCCGCTGGTCGCGTGCCCACATCGAGCCGTTGGAGGACATCTCCGATCTCCTCCGGGCCGTGACCAGGACCACCGGTGACCCGGGGATGACCGCCGGCCGGGCCCGCGAGGCGGTGGCGGCGGTCGTGGAGGCCCGCCGGGTCGAGGCCGACTTCGCGGGCGACGAGCGGGTGAGCACGGCCGTCCTCGGCGAGCTGTACCGAGGGCCCGACACCGACCGCGACGAGCTGCTCGCCGCGGTGGACTGGGCGGGGGAGGTGCGGCGCGTCGTCCACGGTGATCGTGCCGGCCCGCTCACCCCCGAGGCCGCACGGCTGATGCCCACCCTGCCGACCGACCGCTCGATCGGGGAGCGGGACCGGGAATGGCGCTCCGCGCTCGACGCGTTTCTCGAGCACTTCGAAGCCGACCGGGCACGGGAACTGCGAGGTGAGCTCTCCGCCTCCCTGCAGACCGCGCGCTCCCTTCTCGACCGACTGGCGGCGGACTCGCACGGAGCCGAGGCGTGGGGTCACCGAACCGAGGCGCTCTGCCGAATGGAGAACCTCGGGCTCGGGGACCTGCCCCGACGGATGGTGCGCGAGGGCGTCGGAGCCGATGACGTCCGTGAGGCGGTGGAGCGGGCCGTCCTCGCCGCCTGGGTGGAACACCACCTCTCCACCGACACCCGCCTGAAGCCCACCCGCGCGGCGGACCGTGACCAACTCGTCGAGAAGTTCAGGAGCGCGGACGCCGAACTCGTGCGGGCCGCACACGCCGAGGTGATCCGCGCCTGCAACAGCCGACGTCCTCGCCGCACCTCCACGGGATCGGCGGGAGTGATCCGGCGCGAGGCCGAGAAGAAGCGCCGCCACATGCCCGTCCGCAAACTGCTGGACGAGACCCGTGAGGTGGTGCGCCGGATCAAACCGTGTTTCATGATGAGCCCGCTCACCGTCAGTCGGTTCCTGCCGCCGGACTTCGTCTTCGACGTGGTGATCTTCGACGAGGCGTCCCAGGTGCTCCCGCAGGACGCGATCAACTCCGTCTATCGCGGACGCGCGCTCATCGTGGCCGGCGATCAGAAGCAGCTCCCACCCACGTCCTTCTTCAACGCCGGTTCCGAGAGCGAGGACGAGGAGTGGGACGAGGAGGGCGTCGACGAGTTCGGATCGGTTTTGGACGCCTGCAAGGCCAGTGGAGTCCTGCGCAGCCTCTCCCTGCGGTGGCACTACCGCAGCCGGCACGAGAACCTCATCGCCTTCAGCAATCACGAGTTCTACGACACTGAGATGGTGACCTTCCCCGGAGCCCTGGAGGAGGGGCCCGACATCGGCGTGGAGTTCATCCGGGCCGACGGCGTCTACGACCGGGGCGGGCGGAGCAACAATCCCCGCGAGGCGGCCACGGTCGCGCAGCGGGTCATCCACCACTTCTCCACCCGGCCCGACCTCACCCTGGGCGTCGTCGCACTGTCCAAGTCCCAGGCCGAGGCGATCGAGGAGGAATTGGACAAGGCGTTGGCCGGGCGCCCCGACCTGCAACACCACTTCACCGAGGACCGCCTGGACGGCTTCTTCGTCAAGAACCTGGAGACTGTACAGGGTGACGAACGCGATGTGATCATCCTTTCGGTGGGCTACGGGCCGGATCAGCGGGGCAAGCTCACCTCGTCCTTCGGGCCGCTCAACAGGGAAGGGGGGTGGCGGCGGCTCAACGTCGCCGTGACCCGTGCCCGCCGCCGCATGGAGGTCGTGGCCTCCTTCCACGGCTCCCGGCTCCCCGATGGCTCCAACGCGAGTGTCCGGGCGCTCAAGCGCTATCTGGAATACGCCGAGCACGGCCCGAACGTCCTCCGGGTCGAGAACGCGGACCCGGACGCCGAACCGGAGAGCCCCTTCGAGGAGGAGGTACTCGCCGTGCTCCGGGGATGGGGACACACAGTCCAGCCCCAGGTGGGCGTTGCCGGTTACCGCATCGATATGGCGATCCGACACCCCGACGCCCCGGGCGCGTACGCCCTCGGCATCGAATGCGACGGCGCCATGTACCACTCCTCCCGGGCCGCCCGGGACCGCGACCGGTTGCGCGAGGGGGTTCTGCGCGATCTGGGATGGGGACTGCATCGCATCTGGGGAACGGACTGGTATCGCAACCGCCGTGACGCCATCGAGCGATTGCGTCAGGCCGTGGAAGCCGCATGCGCTGTTTCCCCTCACGCGGCCCGGCCCCGGGCGGAAACGAAATCGGTGACCCCTGCAACCGGAACCGACGCCACCGCGCGGAAGGGTGAAGGGGATGACGCGGAGGCCCCGCGCCCCGTCCACTTCCGACCCGTCGGCGGAGAGATGGAGGAGTGGAGCCGCCCCTACCGGGAGACCGACATCGAGTCGCTGACATCGATCCGCGACCGTGGGATCGAGTCCCGGGCGATCGGATACCTCGAACTTCAGAACCCCGAGGCCAGGAGCATCGTGGCTGATGTGGCGCTGCACGTCATCCAAACGGAGGGACCGATCGAGGAGCAGTTGATCTTCACTCGAATCCGGGAGACCTGGGGCCTCAACCGTTCCGGAGCGGTGGTGCGCGACCGGATCCGCGACGCGCTCAAGGGGCTTGTGAAGACGCGGAGGGCCGAGCGTCTCGGTACGACATACATCCGTCCCGGGACAGAGATCACCTTCGCCCGCAGGCCGTCACCCGAATGTGCCCGCAAGGCCATCCTGGTTCCCGCCGTCGAGCGCCGCTTCGCCTTGAGCCGCACGGTCGAGGAGACCGTCGGTATCTCGCGCGATGAACTGCTCCGGGAGGTGGCTCGGTTCTTCGGTTGGGGGCGGGTGGGGGCCGACATTCGGAATGTCCTGATGAGGGATATCGACGCGCTGGTCGAGGAGGGCACGCTGCGCGAGTCGGCGGACGAACGCCTCTCTCCTGCCGAGGGCTGAAGGAAAGGGGTGGGAAGGTCTGGGCAGCGGCAGCGTCTTTCGGATGTCCTCGGTTTCCTCGCCACCGGGGTGGGGCCCGGATCCGCTGACGCCGGAGGAGGTTCGACGCGGTGCTGCCGTGGTGCGTGCCGCTGGTCACCCTCGTGCCGATCGTGGCCACCGTGGTGACGGCGCGGGGAACCGAGCCGTCCTTCCGGCAAGCGGTGCCGTTGGTCTGTCCCGGCATGATCATGAGGGGGCACCGTCGTGTTCCGTGGTGGGCGGACAGGAGGCACGCCCGACGTTTTCCCGGAGCCGAGCCGCCGTCCCCGAAGCCTTTCGAGTCGAGAGGTCCCCTCGCGACATGGGGGTACCGGATGATGTCGCTCGTGGGATTTCACCTGGTCGTGTCCATGGTGGTCCCCGGTGTCATGGACCCGGGGCGGTTCGAGAGCGGGCGGGCGATCCGGAGGCGGGCGACCCTGATCCAGGCTCGCACGACCCCGTGGAGGGCCGTGGCGGCGGCGCGGCACCACCGCGGGGAGGCGCGGTGACCGGCTCCCACCCGACCCGCCGGGGATCGCCGTCCGATCCCGGCTCCGGGCGTGTCGCCGTTCGGCACACATGCAAGAGTTGCTATATGATGATGTGGCAATGAGTCGCCCCGGTGCGAGCCGTGGGCGGGTACGCCACATCCGAGGAGTCCGTCATGACCACCGCCACCGAGCACCGCACGCACGAGGACCACGCCCACATCCACGGCGAGGGCTGCGGTCACGTCGCCTTCCCGCACGGCGACCACGTGGACTACGCCCACGACGGCCACGTCCACCGTTCCCACGACGGCCACGTCGACGAGTGCGACCCCTCCGGTCACGCGCCGCACGAGAGCCACGACCACGTTCACGGCGAGGGCTGCGGCCACGTCGCCGTCCCGCACGAGGACCACGTGGACTACCTGCACGACGGTCACCGTCACGCCGCCCACGACGGTCACTGGGACGATCACTGAGGCGACCGTCGAGGGATTCGCGCGCGGGGTGTCCCCACGCTAGTGGGAATCATTGTCATTTGCTAATATATGCATGTGACGATGATTCCCCCTCCCGCGACGGAGGACCCCCTGGACTCCCTCCGGGCCGCCAGTGACCTGCTGCGCGCCCTGGCGTCGCCGGTGCGCGTCGGCATAGTCCGGGAACTGGCCGGGGGTGGGAAGTGCGTCCACGAGCTGGTGGAGGCGCTGGGCGTGAGTCAGCCGCTGGTCTCGCAACACCTGCGGGTGCTGCGCACCTCCCGCATCGTCACCGTCCGCCGCCGGGCGCGCGAGGCCGAGTACAGCCTCGTCGACGACCACGTGGCGCACATCGTCCTGGACGCCATTCAGCACGCCCACGAGTAGTCGCCGCCCCGCCGCCGGGGTGGCGCGGCCCGACACGGTCTCCCGGGCGTTCCGGGCCGGGAGCGGCCGAGCCGAACCGGACACGCCGGAGCCCCGGCCGATCATCCGGCCCCGTGGCACCTCGGCTCAGGAGCGCCCCGGGGCGAGCCGGGCCGGGGCGTCGGCGGCCCCGGTGGCGGCGCCGACGCCGGCATGTACGCGGGGGTGACCGTCGATCTCGCCGCCCGGTACACCACCGTGTCGCTCGACCCGCGCGGCATGTCCCGCAGCCGTCCGCACCCGCCCGCACCCGGTCGGGGTCAGGAGGGCGCGCACTCCAGGAGGAGACGAGCCAGCTCGCGGGGGCGGGAGAACATCGGCCAGTGGCCGGTGTCCAGGGGCACCAGGCGCCAGTGTCCGCCCTTCACCAACTCGGCCACCTCCGGCGGCTCCCCACCCTCGAGCAGGCACGTGATGTACGTGGTCGGCAGCTCGGCGAGCGGGCGGGCCAACTCGGTGGGCTCGGTCAGCGAGGCCCCCGGATGCGGCGTGGCGCCGGCGACGATCCGCCCGATCTGCTCGTGGGTCAACCCCTGCCCGGCGTACTCCTCCGCCGGCAACGGCGGCCACCGGCCGTCGTTCGCGGCGATGGCGGCCTCCACCATCGCCCGGCCCTCCGGCCAGGCGGAGACGAACGACTCGCCGTCCACCGGCACGTTGGAGTCCACGCACACCAGATGTGCCAGTCGATCACCGATCAGCGCGGCGGCCTGTCCGACCGGGATGCCCGAGTAGTTGTGGCCGACCAACACCACCTCGCGCGGGTCGAGGCGCTCGATCTCCTCCACGATGTCCCGCACGTGGGTGCGCTGCCCGGCCGGCACGTCCCTCTTCTCCGCGAGTCCGGAGAGCGTCAGCGGATGCGCCTCGTGCCCGGCCGCGCGCAACTCCGCCACCACCTCGTCCCACGCCGATGCCCCGAGCCACGCTCCCGCCACCAACACGAAGTTCGCCATGCCCGGAACCGTAGCGGGAGGGTCCGACAGCACCCGGTCGGCGGGCCGTGCCGGGCGGATTCCGACATGTCGGATCCCCGACACCCGTCCCGGGGTGCCCCGCCCCCGACGCGGTGCGGGCTCCCACTCCGGAGACCAGGGATGGGAGCCCGCACCGTGCCCGCGTCGGACCGTCGGACCGTCGGACCGTCAGACCGGGAAGGACACGCCCGTCAGCTCCTCCGACAGCGCCCACAGCCGCCGCTGGACCGCCGTGTCCCTGGCCCGGGAATCCACCTTCACCGGCACCGGGTGCCCGCGGGTCTCCATGAAGCCGTCCGGTCCGTAGTACGACCCGCCCGGCACGCGCGGGTCGGTGGCGGCCCGCAACGTCGGCAGGGCACCCATCGCCGGGCTCTGCACCACGATCGAGCCGAACCGTTTCATCGAGTCGTTGAGGGGACCCGGCAGGTGGCGCATCAGCTCGGTCGCCGACAATCCCGGATGGGCGGCGGTGGCGATGGTGGTGTCCCGCTTCGCGAGCCGGGACTGCAACTCCCGGGTGAACAGCAGGTTCGCCAGCTTCGACCGGCCGTAGGCGGAGATCCGGTCGTAGGACCGCTCGGCGTGCGGGTCCTCGAAGTCGATCCCGGACCGGAAACGGTGCGCCATGCTGCTGATCGTCACCACCCGCGACCCCGGCACCGGCAGCAGCCGGTCCAGCAGCAGACCCGTGAGGGCGAAATGCCCCAGGTGGTTGGTCCCGAAGTGCAACTCGAAGCCGTCCCGGGTGCTGCCCCGCGGGATGTACATCACGCCGGCGTTGTTGATCAGCAGGTCGATCCGGGGGTACTCGCCGCGCAGCCGCTCGGCGGCGGCCCGGACGGAGTCCAGCGAGGCCAGGTCCAACTCCCGCACCGCGACCTTCGTCGCCGGGGCCGTCTCCGCGATCCGCTCGGCGGCCCGCTCACCCTTCTCGGTGTCCCGCACCGCCAGCACCACCGTGGCGCCGCGCTCGGCGAGCACCCGGGCGGTCTCGAAGCCGATGCCGGTGTTGGCCCCGGTGATCACCGCCACCCGACCGTCCTGCGCCGGCACGTCACCCTCGGACCACTGCTCCGCCATCATTCCTCCGTACATCGTCCAACCACGACCCGGCCCCCGTGTGCCCCAACGTAGAGGACCGACGACCCGGTACGACCGCGCGGGGCGGCGTGTCCCATCGCGGAGTCCTCCCTTCCCCGACTTTCCCCGACTTTCCCCGGCCTCGCGCGGGGTCGAGCCGTTGCCCGCCGGAGGTGTGAGAGCTCCCACGGGGGAAACCCGACCCCCATGGCCGAGGGGAACGGGTACCGGGTGGCGGCGTCGGGCGTGTGGCGCGACGAAGAGGACGGGCGCCGGCTCCCCGCCGGGGAGGTGCACGCCTGGCGGGAGGGCGGGAACGAGACCGTGTGCGGGCTCTCCCTCGCCCGTTCGGGCCTGGCACGCCTGGCGGCGTCCCGTGGGCCGAGGCATTCCCGGAATCGGGCGGTGCCGCCGACCGCGTCCGGCGCGTGTGCCCCCGGTGCGCGTCGGTGGCCGGCCGCCGGGGCCCCGACGCCCGCCCCCGTGGCGTCGGGTGAACCCCCGCCCCTGAGCGCTCCCGACCGACCCGAGCCGGCATCGACCCGACCCGACGCCTCGCGGAGGTTTCCACCGGCCCCGTCGGGCTACTCGGCCCCCATGAACGCAGCGAGCAGAAACCACCACGGCCCGGGCCGGCACGCCCTGCCGCGACCTCCCGCCGGTCCGGGGCCCTTCCTGTCGGCGGTGGACCGCCTGGAGAGGTACCCCGGCGCCGACGACATCATCGACACCGTTCGCCGGGTGGTGCGGGCCCTGCCGCTGGGCCGCGCCCGCGACCTCCTGCACGGCCGCCCCATCGGCCACCCGGCCCACCCGCTCCTGGTGCAGATGCCCATCGGCGCCTGGTTCTCCGCCGGAGTCCTGGACCTGCTGCCGGGGGAGGGGCGGCGTCGGGCCTCCCGCACCCTGGTCGGCGTCGGCACCCTGGCCGCGATTCCCGGCGCGTGGGCCGGCTGGGTCGACTGGGCGGAGTTGCACCGGCAGCAGATGCGCGTCGGCCTGGTGCACGCCGTCACCAATGGCGCCGCCATATGGGTGTACGCGGCCTCCTGGGCGGCCCGGCGCGGCGAGCGGCACGACCTCGGCAGGGCTCTCGGCTGGGTCGGGTTCGGTCTGGTGAGCCTCGGTGGGGCGCTGGGCGGTCACATGGCCTACCGGCAGGCGTCGGGCGCCAACCACGCCGAGGAGGTGCCGCATCTGGTCGGCCCCGGCTGGCACACCGTCGCGGACCTGTCCGACCTCCCGGTGGGGGAGCCGGTCCGCCGTCACGTGGGCGAGGTCGCCGTGGTGGTGGTGCGGGAGGGCGACGAGACCGTCCACGTCCTGGCCGACCGGTGCAGCCACCTGGCCGGCCCGCTGTCGGAGGGAACGCTGGAGAAGGGCTGCGTGCGCTGCCCCTGGCACGGCAGCCTCTTCCGGCTGTCCGACGGCTGGAACGTCGAGGGTCCGGCCACCGCCCCGCAGCCGGCCTTCGACACCCGGGTCGTGGACGGCCGACTGGAGGTCCGTATGCGGCACCTCTCCGAGGCCGGGGACCCCGACGAGTTCTCCGACGCCCACCGCGTCTCCGATGCCTCCGACACCTCCGACGCCTCCGACGAGCGGAAGCACCGCCGGGTGGGGGAGGAGGGTGAGGAAGCGGCCTGAAGGGGGCCGGATTCATCGGTGCCGGTGCCGGTGCCGGTGCCGGTGCCGATGCGGGAGCGGGCCGGGGGTCCCCCGGCCCGAACCGTCAGGGGTGGGCGGTGAGGGTGATGAGGGCGAGGTCGTCGCGGAGCCCCGACGCCGCCCACCGGGTGAGGGCGTCGTCGAAGAGCAGGTCGGCGAGTTGCCCGGCGGGAGGGTCCCCCACGGGACCGGCCCAGGAGTTCACCAGGGACGCCAGGTCCTCGGGTTCCCGCATCAGGTGGGGGCCGGACCCCTCGGTGAAGCCGTCGGTGTACAGCACCAGGCTGTCACCGGGGTGGAGCACCGTGGCGTGGACGGGGAGGTCGGTGAGGGGGAAGGCGCCCAGCAGGGGGCCGTGCCTGTCCAGGAGTCGGGTCCCGCCGTCGCGGCGCCGCAGCAGGGGGGCGGGGTGGCCGGCCGAGGTCACGCGCAGCCGGACGGAGCGATCGGTCGGGTCGGGCGGGTCCAGGACGACGTGGACGAGGGTGCAGAAGGGGCTGTTCTGCCGCTCCAGGGCCCGGTGGACGATGGGCAGGACGTGCCCGGGGTCGGGATCCTGCTGGGAGGCGGTCCACAGGGTGTGGCGGACCAACCCGGTGACGGCGGCGGCCGCGGGGCCCTTGCCGCAGACGTCGCCCAACATCAGGACCCACCGACCATCAGGCAGCGGGAAGACATCGTAGAAATCGCCGCCGATGTCCAGACTGTCGCCCTGGGGGCGGTAGCGGGCGGCGAGGTCCAGGCCGGGCACCCGGGGCAGGTCGGGTGGGAGCAGAGGCGTCTGAAGGGCCCGGGCGGTGGAGTGCAGACGGCCCAGGACACGGTCCTGACTGATGCCGACCGCGATCTGGTCGGCGATGCCGGCCAGTGCGTCGAGGGTCGTCCCGGGCAGCGGTCGGCGGGCGAAGAGCGCCATGACGCCCATGAGTTCGCCATCGGTGATCAGGGGGTAGCCGGCGAAGGCGACGATGCCCTCGCGGCGCGCCCACTCCTGGTCGTTGAGCCGGGGTTCGCCGACCATCGAGTTGGTCAGGTGCGGCTTGCGTCCGGCGGCGACGAGTCCGGCCTCGATGTCCCCGGGGCCGGCGGAGGAATGGGCGTCCCCGGGATCGAGCGGGGTCCGCAGTCCGGCGTCGACCCGGGGGGAGAGGGTGTTCCGCCGGGGGTCGCAGATCCAGACGCGGACGAGGGCGGCGTCCAGTCGGTCGACGACGGCCTGCGCGGAGCGCCGCAGCCGCTGCGGCAGGGGACCGCCGGTGGTCATGGCGGCGGCCACGTCACCGCTGAGGAGGGCGTGGCCGGTGCGTTCGGCCAGTCGGCGCCGGGTCTCGGCGACGCCGGTGACATCCTCCAGGATGATCAGGGTGTGCGGGGGGCCGTCGGCCGGGGTGACGGATTGGGCACTCATCCGCAGCACCTGCGGGACGTCGTCTTCCCCGGGGCGTTCGAAGAGCGCGGGCGGGGTGGGGGAGAGCGCGGCCCGGGCCAGGTGCTCGCACAGGTCCTCCCGGGCCGGCGGGGAGAAGAGGAGGGGGAAGGAGCGTCCCGTCGCTCCGGCCCGCAGACCGAGGATGTCGGCCGCCTTGCGGTTCCAGGCGATGAGGCGGGCGGTGGCGTCCACGGCGACGGCGCCGACGAGGGCCTGGTGGTGGAGTGGACCGAACAGGTGCTCGCCGGGCCGGCGGGGTACCCCGTCACCGGAGAGGAGCTGGCTCTGGGCGGCGTCCCGGGACGCCCGGTAGGCGTGCTGGAGGGCCAGTTGGTCGAGCAGCGACCGGGCGATCCGCGGAAGGTCGGCCACCTTGTCGGAGGGCACCCGGACGAGCCGCGCGGCGGGGGCGAGCAGGGCCAGGGCGGAGAAGCCGTCGGCCCCGCCCGGGTCGGTGTCGGCCGGGTCGGTGAGGAGGAGGAGAGCCAGCCCCCGGGCCCGGTCCCGCAACTCGCCGACGAGGCCGGCGGGCGCGGGCGCGCCCGCGCCCATGACCAACAGGGTCGGGGCCCCGGGGTCCCCGGACGACAGGATGTCCCCGGACGACAAGGGATCCCCGGACGGCGCGGCCTCCCCGGGATGGAGACGCCGCACGTCGGCCTCCCCGTCGAGTTCCCTCAGCAGAACGGTCGCGGTGGCGTCGTCGACGCCGGCCAGGAGCACGCGGGGCGAGCCGGAGAGGGTCACCTCACTCCCCCAGCAGCGGCTGGTCGAGCAGGGCTCTGCCGGTCCAGACGCGCAGGGTGTCGGTCAGGGGAGCCATCACGTGGGCGGCGCGGGCGTCGCGCAGATGACGTTGCAGGGGGCTGTTCAGGGAGTAGCCGATGCCCCCGGTGAGGGTGAGCGCGTCGTTGATCACCGACTCGGCCGCCTCGGCGACCTCCGCCTTGGCGGAGCACAGGCCCAACAGTCCCTCGGGTCCGCCGGCGTCGGCCTCCGCGGCGGCCCGGTAGATCAACCGCCGGGTGCGTTCGACGCGCGCCCACATGGTTCCCAGACGGTGTTGCACCAACGGCTGCGCGGCCAGGGCGTTGCCGCTGTGCGCGTGGCGGCGGCGCAGCAGGTGGCCGCGGGCCTCCTCCAGCGCCGCGGCGGCCACCCCCAGGTAGGTGCCGGCCATGGCGACCAGGAAGTAGGGGGCGACGACGTTGAAGACGTACCAGATCTCGGCGCCCTCCTCGCCGAGCAGCCGGGTGCGGGACAGCGACACCTCGTCCAGGCGCAGGGAGCGCGAGTTGTTGCCGCACATGCCCATGCCGGTCCAGGGCGGACCCCAGCTCACGCCGGGGCCGTCACCGTCGAGCAGCACGCAGGAGAACTGCCCCGGCAGCGCGTCCTCCCCGGCCGCGACGGTGGAGACGACGTAGGAGTCGGCGTGCTCGCCGTTGGTGACGAAGCTCTTCTCCCCGGTGAGGGACAGTCGGCTGCCGCGGGTCTCCATGCGGGTGCGGGGCAACCAGAACTCCCCTCCGGTGCCCGGCTCGGACAGGGCCAGGGTGGTCAGGTGCCTCCCGGCGGCGATGGGTTCGAGGTAGTGCCGCCGCTGGTGATCGGTGGCGCGGGCGGCGATCACCGCGCAGGCGACCAGATGCATGCCAAAGCAGATGGAGGTCGAGGCGCAGGCCCGGCCCGTCGCCTCGCCGACCCGTGCCACGGCCGACAGGCCGTGTCCCATTCCGCCGAATTCCTCGGGGACCACCAGGCCACCGAGTTCGGAGAGCAACGCCGCCATGCCCTCGGCCGGCCACCGGCGCTCGGCGTCCACGGAAGCCGCTCGCGGGGCGAGGACCTCCTCGGCCAGTCGGCGGGCCGTGGCCACGGCCGCTCCCGGTTCCATCAGCACCACCATCGACCGCCTTCGATCACGCCGCTGTTCACCGGCGACATCCTTGCCACCCGACAACCATGCCATGGTGGTGGGGTGGGATCGGTCCCGGCCCGTGTCGCGGTGGCCCGTCGGAGGCCCCGCCGACGGGGGTTCCCGCGGCCGGCGTATCGCTTCCCGCCCATCGCCGCAGGTGGGAGACGGCCCGTTCGATGTCGTGGCGGAGGGCGGTATGAATATCGGGATGAAAGGCGGAAAGTCGATCGATACCGGTGATGTTGAACACGTGTGCCACGGGAGACCGGGGCCCGGCCGTCCGGTGGGTCGGATGGGGCTCGGGGAGTGCTCGGATTATCCTACGAAATCGTCGTGTTCGTGCGGGGTGGTGCCGCACCTTCCGGCAACGGGGCCCCGGGCCCCGTTGCCGAGCCGTGGCGCCGGCCGGGGGCCGGGGCTCGGCGGCGGGTCACCGCCGTCGGCCGCCGTCATCGGTTCGGCGGGCGGACGCGCGCGCCGTGGGTTCTCCACGCGCGCGTTCGGTATCGGCGTGGCCCCGGGCCGTCGCCGCGAAGGAGAGGTGTCGCGTGGCAGGGCCTGAGGACGCGGAGCGGGAGCTTCCGGCGACCGCCGGTGTCGGAGTGTTCGCCGCCGACCCGGAAGTGGGCCGGGACCTGGCCGCGGTGGACTGGACGGCCACCCCGCTCGGGGTGCCGGAGGACTGGCCGCAGAGCCTGCGGACCGCGGTGAGCATCCTGCTGTCCTCCCGCTTCCCGATGTGGATGGCATGGGGGCCGGAACTGACCTTCTTCTGCAACGCCGCCTACCGGCGCGACACCCTGGGACAGAAGTACCCGTGGGCGCTGGGTCGGCCCGCCGACGAGGTGTGGTCGGAGATCTGGGACGACATCGGTCCCCGCATCGACACCGTGCTCGCCACCGGGGAGGCCACCTGGGACGAGGCGCTGCTGCTCTTCCTCGAGCGCTCCGGCTATGTCGAGGAGAGCTACCACACCTTCTCCTACAGCCCGCTGCGCGACGACTCCGGCACCGTGGTCGGCATGTTGTGCGTGGTCAGCGAGGACACCGAACGCGTCATCGGCGAGCGCCGCATGGCCACCCTGCGCGACCTGGGCTCCGATCCCAGCGTGATCCGCACCGAGCAGGAGGTCATGGCCTTCGCGAGCCGGCAACTCGCCCGCAACCCGCACGACCTGCCCTTCACGTTGACCTACCTGTGCGAGGAGGACGGCTCCGCCCGACTGGCCGGGGAGTCCGGCATTCCCGCCGGGCACCCCGCCGCCCCGGCCCGGATCGAGGCGGACGACCCCGACCCGGTGTGGCCCGCCCGGACCCTGGCCCGGGGGGAGACGACATCGGTGCCGCTGGACGGTGACCGGTTCGTCGGTTCGACCGCCGGCGGTTGGTCCGAGCCGCCCACCCGGGCACTGGCCGTACCGCTGCTGCGGCAGGGCGACACGCCCCACGGGTTCCTGGTGACCGGCCTGAACCGGTACCGGGTGTTGGACGAGGCCTACCGCGGCTTCGTCGAACTGGCGGCCGGTCACCTCGCCGCCGGCATCGCCTCCGCCCGCAGCTACCGGGCCCAGCAGCGGCGTGCGGAGGAACTGGCCGAACTCGACCGCGCCAAGACCACCTTCTTCTCCAACATCAGCCACGAGCTCCGCACCCCGCTGACCCTGATCACGGGACCGGTGGAGGAACTGCGGACCCGACTGGCGGACTCCGACGCCCGGGTCCGCGAGGAACTGGAGGTCATCCATCGCAACGCGCTGAGGCTGGGCAAACTGGTCAACACGCTGCTGGACTTCTCCCGCATCGAGGCCGGCCGCATGCAGGCCCGCTACGAGCCCACCGACCTCGCCGGCGTCACCGCCGAACTGGCCGGTGTCTTCCGCTCCGCGATGGACCGGGCCGGACTCGCCTTCGCCATCGACTGCGCCCCCACGGGCGAACCGGTGTTCATCGACCGCGGCATGTGGGAGAAGGTGATCCTCAACCTGCTCGGCAACGCGCTGAAATTCACCTTCGAAGGCGCCATCCGCGTCACCGTGCGCCGCGAGGACGACGGAGCCGTGGTCACCGTCACCGACACCGGCATCGGCGTGCCCCGCGCCGAACTGCCGCGCTTGTTCGAAAGGTTCCACCGCATCGAGAACGCCCGCTCCCGCTCCAACGAGGGCAGCGGCATCGGCCTGGCCCTGGTGCGGGAACTGGTCGGTCTGCACGGGGGCACCATCACCGCCGACTCCACCGAGGGCGAGGGAACCCGCTTCACCATCCGGCTGCCCTTCGGTCACGCCCACCTGCCGGCCGGGTCGGTCGCCCCCGAGTCGCTCGCCCCCGGGGCGGGCGGCGGCGTCGCGCCCACCGCCGTGGACCCCTACCTTCAGGAGGCGTCGCGCTGGCTGCCCGATGACACCGCCGAGGCCATGGTGGACGAGCTCGGCGCGCGGCCCACCGAAGGAGCCCCGTCCCCCTACACCTCGGGCCCGGCCGCCCCGGCCCGGGTCCTGGTGGTCGACGACAACGCCGACATGCGCGAGTACCTCACCCGCATCCTCACCGGCGCCGGTTACGAGGTCGCCGCGGTCGGCGACGGCCGGCACGCCCTGCGGGCCATCCGCCGGGACGCCTTCGACCTGGTCGTCAGCGACGTGATGATGCCGGACCTGGACGGACTGCAACTGGTCTCCACCCTGCGCGCCGACCCGCGCATCGCCTCCGTGCCGGTGCTGCTGCTGTCGGCCCGGGCGGGACAGGAGGCATCCATCGAGGGACTGGAGGCCGGCGCCGACGACTACCTGGTCAAGCCGTTCGCCGCGGCCGAACTCCTCGCCCGGGCCCGCGCCAACATCGAGTTGGCCCGACTGCGCGACCACCAGTCGCGCTGGCGCGCCGCCCTGGTGGACTCCCTGCAGGAGGCCTTCTTCGTCTGCGACGAAAGGGGCGCCGTCATCGAGATCAACACCGCGTTCACCGACATCCTCGGCTACGGTCCGGAGGATCTGCCGTACGAGCCGATCCACCCCTGGTGGCCCGACGCGGAAACCGATCCCGAGGCCCATCGGCAGGTCGGCGAGGCGTTCGACCTGCTCCTGGACAACTCCAAGGGCTCCTACACGATCCCCGTCCGACGTCGGGACGGGCACTGGCTGTGGGTGACCGCCACCTTCGCCCGGGTCCGGGACCCCGACACCGGGCGAGTCGTCACGGTCGGCACCTTCCGCGACGTCACCGCCGAGCACCACGCCATCCAACGCGAGAGCGCCCTGGCCGCGCTGAGCACCGTCCTGTCCGCGGCCGCCGACCTGCCCGGGGCACTGCGGGCCGCCCTGGAGGAGCTGCGGGCCCTGTGGGGATCCCGGCGCGTCCTGGCCGCCGTCTTCGACAACGGGGACACCCCCGCGCTCGTCGCCGGCGACGGTGCGACCTGGGAAGACCTGCCCGACGAGCGCCGGCACTCGCTCACCGGGCTGCGCCGGCGGCCCCCGCTCAGCCCGGTCACCGACCACACCGGGGCCGGCGTCCTCCTGGCACACCCCGAGGGGCCGATGGCCCTGTGGATCGAACTCGATGTCAAACGGCCCTTCACCGACGAGGACCGGGTGCTGTTGTCCCTGCTGGCCGGTCACCTGGCCCAGGGCCTGAACCGTGTCCACCGGATCGACCAGCAGCGCAGGACCGCCATCGCCCTGCAGCGCGCCATCCTCGGTCCCGCCGGCCTGCCCCCCGGCTTCGCCGTGCGCTACGAGCCCGCCGGCCGGCCCCTGGAGGTCGGCGGCGACTGGTACGACACGATCTCCCTGCCGGACGGACGCATCGGCATCGTCGTCGGGGACTGCGTCGGACGCGGCCTGGAGGCCGCCGCCGTCATGGGACAACTGCGCAGCGCCTGCCGGGCGCTGCTCCTGCAGGACGCCAACCCCGGGCGGACCCTGATGGCCCTGGACCACTTCGCCGCGGGCATTCCCGGCGCGGCCTGCACCACCGTCTTCTGCGGCGTCCTCACCCCGGAGACCGGGCGGCTGACCTACTCCAGCGCCGGGCACCCGCCGGGCGTTCTCGCCCACCCCGACGGCACCATTCGGCTCCTCGACGGGGGACGCTCCGCCCCCCTGGCCGTCCGTCCCGGCGGGGAACGTCCCGAGGCGGAGTGCGTGCTGCCGGCCCGTGCCACCCTCCTGCTCTACACCGACGGGCTGATCGAACGCCGCCGAACCCCGCTGACCACGGGCATCGACCGGGTCGGCGAAGCCGTCCAGGAGGGTCGGGAGGTCGCGGTCGACGACCTCGCCACCCGGGTCATGGACCGGATGGCGCCCGCCGACGGCTACGACGACGACGTCGCCCTGCTGCTCTACCGCCACCCGGCTCCCCTGGAGGTGACCTTTCCCGCGGAATCCTCCCAACTCGCGCCCGTCCGCAAGGCCCTGCGCAGTTGGTTGGGCCGGTGCGACCTGCCGCCCGGCACCGCGCAGAGCGTTCTGGTCGCCGCCGGCGAGGCCTGCGCCAACGCCATCGAGCACGGCCACCGGGACGCCCCCGGGGACACCGTCCGGCTGCGTGCCGAGGCCCTGGTGGACGACCTGCGCCTGGTCATCACCGACACCGGCCACTGGAAGACGCCGCAGCCGGAGCTCAACACCCATCGGGGCCGGGGTGTCACCCTGATGCGCGCGCTGATGCGCCGGGTCACCATCACCCCCGGCCCGTCCGGCACCACCGTCGACATGCAGATGAGGATCGCCCGATGACCACCTCGCTCACCTTCGCTTCCGGTCGGTGTCCCGACGGTCGTGCCCGGTTGGCGATCACCGGCGAGATCGACATGGGCAACAGCACCACCCTCGCCGAGGCCCTGGACGACCTCCCGGGTCCGCTGGTGGTGGACCTGACGGCGGTGGAATACCTCGACAGCGCGGGGTTGAGCGTGCTGTTCGCCCGGGCCGACCGCCTCGAACTCGTGGCCGCCCCGCTGCTGGAGCCGGTCCTGACGATCTCGGGGCTCGCCGACCTGACCACCGTCCGGATCGACGAACCGAACTCCACGGACGGCCCCGCCCGGCGCTGACCGGCTCCGCTCCCGCGGCGACGAGCGCGACGAGCGCGCCCCGCGCGGTCGCCGCGGGAGCGGAGCCGGTGCGGGAGCCCGACGCGGGAAAACACCGGGACCGTCCCGGGGCCCGGTCCCACCGCCGAGGGCGGGACGGGCCCGCCGGTCGGTCCCCGCCGCTCCCACGGCTTCGCCGACCGGAGGAGACGCCCCCGGAGGGTGCGCCGGGCACCCGTTCGGGCCGGCTGCGATGGCGACGGGAAGAGGGGGTGCCCAGAGTGGAAGCGCTCGATGTGGCCGTCCGCTCGGCTCCCACCTCCCGAAGGAGAACCGTCATGCCCGAACGCAACACCCTGATCCGCAGCCTGCACGATGTGGGGCTGGCCGCCTGGTTCGGCGGCTCGCTGATGGGGGCGGTCGGCCTCAACGGCGCGGCCCGGGACGAAGGCGCGACGGAGAAGGACGGGGCGCGGATCGCCTCCTCCGGCTGGGCGAAATGGACACCGGTCAACGCCGCCGCCATCGGCGCGCACCTGTTCGGCGGCGGCGGACTGCTCGCCGCGAACGCCCACCGGGTGGCGCACCAGCAGGGCGTGGGCGCCTCCACCGTGGCCAAGGCCGCCCTCACCGGAGCGGCCCTGGCCGCCACCGCCTACGCCCGCGTCGCCGGCAAGAAGATCGAGTTGGCCTCCTCCTCCGACCCGGAGGACACCGAGAAGGCGTCCCAACACCCCCTCGACACCGAGGAGGCCAAACGTCGGCTCGCCTACGCCCAGTGGGCGGTACCGGCCCTCACCGGCTGCCTGGTGGTGCTCAACGCGCTGCACGGCGAACAGCAGCGCCCCGCCGAGCAGCTGCGCGGCTGGCGCAACGGCGGGCTCCGTCACTCCATCCACGCCCCGTCGTTCCAGGGCGCGTTGAACCGAATGCCCTCGGCGGCCCACCGCCGGTAGGGGCGACCGGCGGCCATCGACGCGCGGCCTCTCCGCGGTGCGCCGCGCCCGGCGACGTCCGGGCGGGCCCGGGGCACGCCACGACCGTCTCCCTCCCCGCCCGGGAACCGGGGCGGGGAGGGAGACGTCCCATCCCCGGGTGAGCCCCCGGGGCGTCGGTGACCACCGGCGGCGGGGCCGGGGCGCCGGGGAGGGGTTGGCGTGGGGACGGGATCACGCGGGGGGCGGGGTGGTCGCCTCCGGGGCGTGGGGGCGATCATCCTGGTCGGCACGGTGACGGCGCTGCTCGCGACGGCGGAGCCGGCCCGGGGCGAGACGGGACCGGGGCCGCTGCCCGCGCCGGTGCCGGAGGACGTCACCCGGTGGTTCGAGGGGGCGACCCTCCCATGGATCGAGGAGGCGGCCGAGTCCGTCGAGGAGGACCCGGGGTACGGCCGCGAGGTGACCGACGGGCGGTGGGAAGTGCGTGAGCCCACCTCCTATCACCTGTTCACCACCCCCTTCCTCCGGGGCGTGGTACGGGAACCCGACGGGGCGCTGAGGCCGGGCGACCGGTGGCTCGCCGCCGTGACGGTCGACGGCACACCCCTGTTCACCGTCGAGGCGGAACGCGAGGAGGACGGTGGGATCGTCTTCGTGGCGTGGACCACGTCCGCCGATCTCGCCGAGGGACTGATCGACCTGCGCGAGGGGGAGGCCCCGCTGTTCGATCCCCCGCACCACGCCTGGTACGGGTACGCCGACGGGGTCGTCCGCGGCCTGAACGCCGACGGCCGGCGACACGTGCCGGAGCCGGTGCCGTTCGCGGAGTTCGCCCGCCGGATCGAGGAGGCGTACGCGCCCGTCTTCTCGCCGGACGCGGCGACGTGGCCGGAGGACCTCGTCGGGATCGGGCCCCCGACGGACCCCGGCCCGTCGGGGGCCGCCGTCCCCGGGTGGGTGTATCCGGCCGGCCTCGTCCTGCTCCCGATAGGCGTCTTCGCCGCCGTGGTGACGGTGCTGCTCCGCCGCCGGCGTGGCGCCGGCGGGCCGGAGACGGACCCGATCACCGGCTGAGGGGGGTGCTCCGGTGGTCTGTCGGTCCCCGGTCGGTGTCGCGGTCGAAGGGACGGGAGAACGGACATGGACGTGCCGGGTCGATCTCGGCCCAGACGATCTTGCCGCCCTCCGTTCGCGGCTGTGCTCCCCACCGGTCGGCGAGGGCGGCGATCAGAGCCATTCCGCGCCCCGACTCGCCGTGCGGCGGCGGGTTCTCCCGTTGATCGGGCAGCCGGTCGCCCCGGCTGTCGGTGACCTCGACCCGCACCGTGCCCGTCGCCGGGAGGAGCACCAGCGAGATGTGGAAGTCCCGCCCGTCCCGACAGCCGTGGAGAACGGCGTTCGCGCACAGTTCGGCGACCACGTGCTGGACACGTTCCGTCATGTTCGGCGGTACGTTCCAGCCGTGCAGCGTCTCCACGGCGAGGAGCCGGGCGAGCCGCGCGCCACGCGGCGTGGAGGAGAGAACCTGTGTGAAAGTCCGCAGAACAACGGGGTTTCGGGTACCGGCGGGGAAGTGCATGGAACCCACCGTGCCGGTCGCGCGCGGTTTTCGCCGGCATTTCATCGTGTACGAAAAGTGAGTGTACAAGCACTCAGGGTAGACGGTACGCTGATCCCGCGTCACACTGGGTGAAGGTGAGCGCCGGGTGCCCCGGCGCCTTCCGGAGGGAGCCAGGAGTGACGAACGGGGAAGCGACCACCACGACATGCGACGGCCTGCGCGAACCGGATCCGTCCGACAGCCTGCGGACCTTCGGCGCGGTCGTGCAGGGATTGCGCGAACACGCGGGGCTCAGCCGCGCCGAATTCGGCGATCTGGTCCGGTTCTCCAAACACACGGTGGTGTCGGTCGAGTTGGGGCGCAGGATGCCCGACCCGTCGTTCGTGGAACGGGCGGAGGAGGCGCTGGGCAACACCGGTGCCCTGCGCCGGGCCGCCCGTCACCTGACGCGCGGCGAACCCGGCCTGGCCGCATGGTTCCGCCGCTGGGCCCGCCTGGAACGCGAGGCGGTCAGCCTCTCCACCTACGAATGCCGCCTGGTCCCCGGCCTGTTGCAGTCCGAGTCCTATGCCCGGGTGGCTTTCCACAACAGTGTTCCCCCGCTTTCGGACGAGCAGATGGAAGCGCAGGTGACCGCTCGCCTGCAACGCCAGCAACTCATCAAGGAGAAGTCGAACACCTCCTTCAGCTTCATCGTGGAGGAGTTCGTCCTACGCCGCCCCTTGGGTGGAGCAGCGGTGACACGTGATCAATTGACCCACATCCTGGAACTCACCGAGCATCGCAACGTGAGTGTCCAGATCATGCCGATCGGGAGTGAGCGGCACGCGGGGCTGGACGGTCCTCTGGCACTGTTGGAGATGCCGGATGGTCGACGTCTCGCCTACTCCGAGGGGCAGAAGAACGGTCGTCTGATCTCGGACGTGGCCGAGGCGGTGGTGTTGCATCAACGGTATGCGACACTCCGCTCACAGGCCCTCGATCCCACAGCCTCGGTGGGCCTGTTGAAGAGCCTACGAGGAGAGTCATGAAGAAGCGCCTTGCCTGGTTCAAGTCCAGTTACAGCGGTACCGAGGGGGACAACTGCGTCGAGGTCGCGTTCGGTGAGCGGGCGGTTCTGGTGCGGGACTCGAAGGACACGGCGCGTCCGCACCTCGCCGTCCGGCGCGAGGAGTGGGCCCGACTGCTGGAGTTCACCACCGCGCGGCTCTGAGCTCCCATCCGGCCGGACCGGCCACCGATGATTGACCGCGACCGTTCGGCGGCCGTCGCGGAGCGGGGTGGACACGCACGGGGGCCGGTCCGGATTCCGCCCGGTCGCCCGCCCGGTGGTCGGGGCGGGCGGGCGACCGGGCGGGGCTCAGCCCGGGCGGCCGCAGTAGGTGGAGCCGCTGCTCCGCCTGATCTCCCAGCGCATGGCGTTGCGGGTGTTGGGTCCGTAGACGCCGTCCGAGGCGACTCCGTTCCGGCTCCGGGCCGTGCGCAGGGCGCTCTCGGTGGCGGGACCGAAAACGCCGTCCACGTCGAGACGTGCCCCCTCGCACCGGTTCAGGGACCACTGGAGGGCCTTCACGTGCTCGCCGCCGGCGCCACGCCCCATGACGCAACTGAAGGAGCCGCCGCTGGCGGCGGGCAGGGGCGCCCGGTCCCCGTTGCGGAGGGTGTACCAGGACGCCTTGGCGCACGGGTTGTCGGCGTGGGCGGTGGACGCGGTGGTCACGCCGAGACCGCTGAGCACGGCGACCGCGGCGAGTGTGGCGGCGAGATGCTTCTTCACCTTCACGGGGACTGCTCCTCGGAGGTCGTGGCCTTGATCGCGTCGGCGATCAACCCTGTGGCCAACCCTGCCGGAACCGGGGAATTCTCCGGGTTCCCGAGGAGATCATCCGGGTTTTGAGGGCACTTCCGGCAGTGGGGTGAACAGTTTTCACCCCACCGGTGGATGAAGTGACGAACGTTCGATCGGCGGCATGGTCGATGTGCGGTTTCCCGGCTCACTCACCGTGCGACCCTTGCGGAAAATCGACACGGGAAACAACGACGACGGGATGTGCAATCCTGGGTCGTTTCCCGTTGACGAAGGGGGTGGCGGTTTCCCATCAGGGGCCCGGACGGGGCCGGGTGCCGGAGGCCCCTCTGTGGGGGCGCCCGACCGCCGGAGGGCCCCGCCCCGGGGTGGGGAAAGCGGCGCGGACGCCTGCCCGTGCGCCCGGTGGGCCGGTTCCGCTCCCGGTTCGGGCGACTCCGATCGGAGGAGGAAAACACCTCACGTGCCACCCGGGGCAACACCCGTGGCGACGCTTTCACGGGACACGGCAAATAGGCCGGCCGGGCCGAAAATCCCTCCTTTACGGCATCCGGTTTTCCCTCGGAATCTGTTGGTGTGGGCGCCGGATCGGACCGAGGAGGGACCGTCGTGTCGGAAACCCCCTATGTTCCCGTCCTGCCGGTTCGGAAATTCGCCGTCCAGGCCCATCGGATGCTTCATCCCCCGATTCGCCACGCGATGTTCCCGCTGTGGACCCTGCATCCCTGCCCCGGTGTTTCGCCGAAGGACGCGGAGGAACACCTTCGCCCCCTTCTGGCCGATGTTGGAAAGTGCCAGGCCGGGCGCCCGGGGTGGATCGACGCGTCGGCCCTGGAGGACGGGCAGTGGTCCCGACTGCTTCCCGCCCTCGTCGAACTCGTCGAGTTCTGCTCCCTGCGGCCCGTGGTGACGGTCGGCCGGCACCCCCACGACCCCAAGCAGGGGATCCCGGGGGTGATCGGTGGTGATTCGGGGGAACTGGGCATCCGCGTCCGTGTACCGGGGGAGTGGCGGGAGTCGTCGGCCGAGGTGGTCCGCACCCTGGTGGGCCGTCTCGACCCGGCCACGCGAGTCGACCTCCTGCTGGATCTGTCCGTGGTGTCCGGGGACCGACCGGAGGCGGCCAAGGAAGCACTGCGCGCCCTGGACGCTCTCGTGCCGTTGGCGTCCTGGCGGACCGTCGTCGTCCTGGCCGGTGGCTTCCCCGAGCCCGCGCCGGTCTCGGCGGGATACGAATGGGTCGAGGAGGCCCGCACGGAGCGGCTGGTGTGGCGGGAGGTGCTCGCCGCCGGCCGCGCGTACTCACCCCTGCTCGCCCCCGGGGATTACGCGGTCCGGTCACCGTCCGTCCTCGAGGCACCGGTGAGGGACCAAGGGGAGAAGCGGCACACCGGGACGCTTCGGTACACCACCGAGGACTCGTTCGTGATCTGCCGGATGTGGCACCGGGGGCGGAGGCGGGACGAGATGAACCGGGAAACCCTGCGTCGTCTCGTCGGGCTGCCGGAGTTCCGGGGCACGGCGGCGGGAGCGGGGGAGACCTGGCTGTGGAACGCGGCCCGGGGGCACGACGACTTCGGCGGACCGGTGGGCACCGGGGCCCATGCCGACTGGATCCGGATCGGCACGGTGCAGCACCTGACGCGGGCGGTGCGCGAACGGCACGGGTGAGGGACCGGGCCGCCGTTCCGCCGGGGACGGTCACCCCCTGGCGGAACGGCGACCCGGGTGTCACGGCTCCAGGCCGGTCAGCCAGGCGCGCGGACCCTCCACCTCACCGGTGGGGTGCAGGTAGACGGTGGCGGGCACCTCGCCGTCGTCCAGCAGGTGGATCGTGCACTCCCGCACCGTCCCGCCGGGCCTCAGCATCTCGTTCGGGACCGCGTCCGGGCAGGGCTCCACCCCCCGCCCGTGGACGTCGAGCAGGAGTAGCGGCTTGGAGGAGGCGCCGGTGGCCGTCCAGACCTCGATGCCGTCCCGCATGCTCGGCAGCAGGTCGTGCTCCCCGTCGTTGCGGTACTCCATCGTCACGTGGAAGGGGGTCTTCCCCTCGGTCTCCACGTCCCACTCGTGGAGGTCCCGCGCGGTGCCCTCGGCCACCTCCACGAGGGAGGCGAGCAGGGGGACGTTCTCACCCGAGTGCTTGGACCAGGCGGTCTCCACCTCGGAGCCGGGCGCCCGGAGCGTCTCCATCGGCTCGGCGCCGTCCACCGGCCACAGCAGCGGCTCGTCACCCGGGTCGGTGTACGCCACCCGCAGCGGCTCGCCCCCCGGGTACATCAGGAACATCTGACAGATCGTGACGGTCTCCCCCTCGTCGATACGGTCGGGGGCCTGCCGATCACAGGCCGCCGGGTAGGGGGAGGAGCCACCGCCGAAGGTCATCAGGGAGAGCGGCTCCGCCGCCCGGCCGTCCGTGCCCACCACGGCGAAGCCCTCCTCCACGGCGGGGTCGGTCACGGCCCCGTCCGTGGCCGTGACCTCGAAGGTGAGGTAGTGGGGGACCAGACCCTCCTGGTGGTCGCGCAGACTGATGTTCTCCAGGTCGGACTCCTTCCCCCTGGTCAGGATGGACGGGGTCACCTCGATCCCCCGGGCGCTTTCCCCCTCGTCGGTCCAGGTGGTTCCCCGGGTGTCACCGGCCAGGGGCAACTCCTCGGCGTCACCGCCCCCGGGCGCCCCGGCCTCGTCCGCCGTCTCCGCGTTCCCGGCGCCGCCCCGGTGGCCGGGCCGGTCTCCCCCTCGCCCCGCTCGGGGAGGCCGCCCCCGCAGCCCGTGAGCACCAGGGTCACCGCCGTGGCGGTGACCGTCCCCGTGACGTGTCCGCGTATGCGCACCGGAACTCCGTGTGTCGTGATGCGTCGCGCGTGCCGTCCCCCGATCGGTGGCGCCATGGACCCCCCGGCACCGGCCGCCGGCGGCCGACGGCACGGCCACCCCCGGTCGGTGGCCGGCTCCGCGCCCGGCGTCCCCTGTCCCCCGGGCCGGCCGGAGCGGCACCGCGCGCCCATCGTGGGGACCGGGGAGCCGGTGCGGTCCCACGGGTCGTCACGTGGACCCCGTGGGGCGGGGATCGACGACCCCGGTCGGGCGCCGTCGCCCCGATGGGGGTCGCCGACGGGCGGGACGGCCGATCCACCGGGAGGATCGGTGCCCGTGCAGACCTTTCTCCCCGTCCCCGGTTTCGCCGACTCGGCCGCCCTGCTGGACCAGCGGCGACTGGGCAAGCAGCGGGTGGAGACGATCCAGGTCCTGCGGGCGCTGACCGTGCCCGGGTACGGGTGGCGCCGACACCCGGCGGTGCGCATGTGGCGGGGGTACGAGGAGGCGGTGGTCCGCTACGGGCTGGAGATGTGCCGTGCCTGGGTGGCCGGCGGCCGGAAGGACACCTGCGCGCTCACCCTCACCACCGATCTGGGCACGGCCCGCGCCCTGACGGAGGTGCGCGACCAGGCGGGGTTGGCCGAGGCGGGGGAGTTGCCGCCGTGGTTGGGGGAGGAGGCGTTCCACCGGGCGCACCGTTCGGCGCTGCTGCGCAAGGACCCGGATTTCTACGGTCCGCTGTTCCCCGGGACCCCCGACGACCTGCCCTACGTCTGGCCCTCCTCGGACCGCGATCCGGAGGCGTGAGCGGGGGAACGGACCTCCTCCGGGGACGGGTCGGCGCCGGGGACGAGTCGACGGCGGTACCGGATGCCCGGCCGGCCGTCGAGGTCGATCTCCCCGATCACGGCGAAGCCGTTGTGGGCGAGCACCGCGCGGGACGCCGGGTTGTCGAGGGTGGTGACGGCGGTGAGCGCGGACAGCCCGTACACCTCGGCGGCCCGGCGGCAGACCTCGGCGACAGCCCCCGTCGCGATGCCCCGGCCGGTCGCCTCCTCGGCGATCCGGTAGCCGAGTTCGGCCACTCCGTCCGTGATGTCCACGAGGTTGACCCGGCCGATCACCCGCCCGTCGTCCACCAGGACGTGCAGGTGGTGCAGGCCGGCCCGCTGCTCGGCGAGCAGGGCGCGGTGGCGTTCGCCGAACCCAGCGAACCAGGCGTCACCGCGATCGGGGATCGAGCGGGCGAACCACTCGCGGTTCTCCCGCTCGAAGGAGAGGACCGCAGCCGCGTGATCGGCGCGCAACCGTTCGAGTACCACCATGGTGTTCACCCTACGACGTGCCCGCCGGGGCGCGTCCGCCCCCTCGCCCGGGGGTGGGCGCGCCCCCGGGTCACCGGCGGGGCTCGGCGTCGGGGGCCGGGGTGTCGGGGATCGGGTGGCGATGGTCGGCCGCGTAGGCGGCGAAGACCTCGGCCGTGTCACCGCCGGTGCGCAGGAAGTTCCGGTCCAGCACGCCGGCCAGGTCGTCCAGGGCGTCGCCCAGCATCGCCGCCGACAGTCGCACGTCCGCTTCATCGGATTCGCGCCACCGCAGGGCGAGTCGGTGGGCGTGGTGGACGGTCGCGGAGAGGGAGAGGTGCTCGTCCGCGTCGTGGAACCAGTAACCCTCGGGGTACTGGGTGAAGTCCCCCCGGGTCTGCACCACCGACGCCGTCAGGTCGTCCAGCAGGGAGGAGGTGAGGGCCCCGTCCCGGGCGAGGCGGTCGTTGGTCCGCAACAGGTGGAGTCGGCCGGCCAGTTGGCGGCGGTGGCCCAGGGTGGGGTAGACCCCCAGCACCCAGGAGACCACCGCGGTCAGCAGGACGAAGCCGAACATCGCCTCGACCGGTACCGCCAGGCGCAACCAGCCGTCGGAGGGGGCCACGTCCCCCAGACCGAGAGTGGTCAGGGCGACCAGCGACATGTAGGCGGCGTCGAGGAAACCGCTGTGCTCGGTGGGGTCCAGGGAACTGTCGAAGATGAAGAACTCGGGGAGGTTCGGCCAGTAGAGCAGGGCCCAGCCGAGGGCGCCGAGCACGCCCCACAGGAAGATCACCGTCACCATGCCCAGCGGCCCGACGAGGCCGCCGGGACCGCGCTCGCGCCCCCGGCGCGGCAGGGAACGGGAGATCCGCCACAGCGCGGCCATGGTCAGGCGGCTCATCCCGCCGTGTCGGGTGGGGTGCCACAGGGTGTGGAACAGGTCTCGTGCCACGAGGGCGATCAGCGCCGCTCCCAGCAGCATCACGGCGATGTCCATACGGCCTCCGATTCCGCCCGGTGTCGATCGAATGTGGGACGGGTGGTACCGGTCCTCCCCACCCCGCCCGCGATCATCCGATGAACGTGCGGTGGGATGGTCGACCGACGCGCGGGGCATCGGATTTCACCCCGCCACGCGGTCGCTCGCCCCCGGAGTGGAGCCACGTCCTCCGGAACGCGTGACCACTCGTGCCCGGGAGATCACGCGCTGGTCCGGCGGTGGATGATTTCACGCCCTGTTGGGCGACTTCCGGCCGGCTTCGGCTGTCTTCCGCCAACTTCGCATCACACCGGAGATGTCGCCCGGAAGACGGTTTGAGGTATCCGCCCCACCGTGCGAGGATCCCGCATCCGGACCGGTCCCGGATCAACGAACCTCCCACTCCGGTCGGTTGGAGAATTCTTGGACATCCGGCTCCTGGGCCCGCTGGAGGTGCTGGCCGACGACGGCACCCCGCTGAGGGTCACCGGCCCCACCCAGCGGGCGGCGCTGACCGCGCTCGCGCTGAGCCCGGACCGGGACGTGCCCGCCGACGAGTTGGCCTCGGACCTGTGGGCGATGGAGACCCCGGGGCCGCCCGCCCGGCTGCGGGCCCGCCTGCGTTCCTGTGTGGGCAGGCTGCGGCGGGCCCTGCCGCCCGGCCGCATCCGCACCGTTCCCGGTGGCTACCGACTGGCAGCCCACCCCGGGGAGACCGATGTCGGCCGATGCGAGCGCGCGCTGGCCGAGACCGGCGCACCCGCCGCGGCACACCCCGCCGAGGTCTCCGCCGAAGCCGTCCCCGCCCCGGCGGTGGAGGATCCCGGCGTCGCCCTGCGCCGGGTCGAGGAGGCGCTCGCCCAGTGGCGTGGAGAGCCCCTCGCCGAACTGCCCCCCGGCCCCCGGCGGGCCCGGGAGAGCTCCAGGCTGCACCGGTTGCGCAGCGCCCTCGCCGAGCGCCGCGACGCCCTGCGGCGACGGGTGGGCGCCGCGGAAACCCCTCCGGGGCCCGCTTCGGGCGCGACCCCCGGCGCGCGTCCCGCCGCGGCACACCCCGCCGCGGCGGCCCCCCTCACGGCACACCCCGGTTTCGGGATGGCCGGGGTGCCGGCACCCCGCGCGGCCGAAACCGCCCCGTTCGCCCGCCTCACCCATCCCCTCGCCGTTCCCGGCGGGGAGCCGGATCCCCGCCGGGAACGGGCCGCCCGCCGGGCGGTCGAACTCTTCCCGCTGCTCGCGCTGGTGGAGGTCCCCACCCACACCCCCGCCTCCGCCGCCGCGCTCCTGGGCTGTCCGCCCGGCGAGGCATCCGCGGCCCTGGAACACCTGCGTTCCACGGGCATCCTGGTGCCCGCCGGCCCCGGCCGGTACGCGATTCCGGGCGAGTTGCGCGAGGCCGCCGTCAAGGGCGGGCTCGGTTCCGCCGGCGTTCCCGGGCCCCGTCCCACCGGCGACGCCGGGACGGGACCCCGGCCGGCCGGAACGGACGCCCCGCCCACCGGCGGCACCGGTGATCTCGGCGATCGCGGTGTCACCGGCCCCTCCCGGTCGCCCGGCGATCCGACGGCGCAGGTGCACCGGGCCCGTCTGGCGGATCTCGCCCACTGGTACCTCGGTTCCCTGTACCGGGTGAACCTGCCGCTCGCGCTGCCCGCCGTGGTGCGCAACCGCTACCACGCCGGCGTGGACCGTTTCCCCCGGGGACGGTTGTTCACCAGTCCCTCGGAGTCCCTGCCCTGGGCCGACCAGGAGTTGGAGGGGGTGCTGGCCCTCGCCGGCCAACTGGCCTCGCCCGCCTTCGACACCGGGGAGGAGTTGGCCGGTCGTCCCCTCTCCGCGTTCGCGTCCGAGGCCGCCCGCGCGCTGGAGACCTACTTCGGCATCCGCTTCGCCTGGCGGGCGCAGCGCCGGCTCAACGGTCTGGCCCTCATGGTCGCCGAGCGCACCGGCGACGAGTACTCCCGGGCCGCCGCCCTCGTGCAGTTGGGCAAGGTCCACGGCCGGCGCGGGGAGGGCGATCGCGGTGCGGAGTTGCTGACCCGGGGGATCGACCTCTTCCGGGCCCTGGGGGAGGACCTGGAGGCGGTGGCGGCCACCAGCGCCCTGGTGGCCTGCCTGGCGATCTCCGGACGGGTCGAACTCGCCGTCCGTGTCGGCGAGCGAGCGCTCGGGGAGGCGACCCGGCCGGGGTTGGAGGCCCTGCGCACGATGGTGCTCAACAACCTCGGTCGCTGCCGGATGCTGCTGGGCGAATGGCAGGAGGCCCACCGTCTGCTCACCGAGAGCTACACGGGGGCCCGTCTGCCGCACGGCCGGAGCACCGCGGCGGGCGCCCTGGCCGGCTACCACCTGCGGGTGGGGGAGTACGCGGAGGCCGCGCGCTGGGCCGAGCGGGCCCTGGCGCACAGCGCCGAGCAGCCCTTCGATCCGTTGATGGTGGCCGAGCACCGCCACGCCCTGGCGGAGGCCCTGCGCGGGATGGGCGAGATCCGGCGGGCCCGGATCGAGGAGACCCAGGCGGAGGCCCTGCTGGCCGACCTCAACCGGCGCGAGAACACCGATGTGCGCCTCCCCGTGAGCCCCGGAGCGTGCGTGGAACACGGAAGCGGTGGGGAGAGCGGGAGGACGGAGGGCTCGGGCAGGGACACGGGGGAGACCGGGGGCACCGGGTGCGGCAGGGGCCTGGACGGGACGTGAGGCCCGGCCGGCGCGCCCCCTCGGGACACCGTCGACGCGACGGGGCCTCGAGCCGGCGGTGTCCCGACGGGGGCGCGTCCCGCTCGGGCCGGAAGCCGGCGGGCGCCCCCGTCCCCGGGGTATGCAGGGACCCGTGATCACCGCACCTCCCGGCCCGAGCGCCGTACCCGCCCTCCGCACCCCGTCCCGGCCGGCGACCGGCCCCGCCCGCCGGCTCCTCGCCGGGACCACCGCGTGAGTGCCCCCGCCCCGGACCCGGGGGCGACGGGACCCGCCGGCCCCTCCGACCTGACCCGGCTCCGGGAACGACTGACCGAGTTCTCCGAGGCCCGTGGCTGGCAGCGGTACCACCTGCCGAAGAACCTGGTGGCGGCGCTGGCCGTGGAGGCGGCCGAACTCCAGGAGATCTTCCAGTGGATGACCCCGCGGGAGGCGGCGGAGGTCATGGCGGACCCGGAGACCGCCCACCGGGTCCGGGACGAGGTCGCCGACGTGCTCGCCTACCTGCTGCGACTGTGCACGGTGCTGGACATCGACCCGGCCGCCGCCCTGGACGCCAAGATCGAGCGCAACGAGACGCGCTTCCCGCGCGCGGGGACCGCCGGGGAGGAGTGAGGAGGCGCGGCACCCGGGCGGGACGGCCGGCGGCCGGGGAGTCGGCCGGCCGTCCCGCATCCGTCCCGCCGAACACCCCAGAATGGGGGGATGGAACTCCGTATCTTCACCGAGCCCCAGCAGGGCGCCTCCTACGATCAACTGCTCGCCGTCGCCCGGGCCACCGAGGATCTGGAATTCGGGGCGTTCTTCCGCTCCGATCACTACCTCGCGATGGGCGGGGACGGCCTGCCCGGCCCGACGGACGCGTGGATCACCCTGGCCGGCCTCGCCCGCGAGACCAGCCGCATCCGCCTCGGCACCCTGATGACCGCCGCCACCTTCCGGCTTCCCGGTGTGCTGGCCATCCAGGTGGCGCAGGTGGACGCCATGTCCGGCGGACGGGTCGAACTGGGCCTGGGCGCGGGGTGGTTCGAGGCCGAGCACACCGCGTACGGCATCCCGTTCCCCAAGGAGAAGTTCCCCCGGCTGGAGGAGCAGCTGGAGATCGTCACCGGCCTGTGGGCCACGCCCGTCGGCGAGACCTTCTCCCACAGCGGCGAGCACTACACCCTCACCGACTCCCCGGCCCTGCCCAAGCCCGCGCAGGCGAAGCCGCCGGTGCTCATCGGCGGCCTGGGCGCCACCCGCACCCCCCGCCTGGCGGCCCGCTTCGCCGACGAGTTCAACCTGCCGTTCGCCTCGTTGGAGACCTCCGCCGAGCAGTTCCGCCGGGTGCGGGAGGCCGCCGGGAAGGAGGGCCGTTCACCCGATGACCTGATCTACTCCAACGCCCTGGTGGCGTGCGTGGGCCGCGACGAGGCCGAGATCGCCCGCCGGGCGGAGGCCATCGGCCGCGGGCCCGCCGAGTTGCGGGAGAACGGTCTGGCCGGCACCCCCGACGAGGTGGTGGAGAAGATCGGCCGGTACGCCGAACTGGGCGCCTCGCGCGTCTACCTGCAGATCCTCGACCTGTCCGACCTGGACCACCTGGAGTTGATCTCCTCCCGGGTGCGGACGCAGCTGTCGTGACCGGTCCGGCCGGCCCCGGCACGCCCCCTCGCGGGGCGTCCGGGGCCGGCGCGGGGCCGCCGCCGTTCACCGAACCGCTGCCGCTGGACGGCGGGCTGTCCGCGCAGCTCGCCTCGGCCGGGTACGAGCCGGGCGGGGCGCTGTGGACGGCGGCGGCGCTCGTCGACGCCCCCGACGCCCTGGTCGCCGCGCACGGCGCCTTCCTGGCCGCCGGGGCCCGGGTCCTGCTGACCGCCTCCTACCAGGCGTCCCGCCGGGGCTTCGCCTCCCGGGGCCTGTCGGACGCCGAGGCCGACGGATTGATCGGCCGATCGGTGCGGCTGGCGCGGGCCGCCGTCGCCGCCCGGCCGTCGCCCCGGGAACCGGTGTGGGTCGCGGGTTCGCTCGGGCCCTACGGCGCGGCGCTGGGCGGCGGCGCGGAGTACCGGGGTCGGTACGGCGTCGGTACCCGCGAGGTGGAGCGGTTCCACCGGCCGCGACTGGGGGCGCTGGCCGCCGCAGGCCCGGACCTGATCGCCCTGGAGACGCTGCCGGACCAGGACGAGGGCGCGGTGCTGCTGCGGATGGTCCCGGATCTCGGAATCCCGGTCTGGGTGTCCTGGACGATCGAGGGGGACCGCACTCGGGACGGCCGACCGCTGGCGGAGGCTTTCGCGCTGGCCGCCGGGGTGCCCGGGGTGGTCGCGGTGGGCGTGAACTGCTGCCGTCCCGAGGACGTGGGCCCGGCCGTGGAGTCGGCCGCCGCCGTGACCGGTCTGCCGGTGGTGGCCTATCCCAACAGCGGGGAGGTCTGGGATCCCGTCCGGGGGCGGTGGACCGGCGCCCCGACGCCGAGCGCGGAGATGGTGGGGCGGTGGGTGGCGGCCGGGGCGCGGCTGATCGGGGGCTGCTGCCGGGTGAACGCGGCGCGGCTGGCGCCGGTGGTCGCGGCGGTCCGTGCGGCGGCCCGGGAGGGGCGGGAGGCGGAACCGGGACACGGATAGCACCCCGGTCCGGGCCGGTGGGCCGGCCCCGGGGGAGCGGAACCCCGGGAGGGGCGGCCCCGGGTGGTCGGGCGCGGGTGGCGCGGAGGGCCGGGGTGGTCGGTCCGGTGTGCGGAGCGGGAGGGCCGGGACCGGGAGGCCCCGACGCCCCGGCTCTCCGAACCCTTTCGTCGATTCCCGCCCCGTGCGACCCCCGGGTACCGCCGTCCGGATGAATCGGAGCCCGGGGGAGGCGGTTCCGGGTCCCGCTCCGGCGTCCGCCCGGGGCGCCGGGGGGCGTGCGGAGCGTTCGGATCAAGCCGTCTTCCGCGGTGTGCGAGGGCTCCCGGGAGCGTGCGCGCCCCCCTTCGCGCGCCTCCTCCCGACAGGGCGAGGGGAAGTCCGCCTCGAGCGCGCGAGGGCCGAAAGGCTTCCGGTGAAGGGGCGGGAGGGGTCTCCCCGAGAGGGTTCGACGACCATTCGATGACCGTGGAAGGCCGCCGAAGAGTATGACATCCGGTAATTGGTTTAATACTCAAGGTGACTTGATCGTGTCCCTCCGACGCTCTTCCGCTGGGAGGAACGCCCCCGCTCCGGCAGACTCGGCGACAGCTTCCCCGCCGACCGGTCTCCGGGCGACGGCACCGTCGGAAGGGAAGCCGGGTCGTGGTGTCACCCCCCGCGAGTGCAGGGTGGGGGAGCATCCGACCGGCGGTTCCGGTGGTCCCGTGGGGGGTACCACGAGGGCCGCGCGCCCGGCCCGCCTCCCCGCATGGCCACCGGCGCGCGGCCCCGAACCGCGCAGGGGAAGACGGAGCCGGGCGCCGGAAGGCCGGACCGACCGCGTGGGGGCGGGGTCCGGGACAGCGCGCCCGGTCTCCGTCGGTCCCCCTCCGGTACCGGCCACGCCCCCGTGGGGGTGCCGGAAGCGGGCGGGGCGACCGCCCCCGGCGGCGGGGGACCGATCCATGGGGAACCCCGCCCCGCCCCCGGACCCCGGCGGCGCGGGAGCCGGGCCACGGGGAGCTCAGGGCAGGGGAAGTCCCGCGAGCGCCGCGACCACGCCCAGCGCCCCCGCGCCCAGCAGCGTGCCCACCACGCCCCGCCGCAGACCGATCAGCCACCCCGCCGCCAGGAGCGCCGGCACCGCCTGCCACGGCTCCGACAGGGCCAGCGCCAACGGCACCGCCGACCCGGCGATCGCCCCCACCACCGCCGGTCCGGCGCCGTGGAAGAAGCCCCGGACGGCGGGAATGCCGCGCAACCGGTCCAGCGATCGGCCGCCCCACAGCACCAGCAGGAACGACGGCCCGAAGGCGACCACGGCCGCCACCAGCGCGCCGATCACGCCACCGGCGGCCCATCCCACCACCGAGACCGTCTGCACCACGGGGCCCGGGGTGATCTGTCCCAGCGCCACCGCGTTCAGGAATTCGGGGTCGTCCATCCAGCCGTGCCGGCCCACCGCGTCGTCGTGCATCAGCGGGATGATCACGAAGCCGCCCCCGTAGGACAGGGCGCCCACCTTGTAGGCGGTCCAGGTCAGCGCGGAGAGGCCGGCGGCCAGGGCGGTGGCCGGGAGCGCGGCGAGCAACAGCCACAGCCGGCGGTCGGTCCGCGCCCGCCGGGTCCCCGGCGCCCCGTGCCCCGCCGGGGCGCTCCCGGCCGTCCCCGCCGTGCCCACCGTCCGTGCCGCGTCCGCCGCGCCCCCGGTGGGGCCGGCCCGCCGTACGGCGGTCTCCACCAGACCGGCCGCGACGAGTACGAGCACGAGCCAGGGCCCGGCGAGGATCGCCCCCGCCACGCCCGCCGCCAGGTACCCGTACCAGCGGGCCCGGGCGGCCCGCCCCACCGCCCGGCGCCGGCTGTCCGGCATCAACTGCCACGCCGCGTGCGCGGCCACCGCCGCCACCGCCGCGCCCGCCCCGGCCGCCGCCCCCCGGATCGGGTCCGGCGCGTCCCCGGCCAGGAACAGCGCGGCCAGGGCGATGATGAGCGCCAGCCCCGGCACGATGAAGCACAATCCGCCCACCAGCGCCCCCGGCGTGCCGCGCAGCCACCACGCGGTGAGGATCGCCAGTTGGGTGGAGGCCGGTCCGGGCAGCAGGTTGGTGCTCGCGACACCGTCCTCGAACCGCTCCGCGTCCACCCAGCGCCGCCGCTCCACGCACGCCTCGCGGAGCATCGAGATGTGCGCGGGTGGTCCGCCGAAGCCGAGGAGGCCGATGCGACCCCACTCCCGGGCGATCGCCGTCAGGCCGGGCGGGGGCGGGGCGTCGGCGACCGGTGCGCGGTCGTCCGCCGGGGCGCCGTCCGCCGGGGTGTCGTCCGGTGGGGCGTCCCGCGCCGTGGTGTCCGCCCCCGGAACGGAGAGGGGGCCGGCGGGGCCCGTCGGTGACGGGGGTGACCCGTCGGCGGGGGTCGCGCCGGTTCCCGCCGGGCCCCCGGTCCGGCCGGCGGCCGGCCGAACCGGCCCGGGTTCCCTCCCGCGCGTGTTCTCCGCTCCCGGCACCGGATCGTCGGACCCCGATGGTTTCCCCGGCCGCTCGCCGTCCCGCACCGACCCACCTCTTCCTCGATTTCCCGCGCCCGGGTACCGACGCCGCGACATCCGCCCCGCGACTCCGGGGGCGGCTCGCCGTCGGAGGGGCCGGGCCGCCGACGGACCGCACTGTAGTCCCGGTCGGTGAACACGCCCCGACCCCGCCGGGGCGGGCGGGGTCGGGAGGCGGGAACGGGCCCCGGGGCGGGCGCCCGGTCAGGCGTCGGGGCCGGCCGGGCCGGCCAGGGTGGCCACCATCAGCGCCTTGATGGTGTGCAGTCGGTTCTCCGCCTCCTCGAAGACCACCGAGTGCTCGGACTCGAAGACCTCGTCGGTGACCTCCAGCGACTCCAGACCGTGCCGGGCGTGGATCTCCCGACCCACGCCGGTGCCCAGGTCGTGGAAGGCCGGCAGGCAGTGCAGGAACCGCACCTCGTCCTCACCGGTGGCCCGCAGCACGTCCATGGTCACCGCGTACGGGGCCAACAGCGCGATCCGCTCGTCCCACACCTCCTTCGGCTCGCCCATCGACACCCACACGTCGGTGGCCACGAAGTGGGCGCCGCGCACCCCCTCGGTCACGTCCTCGGTCAGCGAGAGCCGGGCGCCGGATTCCGCCGCCAGCGCCTTCGCCGTCGCGATCACCGACTCCCGCGGCCACAGCGCCCGGGGCGCGACGATCCGCAGGTCCATGCCGAGCAGCGCGCCGGTGACCAGATAGGAGTTGCCCATGTTGGCCCGGGCGTCGCCCAGGTAGGCGAAGGAGGTGCGCTCCAGCGGTCGGTCCCCGTGCTCGCGCACGGTCAACACGTCGGCGAGCATCTGGGTGGGGTGCCAGTCGTCGGTCAGACCGTTGTAGACCGGCACGCCCGCGTGCGCCGCCAGTTCCTCGACCGTCGCCTGTCCGGCTCCCCGGTACTGGATGGCGTCGAACATCCGACCGAGCACCCGGGCGGTGTCGCGCACCGACTCCTTGTGGCCGAGCTGGGAACCCGCGGGATCCAGGTAGGTGGTCGAGGCCCCCTGGTCGGCGGCGGCCACCTCGAAGGCGCACCGGGTGCGGGTGGAGGTCTTCTCGAAGATCAGCGCCACGTTCCGGCCGGTGAGCCGGCGGCGCTCGGCGCCCGCCCGCTTCTCCGCCTTCAGGTCGGCGGCCAGTTCGACCAGGTGGCGGAACTCCTCGGCGGTGACGTCCGGTTCCTTCAGGAAGTGACGGCCGGTGAGGTCGATCGGCATGAAGGGCTCCTCGGCTCGGGGTCTCGCACCGGCACCCCGGACTCGGCATCGGGCATCCGGGGGCACGACAGCGACGCAAGTGTATACAGAATAACGAATCTCTATGCAGCGAGGGAGGGGAGCACCGCGGGAACGACCCGGGCGCGGCGCACCCACCGGTGCCACCGCGCCCGTCCCCGCCCGTCCCCGCCGAGCCCTCGCCTACTCCGCCGGTTCCCGCGCCACCGGACAGCTCATGCACCGGGGCCCGCCGCGCCCACGACCCAGCTCCCCGCCGGGGATCTCGATCACCTCCACACCGTGCCGCCGCAGATGCGTGTTGGTCGTCACGTTCCGCTCGTAGGTGACCACCACCCCCGGCTCCACCGCCAGCACGTTGCAGCCGTCGTCCCACTGCTCGCGCTCCGCCGCGTGCACGTCCTGCGTCGCGGTCAGCACCCGGATCCGATCACGCCCCAACGCGTGCGCGATCGCGGTGTGCATGTGCTCCGGGGGGTGGTCGGTGACCGTCAACTCCGCCCCGCCCCGCCCCGGCTCGATCGTGTAGGAGCGCAGCATCCCCAGCCCGGCGTACTGGGTGAAGGTCTCCGCGTCGATCATGGTCAACACCGTGTCCAGGTGCATGAAGGCCCGCCGCTTGGGCATGTCCAGCGCCACGATCCGCCGCGCCGATCCCGCCGCGAACAACCCGCGCGCCAACAGCTCCACCGCCTGCGGTGTGGTTCGCTCGCTCATCCCGATCAGCACCGCGTCGTGCCCGAGCACCAGCACGTCCCCGCCCTCGATCGTGGACGGGTACACGTCCTGGCCCTGCGACCACACCCGGAACGGTTCCGTCCCCGGCCCCGCGAAGAGCGGATGGTGCCGGTAGATCGCCTCGAAGTGCACCGTCTCGCGCTGCCGTGCCGGCCACCGCATCGCGTTGATCGACACCCCGTCGTACACCCACGCCGAGGTGTCCCGGGTGAACAGGTGGTTGGGCAGCGGCTCCAACAGGAAGTCGTCCGGATCCATCACGTGGAACCGCACCGAGGTCGGCTCCGGATGCGCCTCCAGGTACTCCCGCTTGGTCATCCCCCCGATCAGCGCCTCGGTCATCTCCGGGATCGGCAACCCCTCGAAAGCCTCCCGCAACCGGCCGGTGGCGAGCGGACCGTAGGCGTACTCGTCGAAGACCCGGTCCAGCACCAGCTTCCGCGCCTGCGGGATCTCCAGGACCTCCCGCAGCATCTCCCCGAACAGGTGCACCTCCACCCCGCGCTCCCGCAGCACCGCCGCGAAGGCGTCGTGCTCCTGCTGCGCCCGGCGCACCCACAGCACGTCGTCGAAGAGCAACTCGTCCTTGTTGGAGGGCGTCAGCCGCTTGAGCTCCAGCCCGGGACGGTGCAGGATCACCCGGCGCAGGCGGCCGGTCTCGGAATCCACACGGAAAGACATGTTCCCCATCCTGGCCCGGGGCACCCGCGACGCGCAGGAACGCCCCGGCCCGGGGGCCGACGCGGCACGGCGCGGGGAGTTCCCTCAGTCGTCGGCGAGCGGACGCGCCGGCGCGCACCACTCCCGCTCCGCCGGCACCGACACCACCTCCCGCTCCGGCCAGCGCAGCGCGGTCAGCTCCCCGCCGAAGACGCAGCCGGTGTCGAGGCAGATCGCGCGGTTCACCCAGCGGGCCCGGAGCATCGGCGTGTGCCCGTACACCACTTCCGCCGCGCCCCGGTACTCCTCCGCCCACGGCAGCCGCACCCGGCAGGCCGTACTCGTCCTCGCCACCCGTGGTCGCCCCGTACAGGGCGTGCGCCCGCACCCGGCGCGAGGTCCGGCCGTGGTGCCGCTCGGGCAGGCCGGCGTGCGCCACCACCAGCTTCCCGTCGGCGAGCCGCAGATGGTCGGGAAGATCGGCGAGGAAGGCGCGCACCCGGTCGGTGAATCCCGGTTCCCCCGCCTCCCGTTCGGCGAGCTGCTCCAGGGTGAGCTCCAAGCCGTGGCCCACCCGCACGTTCCGACCGGCGAGCGCGCGGGCGAGCTTGTCCTCGTGGTTGCCGACCACGCACAGCGCGTCGCCGGTCGCGCGCATCCCCGCCACCAACTCCACCACGCCGGTGCTGTCCGGACCCCGATCCACCAGGTCGCCGACGAACACCGCCGTGCGGCCCGCCGGGTGCCGGGCACCCACCGGCCGGCCCCGCCCGTCCCGCTCGATCACCCAGCCGAGGCGGGTCAACAGCGCCTCCAGCTCCGGCAGGCAGCCGTGCACGTCCCCGATCAGGTCGAACGGGCCCCGCAGGTGCGGCAGATCGCCGGGACGCGGCACCCGCGTCAGACGCGCCGCGTCCACCTCGGCGGCGGACCGCAGCACGTGCACCGTGCCGAAGCCCTCCTCCGCCAACCCCTCGGCGTTCCGCCGCATCGTGCCGTGCTGCCGGGCGATGGCCCGGGCCGGCACGTCCTCCCGGCCGGGCCGGCCGGGACTGCGCCGCAGGCACTCCTCCCTCGGGAGGTCCAGCACCACCGCGACCCGGGGCAGGTCGTGGTCGCGGGCGAGCCGGATCCACGGCGCACGCTCCTCGGGGCGCACGTTCGTCGCGTCCACCACCGTGGTCCGACCGCCGGCCAGACGCAGTTCGACGATCCGCTCCACCAGGGCGAAGGCCCGCCCGGTGGCGGACTGGTCGTTCACGTCGTCCGCCACCAGCGCCCGGCAGGCGTCGGAGGAGACCACCTCGGTGGGGCGGAAGTTCCGGGCGGCGAGGGTGGACTTCCCGGCCCCGGCGGGACCGATCAGGACCACCAGCGCCGGGTCGGGTATCGGCAGTGCGGGTGCGTCCGGTGCGTCCGCCGGGCCACCTCGCCGTTCGTGCTGCGTGTCCCCCACGGGTCCGCTCCGTTCCGCCGGCTCGCGTCCTCCACCGGTCGGTTCGCGAGCCTACGGCTCCTCGTCCCACCACCGGTCGTCGGGCCCCCGCCGGTTCGCCACGATGGTCGCGACCGGTGGCAGGAAGGCGGCCACCACGCACATGGCGATCGCCACCGGCACCGACCAGTGCCGCACCACGGCCCAGGCCCCGACGAACAACGTCAGACAGATCGCCATGAGCGCGAAGTACCGGCGCCGTCGTCGTTCGTACGAGATGCCGTCCACCTCCCGGTGCCCGATCGAGCGGCGACCCGGACCGCCGTACATCCCATGATCACACCGGACTCCGGTCCGGGCATCCCGCGCGCACGCCTCCGGCCTTCCGGCGCGGGCCTGTTTTCGGCCTCCGGCGGGTGGCCGGTGGGGCCGGAGGGAAGGGGCCGCCCGGTGGTGATCACGCCCCTCCGCGAGGTGCGAACGAAAACGATCAACGGGCGCGGCACTCCGATCGAGCACGTGTCACGGATGGCCAAGGGGCCGGTTGGGTGAGCCGCCCGACCGACGACCCCCGGCACCCGGAGGCCGGGAACCACCGGCGATACCGGGCCCGGCAGACGAACCGGGGGCCCCACTCCGTGACGAACCCGTCGAAGACGACCGGAAGCACCCGTCTCCCGTCCACCCGCCCGGGGGAGTCATGCGGTGATGAAACGACCATGTCGCCGGAAGGCACGAGGGGGTTGGACGGTAGTGGGAAAGTCCTCGGAGATCCTGGAGACCCTTCGGGAGGTGCGAAGCCTCCTGAGCCATTCCGACCACGGCCTCGTCGCGGCCCGGGAGACGCTGCGGGCGACCCACCGGACGGTGGCGGACACGCTGTCCCCGGGCCTCGCCGGCCTTCAGCGGGACCACCGGGAACTCCGCGACCGGCAGAACCGACTCCGGGACGGCCTGGCGGACCTCCGCACGGCGCTGGAGGAACTGCGTCGCGAACTCGCCGAAGCCCGGCTCACCCCGGTCGGGGCGTCCCACCACCGGACCGGAGCGCCGGACGCCGACGCGCGGATCGACACCGACACCACCCACGGGGAACCGTGGGCCACGACAGGGGAGGGCACCGTGGGGCAGGAGTTCGACAAGGCCGGTGACCGGCGGGAGGACGAGCCGGTGGAGGCCGTGCCCGGGGCGGAGGGCGGGGTGGACGCCTCGGCGCCCGACAGCGGGAGACATACCGCGTCGGCCGCCGAGGAGACGGGGGATCCGGCGACACCCCCGACGGAGGAGGCCGCCGATACCCCGGCGGACGAGCCGGGGCCCGACTGCCACCCGGCCGGCCCCGGCTTCTGCGGGGACGTCCCGGAGGAGAGCCCTCCGCCCGTCGACGCGGCCCTTCCCGCCCCGCCCGCCGAACCCCCGCCCACCGACTCCTCCTCCGGGGGCGCCCCGCTCGCCGGCGGGCCCGACCCCGCCGCCGTGTCCCCGGAGCCCGCCCGGCCACCGGCCGGCGGGGGAGCGGAGGCGGACGACGAGGAACTCGTCGCGAGCCTGGACGCGGCCGCCGCGATCGCCACGGCCCGCCTGGTCTGTCACCGGGACACCTGGCAGTTCCTCCTCGAACACACCGCCACCCACCCGCACTTCCGGGTACCGGACCGCGTCACCGACCTCGCCGGTGGTCGAACCGAGGCGTTCCTCTCCGGCCGCTCGCTGCTCGCCGTCCTGGTGACCACGCGAGACCTCCACCGGGACGGGGCGACGGATCCCGTCGGCCGGGCCCTCGCGGGCACCGTGCACCGGCGCGCCCGGCAGGCCGTGGCCGGTTCCGGAGCCGGGACCCGGGCGGTCACCACCGACACCGGGGGTGACGGGAACACCGGAAACGACGGCGTCACCACGATCGTGCTCGACGACCGTCCTCCACCCGTCGGGGGGTGAGGCACGGCCCGGCCGACCGCACGCCGGCCGGGCCGTGTCCGGCACCGTGTCCCGTATCGGTGGCCGGCGGAGCGGTGTCGAGCCGGCCGGGGGACCACCCTGCGCGAGGACCGGACCCCGGGACGACGGGGACGCGCCGGCCGGGTGAGTGCCCGCCCGTTCGGACGCTCCCGGAACGACCGTGATCGTTCCGGGAACGAGGATGGCCCCACCCATCGAGCCGTCGAGGGAATCGAGGAAGGGGCATCCCATGAGCGACAGGTTCACCGACAAGGTCGTCCTCATCACCGGTGGCGCCGCCGGGCTCGGCCGCGCCGCCGCCGTCCGGGTAGCCCGGGAGGGCGCCGAGCCGGTCCTGGTCGACATCAGCGAGGCCGGTCTGGCCGAGGCCGCCGCCGAGATCGAGGAGGCCGCGCCGGGTACCGAGGCGCTGACCATCGTCGCCGACGTCTCCTCCGAGGAGGACACCCGGCGCTACGTCACCGAGACGAGGAACGCCCGGGGGCGCATCGACTGCTTCTTCAACAACGCCGGCATCGAGGGCCGCCAGAACCTCACCGAGAACTACGGCGCCGCCGAGTTCGACCGCGTTCTGGCGATCAACCTGCGCGGTGTCTTCCTCGGCCTCGAGCAGGTCCTGGGCGTGATGCGCGAGCAGGGGCACGGCCGGGTCGTCAACACCGCCTCGGTGGGCGGTATCCGGGGCGTCGGCAACCAGTCCGGTTACGCCGCCGCCAAGCACGGGGTGGTCGGGCTGACCCGCAACTCCGGTGTGGAGTACGGCGAGTACGGCATCACGGTCAACGCCATCGCGCCCGGCGCCATCATGACCGCCATGGTCGAGGGCTCGCTGAAGCAGATTGACGAGGAGAACTGGGAGGAGGTCGGGCGGCAGTTCGTCTCCCTCAACCCGAGCAAGCGCTTCGGCCGCCCCGAGGAGGTCGCCCACCTGGTCGCCTTCCTGCTGTCGGACGAGGCGTCCTTCATCAACGCCACCACCATCGCCATCGATGGCGGCCAGTCGGAGAAGTACTGACCCCGCCCGGTACCGGGCCGCGCCGGCTCCACCGGCCCCACCGGCCCCACCGGCCCCGGCGCCGGGGCCGCCGGGGCCGGCCACCGGGTCCGGTGTCGGGCTCCCGCGCTAGAGTCCCCCCACATCCGGCCGGACACCTCGGCCGGGCCGGCTGCGGGGGACGGGGACATGGGCGGCGAGCACGACATCCGGGGGGACGAGGGCGTCAGGCAACCCGGGTACGAGATCTTCGAGGTGCTGGGGCGCGGTGGCTTCGCCACCGTCCACCGTGCCCGCCAGCTCTCCGTGGACCGTGAGGTCGCGCTGCGGATCGACGGCCGCCGGCTGCTCTCCGACCGTGATCGGCGCCGCTTCCTGCGCGAGGTCACCGCCGCCGGCCGACTGTCGGATCACCCGAACGTGGTGGCCGTCCACGACGCCGGGGTTCGGGAGGACGGTCGTCCCTACCTGGTGCTGGAGTTGTGCCCCGGCGGCTCGTTGGCCGACCGGCTCTCCCGCACCGGCCCGCCGCCGGTCGCCGAGGCCCGCGATATCGGCGTCGCCCTCGCCGACGCGCTGGCCGCCGCCCACGCCGCCGGTGTGCTGCACCGCGACATCAAGCCGGGCAACGTGATGATCAACCGCTACGGCGGGGTCGCCCTCACCGACTTCGGCCTCGCCGCCCTGCCCCGGCCCGGCCACGACCTGTCGGTCACCCGGGAGGCCCTGACGCCGGCGTACGCGCCACCCGAGGCGTTCCGGTTGGCCGATCCCTCCGCCGCCGGCGACGTGTACTCCCTCGCCGCCACCGTGCACGCCCTGCTGTGCGGCAGGCCGCCGCACTTCCCCGAGGACGGCGGTGCGCCGAGCCTCGCCGAACTCGTCCTCCGGCACACCGGCCCGCTGCCCGACCTGCCGGGGGTGCCGGCCGGGCTGATGGCGGTCCTGCGCCGGGCATTGGCCGCCGATCCGGCCGAACGGACCGCCGACGCGGGGGAGTTCCGTGACGCCCTGGCCGCCGTGGACCTCGGCGGGGTGCCGGTGGGTCCGGCCCCGGCCGGTTTCGGACCCGCCCCGGTGATGACCCCGGGGCCGGCGCCCGCCGGCCCCCCGGGCCCGGGCGTCGTGCCGCCGTACGCGCCGGCGGGCGGTGCCGGTGCGGTCACGGCCCCGGAGGCGGGGCCGGACACCCGCCCCACCCGCCGGCGCGGGCCGCTGCTCGTCGCGGTCGCGGCCTCCGTGGTTCTCGTGGTGGGGGCGGGCACCGGCGTGGCGCTGCTGACGAACGGCGACCAACCGGGTGACGGGGACGCGGCCGACCCCCTCGCCTCCGCGCCCCCGGCCGACGGCCCGCCGGCCGAGGGGGAGCCCGCCGGGGACGGGCACACCGACGACCCCGGGACCGACGACGGGGGTACCGGGAACGATGTGCCGGACACCGCCGTCGAGTGGGGCGTGCCGACCACCACCGAGGACTGCCCGGCCGCCGATATCGAGGGCGCGGACGCGGCCTGTGTCGTCGAGCCCGAGTGCTGGGGCGGCATGGTCGTGATCACGGGCAACGTCTCCATCACCGCGGCCGACTGTCGGACCGAGCACGTCTGGGAGACCTTCGCCATCGCCCCGCTGCCCGCCGACGGGCTCACCCACCACCAGGCCGAGCTCGCCGCCCACCCGACGGTCCGGGAGGTGTGCTCCGCCGAGGTCCTGGCGGCCTCCCTCAACGAGCGCGGCCGGGAGCGGGAGGCCGACTCGTGGGAACCGGACGTGCTGCCGCCCACCGAGGCGCGGTACGCCGCCGGCTCCCGGGTGCTGCGCTGTGTCGCCGCCTCCATCGGTCCCGACGGTTCACGGCTCACCCGCCATCACTTCGGGCCGGCCGAACCCGGCTGATCACCCCCGGTCGGGGCCGGGCCAGGAGGGGAGGGGCGCGCTCGTCCCAGCCACTCCCGGAGGCGTTCGCCGAGCACGACCTCGTGCGGGAGGTGTTCCAGCTCCGCCGGGTCCGCGGCCACTCCGCCTCGCCGCAGGATGTCGGTCAGATGCCCCCAGTGGTCGGCGGCCATCTCCTCGTGCGTACCGCCTTCCCCCGGCTCGTCCGGGCCGACCACCGTCCGGGCGGTCTCCTCGATCTCCCCGACCGAGACGAACTCCCGGATGTCCGCCCCGCCGCCGTGCGTCGACTCGGCCCAGCCCCGGTCGTCGAGCAGCGGCACCCGACGGCCGTCGGAGAGCACCGCCTCCAGCCGGGCGGACACCGCCATCTCCTCGGGGTTCGGGCGCTCCCCGTCGAGTTCGACCAGGGTGCTCAGACGGGTCACCTCGGCCATGTCGTCCCCTCCCGTGGTGCCGGACCGGTTCCGGGTCGGTCCATCGCGCGGGGAAGCACGGTATCCGGCATCGGCCGACCGTTGGGGGAATTTCCGGACGCACCTCAGGAGGTCGGGGGAGGGTTCACCAATCCCAGATCCTCCTCGGCCCGGGCCAGCAGGGCGAGCATGGCGCGGTGCGCGCCCGGGGCGTCCCCGACGCGCACGGCCTCCAGCACCGCCCGGTGGCTGGGCACGGCGTCTCCGGAGGCGGGATGGGCGTGCACGAGCCGGTCCCGTTCGAGCAGCCCGGGCTCGAGGAAGACCTCCATCCGGGCGAGGAGTTCGTTGCCGGTGGCGGCCAGCAGCACGCGGTGGAAGAGGGCGTCGGCCCCGGCCGCCGCGGTCGGATCGTCGCCGGCCTCCACCATGGCGGCCAGGGCGGCGTCCAGCGCTTCGAGATCGGCCTCGGTGCGGTGCAGCGCGGCCCGGTGGGCGGCGGCCGGTTCCACGACGGCCCGCACGTCGGCGAGATCGCGCAGCAGTCGGTCGGTGTCACCGCCCCGGGCCCGCCAGCGGATCAGGTCGGGATCGAGGAGGTTCCACTCCGCGCGGGGACGCACGAAGGTGCCGCGCTTCTGGCGGGCGTCCACCAGGCCCTTGCCGGCGAGTACCTTGAGCGCTTCGCGCATCACCGTGAGGCTGACATCGAGTTCGGCGCCGAGGGCGCGGACGTCCAGGGTGTCCCCCTCGGCGAACTCGCCGCCGACGATGCGGGCGCCCAGGCGGTGCACCACGTGGCCGTGGACGCCCCGGTCGGAATAGGACCCCATGTCGGTGCTCCCCTGTTCCCCTGCTCCCCGAATCGGGAATCGTCGTCTCCCGGACGAGTCCACTCTAGTCTGATCATTATTTATGAATAAATCTTGACACCTGCCCGGGGTCCCGTGACCATGGCCGCAGCGCCCCTCGCCCGCCGCCCCACCGGAAGGTCCCCGTGCCCCTACCACTCCCCGCCCGGCTCCCCGCCCGGCTGACCGTCAGCCTCTGGGACTTCTCCTGGTACGTCCGCACCGGTCCCGGCGAGCCCTTCGAGGACCTCGACCGCGCTTTCGCCGAGGCCGCCGACCGGGGTTACAACACCATCCGGATCTGCGCGATGCCGTTCCTCCTCTTCGGCTCCGGCCTCGACACCACCCACCTGCGACTCGGCCCCCTCGGCGGCGGACAGGGCCGACGGGTGCGCTGGTACGACGTGCGCGCCGAGACCGTCATCGACGGCCGCGCCCACCTGCTGGCCCTCTTCGGGGCCGTCCGCCGGCACGACTTCCACGTCATCCTCTCCAGCTGGGAGTACCAGCAGAGCCCCGCCTTCGCCGGCGACCGGCGGTGGTTCGACGCGCTGATGGCGGTGGAGCCGGAACGCCGACCCGAGGCACTGGCCGACGCCCTCGCCGACCTGATCGACTTCCTCGCCGCGCACGACGGTCTGGACGACCGGATCGCCTTCACCGAACTGCACAACGAGGTCCAGGCCGGTCGGCTCACCGACGGCCTCGCCGGCGATCCGGTGCTCGGCCTCCGGCCCCGCCTGGAGCGGGGCCTGGCCCGCTTCCGCGCCCGCCGACCCGACCACCCGGTCACCGTCAACTACGCCGCCGTGCCCGTGGGGGCCATGCGCGGAGTGCCCCGGGACATCGATGTCGCCGTCTTCCACCCCTACGTCCACGGCGTCCTGGACGAGATGATCGACACCTTCGCCCTGCGCGACCCCACCCGCCCCTTCCCGCGGGAACGCGCGGCGCGGGAACTGCTGCTGCCCTCGGCGCCCGCCTTGGAGGAGTGGACACCCCCGGAGCGGGACGCCTGGCGGGCGGAGGCCACCATCGTCTCGCGCCGCGAGATGTACCTGCACGAGTGGTGCGACCCCGCGAAGTGGGACGCCTGGCTGTACGACCGGCACGCCGGCCACCGCATCGCGATGGAGCAGCGCCTGGTCACCTGGATCGACGCCGCGGCCGACCTGGCCGCCGAGCTGGGCGTTCCCCTGCTCTTCGGCGAGGGCTGGTTCGGTTACACGCCCCTGCACGGCACCTTCGAGGAGGGGCCGGTCGGCGCGGCCCTGTGTCGGCGCGCGATCGAGGAGAGCGTCCGGGTCGGCGCGCTGGGCGCCGTCGTCTGCTCCAACGCCGCCCCGCACCACCCGATGTGGGCGGATGTGGACCTCCAGCGGGAGTGCAACGCCGTGCTGCGCGGCTGACGCGCCGACCGCCGGGCCCGGTTCCCCCGGCCGGCTTCGAGTCGCCGTGGTCGTTCCCGCCGCCCGCCGCCCGCCGCCCGCCGCCCGCCGCCCGCCGCCCGCCGCCGGTCCGACCGACCGGACCGGCGGCCGGCGGCACGGGTGACCCGCCCCCGCTCAGCGCACCGTGCGGCCCGGCGCGCCGTCCAGCAGCGTCAACTCGTCGCGGTGCGGGAGCCCTTCCCAGTCGCCCTCGCAGGCCACCGCGAACGCCCCGCACACCACCGCCCGTTCCAGCCGGGCTCCCGCGGCGAGACCGTCGAGCAGCCCGGAGAGGTACCCCGCGCAGAACGCGTCCCCTGCGCCCACCGTGTCCCGCACCGTCACCCGTCGGGCCGGCGCCCCCGTCGTGGAGCCGTCCCGGTGGTGGACCCGCGCCCCCTCCGCGCCGAGCTTGACGACGACCTCGCCGACACCCCCGGAGAACAACTCCGACACCCGATCCCGCTCCCCGTCCCCCGGGGCGCCGGCCACGATCGACAGCTCCTCCTCCGAGGCGATCAGCACGTCCACGTCGGGAAGCAGGGACCGGAGCACCGGCGCGGCCTCCGCGCCGCTCCACAGCCGCTCGCGGTGGTTGACGTCGAGGGTCACCGTCCGGCCGTGTTCCCGCGCGTGACGGACGGCCCCGACCACGGTGGCGCGCGGCCCCTCGCCCAGGGCCGGCGTGATCCCGGTCAGGTGCAGGATCCGGGCGCCGGCCGCCAGCGCCCCCGCCAGGTGCTCGGGGCGCTGCCGGGAGGCGGCCGAACCGGACCGCCAGTAGTGCACCCGGGCGATGTCGCCGACCCGACCCTCGCGCAGCATCACCCCCGTCGGGGCGGTCTCGTCCACGGTGGCGTGCCGCAGGTCCACACCCTCCCCGCGCAGCGCCCGCAGCACGGTCCGGCCGGGCTCGTCCGCCCCCAGCCGACCGGCCCAGCCGGCCCGGTGGCCCAACCGGGCCAGACCGACGGCCACGTTCGACTCGGCGCCCGCCACGGTGATCCGCGCCCCGCCGCCCGCCGTCAGCGGTTCCGCGGTGCGCACCGAGAGCATCGTCTCGCCGAAGGTCAGCACCTCCACGGCGGGGCTCCCGGAGGACTCCGGCACGATGTCCCGGGCGGTCACGCGTCGGCTCCGTCCGCGCACACCGCCAGGAAGGTTCGGGCCCGTTCGCGCAAGGCCCCGGTGTCACCGCCGTGCGGGGCGTCCCCCAGCAGTGGACCGCCCACCCCGACCGCCACGGCCCCGGCCGCCAGGTACGCGGCGGCGGCGTCCGCGTCGATCCCGCCCACCGGCACGATCGGCAGGTCGGGGAACGGGTCGCGCAGCGACTTCAGGTAGGGCGGGCCGCCGAGGGAGGCGGGGAAGAGCTTCACCGCCGCCGCCCCGGCCGCCATCACGGCCGCGCACTCGCCGGGGGTCAACGCCCCGCCCAGCACGGGCAGTCCGGTATCGACGGCGGCCTCCAACCCGGCCCCGGGACAGGGGGTCACCAGCCAGGCGGCACCGGCGCCCCGGGCCCGGTCCGCGTCCTCGCGGCAGAGCACGGTGCCGGCGCCGATCAGGGCCCGGTCGCCCACCTCGGCGACGACCTCGGAGAGGACCCGCTCGGCGTTCTCCGTGGTGAGTGAGATCTCGATCAGCCCGACGCCCTCCTCGGCCAGGGCCACCGCCGCGCGCACGGAGGCGCGGGCGTCCCGGCCCCGGACGATCGCGGCCAGCCGCTCGCGGCGCAGGCGGGCGAGGAGGACTTCCGGGCCGGTGGGTCCGGTGGGTCCGGTGGAGTCGGGGGAGCCGGCGCTGCTCGGTGCCGTGTTCATCGCGAAACCGTTCCGTCGGGGGTCGGGGGTCGGGGGTCGGGGGTCGGGTCCGGTGGGAGCCGGGGCGGCGCGGGAACGCGCGGCGTCGATCACCACTCGGCGAACGAGCCGTCGGGGTGCCGCCACACCGGCCCCCGCCACTCCGGGGCGCTGTCGTCGGCGGCCCGCACGGCGACCTCGTCCACCTCGATGCCCAGCCCCGGCGCGGTCGGCCGGTCGAAGTGCCCCTCGCGCAGCCGGAAGACCTCGCGGTCGACGACGTAGTCCAGCAGTTCGGCGCCGGAGTGGTAGTGGATGCCGATGCTCTCCTCCTGGATGAGGAAGTTCGGTGTGGCGAAGGCGAGTTGCAGACTCGCGGCGAGCGCGACGGGGCCCAGCGGGCAGTGCGGGGCGATCGGCACGTCGAAGGTCTCGGCGAGCGAGGCGATGCGCCGCACCTCCGATATGCCGCCGGCGTGTGAGGGGTCCGGTTGCAGCACCGCGATCCCGGCCCGCAGGGCGGGCAGCACCTCGGCCCGGGAGTACAGTCGCTCGCCGGTGGCCAGCGGCACGGGGGAACAGGAGACCAACCCCGCGAGCAGCGGGGTGTGTTCGGGCAGCACCGGCTCCTCCACGAAGAGCGGCGCGGTGGGTGCGAGCAGGGGCAGCAACCGGCGGGCGTCGGCGGCGCCGACGCGGCCGTGGAAGTCGATCGCGAAGTCCCGGTCGGGGCCCATCACCTCACGGGCCGTCTCCGCCCGGCGCACCACCCGATCCAGCTCCGCGACGGTGACCAGGCGGTCCATCCGGCCGCCGGCGTTCATCTTCACGGCGGTGAAACCCGCCTCCACCCGGGCGGTCAGGGCGTCGGCGATCTCGGCCGGGTCGTCCCCACCCACCCAGCCGTAGGCCCGTACCCGGTCCCGCACCGGGCCACCGAGCAGCACGTGCACCGGCGCGCCCAGGGTCTTGCCGAGGATGTCCCACAGCGCCTGATCCAGGCCGGCGACGGCGCTGGAGAGGATTGGCCCGCCCCGGTAGAAACCACCCTTCGTCATCACCTGCCAGTGGTCCTCGACGCGCAACGGGTCGCGGCCCACCAGCAGCTCGGAGAGTTCGCGGACCGCCGTGCGGACCGTGGCGGCCCGGCCCTCGACCACCGGTTCACCCCAGCCGACGACACCCTCGTCGGTCTCGATCCGACACAGCAGCCAGCGCGGCGGTACGGCGAACGTCTCGACACGGGTGATCCTCACGCGGTACTCCTCGCCCGTTCCGGCCGGCGCGCGGAACGGTGTGCGGTGACGGAAGGGGGCGGGGGAGCCGGACACGCGCCCCGGCCGGTGCGTCCGGCCCGGGCGCCGCCGGCTGTTGTCACGGTGGTGCGCGGCGGGGTCACGAGCCGCCCTTGACGACGCTCCAGCCACCGTCCACCACCAGGGAGGCGCCGGTGACGTAGGAGGCGTCCGGGTGGAGGAGGAAGGCGATGGTGGAGGCGACCTCCTCGGGGCGGCCGAGCCGTCCGGCCGCCGTCTGCGCGGCGCTCGCGCGCCGCTCCGCCTCGCCGATGCCGTCCCAGGCGGGGGTGAGGACGGGGCCGGGCAGGACGGTGTTCACCCGCACCGCGGGGCCGTACTCCACCGCCAACTGCCTGGTGAGACCGGTCAGTCCGGCCTTGGCGGCGGCGTAGGCGGGGCGGCCCGGCAGACCGGCGAGGGCGTGCACGGAGGAGACCAGGACCACGGCTCCTTCGGTCTTCCGCAGGTCGGCCAGGCAGGCGCGGAAGCCGAGGAAGGCGGCGGTGAGGCCGACCGCGAGTTGGCGGTTCCACTCGGTGAGGTCGATGCGGTCGGCGGCGCCGACGGTGACCGCCGCCGCGTTGCCGACCAGGCCCGAGATCGGGCCGAACCGTTCGCCCGCCGCCCGGACCACTTCCCGCCAGCGTGTCTCGTCGGTCACGTCCAGGGCGTGGTGGTCGGCCTCGCCACCGGAGCGCCGGATGTCGGCGGCGACCTCGGCGGCCCCCTCGGCGCGGATGTCCGTGACCACGACGGCGGCTCCCTCGGCGGCCAGGCGTCGGGCCGTCGCCGCCCCGATCCCCGAGGCCGCGCCCGTCACCAGCACGCACCGCCCGGTGAATCGGCCGACGCGTGGCGGTGTCTCCCGCTCCATGGGCCCTCCCGTCTCCCGTCACGGGGTCGGATCCCCCGGGGCGGGACCACTCCGCCCATTAGGATTCATTAAATAGTAATTAATGAAGGGCGCCAAGCCCTGCCCGCTCGCCTCACCACCTCTCGTGCCGGGTCGTCCCCGGAGCCGGGAGCGACGCCGCGCCGACGAGCGGGCGGAGTCGCCGCGTGCCCGGTGCCCGACGGTCGGGGTTCCGATCCGGAGACCCGGGGGAGAGGGTCGGCCCCCGGCGGTTCCCTCCCCCGGGGCATCGCCGGGAGCCGGGGCGATCGTGGTGGAGCGCCTTCCGCGCAGGACCCCACCGTCCGTCCCGCCCGGAGGTGGGACGGACGGTGGGGGAGGGGTCGGCGGACGCGCCCCGATCCCGGTGGCCCGGCTCCCCGGAGGGTCGCCGGGTGCCCCGCCGACCGCGCCCGTCAGGCGCGGTCGGCGCCCTCCGCCGGAGCCGGTCGGCCCCACGGCCGGGTGGGCTGGAGCACCGCCTCCGTCAGGGCGACCGTGCGCCACTCCGCCACCTCCCGGTACTCCGGGTCGGCGACCATGCCGAGGAATGCCTCGCGGCTCGGGTAGCGGACCAGCAGGACCGCGTCCCACTCCTGTCCCTCCTCGGCCACCAGGGCGGCGGCGCCCTCCCCGGCATAGAGCACCTCGCCGCCGTGGCGCGGCAGGAAGGTCTCGGCCACGGCCCGCGAGTAGCGGCGGTAGGACTCCCGGCCGCCCTCGGCGAAGCGCAGCAGGTTGAGCATCACCACCGGCCCTCCGGCATGTACCGGGGCTCCACCGGCCCCTCGCCGAGGGTCGCCCATGCCCCGGCTATCCGAGGAGGATCCCCCTCAGGGCGTCCACGATTCGGGTGCCGCGCGGGTCGTCCCCCGCCTCCATCCGGTTGGTGAGGAAGGCGAAACCGACCCCGGTCACCGGGTCCGCGAAGGCGACCTGCCCCCCGGCGCCGTCGTGCCCGAACCCATCCGGGGTGAGGAAACGGCGGGCCTCCGAGTCGAGCTGGAAGCCCATCGCCCAGCGCGCGTGGGGACCGGGAACGTCGAACACCGGCTTCCCCTCCGTCCGCACCACCAGCGCGCGCCGCAGCGTGTCCTCCTCCAGGAGCCGGACGCCCCGGGTCCCGGTCACCGTCGCCGACCAGATGCAGGCCAGCGCCCGGGCGGTGGCGATGCCACCGGCGCCGGGTATCTCGGCCGCCCGCACCGCCGGGTCGTTGAAGCCGCGGGTGGGGTGCGCCAGTTCCGGCGGGAAGGCGTCCCCCAGGGTCATCGCCAGTCCCGGCCAGTCGGGACGCTCCGGCGTGCGATCCCGCGCCAACCCCTGCTGCCGGACGTGCTCGGTGAGGGTCGGGCCGACCCGCAGGTGCGCCACCCGCCCCTGGACCGCCTCCGGCACCCCGATCCAGGCGTCCGCGCCGAGCGGGCCCGCGATCACCTCGTCGAAGTACCGACCGACCGATCCGCCGGTGATCCGGCGGATGACCTCGCCGATCAACCAGCCGTGGGTCAGGGCGTGGTAGGCGTGCCCGGTACCGGGCTCCCACAGCGGTTCCTGTTCGGCCAACGCGGCCGTCACGGTGTCCCAGTCGAGGACCTCGGCGGTGGAGAACGACCGCCGGGGGGCCGAGAGGCCGGCCCGGTGGGCGAGGATGTCGCGGACCGTCACCCCCTCCTTGCCGGCCCGGCCGAACTCCGGCCAGTGGGCCGCGACCCGGTCCTCGTAGTCGAGCCGGCCCTCCTGCACCAGGCGGGCGGCCAGGATCGAGACCAGCCCCTTGGTGCACGAGAAGATCACGCTCGGGGTGTCCGTCCGCCAGGGGGCGCCGGTGCGGGCGTCCGCGACACCGCCCCACAGGTCCGCCACCGGTTCACCGCGGTGCAGGACCGCCAGCGCCGCCCCCGTGTCCCGTGTCCCCTCGAAGACCGCCGCGAAGGCGTCCCGCAGGGGCTCGAAACCGGGCGCGACCCGTCCGCGCACGGTGACCTCCCCGACCGGCTCGGTCGGCTCGACGGGCTCGGCCGGTTCGTTCGGTCCGGTGGGGACCTCCGTGGAAGCGCTCATCGGACACCCTCCCCGACCGCGAGGAGCGGATCGCCATCGGTCGACCGACCCAGGGGCAGCGGGTCGGAGATCCTGCCGACGAAGCCGGTCCCGTCACCGGCGTCACCGATGTTCTCGAAGGCCAGCATCACCCACCGGCCGGCGCGGTCCCGGATCACCCGGCCGCTGTACAGCTCGTCACCGGTCAGCCGGACCGCGCGCTCCACCGGGAACGGCCCGACCGGGCCCGGGGCGGTGACCGCCCAGATGCCGCCGCCCCCGCCGTCCCGCCGCGCCCCCGCCAGGTGCGCGGTGTCGCAGGAGAAGAGCAGCAGGTGCCGGCCGTCGATGGTGACCGACTGCGGGACCTCCAGGTGGGCGAAGCCCGCGCCCGGCGCGCTGAGCGGCTCCCGCACCGTCCAGACCTCCAGGTCCGGGGAGGTGGCGTGGCCGATGACCCCGCGATCGCGCGGATCGGCGGGCACCTCCCCGGCCGCGTTCCGGCCATCGCGTCCGGCGCGGGCGGTGATCAGCATGTGCCACCCGTCCCCCGAGGGATCGGGGAAGACCCAGGGGTCGCGCCAGGCCTCCTCGTGCCAGGTCCCCTCGGCGAGGGTCTCGTACCGGAACGGGTCGGCGGTCGTCAACGCGGCCGGCGACCTCTCCCAGGTGGTGAGGTCGGCGGACCGGGCCACGCCGATCGTCTCGATGTTCCGCGCGGAGTCCGCGGAGGGGAACCGGGCGCCGGTGTAGAACATCCGCCACATCCCGTCCGGGCCCCGCACGACGCTGCCGGTCCAGGTGGCCGTCTCGTCGAAGGCGCCGGGACCGCCCGGGCCGAGCACCGGACCCCGGTCCGACCAGGTCCGCAGGTCCGTCGAGACCGCGTGCCCGACCACGGCGTTGCGGTGCCGCAGGTCCGGGTCGCCGAGCGAGCGCGGCGCGTGCAGGTAGAAGAGGTGGAACAGGTCGCCGGAGTCGGCGATCCAGAAATCCCAGACCCAGTGGTCGTCCAGGGCGAAGGTCACGGAGGTGCTCGATTCGGTGTGAGGGGAGGACGGCGTCGGCGCGGGCGCGCCGACGCCGTCCGAGCGGTGGGGAGCCGGGTGACCGGGGCGGGGGCGGGGCGTCAGCCCTTCACGGCCCCCCGCAGCAGGGCCCGGATGAACTGCCGCTGGAAGACGAGGAAGACGATGATCGCCGGGGTGATGATGATCAGCGCGCCGGCGTTCAGCAGCGGGATGCTCAGCGAGTACTGCCCCTGGAAGAAGGTCAGGGCGCCGGCGGCGGTGCGCTTGAGCGGGTCGTCGATGAGCACCACCGGCAGCAGGAACTGGTTCCAGGTCCACAGGAACAGCAGGATGCCCAGGGCCGAGACGGCCGGCATCGCCAGCGGCAGCTGGATCCGCCGGAACTCCTGCCACAGGCCGGCACCGTCCACCCGTGCCGCCTCGGCCAGCTCCGGCGGGACGTTGACGAAGTGGGCGCGCATCCAGAAGACGCCGAAGGGCATGAACAACCCGATCAGTGGGAAGATCACCGCCCACTGCGAGTTGAGCGTCCCCAGGGCCTGCGCCTGGTAGTAGAGCGGGATGATCAGGGCCTCGAAGGGGATGGTCAGGCCCAGCACCATGAAGATCAGCACGCCCCGTCCGCCGCGCACCCGCAGCCCGCCGAGCGCGTACCCGGCGAGGGTGGCGATCAGCAGACTGACCGGCACCACCCCGAGCACGATGAACAGACTGGAGCCCATCAGCTCCCACACGTGCCCGGTCTCGAAGGCCCTGACGAAGTTGCCCCACTGGGGGTCGGAGGGCCAGGCCAGACCGGTGGGGTTCACATCGGCCGGCTGCAACGCCGCCGAGATCATGTTCACCAGTGGGATGACGGTGAGCACGAGGGCGAGGATCAGCAGGACGCGACCCAGCACCCGCTCGGTGCGGTCGGCGATCATCGGTCACCCGCCTTCGACAGACGCTGGATCGGCAGCACGCACACCAGCACCAGGACCATCAGCACGATCCCGAACGCCGAGGCCAACCCGACGTCGCTCTGGGTGAAACCGATCCGGTAGATGGACAGGGCCGGCACCTGGGTGGCGCGTCCGGGCCCGCCCTGGGTGGAGGTGTAGATGATGTCGAAGCTGCTCAGCGCCGCGATCACGCTGAGCGTCATCAGCACGGCGATCTCCTGCCGCAGCCCGGGCAGCGTGATGGTGAAGAACTCCCGCCACCACCCGGCGCCGTCGAGCCGGACCGCCTCGTACAGCGAACCGTCGATCTTGCCGATGCCGGTGAGCAGCAGGACGGTGCACAGGCCGGTCAGCACCCAGGAGCCGATCAACCCCACGGCGGGCAGCGCCGTGCCGTAGTCCGCCAGCCACGGTCGGGCGATCCACCCGAGGCCGAGCCAACCGAGGATCTCGTTGACCGCGCCGGTCTGCGCGTACATCCACGACCAGGCGATACCGGCCGCGGCGAGCGGGATGATCTGTGGCAGGAACAGGATGGTCTGCGACGCCCGGGAGAACGGCCCCGGGCGCAGGGAGCGGATGAGCGTGGCGAGCATCAGGCCCGCGCCGACCGGGATGACGGTGAAGAACGCGATCAGCACGAACGCGTTGCGGATCGAGGCCAGCAGATGGGGGTCGCTGAACACCGTGACGTAGTTGTCCAGCCCGACCCAGGTGGCGGCACCGACGCCGTTCCAGTCGTAGAACGAGTACTGGACACCCATGAACAGCGGCCAGATGACGAACCCGATGTACGCGCCGAGGGCCGGCAGCAGCAGGAGCCACCCGCGGTCGGCCGCCCGTCGGGCCGGCGGGGTGTCGCTGGCCAGCAGCCGGGGCGCGTTCGCGGTGAGGTTCTGGAAGGTGTCCCGGTTGATCTTGAACGTGAC
>NZ_JAJUWS010000012.1 GCF_021390475.1 Streptomyces sp. ST2-7A
TTCCCGACCCGGGCGGCCTTCGTCGCCCGGGTCGGGAAGGCGGCGCGCCGGCTCCGGAGCCCTCCCCGGGCCCCCGGTCGGCCCGGCCGGGTCTCAGACCCCGGCGGCGGTGGCACCCGTCGGGAGCCGTCCGGCGAGCAGCCGGCCCAGCAGGTCGTCCAGGCTGATCAGACCGACCAGCCGGCCGTCCTCCGCCGCGTGCACCACGGCCAGCGAGGCCCGGTGCTGCCGCAGCTGTTCCACGGCCTGCGCGATGGTGTCCTCCGCGCGCAGTCTCGGCACCGGCCGGGCCAGCGCGGCCGCCGTCACCGACCGGCCGCGGGCCCGGGCCACCATGGCGTCCCGGGCGTGCACCGACCCCAGGACCCGGTCGCCGTCGCGCACCACCAGGCGGGTGTGGTCGCTCTCCGCCGCCGTCGCCAGGACCTCGTCGAGGTCCGCGCCCGGCCGCACCGAGACGATCTCCTCCGTCGGCACCATCCTCAGCGACCCCACCGGGGTCTGAGGCTCGGTGAGCGAACGGGTCAGCAGTCCCGACTCGCCCTCGGTCAGCAGCCCCATCCGGGTGGACTCCGCCACCAGGTGGGTCAGCTGCTCACGGCTGTGGACCGAGGAGAGCTCCTCGACCGGGGTGACCCGGCACAGCCGCACCAGGCCGTTGCTGATCTTGTTCAGCACCCACAGCAGCGGACGGACCACCCGCACCATCGCCATGAACGGCGGCGCCATCAGCATCGCCGACCGCTCCGGGTGGGAGATCGCCCAGGACTTCGGGGCCATCTCGCCGACCACCATGTGCAGGAACACCACCACCGCCATCGCGATGACGAAGGCGATCCCGTACGACAGCGAGGCCGGCAGGCCCACCGCCAGCAGCAGCGGCTCCACCGCGTCGGAGACGGCGGGCTTGGAGATGTAGCCCAGCAGCAGGGTGCAGGCGGTGATGCCCAGCTGGGAACCGGCCAGCATCAGCGACAGCTCCCGCATCCCGGCCAGTGCCGATCGGGCACCTCGTTTGCCCTCGGCCACGGCCTGTTCCATGCGGTGGTGCCGGGCCGCGACCAGCGCGAACTCGGCCGCCACGAACAGTCCACTGGCCAGCAGCAGCAGGATCGTCAGGAGGACGGCGGTCAACGGATCCACGACGCACGCTCCCTCCGGGCGTTACCGATGGTGCCGGGGGCCCCGGAGCCGGCACCGCCGGCGTTCCGGGCGGGCCCCGGGCCCCGGCGGGCGGCACGGTCGTCCGCGTCCCGGACCCCGGCATCGTGCCCGCCCGCGCCCGCGTCGTCCGCCGCGCGCTCCCCGGAGCGGCCGGCACGGTCGTCGACCGTCCTCCCGCCCCCGGACGCGTCCGCCGCCGGGCCGATCCGGATCCGCTCCGGAACGTGCCGGTCCAACTCCAGGACCTCCACCTCGACGGTGGTCCGCTTCGGGTCCGCCAGTTCCAGCGTCAACCGGTCGCCGACGCCCGGGAACCGGCCCAGCCGGTCCACGATCAGCCCGGCCACCGTCTCGTAACTGTCGTCCTCCGGCAGCGGCATCCCGATCACGTCCGCCACCTCGTCCACCCGCCGACCGGCGTCCACCAGCCAGCCGCCGGCGCCGTCCGCGACGGCCACCGCGACCACCCGGTCGCTCTCGTCGGCGATCTCGCCCACCAGCTCCTCGGCGATGTCCTCCAGGGTCACGATGCCCGCCAGGCCGCCGTACTCGTCGATCGCCACGGCGAACTCCGATCGGGCCGTGTGCATCTGCTCCACCGCCGCGGGCAGCGGCAGCGAGTCCGGCAGCAGCAGCGCGGGACGCGCCAGCGAACCGGCCGTCGTCGTCGCCAGCCGGTCACCGGGCAGCCGCATCAGCTCGCGCACGCCGATCACGCCGCGCACGTCGTCCACCCGGTCCGAGACCACCGGGTAGTGGGTGTGGCCCCGGCGCCCGATCAGCTCGATCACCTCGGCGGCCGGGGTGTCGGAGTGCACCAGGTCCACGTCCACGCGCGGCACCATCACCTCCACCAGCGTCCGGTCGGAGAACTCCAGCGCGTGGTCGAGCAGCTCGGCGGTGGCCGGGGTCAGCCGGCCGTGCTCGGTGGACTCCGTGATCAGCCGGCCCAGCTCATCCGCGGTGGCGCCCTGGTGCAGCTCGGCGACGGGCTCGATGCCCACCAGCCGCAACAGGCGGTTGGCCGCCGCGTCGAAGACGTGGATCACCGGACCGGCGATCCGCAGGTACACCAGGGTCGGCGCGGCCATGCCCTTGGCCAGCCGCTCCGGCACCGCCAGCGCCAGGTTCTTGGGCCCCAGCTCGCCGATCACCATCTGGATCAGGGTGGCGAGCACGAAGGCCAGCGCGATGGAGACGCCCAGGGAGGCGGCCTGCGGGACGCCCGCGGCGGTCAGCAGCGGGGAGATCAGCTCCGCCACGGCGGGCTCCGCCAGGAAGCCGACCACCAGACCGGTGATGGTGATGCCCAGCTGCGCGCCGGAGAGCATGAAGGACAGGCGTTGCTGCACGCGTACCGCGCGCGCGGCCCGTTTGTCACCGGCCCGGGCCTCCCGGGCGAGGGTGAGACGGTCGGCGGCGACGTAGGCGAATTCCTGGGCGACGAACCAGCCGTTCGCCAGGATCAACAGCAGGACGGCCGCCAGACCCGTCGCGGCACTCATCGAACACCACCCCGTCGCGTGCCGCGGGTCGTCCTGTGGGAACGGGGTGGTTGGGGACTGTGATGATCGGGTGGGTCCGACGATCCGACGGACAAGGTGACTCCTTTCGATGGGCCGCGACCGCGTCTGCGGCCCCGGTGGTTCGGGAGGGTCCCCCGGGGATCATGGGAGACCCGGGGAGCCCGGGAACCAGGGGTGAAACGTCCCGAACGGTACGTGTGTTCCATGTTCCCCGAGGCGGGCCCCGGGTCCCGGTGGGGCCGGGTCGGCCGAGGGGGACGCCGGCGATGGGTGCCGGTGGCGGGGGTCCTTCCCCGGGACGGGGCGCGTCACCCGGGTTTCCGGTGGTTTTTCCGACCGGTTCCGGGGACTTCCGTTCCTCTCAGTTGTACCGGAGTTCCGGTGGCCCCGCCGCTCCCGGCGGCAGGCCCCGGCCCCGGGGCCCCTCGGCCCGGGCGCCGGGCCCGATCCCGGTCCACGACCGGCCGGATCGGGGCGACGACACGGGGCGGGGCGCACGGGTTCTCCCGTGCGCCCCGCGCCGGACGGTCCGTTCCCGGACCACTCAACCCACGGGGGGCGGCGCGGCGTCCCACGGCGCGGAGCCGCCGGTGCCGGACAGCTCCGCCATCCACGCCTCGACCGCCTCGGAGGTGCGCGGCAGCATGGCCGAGAGGTTCCGGTTGCCGTCCTCCGTCACCAGGATGTCGTCCTCGATCCGCACCCCGATGCCCCGGTACTCCTCGGGCACCGTCAGGTCGTCCGGCTGGAAGTACAGCCCCGGCTCCACGGTCAGGCACATGCCCGGCTCGAGGGTGCCGTCGGCGTAGGTCTCCCGGCGGGCGGTGGCGCAGTCGTGCACGTCCAGGCCCAGCATGTGGCCGGTGCCGTGCAGGGTCCAGCGACGCTGGAGACCCAGCTCCAGGGCCCGCTCCACGGGACCCTCCAGCAGGCCCCACTCCACCAGCCGGGTCGCCAGCACCCGCTGCGCGGCCTCGTGGAACTCGCTGTACTTGGCACCCGGCCGCACGGCGGCGATGCCCGCCTCCTGCGCCTCGTACACCGCGTCGTAGACCTTCCGCTGCAGGTCGTCGAAGCGCCCACCGATCGGCAGGGTGCGCGTCACGTCCGCGGTGTACAGCTCGCGGGTCTCCACGCCGGCGTCCAGCAGCAGCAGCTCGCCCTCGCGGACCGGGCCGTCGTTGCGCACCCAGTGCAGGGTGGTGGCGTGCGGGCCGGCGGCGCAGATCGAGCCGTAGCCGATGTCGTTTCCCTCGACCCGGGCGCGGAGGAAGAACGTCCCCTCGATGTACCGCTCCGAGGTGGCCACGGCCCGGTCCAGTACCCGCACGACGTCCTCGAAACCGCGCGCGGTGGCCTCGCAGGCGTAGGTCAGCTCCGCGATCTCGAACTCGTCCTTCACCAGCCGCATCTCGGACAGGAAGGTGGTCAGCTCGGCGTCCCGCTCGGCGGTCACCTTGTCGTGCAGGGCCCGCTCGACGCCGGCGTCGTGGCCGCGCACCACCCGCACCGGGCCGGTCGCCTCCCGCAGCTTCTCCGGCAGCTCGCGCACGTCGGCGCACGGGATCCCGTACAGCCGCTCGGCCTCGGTGAGGCTGTGCCGTCGGCCGACCCACAGCTCTCCGTGGCCGCCGAGCCAGAACTCGCCGTTCTCCCGGTCCGAGCGCGGCAGCCGGTACAGGGTGGCGTCGTGGCCGGTGTCGGTGGGCTCCAGCACCAGCACGCTCGCCTCGGTGCGGTCACCGGTCAGGTACGCGTACTCGACCGTGGCCCGGAAGGGGTAGTCGGTGTCGTTCGAGCGGGTCTTCAGCACGCCGGCCGGCACCACCAGGCGCTCACCGGGGAAACGGGCGGACAGCTCGGCCCGGCGACGGGCGGTGTGCCCGGCCTGGGGTATCGGCTCCAGATCGCGCTGCTCGGTGTCCGCCCAGCCGGCGCGCATGTTGGCGGCCAACTCGTCGGAGACGCCGCGGGAGAGACCGTTCTTGCGGGGCGCGGGGGTGGTCGCCGTTCCGGCGTCCCCCTCCTCGGGGGTCCCGGGCTCGTCGGACGGATCGGTCGGGGGTGCCGACGTCTCCGCGACCGCCGGGGTCTCCGGGGTCGGGGGGACGGTCGGGTTCTGCTCCTCGGCCACGTGGGTGCCTCCTCGGACGGGGTGGCGGTCGGGGGGACCGTTTCCCATCGTATGGCGGGGGCCCCGGGCCCGACAGGGCGGCGGCGGGCGCGGTCACCGGGCCCGGGGCGGCGGGTCCGCCTTCGCCCCGGCCCCGTCGCCGGCGCGGGACCCGGCTGCCCGGGGTTCCGGCCCGTGATCAGAAGCGGGCCGCGAGCACCACCGCGTCACCCGGTTCGCCGCCGGGGCGCGAACCGGGGGGTTCGGCGGCCGGCAGGGACCTCAACACGTGGTCCGCCAACGCCCCGGGGTCCCGACGCACGGCCGCCGGCGCGCGGGCCGCCGTGGCGTGCAACCGGGCGAAGGCGCGGTCCATCGACCCGGTTCCCGCCCCACCCCCGCCATCCAGCCGTCGCAGCAGTCCCTCGCTGCACAGCAGCACCGTCTCACCGGGACGCAACTCCACCTCCACGCTGGGGGCCTCCCAGCAGGTGAGCATCCCCAGCGGCGCGGAGAGCGTGGTCTCCGCGTACTGCACCCGGGTGTCACCGATGATCAGCGGGGGCGGGTGTCCGGCCGAGGCGATCACCAGCCGCCGGATGGTCGGGTCCACATAGCCGAACAGGGCGGTGGCGCACCGAACGGACTCGGTGACGCGCAGCAGCAGCTCCAGATCGGACAGGACCGCCACCGGGTCCTCGCCCTCCATCACGGCGTAGGCGCGCAGTCCGGCGAGCAGCCGGCCCATCGCGGCCACGACCCGGGGGCCGGTGCCGGTGACCGAGCCCATGGCCAGCCCGAGGGCCTGTTCGGGCAGGACCAACGCCTCGTGGAAGGTACCGCAGTCGCCCTCCCCGGCACCGTCCGCGCCGCCGGTCCCCTCCGGGCCGGCGGTGCCGGGTCCGTCGGCGGAGAGCCGGCGGACGGCCAGCGCGACCCCGGGCAGGTGGGGCAGGCGGCGCGGCAGCAATCCCTCGCGCACCTCCCGTACCGCGCTGCGGGCCCGGGAGAGCTCGAGTCGGTTGGCGATGTGGGCGCCCGCCTGCCGCAGGTAGAGGGCGAGCAGGTGGCGCTGCCGGGCGTCGGGCAGACCGGGCTCGTCGTAGAACCACACGGCGGCCCCGATCCGTCGGCCGTCCTCCACGGTGAGTGGCTGGGCGTAGCCGGCGGCGATCCCGAGCCGGGAGGCGACCTCCCGGTATCGGGGGGCCAGATGTCGGTCGGCGGCGATGTCCGGCAGTGTGATCTCGGCCGTCGGCCCCCCGGAGCCGGGTGGGGCGTCGGTGTCGGGATCGCCGGTGGGGGGATCGCCCGGCGGTCCCTCGCCGGTGGCGGGGACCGGGAGGGGCTCGTCGAGCAGTCGTGCGCAGGGGTCGGAGGAGCGCGGCACGGTCTCCATGGCCCCCAGGTCGCAGGGGGCCAGGCCGAAACCGACCGTTCGCTCGGGGGCGTCGGGATCGGTGGGGCGCAGGGCGAGCATGCCGCGCCGCGCGCCGGCGAGACCCGCGCCGGCGCGCAGGGTCTCCCGCAGCGCCGCCTCCGGGGTGGTGGTGCGGCACAGACGTTCGAGCAGTTCGTGGAGCCCCGTCAGGTCGGCGATCCACGACGCGAGACGGTCCTGCGCGGCGCCGGGACGCCCGGCGGAGGGGACGACGACGGTGGGATCGGCCCCGGGGGCGACGACCGGGACCGCCCCCTCGGGATCCTCCGCAGTGTCCGACACGAGTGGAACGGAGTGCCGGCTTCCGGCCACTTTCGGAGCGGAGGGGCTATTCATGATCATCGGCTTCCGCCGCGGGTTTTTCTCGCAATAGCATCGCAAACCCCCATGTCATGGGCGTCCCTATGGAGACATTCCACATCTACACGTGCTTGTCGTGGGATGTCCAGCATTGTTCCCTCGGCCGTCGCCGGGGGAGGCGCGGCGCGCGGCGGGTTCCTCCCGCTCGGCGCATACCGCCCGGCCGGCGGGGCACGCGTCCGGGGAACGCGCCGCGGGGTGCGCGCCGGTGTGGCGCAAAGATCCCTGTCGCCCGCTGCGTGTGCGATCCACTGGCGCCGACCCCCGGGACGGCATCCCCCGTGTGGTTCCCCGTCGTTCCGGGGATTCCGCGGCCGGCGAGGAGGTCGATTGTCCACCCTCTCGGAACAAACCCGCCCGCCGGCAACGGTTGAAAGCGGTACTGTCCGGAGGGCGGACGGCGGGGCGCCGGACGGGACCGTGCGGAGGGAGCGCGCGACCCGTGACGGACCGGCTCCCCGGGGCACGGTGTCGCACATCAGTACAGCGGGTGGGATTCACCCGCGGGTGTCGGCGCGACCGTGTCGAAGAGTGTCGGTCCGCGCCGCCCCGCGCTCCCTGCCGCGGACACCCCGGCCGGCCGCAGGGTGGGACGAGGGGCACCGCCCGGACCGCGAGGCATCCGGGCGGCACCTCGACCGCACGACCGCACGACGACCCCACGGGGACGCCCCGGAACCGGATCCGGTACCGGAAGCGTGACCGGGGGTACGGGCACCACCCGGCACACCGGCCGGTACGCCCACCGGGCGTGCCGCGAACGTCCGGCGACCACCGGACGGAACGGAGGTGGGAGGACGGCACCGAATCCGCGCGTCACGCGGGACGGAACGCCGCCACCGCCGGCGCCACCGGCATCGGGGACGACACGGCGAGACGGCACGAGGGCGAGAAGTGGGCACGGCCGTCCGGCGAAACGCCGGAACCGGCCCACGACAGGGCCGACCACGACGAACGCGTCCCCGCTCCCGGGGGCCCGTCCCCGGGGTCCGGCGGAGACGAAAACGACCGGCGCGGCCGCCGGTCCCGGGTACGAGCGAAAGGAACCACCGCGGTGCGCGAGATTCTCGATGGCAGGAGCGGAGAGGCCCGGACGCCCCGGGACGCGGCGCTCGGTTGCGCCCGGCAGTGGGGATGGCCCGTCCTCCCCGGAGCCGGGATCCGACCGGACGGGCGCTGCGAGTGCGGCCGGCCCGAATGCGCCGCCCCCGGCGCGCATCCCCTCGACCCGGAGGCGCTGGCCGCCACCACCGACGCCCGGATGGTGCGCTGGTGGTGGTCCCGGCGGCCCGAGGCCCCCGTGGTGATGCCCACCGGGGGGCGGGCCCCGTGCGCGATCGCCCTCCCGGCGGCGGCCGGGCACCGGGCACTGGCGGACCTCGGTCGACTCGGTGTGCGGGCCGGCCCCGTCATCGCCGGTCCCGGCCGGTACCTCCTGCTCGTCGCCCCCTACGAACTGCCGGAACTCGGCGAACTGTTGTGCTCCATGATGGACGCCGCGCTGCCCGCCTCCCCCGAGGCCGGGGCCGCCGCCGGGAACGCCCGCACCGACCGGGTCCCGACCTCCATCCGCTTCCACGGCGAGGGCGGCTACATCGCCCTGCCCCCCGCCCGGGTGCGCGGCGGCGGACTGCGCTGGGTCCGACCCCCCGGCGACGGTAACGGCGTGGGACCGGTGTGGCTGCCGAGGGCCGCCGACCTGCTGGGCGCGGTCCTCGCCGCCGGCCGCACCGGACCGGAGACCGGCAGCCGACTGCGGCACTGACGCCGCCGGGTCGTCCCCCGCGCCCGGGGTCGCCCCGCGCCCGCGCCTGCGCCCCGTGCCGTGGCCGGACGGATCCGGCGGTGTGTGGGGCCTCGGGCCGCGGCGGTCCCGTACCGGGCCGGTCGTGCGTGGTGCCGCGCCTGCGCCCCGTGCCGTGGCCGGACGGATTCGGCGGTGTGTCGGGCCGGGCCGATCGGACCGGCGCCGTGTCGGCTCCCCGGACCGTGCCGCGTCGATGCCCGGTGGGACGGGCCCGGGGCGTCCCGTCGTGTCGACGCCCCGGGCCCGCCCCGGCCCGGCCCCGGTCGTCGGTTTCCGGGGCCCGCCGGAAGGCCGTGCGCCCCGGGCAGCCCGGCCCGGCGCCGGGCCGCGCCGGGAACTCCGGCGTTCGCGCCCTCGCCCCGGTCGGGTTCATCCGTCCGGTGGTACCCGCGTCCTCCGGTCCGGTCACCGCCCCTCCCGCTCGGGTGCGTCGTGCGGTCCGGCCGGCGCGGCGACCTATCGTCGCCGGGGTGTGGTCCGCCCGCGAACGCAGGGGGAGTCCCGTGCCGGCAGCGTCGCCGTCCGTACCGGAACCGGAGCCGTCCGTCCACGGACGCGACCTCCGGGGCCCGGAGCCGTCCGTCGATCCCGATCCGTCCCTTCCCCCGGCCGAAGCGGCCGGGGCCGATCCCCCCGACGCGCGCGCCGGCCGTGCCGTGCCGGCCTCCCGTGCCGTCACCGCCACCGTCGCGGCGGTGATCGCGTTGCCGTTGATCTGGGTGGGCGGGCTCACCTCCGCCGGTCCCGTCGGGTCCTCCGGGGCCGACGGCGTGCCGGTGCCCGTCCCGGCGGCGGACGACGTCCTGCCGCCGCCGCCCGGCTCCGTCTCCGAGCCGGTGCCCGTGGAGGCGGTGCCCGCCGAGGCGGTGACCGGCCCGGATGTCGGCGCCTACACCGACGCCCCCGATACCGCCGACGCCCCCGATTCGGTGGACCCCCCCGTGCCCGCCGACTCCGGCGCCGAGGACGCGCCGGGAGCCGCCGGGGGCCTCGCGCCCGCCGGCGCTCCGCCGGGCGGGCGCGCCCGTTCCGCCGGCGTCCGGTGCGGGCCGCCCGTCACGGCTCCGGTCGGCCTGGAGGCCAGGGCGTGTGTGGTGACCGACCGGGAGGGCACCCGGGCCCGCGTCTCGCACCGCAACGACGACGGCCGTGCGCTGCGGGTGGAGTTGTCGCTGACCCGCCCGGACGGCCGGGTGGTGACCCGGGTATGCGCTTTCCCGGACCGACTCACCACGGGATGGTGCGAGACGCCGGCGCAGCCGCACGTCGCGGTCGGCTCGGCGGGCACGGGGGTGCGGCGCGGCTGGTCGGCCACGGCGGAACTGCTGCCGGCGGACGGGGAGGTACCGCTGTTGCGGGCCAGGGGCGCGGACGAGCCGTAGGGGAGGGCCCGCGGTCCGGTCGGGAGGGGGTCGGCACCCGGGTCGGGGGGCCGGAGCCGTCGGGTCGGCGACCGCGGGATCGGGTGCTCTCCGCACCGGGGCGGTGGGCCGAGGACACGACCGGCGCACGTGAGGTGGGGACGCGCGGCGCGCGGGAGGGCGGAAGCGGCCTTGACGGGGGTCGATGGTCGTGATCGTCGCCGGCGGCCGGTCGGGGCCCGGCCGGAAGGGGGCTCCCGGGGGATCGAGCCCCCGGCCCCGGAACGGCCCCGGACATCGAGGAACCCGGCCGCTGGCGACGGGGGATGCACCAGCGACCGGGCCCAACTGAAAGGTAACAACTCCTCGGCGATTAGCAAATCCCACGGGCCGCCCGACGGCCGAAGTGATGCCCCCGGATGACCGTTACCAGCCCTCCGTGAGCTGAATCACAGGGGGTCGGGTGGTGTGTTCGCGGCCTCCCGACGCCTCGCCCGCGCTTTCCACCCGCCTCATCCGTAAATCAACACCCTTCTCTTACAAGGTGGTTGAGGATTCATGGTGGGTAAGCGGGTTAGTTCAGGGTGACCTGACGGTTGGTCAGACCACTGCGCGCGCGCCGCTCCTCGGGGGTGAGTGGGGAGGTCTGCGCCAGCGCCTCGGACAGGCGTTCGCCGAAGGAGGCGGCGGGCTTCTCGCACTCCTCGGCACCCATCGCGCTCGGCAGGTCCCACACCGGCACGGTCAGACCGTGCGCCCGGAAGGAGCCCACCAGTCGGGTGCCCTCGCCGAGCCCCGAGGACCCGGAGGCGTGCAGCCGGGCCAGCGCGTCGAGCAGCGTGTCCTCGTCGTGCGGCATCACCCAGCGCAGGTGGTTGCGGCCCGGCACCTCGCACCAGTACGCCGCCTCGACCCCCGCCAGCCGCGCGGTCGGCACGGCGGCCTCGTTCGCCCGCTCCAGGGAGGCGGCCACCGGACCGGCCGCCGGCGCGCCGTCCAGCCAGAACTCGAAGCCGGAGTGCACCCGGGGCTCGAACGGCGCCTCCGGGTCCAGCAGGTCCTGCAGGCGCGGTCCCTCGGAGGTGCCGGAGCCGGGGACGATCGGCTCGCCCGGCTTGCCGTCCAGGGCCCGCAGCAGCACGTCGGCCAGATCCCGGCTCAGGTCACCGGTCGGGGTGTCGTTCTGCAGGGCGATCAGCACGGAGCCGTCGTCGCGGCGCAGGGCCGGCCAGGCCATCGGCAGCACGGTCGCCAGGGTCAGCGAGGGCACGTCCCCGGGCAGCCCGTCGCGCGGGCGCAGTTCCACGGTCGCGGCGGGGACCAGCTCGCGCAGGGCCACCCAGTCGCACTCCCCGCGCAGACCCTCGAAGGGGCGACGCACGAGTTCGGCCGCGGCCCTGGCGTCCTCCCGGCCGTGACACGCCTTGTAGCGGCGGCGGGAGCCGCAGGGGCAGGGCTCCCGCGCGCCGACGACGGGGATCTCCCCGCCGGTGCGCTGCGCGGTGCCGGTGGACTTCTGGGGGCGGCGCTTCTTGGCCATGCGGAGCGGCTCTCCCGGATCTCGGTGCGGACGGAGTCCGGCCGAGCCTAACGGGCGCGCGCGGGAAGTACCGCCCAGACGGTGACGGCTCCGGACGGATCGCCCTCCAGGACGCCCCAGTCCCGGGTCAGCGAACCGATGATCGTCAGACCGCGACCACCCCGGGCCGAGACCGAGGGGGACGCCGCGCGCGGTCGGGTCGGCCCGCCGCCGTCGGTGACGGAGACCGTCACCTCGCCGTCGCGATCGCGGTGCCAGCTCGCGCGGACCCGCTCGCCCTCCAGCGGCCGCGCATGCCGGTAGGAGTTGCTCAGCAACTCGGTGAGCACCAGGACGGCGTCGTCGACGACCGTCTCCGGGACCCCGCTGTCGCGCAGTTCCCGCCGCATCCTCCGCCGTGCCAACCCCGGGCCCGAGGGACCATGGGGTACCGACACGGACGCGGACGCCGGCATGTGTTGTGTCACCACCAACGCCACCCCCGATACCTCCTTACCCCACGCCACCTGAGTCGTGCCCTTTCACCGGTCGGGGGAAACCGGCCGGGCCGGGTCTGTTGACGACATCGTTACGTTCCGATACGGACTGAATCGAGCAGAATCGCTTCGAATCGGTCACCCGAGGGAGCGTAGGCGAACAAAAACACCATCGTCCACCTATTGTTCATTTCGGTCCGGACACCATTGCCCTTCCGGGGTCCTTCCGGTTCGCCGGCGGGCCCGGCCCGGCCCCGACCGTCGTCGGCGTCCCTCACGGACGCCGCCCGTCGTCGCCCGGGCCCGCCGGCGACCCCAACCGCGCGCGGACCTCCCCGGGCCGGTTGGTGATGATCGCGTCCACCCCCAGCCGCGCGCACAGCTCCACGTCCGCTGGCTCGTCCACCGTCCACACGTGCACCCGGTGACCGGCCGCCCGCGCCCGCGCCACGTACCCCGGGTCCCGGCGCAGCACCCGGATCGACGGCCCCGCGATCGACGCCCCCGTCGGCAGCCGTCCGCCCCGGTGCCGGGGCAGCAGGAAACGCATCAGGTAGACCGTGGGCAGCCCCGGGGCCAGCGCCCGGATCCGCTGCAACGAACGTGCCGAGAAGCTCATCACCCGCACCGGGCCGGGCACCGGGCGCCGCCCCAACGCCTCCACCAGACGCCGCTCCACCTCACCCCGCCACCGCGAGGGCTGCTTCGTCTCGATCGACAACCCCACCGGCCGGTCCGCCTCCGCCACCAGCCGCAGCAGCCGGTCCAGCGTCAACACCCCCCGGCCCCCGTCGTCCTCCCGGTCCGGCTCCTCCTGCAGACCGTCGCCGGGCGCCTTCCAGGAGACGAAATCCAGCTCCGACAGCTCCGACAACTCCATCGCGGAGACCGCCCCGCGCCCGTCGGAGACCCGGTTCACGCGGCGGTCGTGCACACACACCAGGTGCCCGTCGGCCGTCATCCGCACGTCGCACTCCAGCGCGTCCGCGCCCTCCTCGATGGCCCGGCGATACGCCTCCGGGGTGTGCTCCGGGGCATCCCTGGACGCACCCCGGTGTGCGATCACCGCGATCGGACCGCGCCGCCCGCCCGGGACCTCCGGGTTCCCCGGGGAGCCCCCTCCGTCCGGCTTCTCGCCGGCGTCGCCGCCATCCCGTTCCCCGGCGCCCCGAGCGGCGCCCCCACCGTTGCCGTAAGCGGTCATCCGGCCATCGTGCCGGCCCCCGCGACGCCTCCGGGCACCGATGCTTACGTGTGACTGACACAACCCGGGCAACACTGGTCGGTACACCCCACACCCGGGGCGCCCGAGGGGTGCCGTGTCCCACGGGAGGCCCCGGACGCCATCGTGCCCCTGAGGAGACAGCCGTGAGCACCGAGTACGAGGGCGCCGACCGTCCCGAGCGCGGGGACGGGACACCGGCGCGCCCGTCCACCCCGCCGCCCCCACCGGCGGTTCCGCCCGGTCCGCCCCCGGCTCCGCCCGCCGGCCCCCCGCCCTCCGCCCCGTCCGGCTTCGGTCCCCCCGGCCCGGCCGGCTCCGACGGCGGCCCGGACCCCTCCCGCGACCCCGGCCGCGACCCCTCCCGCGACCCCGGCACCGCCGGGACCGATGACCACGCCGGATGGGACGCCGAGGGCGTCGGTCGACAGGACGCCTCCGCGACCTCCGCCCACGGCACCCCCACCGGCACCCCCACCGGCACCCCCACCGGCACCCCCACCGGCACCCCCACCGGCCCGGCCCCGGCCTTCGGCGGACCCGCCGGTCCGCCACCGGCCGGCACCGACCCGTGGAACACCTTCGCCGTCCCGACCCCGCCCCCGAGGCGCCGCCGGGGACGCGGTGGGCTGCTCGCGGCCGTCCTCGCCATCGCGCTCGTCGCTGGCGGCATCGGCGGCGGAGTGGGCTACCTGGTCGCCGACCGCAACACCGGGGACACCGGCGGGCGCGGCACCGCGCCCGCCGTCACCGAGTCCAGCCAGCGGGTGGAACGCGCCCCCGACTCCGTCGCGGCCATCGCCGAGACCGCGCTGCCCGGCGTCGTCACCATCCAGGCCGAGGGCGACCGCGAGGGCGGCACCGGCACCGGCTTCGTCTACGACGAAGAGGGCCACATCATGACCAACAACCACGTCGTCGCCACCGCCGGCGGCAACGGCACCCTGACCGCCACCTTCTCCGACGGCGAGACCTACGAGGCCGAGTTGGTCGGCGGCGCGCAGGGCTACGACATCGCCCTGCTGCGGCTGGTCGGAGCCGAGGACCGCGACCTGACCCCGCTGCCGCTGGGCGACTCCGACGAGGTGATCGTCGGGGACACCACCGTCGCCATCGGCGCCCCGTACGGGCTCTCCGGCACCGTCACCACCGGCATCATCAGCGCCAAGAACCGGCCCGTCGCCTCCAGCGACGGCATGGGTGGCCGCTCCTCCTACCTGAGCGCGCTGCAGACCGACGCCTCCATCAACCCCGGCAACTCCGGCGGGCCGCTGCTGGACTCCAACGGCGCCGTGATCGGCGTCAACTCCGCCATCCAGTCCACCTCCGGCGGCCTGGGCCAGGCCGCCGGGAGCATCGGCCTGGGCTTCGCCATCCCGGTCAACCAGGCCCGGCGGGTGGCGCAGGATCTGATCGAGACCGGTGAGCCGGTGTACGCGGTCATCGGCATCTCCGTCGACATGACCGAGAGCGGCACCGCCGGTGCCCGGATCGTCACCGACGCCCCCGCCGACTCGGCCGTCGTGCCGGGCGGGCCGGCCGCCGAGGCCGGGCTGGAGCCGGGCGACACCATCGTCCGCTTCGGCGACCGGGTCATCGACAGCGGGCCCACGCTGATCAGCGAGATCTGGACCTACGAACCCGGCGACACGGTCGAGCTGGCATACGTGCGCGGCGGCACCGAGGAGACCGTCGAGATCACCCTCGACTCCCGGGTGGGCGACCAGGGCTGACACCGGCCCGCGCTCCGGACCCCGCGCCCCTCCCGACGGAGGGACGCGGGGTCCGGAGCGCGGGGTCAGATGTCGGCCTCGTCGAGCGCCTGCCAGCGGACGGCGCTGACGCCGGGTTCGAGACTCAGGCGGTTGACGGCCTCCTCGAGCCGATCCTCGGACCGCCCCCGGCCGGTCATCCCGGCCTGCACGTGGACCCTGCCGGTGTGGTCCACGTCCTGGCTCTCCAGGGAACGCAGTGCGAAGCCCCCTGCCGAGAGGGATTGCAGGAGCAGGGCCCTGACGTGGGCCTCCTGGTCCTCGCGGCAGGTGATGCGCAGCCGGTAGAAGGTCCGGGTCTCGCTGCCGTCGCCGACGGGCGCGGATTCGATCTTCCGGGCGATGGGACGCAGCAGGAGGTTGGCGGTCACCACGGCGATGGCCCCCAGCAGGGCACCGAGGTACAGGCCGCTGCCGGCCAGCACGCCGATGGCGGCGGCGCACCAGATGGTGGCGGCGGTGTTGATGCCCCGGATGTTGATGCCGTCGCGCATGATCACCCCGGCGCCGAGGAAACCGATGCCGGAGACGACCTGGGCCGCGATCCGGGTGGGGCTGACCTCGCCGGGGGTGTTGACGGCCAGCAGCACGAAGAGGGCGGAGCCGGTGGCGACCAGGGCGTTGGTGCGCAGACCGGCCATCCGGGCACGCCACTGGCGTTCGACACCGACCAGGGCACCGAGGCCGAACGCGGCGGCCAGTCGGAGGGTGAAATCCAGGGTGTCGATCATGTCATCCCACTCCCAGCAGCCAGCCGGTGAGGCTGAAGTAGACGGCCAGACCGGTGAAATCCTTGATGGTGGTGATGAAGGGGTCCGCTCCCGGTGCATGATCCAGCCCCATCTTGAACAGCAGTCAGGGCAACGCGAAGCCGAGGAAGGTGGCGAGTGTCACGGAGGTGAACAGGGACAGCCCGACGGCCAGGCCCAGCAGGGGGATGTCGTTGGGCACGCCCTGCCAGAAGTAGGCGATGGCGCCGCCGAGGCAGGCCAGGATCAGGGCCATGGTGGCGCCCACCCGCACCTCCCGGAACAGCTGGTGGCCGAACGCCTTGGGATCGATGTGCCCCAGGGCCAGCCCGCGGGCGAAGATCGTCGTGGACTGGGTGCCCACGTTGCCGCCCATGTCCATGATCAGCGGAACGAAGATCGCCACCGCCACCACGGCCGCGAGGACATCCTCGAACCGCTCGATCAGACCGCCGACCATGAGCCCGCCGACCAGGGTCACCATGAGGAAGGCGATCCGCACCCGTACCGGGTAGAGGATGCCGCCCCGGGTCAGTTTCTCGCTGCGCAGCAGTTCCTTGGCATGGGCGGGATCTCCGAGCCCCGCCTTGCGGTACATCGTCTCCGAGGCGTCGTCCTCCAGGGCGTCCATCGCGTCGTCGTAGGTCAGCGCGCCGACCAGACGCCGCTCGGAGTCGACCACGGGCAGGGCGCCGAGGTCGCGCAGTTGCAGCAGTCGGGAGGCGGCGGCCGCGTCGGCGGTGGTGGTCACGGAGATGTCCGGCAGCCGGGCCAGGGTGCCGATCGACGCGGTGGGCTCGGCCCGGACCAACTCGGCGACGGTCACCAGACCCAGGTGGTGACGCCCCTCGTCGATGACGAAAACGGTGGTCAGGTCCTCGGGCCCCAGCCGGGAATCGCGCACCGCCTCCAGCGCCCGTGCCGCCTCGGTGTCGGGGCGCAGGGCCAGGTAGCGGGGGTTGGCGAGTCGTCCCGCGCTGTCGGCCGGGTAGGACAGCAGCACGCCGACGCGCCGGCGGTCGCTCTCGGACAGGGCGGCCAACAGCCGCTTGGCGACCGTGGCCGGGGCCTCGTCCAACAGACGGGCCTGGTCGTCCGGGGCCAGGGAACCCAGCACCTCGGTGGCCTCGGAGGTGGTCATGGCCGCCAGGAGGTCCAGTTCCTCCCGGGCGGTGAACAGGTCGAAGACCTCGACCGCCGTCTGCTTGTCCAGCAGACGGTAGGTCAGGGCCCGCTCGGTGGCGGGCAACTCCCGCAGGACCGCCACGGCCTCGTCGGCGGTGAGACCGGTCAGGAGATCCTTGGAACCGGACAGGTCGCGGTTCCGCAGGGCGTGCAGCAGTTCGGTGTGCGTGGTGCGCATGGCGTTCTTCCCCTCGGCGGGGTCGGGGCACGCCGCACAGCCCTCACGACCGGGGGACGGGGTGGGGCGGGGCGGGCCGATGGGTGGCGATGACCCGGCGACTGTCACCGGGCCCCGAGGCGGTCTCCGCGGAGACCCGACCACTCGGTGGCAATGCCCTCACCTCCCCCGCCCTCCGGCCCCTCCCGGGGCATGAAAAAAGACCTCCCGCACAGGGGAGGTCTGCGTCACTCACGGCAGGGCACCGGGCATCGGACGGCCCGGGCTTCCCTTCGTAGAGCTTCAGCACTGCGGGCCTAGGGAAGAACGTGTCTCCCCGGTCTGCGTTAAGCCAAGCCTTGATTCGGCAGAGCCTGTTCAACCCGTAGGGGTCTCTCGACCTTCCCGGGCAGCAGACGCGTACGCACGCAGGAGCCTCACCTAACGGGACACCTGATGGTTCGCTTTCGACCCGAAGCATAGGTCGAAGACCTCGGCCGGTCAAAACCGGGCGGGGTTCGGGGGGTCGGAGGTGCCCGGGGCGTGGGGGCGGCCGTCAGCGGGACGGCGCCGTGAGGACGGCGACGCGGTCGGGGTCGGGGACGGCCGTCACGAACCGGCCGGGGGGCGGCGGGGGCCGGTCGCGGACCGGCGTCAGGGCGGTGAGGACGGTACCGTCGGGCAACCGGAGCCGGGTGCGGTGCAGCGGGCCCTCGGGGGTGGTGTCCAGGACCGTGCCGAGGACGGCACCCGGCACCCGGTCGTCGGGGGCGGTGTCGTCGGGGGCGGGAGCGCTGAACGGGCCGTCGCCGGTGCCGGGTTCCCCCAGGGCGACGTGTTCGGCGCGGACGGCGAGCAGTACCCCGGTACCGGGGGCGGTGGGGGAGGGGACCCGCAGGCACCCGCCGCCGACCGGGCGGTGGACGCCCGGCCGGATCGTGGTGGCCGGCAGCAGGTTCTCGTAACCCAGCGCCCGGGCGACGGCGGGGGAGACCGGATGGTCCATCACGTGCTCCACCGTGCCCGACTGCGGCGTGGCCCCGTCCACGACGAGGGTCAGGTCGTCACCCAGCGCGTACGCCTCGGCGCGCTCGTGGGTGACCACCACGGTGGGGATCGCCAGAGTGCGCAGCAGGGCCCGCAGATCGGCGCGGATGGCCGTGCGGGTGGGCGTGTCCAACGCGGAGAGCGGTTCGTCCAGCAGCAGGAGCCGGGGTTCGGGGGCCAGGGCCCGGGCGAGGGCGACGCGCTGGGCCTGCCCCCCGGAGAGCTGGGCGGGTCTGCGGTCGAGGAGGTCGGTCAGACCCAGCAGGCCGGTGAGTTCGGCCAGTCGGGCCGCGCGGTGCGAGCGGGAGGCGCGCCGCAGGCCGTAGAGGATGTTCCCGGTGACGGTGAGGTGGGGGAAGAGCGCGTAGTCCTGGAAGAGGTGGCCCACCCGGCGGTGCCGGGTGGGGACCAGGACGCGCCCGACGGAGTCGTACCAGGTGGTACCGGCGCAGGTGATCCGCCCGTGGTCGGGGGTGAGGAGGCCGGCGAGGGTGCGCAGGATGGTGGTCTTGCCGCCGCCGGAGGGGCCGAAGAGGACCGTGGTCCGGCCGGGCGCGACCTCCAGTCGGGCGGTGACGGCGGGGCCGCCGCGGTGCCGGGTGGTGAACCGGGCGGACAGCCCCGGCTCCGGCTCGCGCCCGGAGCGCGTGTCCGGGCGCGTGTCGCACGGCTCGTCGCGGGGCCCGGGCAGCGGTTCGCGGAGAGGGGTGGTCACGGGGCGACTCCGATGGGGACGAAGCGGCGTTGCAGGGTGTACGTGGCGGCCAGGACCACGAAGGAGAAGACCAGCAGCACGGCGCTGGTGCGGTGGGCGGCGGCGTGGTCCAGGGCCTGCACCGAGTCGTAGACGGAGATGGACACCGTCCGGGTCACGCCGGGCAGGTTGCCGCCGATCATCAGCACCACACCGAACTCGCCGACGGTGTGCGCGAAGGACAGCACGGCGGCGGCGACGATGCCCGGCACGGCCAGCGGCACCGCCACCCGCGTCAGGGTGCGGGCCCCGGACTCGCCCAGCGTCCGGGACGCCTCCAGCAGCCGCGGATCGATCGCGCGGAACGCGGCCGTCACCGGCTGGACGGCGAACGGCAGGCTGAACAGCACCGAGGCGATCAGCAGACCGGTGAACGAGAACGGCAACCGGTGACCGGTCACCCCCTCCCAGGCCCGGCCGAACGGCGACCGGGGCCCCATGGCGACCAGCAGGTAGAAACCCAGCACCGAGGGCGGCAGGACCAGGGGCAGCGCCACCACGGCCTCGACGCAACTCCGCCACCAGCGGCGGGGCCGGAAGGCCAACCAGGCGCCCAACGGCACCGCGATCACCAGCAGGATCGCGGTGGTCAGGGCCGCCAGTCGGGCGCTGAGCCAGATCGCCTGCCAGTCCATGAAGAGTCCGCCGTCCCCGTCCGTTCCCGTCGCCGATCAGTGGCCCGGCAGGTGAAAGCCGTACCGTTCCAGCAGGTCACGGCCTTCCTCGCCGGTGAGGTAGCCGGTGAGGACGCGGGCCGCCTCCGGGTCCTCGGCCCGTTCCATGATCACCCCGCCCTGGTTCAGGCGGGGGAAGGTGTCCAACGGGATCTCGTACATCTCACCCCGGCCCTCCATCGCCGGGGCGACGGCCAGCGAGAGGGCGATGATCCCGGCGTCCGCGCCGCCGGAGACGACGAACTCGGCGGTCTGCGCGATGTTCTCCCCGTAGACCAGCTTGGGCTCGACCTCCTCGAGGACCCCCGCGTGTTCCAGGGCCGCCATCGCCGCCCGGCCGTAGGGGGCGTGCTCGGGGTTGGCCACCGCGACCTTCCGCACGCCCGGATCGGTCAGCGCGGCCATCCCGTCCTCGGCGATCCGGAGGTTCCCCTCCGTCGGAGCCCACACCACCAGTCGTCCCACCGCGTACTCGAAGGCCGAGTCGGGGAGCGTGACCCCCTCCTCCTCCAGGTACCCGGTGTAAAGGGTGTCGGCGGACAGGAACACGTCGAACGGCGCGCCGTTGGCCAGCTGGGAGGCGAAGTTCCCCGAGGAGCCGTAGGCGACCTCGACGTCGATGTCGGGATGGTCGACGGCGAACTCCTCCAGCAGCTCGTCCAGCGCGAACCGCAGGTCCGAGGCCGCGGCCACCCGCACCGACCCGGCACCGGTCCCGGTCGTCGAATTCGCGGCGTCGCCGCCGGCGGTGAACGTCCCGCAGCCGGCCAGCAGCGCCGCCAGTGCCGGCGCGACCAGGGCCGCCCCCCACCGGGCCATCCGCCCGGTGCCGGTGCCACGCCTGTGCCCGCTCCCGGCCCCGGCCCGGTTCGCCGACCCGGCCCCGGCCCCGGCCTCGCTCCCGCTCCCGGCCCCGGCCCCGGCCCCGGCCTCGCTCCCGGCCCCGGCCCCGGCCTCGCTCCCGCTCCCGCTCCCGGCCCCGGTTCCGCACCGGTTCCCGGCCCCGCTCCAAGGGGCCGTCCCACGCCCGACCACCCGTCCGCTCATCACCGGATCTCCTTTCCGGCGGCGGCCAGGTCGTAGCCGCCGAGCCTGCGCAACTGCGCGCCCACCCGGGGGGAACACCACAGTTGCAACAACACCGCCAACCCCGGGTGATCCACGAAGCGTCGGTCCGTCCACAGCTGCACCACGTGCTCCTCCAGGGCGGTGAAGCCCAGTCCCATCGCCCCGGCCGCCGCCGCCGTCGTCACGCCGGCCGCGACCCGACCCTCGGCCGTCATCCGGGCGGCGGCCAGGTGCCCGGCGGCCAGCGGTCCACGCGGGCCGGGGCCCCGCCCGTCCCGGTCCGGTGCGCCCGACATGCCACCCGGCGCACCGTCCACGGCGCCGAGTGCGCGCAGCAGCGCCTGCTGCGCGGCGGCCCGGGCCTCGCGCTGGGCCACCGGCACCCGCCCCGCCGCCACATCCGCCGGTGCAGGGCCGCCGCCCCGGTGCGCCAGACCCACCGGCCACCGCGTCAACTCCCATCGCACGACCCCGTCGGGCACCTCCGGCAGACCGCCGGCCGGTCCGTGCACCACGGCGGCGTGCACCCGCCCGGCCGCCAGCGCCTCCAGCGCCGGGCCGGAGGAGGCGTGCACCACCAGCACCCGCCCCGCGCCGCGCGGGGGGCCCGCCGAGGCGGCCGTGCCCAGCGCGGGCTCGCACCCGGCCACCACACATCCCTCGGGCGTCGCACCCTCCAGCAGCCGGGGTCCACCGTCCTCCCAGACCGCGTCGGCCAGCCGGAATCCGCCCTCGCCCGGTTCCTCCAACACCGACCACACCGTGGTTCCGCCGACCCGGGTCACCGCCAGCGGTGTCCCCTCGGCGGGCTCAGGGGTACCGGGCAGGGCCGGCGCGAACCCCTCGCCGACGGAATCGGCGAACAGTTCCTCCACCGAGCAACCCAGCACGCCCGCGAGCCGCAGCGCCGCCGACACCGACGGCACGTTGCGCCCGGCCTCCACCGCCGCCACCGACTGCCGCGACACCCCGGCCGCCGCCGCCAGCTCCGCCTGCGACCAGCCCACCGCCAACCGCCGCACCCGCACCGCATCCGTCATGACAGCAAAATAGCGCACCGCCATGATTCCGGCATCGAGTTCGGATGGCCTTCCCGCCCGCCCCGCCCTCCCGCTTCGGGGGCGGGCGGAGCCCGACGGTCCCCGCGGCCCCGACGGGGCGGGGAAAGGACGCGTGGGTGCAGGGCGACGAGACGTGCCGGACACGTCAAACATTCCCTGTCAACAATCCATCACATGTGGTGAACTCCGCAGCTCAGAGGAGTGGCGCGTCCGCATCGCCCCGCATGATGACGTCGTTTCCCCCTCCCACGAAGGAGTACGACCATGGCCGAGACGGCCGAGCCCAACGTCGGTACGTTCACCCTCGGTGGGGTGCCGACCCCCGAGTCCGCCGGGGCGATCGAGGTGCCGGAGCACGAGGAGTGGACCCTGCCGAACGGCTTCGCGTGGGTCTTCCCCGGCGAGGGCAACCGCGGTGGTCTCGTGCGGCCCGTGATCATGGCGGACGGCTTCAACCTCGGCCGGAGCAGGCTCGACGAGCTCTACCGGGGTCTGGAAAGCGGCTTCCCGTTCATCGGCGAGCTGCGCCGCTGCGGCAGGGACGTGATCCTGCTCGGCTTCGAGGAACGCAGCGCGTCGATCCAGGACAACGCGCAGGCGGTCGAGGCCGCCATCATGCGGACCGTCGCCGAGCAGCGGGGCGACGCCCGCCTGGTCGTCGGCGGCTTCAGCATGGGCGGTATGGTCACCCGCTACGCGCTCGCCCGGATGGAGACGCGACGGATGGACCACCGGACCGCGCTGTACTTCTCCTACGACAGCCCCCACCGCGGGGCTTCCATCCCGGTCGGCGTCCAGGCGTTCTCGCACTTCATCCCCTTCCCCAACGACTTCGCGAGGCAGATGAACAGCCCGGCCGCGCGCCAGATGCTGTGGCGGCACCACGACAAGGACACCGGCAAGATCGGCGTGGCCCCCGAACGCGCGGAGTTCCTGACCGCCCTGGAACGGGTCGGGAACTGGCCGATGATCCCGCTGAAGATCGGCGTGGCGAACGGTCGAGGCGACGGGGTCGGCCTGCCGGACGTGACGCCCGGCGAGGTCGCGCTGCGGATCGACCGGATCTACCCGGGCACCACCTTCCACGCCCAGGCCCGGGGCGACGACGCGACGGCCGCCTACCTGAACCGGAGGCTTCCGAAGGCCGAGAGGACCATCACGACCGACGACTTCCCGGAGCTGGACGGCGCGCCGGGCGGAACGCTGCACACCTACGGGATCCTCGCCCGGGCGATGGAGAAGCTCGGTGGCAGGGCGGACCTGCGGTACGAGGACGTGTGCTTCGTCCCCTCGGTCAGCGCCGTCGCGATCCGCGACATTGAGAAGCAGGACGACCTGTACGCGAGCATCAATGAAGCCGGCCCCGAGAACAGCGAGTTGGACGACTTCCTCTGTTCGTCCACCACCACCGCGCACACGGCCGTCACCGCGGAGCTGTGCACCTGGATCATGGACCGACTCCCCGACTGATCCCCCTCACCCCGACCGGGGTTGCCGCCCGCCCGCTCTCACCGGGTGGGCGGCAACCCCCGGCCTCGGGTCACGCTCCGACCGGCTCGCCCAACTCCCGGTGGGAACGCCCGGCCTTCACCGCGAGGGATCAGTCGGCCCCGGGGCGGCAAGTCGGCACGTTTGCCGTAGAGGAGAGATTCACCCTCCGAACCCGGGAGTTCCGAGAGCGCGCCCCGTCGAGGGAGGAGGGCGGGCCGAGGCGGAGTCGACCGGAGCCGGAGGACCCCGTCCGGACCACGGATCCCGTCAAGTGACCCCGGCCGGTAGGTTGTAGCCGCCCCGCCCCTGGTGGGACGGGCACGGGAGGCTTGCCCGAGCGGCCTAAGGGAACGGTCTTGAAAAATGAATCAGGCGCTACTTGGCCCATCGCCGACGCGATGGATTTCGCATTTTTCGAGCAAGCGGGCAAAATAGCTGTATGCTGCGAGCCTTTCCATGCCTTCCTGTTCGGTCAATTCGTCGCGAGTGTGCGTCGTAACATTCCTGACGGTGAGATTCAATCCGGTCGCCAGATTGGTCAGCGCCTTGCCCAGTGGCTCCAAACCACCCCGCATGCTCTTGCATGTCTTGGTAGTAGGGTCACCGGGCCATACGAGCTTGGGCTTGCCAGGTTTGGGATCGCCGGGTGAGAGCGTCTCTTGCCAAAACGGCGTGTCATTGCTGTCGTGGCGACCCAAAACTGTCTTCCAGTGCAATGTGAGTGCTTCAGAAGCCTCCCGCACGGCAACCCTGTACTGATGAGTTGTCCAGTGTGCGGCTGCTGCGGTCCAGATGATCGGATGCAGTTGGGACGGTGCGAATCCCGGTAGGGCGAACTCGGTTTCTGCCTCCGCTTCGTCGATCATTGTGCTCAGCCGCCCCCGAACCGTGGCTGCCGTGGTGCGAACTTCTTGGGGAGTGAAAAGCGCTTTGGGCGACGACATGAGAGACCAATTGGCAATGGGATCGACGGTGCCGATCCCGGCGACACCAATACTCGCCCCGGTAATGGCAACAGCCCTCGCGGCAGCACCCGCAGTCTCCGCCACATCAAGCTCAAGCTTTCGTTCCACCGCCTGATCCTGTCCAGTTTTTACCCGGACGGTGGGGTGCAGGCCGCGGGAGCTGAGATGGTCGCTCTCCACCTGGGTTTCCATCCAGTGGTTGAAGGCTTGCTCGAATCTCTCCACTGCGGCAAACAGTCGCTTCAGGTAGTCTGCGCCGTACTTTGCCATAATGCATCCTTCGTGGTTTTATCCAATTGAAGTCGATGGTCCCCATCGGTTCTCTCTGACCGTCGAGGAGTAGTACTGATTACTGTGCTAAGGAGTTTAATGGGCTCGCTGCTCTGGTGGCATGGAGTTGGAAAAATTAGCTACAGTCGGTGTGGTAGCGGGCAACTGTTTGAGAGACTTTGAACCGGGTGACCAGGAATGACGAAGCCCCGCTCCTCCTTCGCGGAGAGCGGGGCTTCACGTGGGTATGTGGAAGCTACACGGCGAGGTCATCACCACGGATGACGGTGACGAACGCCGCCCACGCCGACGACTCGAAGGCGAGCGGACGGCTGTGTGGGCTCTTGCTGTCGCGAACCCGGACGGGACCCGTGTTGGTGTGATCCGGTGCCCATTCAACACAGTTGCCGCCCCCGTTGCCGCTGTAGCTCGACTTGACCCACTCCGCGAGGGAGAGGTCAGGCTGGGTGATCATGTCGGAAGTGCCTCCATCGCGGACTTGATGAACGCCGCCGAGTCCCGGGGCGACAGGGCCGATACCCTCAACAGATCGTATGCCCGCTCGCGATCGGTGACGCTCTCCAGGTCCTCCATCAACGTCCCTGTCGTGATGCTCTCCTCATAGGCCACTCGCCTGCCATCGCCCAAGGTCATCAGGGTGAGGGAGCCACCCACCAGTGCATGTCCCCCGTAGGAGAATGGGAGAACTTGCACCATGGTTCTCTGCGTGAGCGTCAGCTTCAGGAGCCGGGACAGTTGGGCCCGCATCTCGACCGGCGATCCGAAGCCCCGCCGGAGCACCGCCTCATCGAGCACAGCCGAGTAGTCCTTGAGAGCAGCGGCTGTGGACTCCAGTAGAGCTTGGTGACTCAGACGAGCGGTGACCAGCTCCTCGATCCGATCTTCCGATGCCCATGGGTTGGCCTCTCTGAACTGTGCCCGCGCGTACTCCGGTGTCTGCATGAGACCCGGCACAATCTGACCGCTGTACTCCCCGATGACCTGGGCTCGCGACTCAAGGTCCATACGGCGCTGGAACTGATCGGGGTGGATCTCCTTGCTCGCAAGTCGGTACAGCTCCTCGAAGATGCCATCCGTGCCGAAGGCGGCGTCCAGGCGGGCCGCCAGGTCGGGAGGAGGCATGGAGTCCGCGGTCTCGATACGGGACAGGTGACTCCGACTGATGTTCACCACCTCTGACAGGGCTTCCAGGCTCAGGCCTGCCCGTTCCCTGTGAGCACGCATCTTCGCACCGAAGAGATGCCTGCTACTCCGGTCGGGGGTGAGTTCGCGCGGACGTGCGGGCACGGTGCATCTCCCATCTCCCCAAAGGGCACTGGGGACATGAATGCCTACTGATTGTGGTCGGACGGGGCCACGCTGGAGTGAGCAAGGTTAGTGATCCCCCGCCGAAGCGGCAGGCGAACGCATGGAGCGAGACACGTGGCGATGGTAGGCAGACATGGTGCGGCAGCCGAGAAGATCCAGGAAGCCGAACTGGTCCGTGACGAGTTGGCCACCGCGTTGGAGAAGGCCGGTGTTCGGTTGCCGTCACTCGGCCTCGACATCCCCTCGTGTACGAGCCCCGTCCCCTTGGCGTTGATCGGTCTGGGCCGTTGCAACGTGGAGACCGCTCGGAGGTTGACTGCCGCAGTACGCCTCGGAGTGGAGCAGGGGAAGGAGGAGGGATGAGCGACCAGGTCCGGCGTTCCGTCGATGAGATCGAAGAAGTACGTCACGTTGGATCGGCCGAGCCACTCCCTCTGGGTGACCTGCGGGAGCGTCAGGCGGAGCTGAGCGCACGCATTGCGGCACACCTCAGGTCACTCGGCGGCGAGGGTCCTGAGATTCATCGAATGCGCGTCTTCACCGTCGAGGTGTACACGGAACCGGATGCGGAGCCCTTCACCGTGACCATGCAGTGCGCCGTGTGTGAGCGAGCAGGCCCGGCGGTGGAGCTACCCGGGGATGAATCCCCTCTCGGTCGGGACACGGCTCGGCGCATCGCGGTCGATTGGGTGCGGGAGCACCGGGTCGGCCATGGTGAGCACTTCACGTTCCGTCTGGTGGAGACACACTCATACCGCCTGGTGTCCGGGGGTTGGCGATGACGGAGTTCCATGACGGTTACTGGTGTGAGGTGATCGCCCACAGCCCCGAAGCCGAAGGGGAATGGATACTCGGGGGATATCGAGCGGCCTCTCCACGTCTGGCATTGAGATGGATGCGGGAACAAGCACGCCGTCTGTCCGAGGCGTTGGACCCGAAGCCAGAATCTTCCGCTTTCCCGTTCCACGCGCTCCACCCCTCACAGCCCGGATCCCGGCCATGTCTTTCGGGAGTGGAGGAGTGACATTCGGTATCAAGAAATTCAGCTTTCCGCCTTGGTGCAGGGTCGGCAAATCAGTGTCAACGCCGGTGGGATCGACAGAATATGTGGGCGCCACGATGGGGAAGTTTTCTACTCGGTTTCGGCCCGACCCATCAAGGTCGACTTTGTCGTCGACTGGAGATTGAACGAACTCAATCATGTAGCTGTCTAGTCTTCTGATTCTTTCGTGACGGTGGCGATCAAGCACCAGGACAATCATCCGGGCTAGTTGTCGGCTGCGGCCCAAGGAATGAATGAATAGTGCTAGAAGGGTGCTCAGTGTACGAAATGCGCCTCGCTTTGGATGAGGATCGGGGCCAGATTTCAGAGATGGTCCGGGAACGTATGGCATGGATGCGTGAGCAGGGAATTCCGGACTGGCCTCGCAGTAATGAGGATGTGGAAGTGATTGCGTCACAGGCGGGATCAGGTAAACCGGTTTGGGTTTTGGTTTCCCCGGAGGGGCGTGTCATTGGCTGCACCAGCTTGTACGACAAGACGCCGGCATGGGGATGGAGTGATGAAGAACTGAAGCAAAGCGCCTACTTTCTCGCAACTTCTTTCACCCACCCTGCTTATCGGAGAGAGCGGCCCGGGCAGATCATGGCGCTATGGGCGCTGGATCGCGCGGCCCACAACGGCATTGATTGGGTTCGACGAGGAACTTTTTCTCATCGACTCATGGTCTATTACCGAGACGAGCAGGGTTGGCAGCTCGTCCACACTCCAGAACGCAAAGGGCATAGGGCATACCTGATGGCTCGTCCTTCCGAGCCTCAGCCCGAGTTGGCTGGGGTCATCACAGACTCCGTCGTTCCCATGAGCGACGGTTGCACCACCAAAAAGGTCAACGAGTAGAAAGGAAAGTGAGAATGCAGCAGGATTCGCCGTTCGACGGGGTCTTCGCTGACCAGGAGGTCAGGGAGGTTCCCGCGCTGGAACTGCTCTACACCAAGAAGCAGGGTAACGACGACACCAATACGGAGACCGACGACATCTGAGTCATCTTACCGGGGTCGGCCTCTTGCGGGGTCGGCCCCGGTTTGTAGGTGAGGGGGAGGAGAAAGCGATGCTCAGGATGAGGCTGACCGTGTCGAATGGAAGCAAGAGGTGGGAGTGGGACGGGAGGCGGTGGGCTTCCGGGTCTTCATGGATTGAGCCGTATGACCATCCCGCCATCGAGCATGAAATGACGGAGAACTCATCTAGGGCTTCATGTCTCGTGGTACGGGAGGTTGCCACTGGGGAAGCGCGGCTTTTTTCGACTCGGCGTCGCTTGTCCGATCCCGTCTTCCAGGATGGCATCAGGTTGCCCGAGTGCTGGCCTTTGCAGGCCGTAACGGTTCACACAAGTCCGAATGGGGAGGTGCGTGTCTCAACAGGTGAACGCGGTGTCGCTCCGGTTTACCTACGTTCCTTCGGGAATTTTCTGGCCGGTTCCTGGGATCTTCTTGATCTGGATCCTGAGGTTGAGGAAATGGAGTTCAGGGAGGTAACCGCAACCCTGTCGTACAGGACGAGGTACAGCACGGCCACGCCATTTCGTGCGAGCCGACTTCTTACCGAGCGTGCAACGGCTGTATGGGATGCCATAAAAGGTCTGAGAATTCACTACCCGGAAGCAGCTCTGCACTCTCGTCCCCGGATCCTGCGCCTCGACGCAGAACCTGTTTCCGTGTTCGCCGACCTTCTGCAAAAAGAGGTTTCTGCAAGGCCCGTGGATCTCTCCCGAAGTGCTGTCGAGCTTTCCGGCGGAATGGACAGCACTGTGACGGCTGTCTCTCTTTCCCGAACCATCGGCCCGATGCGGACCGCTGCTCTCATTCTTGATGGAGAAGTGGGAGTTCAGCAGGCCCGGCGACGGAATCAGATCATCGAGCACGGGCAATTGGGCTCCGACGTGACCTTACGTGCTGGGAACCATGGCCCGTTTCACCCGGCAGGATTCCGGTTCTTGGGGCGACGGTCCAGCCCAACGGATGGAACCTATGTTGAGGCTATGGGCGAGCTTTACAGACGCTTGTCCGCAGAGGGGGTTCGATGGCTCTTCACCGGAATTGGAGGAGATGAGTTGTGCTTCCAGCGACCCGAGGAGCGAGAGATTACGGGTGACGCATGGAACGTGCACCCGATCCCCGATCACCTCGGTCCGTGTGCCAAGAAACTTTTGCCCTCTCTTAAGGCGGACTTGGCTCCTGCTTCGGTTCTGCACGCCTCTACTTTGGCGGCGTTGGCGGTTCACAGCAGAACTGCCATGTCCAACGGGCTGTGGCCGATCAGTCCTTTGGCCAGTCCCCTCGTACTGCGTTTCGCCGAGTCGCTACCTTTGGAATGGCGTCGGAATAAGCGTCTGATGCGAGCATTGCTGGAAGTGGAAGGGTTCTCGCGAGATGTGATTCATCCACGCTTGCGTGAGAACTTTTCAGGAATTTGCGAGAAGGCGATGTTCCGACATGGCCTGCCTCTGCTCCGGAAGTGGCTCCCGGAGTCCGTCCTGGTCGACTTCGGGATCATCGATCCCCGGCGGCTGCGGAAGCTCTGCGACGAAGTGGCCACCTCGGGGCGCCACGCGAGGGAGCTCTACCGGCCGCTGGCTCTCGAAGGGGCGTTCCGGTCCCTCCGGTAGTGACCGAGCGAGCCCGGTGCCCCGGTGCCGAGGTCCGGGCTCGCAGCGTCTTGGGCCCCGAGGAGAAGGCTTCTACCCTGGTACAGGTGCCCTCCGCCCGGGAGAGAGTGGTGACCGGTGGGCGGCTCCAACCGGAGCCGGAGGACCCCGTCCGGACCACGGATCCCTCCCGGTGATTCCGGCCGGTAGGCTGTAGCCGCTCCGCCCCCTGGTGGGACGGGCACGGGAGGCTTGCCCGAGCGGCCTAAGGGAACGGTCTTGAAAACCGTCGTGGGGTAACCCCTCACCGTGGGTTCAAATCCCACAGCCTCCGCAGGGACAACGAAACAGCAGGTCAGAGCGGCCCCCACAATGGGAGGCCGCTCTTTCCGCTCACAGAGCGTGCGGGCCTGTCTCGGCTTGTCCCACTCTTGACCAGCGCGTGTGGCCAACCTGTGGCCAGGATGTCAGCCCACCTCGTCACCCAGGTGCGCCTCGATCAAGGCGTTCGCCTGGTGCTCCTGCCCGCGAAGAATCTTCGCGTAGAACCGCCACAGCACCGCTGGACTGTGGCCCGCACGGCGGGCCACTTCCGTGGGGTCGACCCCGGCCCTGATCCAGAGCGAGACGCCCGCGTGCCGCAGGGAGTAGGGCACCTCGGCCAGAGGCGAAGCCACCTCCTCCGGGGTCAGCGCACGCTCACGGGCCCGTTTCCACACCTCGGTGTACTCCGTCGAGCGCACCCGACCGCCGTTGACGGCCCGGAAGAGACGGCCGTCCGGTGCTGTCCGGTGCCGTTCCAGGTGCTCCCGCAGTAGGCCGACGAGAACGGGCGGGATGGGGACGGGCCGGGTGGTTTTGCGAGCCCGACGCTTGAGCGCTCGTGCCTCGTAGGACTCGCCGTCATCGGTCCAACCGGAGCCCACCTCGGGGCGGCTTCCCCGCAACAGCAGCTCGCCCCATCCGGAGTCCGGGAGACGACAGTTGCTCTTCTTCAGATCGGCCACCTCGGATGGCCTCATGGCGGCGAAATAGAGGCACCCGAAGAACGCTTCCAGGTGCTCGCCTCTCAGGCCGTCCTCGGCGACGCCACGTACCAGAGTCATGGCTTGTCGAGGACTCGGAACGTATTGGAAATCCACCTCGTCATCGGTCTGTGGAGGGTCCCAGTCGATGCGAGCCAGAGGATTTCCGGGAAGTGCACCCCGCTCGACGGCATAGCGAAGGGCGTTGCTGAATACCGCTCGCTTGCGACGAAAAGTGTTCTCCGCCGCAGGCTTCCTGTCGAGACGCAGGGAAAGAGCCGTGAGGGCCTGTCGCGTCTTCGTCGCATCGGCCAGCTCGGAGACCTTCATCGAGTGCTTGGCCAGCCAGTCCAGGGCCCCGGCCTCTTCCTCCGGGGGGTCCTCCAGCGCCAGCCGGTTCACCAGCTCCCCATTACCGTCACGTCGGCACTGGTAGGCCCACTGCTGCAAGGCGCGTCGCAGCACGTCCGCCGGGGGAGCCCCACGCTTGCGCTGATCGGTCAGCGCGGCCGTGACGACCGCCAGCGATTCGGCGATGCTGGCGCGCTGCTTCCCGGCCGCCCCGGGCCACTTCATCACCACGTACTCGCAGGTATGGGCGTACCAGGTGGGGGAGTTCTTTTCCCGAAGCTCATCGGCGGGAAGTCCGGTATCCGTGTCGAATTGCTGCCCCTTTCGAAGGGCCGACATCAACTCCGATCGGCGGCCGTCCGCCTGAGTTTTGGTCTGGAAGCGCTCCTGGTGAACCTCGGGGCCCACCCTCCAGCGAAGTTGGAAGGGGGCGGACTTGCTGTTCCGGGCCCTGATTCCCCAGATGCGAACGTCGTAGGTAAGCAACGCACTCCTTGCGGCAAAGGAACGGGGCGCGCCGACGAACGGCGCGCCCCGGTGGGGCTGATTTCTCGGACGGTATTTGTCAGGCGGCGGTGCTCCCCTGCGCGTTCCACCACGCGTCCAGGTCGCTGCGTCGGCACCGGAGCTGTCCGTTGGGGAGCTTGATGAGCGCGGGAGCCTGACTCCGGGCCCTCATGCGGTAGAAGGCGGCGCGGCTCATGCGGATCTCGGCGAGGACTTCGGGAAGGGTGAGCATGATGCGTTCGGGGGCCATGGTCACTTCTCCTCGGTGAAGTTGGACCTACATTGCTGTGGGTCGCGGCCCATCGCGGCCCAAGGCTGTGACCTGCGCTTTCGTTTCGGTCCCGGACGGCCGGGCGCGGCCCGGGGCATGGGTGCCCGGGCCGCGACGGGCCGTGCCGGGGATCTGGGAAAGCGGCAGGTCAGGGGTGATGGGTCGCGATGGGCCGCGACCCGGGGGAATGTGGGGTCAACCGGTGAGGGTGATCCCGTGGTAGGTGGCGATCCGCTCGCCGGACGGCGCCCGGGGCCGGGTGCGGTTGAGCTGGGGGACGACGGAGAGCAGGTTGCGGCCGAAGAGCTGTTTGTTGCCCGGGCGCACCCCGTTGTCCTCGGCCCACTCGCGCCAGACGGCCCACAGGGTGTCCACCGGGATGGTGCAGGCCGGGCCGGTGGTGCAGCGTTCGCGGATGAACGCGGAGGTGGGGGAGGCGGTGTCCTGCATGGTGGTGACCGCCTCGCGGCTGGAGACCGGTTCGGTGATCCGCCCGGTGCGCTGGAGACGGGCCAGCCCTTCCAGGGCCCAGTTGAGGATGCCGGGCATCTCCGCGACCAGGCGGTCGAACAGCGTGGGGTCCTCCTTGCCCAGCCAACTCACGGTCATGTTCAGCACGATGAAGCGGCGGGCGATGACCCCGGAGGCGTCCCCGAAGTGCGGCAGCTCGTTGGAGAGCAGCATCATTCGGGTGGGCAGCTTGCCGGTCCACTGTTCGCGGTACTTGCGGTCGATGTCGATGGTGTCCTCACCGCTGATGGTCAGCAGCCGTTCCACCACCTGACTGTTGTCCCGGCCCGAGAGCCGAGCGTCGGAGATGACCGCCAGCGGCTTGCCGATCAAAGTCGCCAGCCCGAAGTTGGTCCCCAGCCCGGCGAGGGTGGGACCGGCGAGATTGTCCCGGCCGACCAACTCCTTGAGCACCCGGGCGATGGTGCCCTTGCCCGAACGCGAGGGGCCGACCATCAGCAGGATCTTCTGTTGGTCGGTGCGCCCCGACAACACGTAGCCGAACCACTCCTGCAAGGCGGCCACCGCATCGGGGGCGTCCGGCCACACCTTGCCCAGGAACTCCAGCCAGGTGGGCGCCGTGGCGCCGGGGTCGTAGGGAAAGGGCACCGAGACGTGGTTGAAGAACCCCGGAGTGTGAGGCAGCAGCTCCCGATCACGGATGCGCAGAAGCCCGTTTCGGCATGCCACGATCGGGCCCTGGTCCCGTTCGGCGTCTGGGTCAATCCAGGCGGGGGCGTCGATCTCGGTGGGCAGCAGGGTGATGGCGCCCAGCGCGTCCAGCAGGTTCCCGATCTTCTGCTTGGTCGGCGCCCACTCCCGCATCACCTGCTGACCGTCCCGCTCCCCGCCGTCGTAGACGGCGTGCTCCAGGCGCCGGTACAGCCCGGCGCGTACCTGCTGCTCGTCCAGCTCCCGCCAGCACGAGCCGTGCCAGCGCATCCACGACGAACGCCAGCGCCGGAAGACCAGCCGCCCGGCCTCATCCCGCCAGTCCGGCAGCAACCGCCGCGCGACGGCCAGGGGATTGGACGGCGCGGGCAACTCCTCCTTCCCCGTCACGCCGCTCCCCTCCTCTCGTTCGTCGTGGTGGTGCGCAGGGGGCAGAGAGCCCGGTGCGCCCGGTGGGTGTCGATCAGGGCGAGCACCCGAAGGCGGCCGACGGCGCGGGCCCGGTGCCCGCACTCGCACCAGCTGCTCGCGGTGGGGGTGGTGCCGCGTCCGGGGGCGACGATGTGCAGCCACGCCACCGGGAACCGCCCGGTGGGCCGGTGCGGGTTCGAGCCTTCTTCGGGCGCCCTTCGGGCGACGACCTGTCGGCCGCCCACGGTGGGTAGGGGCGGGGCGGGTTCGGCGACCTTCCCGCCCCTCGCTGGCGGTTGGCCTTCCAAGGGGGAGGATCGGGGGGCGTTCACGCCGCCTCCCGGGGCCGGGCCTTGCGGATGGAGCCGTCCAGAGCGCTGCGGATCGTGGCGCGGCACTCAACAGCGGTCAGCCCCCGCCCCTCTCCCACCCCTTGGAAGGCCTCCTCGACCACGTGCCGGGAGATGTCGCCCCAGGCGACGAACCGCCCCACCTTGAAGGCGCAGCGGTTGAGCGTGGTGTTGCGCTGCTTGTCCGGCGCGGCGGCCACCACGGCGCACTCGGCTCGGAGTGCGGCCAGGGCCGCGCGGCTGCCGTCGACCACGGGAAGCACCAGCGGCCCCCCGGGGCGTGCGGGGGCGGGTTTCAAGATGGTGTGCAGCCATTCGGGCAGAGGGGCCACCGCACCGCCGCTCACGGCTTCGTACGCGCCGGTGTCGGTGGTGCTGCCCGCCGCGACCACGTAGCCGCCCCACGCCCGGGAGTCCACCAGCTCGCCGATGGTCCCGGCCGTGTTGCCCAACCGGGCCCCCTCGGGGGCGGTGAAGTACAGGTGCTCCCCACCACTGGCGGTCCGCACCCGGTAGGTATCCGGGACGGCGTGCCCGGCGCGCTCGCAGAGCGCCCGAAAGGTCGTCACGCCGCAAGGCGTGTCCGATCCGTCCTTCGGCCGGTCGAGGTCGATGACGACCAGGGCGGCCGGGCCGGTGGCGATGCCGACGTTGAACGGGCGGATCGACCACGCGGCGCGGATACGGGCCGGGTCGGTGGTCGCGCGCTGCTCCCACTTCAGGTGCCCGGCCGCACACGGGCCGGTGCCGGGGCAGCGGTCCTCTCGGTGCAGGGCCGGGCGCTTGGTGCCCGGCCGCAGCGGGAAGACCGGCCAACCGCGTTCGGCCGCATCCAAAGCGGCGCGCAGCAGCGCGGAACGGGGGTCGGATGTCATCCTGGTATCTCCTGTCGGTCGTATGGCCGGTTGGGGAAGCCGGGGCGGTGGGTCGTCTGTGGTGGTTGACCGCCGCCCCGGCGGTTTCGAGGGTTCAGTGGGTGTCGGGGAGCAGTTCGGTGAGGGTGCCGCCGAGGGTCGCGAGGCGGTGTTCGATGGCGGCCCAGGAGTCGGGGTCGATGCTCATGAGTGCGGCGATGGCGGCGGGGGTGTCCCCGGCGCGGTGGGCGGTGAGGGCGTCGCGCAGTTCGCCTGCGGCCATGAGGGTGATGCGGGGTTCGGTCATCGCGGGCCCTTCCTGAGGTGGGGGGTGGCGTGGTGGTGGATGCGGGCGGCGAGTTCGTGGGCGCGGCGGCCGGTGCGCAGGTGTCGGCCGTTGCCGTGGCAGCGGCGGCAGGCCCGGCCGCGTGTGGGGCGTCCGTGTCGGTCGGTGCGCAGGGCGAAGCCCAGTCCGTTGCACAGGCGGCAGGTGCGGAACGGGGCGACCGCACACAGCAGGATGTAACCGAGAGTGATGGCTAACAGGCAGGCGAGGGTGGTGGGCACGGGTGCCTCCCGGGCGGGTTTTAGGCGAGAACGCGGGTGTGGGGGCGGTGGCCTGCTAGAAGCTAGGTCGCAGGCCACCGCAGTGGTGGGGCGCTAGCGGGGACGCTAGGTCTAGCAGGAGGGGCCGCTAGTCCTAGCGGGCTTCCGGTTCAGTCCCGATCGCGGTTTTGGTCACGTTCGGTCATGGCGGTGGTGATGGCGGAGCGGGTGATGCCGCGCCGGTTGGCGCCCTTTCCGGCCTTGGTGGTGCCCCACACCTGGCGGGTGCGCACCCCGTGCGGCTTGAGCGCGGCGGTGAGCTGTTCGGCCTCCCATCCGGCGTAGACCTGCGGGCGCAGGGCGGCCAGGCGGGCGGCGATGGTCTCCGACCACGCCTTGTCCTCCCCGGCCTCCAGGACCGTCAGCACGTCGGCCAGCACGTCCGGGCCCTCATCCGGGGTCTCGGGGGCGTGTCCGGCGGCGTGGCCGGTGATGTTGCCGTACGCCTCCCGGGCGGCGCGGGCGCGGGCGGCGATGGTCTTGGCGGCGGGGGCGTCGATGAAGGTGGAGGCGACGATGCGGGGGTCGTCGCCTTCACCGGCCATCCAGCAGATGCCCTTGTCGGAGCGGGCGAACATGGTGGCGCGGTAGCCGGATTTGTACATGCTCTGCCCGAGCACCATGTCGTTGGCCACCTGTGACATGACCTTCAGGCAGAACCGCAGCACGGCGTTGTCGGAGATGCCCTTGGGCAGCGACTTGGCGTCCGGGCGTTGGGTGCCGAACATCGCGACCATGCCCAGCGCGGGGCCGCGCTTGACCAGGTCGGTGCAGATCGCCTCCAACTCCGCCCCGTGGTCGGGGTGCTCGAAGGCCACCTGGCACTCGTCCAACCCGACCACCACCGGATGCAGCCCGAGTTCCCGGTCATTCGCGAGTTCGGGGGTGACCTTGGATTCGGGGCAGCGGGTCAGCGGCAGGGACTTGATGACCTTGGCGCGGCGCCGCAGCTCCTCGCGCAGCTCCCGCAGGGAGGCCAGCACGTATTCGATGTCCTCGTCCTCCTCCCCGGCGCGGTAGCGGTGACAGACCGGCTCAAGGGCCCGGAAGTCGCCGGTGCCCTTGAAGTCGAAGGCGTGCAACTCGGCCCGCGGGTCAAGGGCGGCGATGAGGAGCAGTAGCCGCATCAGGAAGGTCTTGCCCATCCGGGGGATGGAGCCGACGACCACCGAGGCGAACATCAACGTCACCTCGACCTCCCGCATCCGCTGGTCGTTGCCGAACGCCACGGGCGCGAAGAGGTCGACGGTGCCCTTCTTGGCCAGTGGCCAGGCCGGGCGGCGGGTCTCGTTCATCGGCTTGTCCCCCACCCAGAGCACCAAGCGGCCCTCGTGCTCGGCAGGGTCGCCGGAGGGCCACACGCAGCCGAGCTTGCGGCGCAGGCCGGAGGCCAGTTCGGTGCGCTTGTCCATCACATCGTCCGGGGTCACGCCGTAGGGCAGATCGAGTTCGGCCCGGTAGCCGGGCCCATCCCGGGTGATCTCGGAGGTGAAGCGCATCCCGTTCATCTCCCCGCCCTTCTTGATGGCGGCGCCGATCCGGGGATGGCCGATGGCATCCAGCCCCCGCAGCACGAGTGAGGACGTCAGCTTGGGCACCTCGGTGACCTGCACCGCCGGGCCGATCACCGGCCGATCCCGCTCCTGCCCGGCCATCCCCAACGCCGCCACCGACAGGGCCGCGACGGCGGCCAGCCAACCGGGCGCCACCACATACAGGGCCAGCGCTCCGGTGGTGCCGAACAGCAGCGAGGCGGCCAGCACCAGGGAGCGCCATCGCACCCGGGAGATCCGGGTGCGATCCAGCCGCAGATACTCCTCGCTGTCCTGCGTGCTGACCGCGTGGGCCCGCAACGGAGCGCTCTCCGCATCGGAGGCCCAGCGCCAGACCCCGCGCACCAGCCGGGCCGCCCCCACCGGCGCGCGGAAGGCCAACCGGGCCGGATAGATCCCGCCCACGGTGCGCAGGCCGTGGTAGGCGCACACATACCCCGCCCGCGCCCCCGCCCGCCCCACGGTGGCAAACAGGTCCGCGCGGTGGGTCAGCCACGGCGCCAGAATCGGCCGCCGCACCTCCCCCCGCACCCCCGACCCGGCCAGACCGGGCGGATCCACCGGACGCGGACCGCTCCCCTCGCTCTCCTCTCCGGCGGCCGGGATGACCGAAGCGGTCTCCTCGGTGGGGCGGAACGTCTCCGGGACCACACCCGGCACCGGCGCGGGCACCGGGATCGGGATGGTGGGTGCGGTGGCATCGGTGGGTTTGGCCAGGGTGATGGCCGCCGGGGGGACCGGCGGCGCGGTCCCGTTCACGGCCGTGGTCGTGTCGGTCATGATGAACAAACCCTTCCTTCGGGCTCGACTCGAACGAAGTGGGACCCTGTGGGGCGGCCGATGCCGGGAAGCCTCCAGCCGCCCCACAGGGCGATTCGGTGGGGGTGATGCCTCAGAGCGCGAGGGGCTGGACGTCGAAGAACAACACGACGCCCCGGGCCATGGCGGGCTCCTGGTCGGCGAGGTGGTCACGGGCCTGCACGAACACCTCGCCCCGGGTCATGCCGGGCGGAAGGTGGACCTCGGTGGAGAACGTCATCCGCCGGCCGCCGGCCGCTTCCATCGTCAAAACGCACAGGTGGGTGAAGTCGGACACGGTGATTCCCCTTGTCTGGCGCGGGCCGGGTCTGTCCCGGCTCCCCTCACCGCCCGGCACCGGGCCGGGCGGATCGGGCAGCTGTCAGCAGCGGCGGTTCACGCGGCCAGCTCGGTGGGATAGGCGCACGGCACACACATGCCGAGCGAGGTGGGGATGCAGTAGTCCGCGACCCGCCCGCAGGCCGGACAGGTCCGGCGCGCTTGCATCGCCTTGGCCAACGCTTCGGCCCGGCCCGGTGTCATCGGCCGGACCGGCTTGGCGCGCTCGATGCGGTAGAGGTGGCCGACCAGCGGGGCCCGGCCCCGGCGACGCAGGCGCATCACCTGCGCCACCGGTTCCTGACCACCGGGCCGCAACCCGACCGCCCGCAACTGGCGACGGGTCGCCAACCCCTCCGGAGCGGCCCGCCACGGATAGGTCGGGATGCCGTACCGGACCCCCTCGGGGTCCAAGACATCCGCGTACGCGCGGCTCACCGGAGGGTCGTTTCGGGGAGGTGGGAGTGCACGGTTTCGCCGATCCACCGGGTGTAGGCCGGTGGGATGGCCTGACGTGCCTCCCGGTTGGTCATCCAGGTGCAGCCCATGGCGTCCGCGTAGGCCCGTTCGCCCTTGTGGGCGAAGGGCAGGAGGCGGGGGTGGTGCCAGCACGGCGGGAGGAGTTGCCCGCCCCCGCCCCAGGAGGTTTCGAACGCCCGGTGGCGGCGGATGTTCAGGCCGAACATCGAGCCGCACAACAGGTAGTCGGGGCGGATCGGGGCCTCGGGTACGTTCTCCATCACCCACGGCCGCCCGCACCGCTCCAACAGCTCCCGGCCGGGGGTCAGCAGGTCCGGGTGGGAGTCGCGGTTCCCGCGCCAGGCGGTGACCCGGGCGAAGGTCTGGCACGGCCAGGAGGTGTGCACCAGGTCGTAGCGCTCGATCTCGCCGGTGTCGATCAGGTCGGCCAGGTGGTCGATCGCGTCCGCGAGAACGAAGCGGTAGGGATAGTTCGGCTGGGGGCGGATGTCCACGCCGGTGACCTCGTACCCGGCCTCGGCGTAGCCCCGCCCCGCACCACCCGCGCCGCAGCACAGGTCCAGCACACGCCGCCGGATCACGCCGCGCTCACCCTCTCGGCACGTTCGGCGCGCAGGGCTTCGCGCAGTTGGCGGGCGTTGTCGGCGGAGGTGCGCACCGCCTGTCGGATGGCGTTGGCGGTCAACGCCTCATCCGCCCAGTCGTCGGTCACCGACCGCGCCTCGGTCAGGAGTTGGTCCCAGGATCGGCGCGGCACGGCTGTGCGGGTCGCGGAGGGTGGCACCGGTGTGGTGAGCCGACTCGGTCGGGGTCGGTCGGCGGCGGCCACCAGCGGTCGGGGCGGGGAGTCGGGGGCGACCGAAGCGCTCCCCGAGTCGGATTCGGGCCCGACCGGCGGGGCGACCGGGTCGGACCCGGCCCCGGGGGCGGACGGCTGTTCGGGCAGGCCAGGGGGCGACCACTTTGCAGTCGTCCGTATGGATTCCTCCGCATTCGCCACCGCGTCGACCGGGGCGGCCACGACGGCCGGGAGAGGGGTGGCCACCGGCAGCACCGGAACCCCGGTCGGGACATCGGTCGGGGTGGTGGGGGTGCCGCCGAACATGGCGGCCAGGGCGGCGTCCGCACCGGCCTGCAAGCGGTCGCGTTGGATGGTCAGCAGCCGACCGGCCAACGCCGGGTCCTCCCGACCGACCCGGCGGGCGAGCTTCCAGGCCCGCCGCTCGGAGGCCCTGCGCTTGCCCTCATCCGGGTGGGAGGTGGCGCGGGCCCGGTGGTAGGCCAACTCCTGGACCACCGCCGCCGCCCGGGCGTCGGCCTCCACATCCCGACCGCCGTTCTGGTGCACCACGATCCGCCGGGCCAGGAAGGCCATCCCCTCGGCGGCCACCGTCATCCCCATCGGGGTGATGGCGTAGACGACCATCTGCCCCACATCGTCGGCGGCCGTCACCGACATCGCGGACGCGGCGGCGGGCAGCAGCCACAGCCCCGCCCGGACCACCGCCGGGGAGGATTGCCCCAACAGCGTCAACCCCAGCAGCACCAGCGCCAACACCGCCGTCGCACCCTCACCGGCGGCCACCGCACCCATCGCGGTACCCGCGCCGTAGGCGGACTCGATGTTGCTGTACGTCCCGATCCCACCCGCGACACCGGTGGCCAACATCGGCACGAACGCCGCCGTCAACACGACCTTCTGCACCCGGGTCAGCGACCGGCCGATGACCGTGCTCATCTCGGTGGCACTCATGCCGCCCACCCCCGCATCCGACGCTTCCACCGGGTACCGGCGGCCAGCCCGAGAGCGAAGGACAACAGGACCGGGTGACCGGCGGCCAGTACCGCCAGCGCACCGGCCACGCCGATGACGGCGGCGGCCAGCGAGGGGAAGACCCACACCAGGGCCAGCAGCCCCGCCCACAGCAGGAACGACTTCACCGCGTTCACGCCGCCACCTCCCCACCGCGCTCGCGCAGCTCGATGGCGGCGATCAGGTCCACGGGCGCGTGCGGGTCGTCCGGTTCCGCCGAAGCGGCCGGACACTCCTCCCACCGCCACGCGGCACCCGGCAGCGGCTCATAGCCCAGATCGGCCAGCACCTCCCGGCGCGCGGCCGGAGTCGGGATCGGCACCCCGTGCGGCCACCGGTGCTCGGGCCAGTTGGAGACGCTGCCCAGCAGGGGCACGAACACCTTCCACACCCCGCCGCTGTTGCCCATCAACGCTTGCAGCTTCACGCCGCCACCCCCGCCACGAACAGGACGGCAACCGGCACCTCGGAGGTCTCCGGGAGGTGCGGGGCGACGGCCCGCAGCGCACGGGCGTACAGGCCGGGGTCATCGGCCAGGATGTCCCGGGCCGCGTCCAGCCGGGCCGCCCGTTCGGTGTCGCTCTCTCCCTCGACTCCCAACCACAGGGCCGGGTCGGTGCCAAGGGACAGTTCGGTGTAGTCGTGCTGGTCGCGTACCTCGTGCCGACCGATGAAGCTCTTCACAACGGGTCTCTCCTGTCGGTTGAAGGAAGACCGGGGGCGGCGGGTCGTCTGTGGTGGTGGTTGACCGCCGCATCCCCGGGGTGACCACGAGTGGCCATGACCCCCGCCACCGACCCCGTTCGGCCGGTGGCGGGGATCAAGAGCACTGGTGGGGCTCAGCGAAGAGAGGTTCCGGCGGCCTCGACCATGGCGTCGTGAGCTTCCAGGGCACCGGCGCGCAGCGACTCCAGCTCCCGAAGGTCGGCCGCGTCGCGGATGGCGTAGGTGGCGCGGGTGGCACGAACGGCCGCGTTCCGGACCGTCGCGTCGGAGACCAGCAGCCGGACGCGAACGGACGGTGAGGTGATCTCCGAGCGGGTCTCGTGCGAGGTGTCGAGGAGCTTGCGCACCCGGTCGGGGGAGGCGTCGGTCAGTTCGGCGTCCTTCAGCTCCCACATCGCCCGGCGGTGGTCGCTGAGGGACGCCGCCAGCTCGGTCACGGCGGTGATGCGGTCGCGCCGCAGTTCGGCCGCGCGCTCCTCGGTGCGACCGGCACGGGCCGCCCGGTGCTGGAGAAGACCGGCGACGGTGGCTCCGGCGAGAGTGCCGATGACCGCGATGATGCTCGCCCACATGGTGGGGTCCTTTCGGTAGTCGGAAGGGGATCCGGGGGCGGCGGGTCGTCTGTGGTGGTGGTTGACCGCCGCATCCCCGGGGTGACCACGAGTGGCCATGACCCCCGCCACCGACCCCGTTCGGCCGGTGGCGAGGACCAAAAACACTCGTTGATCTGCGTTGATGCACTCTGTTGAGTTCTCAAGGTCCGGGTGCTTCCTTCAGCGCCGTTTCACGGGACGCCTCCGGGCACCGAGTGCTCGGTAACGCAGGCCCCTCGTTAGCGAGACGAGAGCCCACCCACCGTCAGGTGGGCAGCTCAAAGAAGGCCCATCCGAGCGAATCTCCCTTGCAGTCCTAGGACTGCGGGCGACTCGAGATAACCATGCACCGCAGTCCCGAGACTGTCAACAGTCCTAGGACTGTGTTTCACTGGTCGATGTCGAAAGGAGTGCCGCATGGCGCCCAAGTGGCGAGAGCTCGCGGACCGACTGGCCGAACAGATCAGGAAGGGCGAGTACGCGCCCGGTGACCAGTTGCCGCAGATCAGGGACCTGGTGGAAGCGGGCGAAGGCTCGAAGTCCACGGTCCACGCGGCCTACAAGGCGCTGGAAGCCGAAGGGCTGGTCACGTCCTCACGCGGCCACGGCACGGTCGTCCGTGAGCGGGCCCCGCTCAAGCGACTCGGCATCGCGAGGTACGACAAGGCCAAGTGGCGGGACGGCGATGAGGTGGCCTTCATCGCGGACCGCGTGGCGTCCGGACGCACGTACAAGCGGAACGAACAGACCCAGACCGTCAGCCGTGTAGCGGCACCGGCCGCCGTCGCCCGGGCACACGGCCTACCGGAAGGCGCGGAGGTCTACGCACGGGCGCGCGTGGTCAAGGAAGGCGCACAGCCAACACACACCTTGACCAGCTACTACCGTCCCGAGCACGTGGAAGGGACGCGCATCGTCGACCCCACGCCGGGACCCGCCGGTCGGGGCGGTGGCTTCCGTGTCCTGTACGACGCGGGATACGAAATCGACCACATGCAGGAGACCCTGTTCGCTCGCACCCCCACGGCGGACGAAGTCCAGCTGCTCCAGCTCGCGCCCGGCGAATGGGTGGTGGAGCTGCACCGGACGACGTACACGGCCGACGGGACCGTGGTGGAGTTCGCGATCGGCGTTCACGCGGCGACGCGCTTCTCCTGGACGTACGACTTCAAGGTCCCCGACTCGGCGAAAGCGGAGGGCGAGAGCAAGTGATCTCAGCACAGACATGGGCTGATGCCCAGCGACTCTGGGACTTCCAGCAGATGGGCCATGAACCGCGCCCATGCTCTGTCGCGATCGGCCTCGGCAGTCATGACCTCGGAGTCGCAGAGACAACCGCTGATCTCTACCACCGGGGCATGATGCCGCTGATTGTCTTCACCGGGGCGACCAGCCGCACCACACACGACCGCATGCCTCGAGGGGAGGCCGAGCACTACCGCGAGCGGGCGATGGAACTGGGGGTGCCAGCCGAGGTCATCCTTGTTGAGGCGCGGGCCCGGAACACGGGAGAGAACATCCGCTTCTCTCGCGAACTACTCGAAGAACACAGGACTCCCGTCTCATCCGTCCTCCTGGTCAGCAAGCCGTATGAAGAACGACGGGCCTATGCAACCGCCCGCAAGCTGTGGCCCGAAGTCGAGTGGGTCAGCGTGTCCACACCCATGACCCTGACCGACTACGTCGACTCGATCGGAGACGCGCGTTTGGTCATCGACATGTTGGCCGGTGCACAGCAGCGACTCATGATCTACCCGCAGCAGGGGTTCATGATTGAGCAGCCCATACCCAAGGACGTCACCGCAGCGTATGAGCGCTTGCGCGATGCCGGATTCACAAGCCGCCTCGTGGCAGATCCCGCATTGCGGAAGTGACAGCCCTGGGAGCCCGGTGAGGCCCGTTGTGTCCAGCGTCCAGCCCATACTGCCTCAAAAAGCTTGAGTGGCCCTCAGAAATGAGGACCGGAACGATGGGTGGCCGTGCTCGACCAAATGAGGGTCAGGTCTATCGACAGCTCAGCTTCCCACGAAGCGCTCGAGGCTCCAGGAGAAGCGGCCGTTGCGGTGGCTGTGGCCATCCTGTGGCCAGGATGGCCACCGAGCGGTCGAGTTCTCCGCGTTTCGGCAGGTCAGCAGGGGTGACAGGCCGTTGGGGTGAGCGGTCTTGAAAACCGTCGTGAGGTAACCCCTCACCGTGGGTTCAAATCCCACAGCCTCCGCCCCGCACGGCCCCTGACCTGCACATCCGGTCCGGGGCCGTCCCCGTTCCGGCTCTCCACCCGGCGGGGCACGCGGGGGCACGTGAACCCCTCGCCCGAGGCGATTCCGGCGCCGGGTCCCCCGCGGCCGACCCCTTTCCGCCGTACGAGCGTCAACGACACCACCGAGAAGGCGACTTCCCTGTCCGTGACGGCTGCTCCACCCGCACACCGAACCGTGTACGGGGCGGAACGCCGTGCGGGGAGGGAGCGGGGGCGGGGACGAGGGGGTCCACTCGGTCGTCCATCGGTGGGCAGGTCGGGGTGGGCACGGCCCTACTCGTCATCGACCCGGTGGTTACCGTCCGGCTGCTCCACGGCTATGGGATCACGGGGTGGGCCGGACAGCCGCAACGGTGGCCAACCACCCGAGGCGCCGGACATGGCCGGGCGGATGGCGAAGTGGCTCGGCGGCGGCGCGCTGGTCACGGGCGGCGCTCTTCTCGTGCGGACATGGCGTGTGCCCGGCATCCTGCAACCGATGCTCCCGGGGAGCGCGGCGGTGGTGTGCGCCCGGCTCGCCGTCGGTGGATGGGCCGTCGGCGTCGCTCCCGGGCCGCAATCCCCCTCCGTTTCGGAAAGCCCGCAGGTAAGCCGCCCCGTTGAGGGAGGGAGAGGCTCCGTGAGCTCTCCGGGAAAGCGGTGGACGCGGATGATCGCGGTGCGTCATGGTGGAGACCATGGAACGCTTGATCGACATCGCTCCCGACATCCGCCTGTGGGTCGAGGAGAGCGGTGATCGGACCGCTTCCCCGCTCCTCCTGATCATGGGTGCCAACGCCTCCGGCCTCACCTGGCCCGAGCCCTTCGTCGAGGCGCTGGGTCGGCACCACCGGGTGATCCGCTACGACCACCGCGACACCGGTCGCTCCACGGAGATCTTCGGGGAGCGGCCCTACGCCATCACCGACCTCGCCGGGGACGCCGTCGCGGTCCTCGACGCGCTGGGCGTGGAACGGGCGCACGTGGTCGGGATGTCCATGGGCGGGATGCTCGCCCAGCTGTTGCTCCTGGACCACCCGGAGCGCGTGCTCACCGCCACGTTCATCGGCACCACGCCGCTGGGCGGCATCTCCTACGAGGCACCGGGGTTCCCACCGGACCTCCTCGCCCTGTGGGAGGAGATGGGCGCGCCCCGCGACCGCGAGGCCGAGATCGACTGGCGGGTCCGGCACTGGGAACTGCTGCACAACAACCCCGACGGCACGGGCATCCCCTTCGACCCGGAGGAGTTCCGGCGGTTGGAGGAGCGGATCATCGCCCACGCGGGTCACCATCGCGGCCCCGCGGCCCACGCCGCCGCCGGTACCGACGGCTTGGACCGGGGCCCGGAACTGGCGGCCGTCCCCACCCCGGCCCTGGTGATCGACTCGCCGAACGATCCCCTCGCCGGCAGCGCCCGGGCGCACGCCCTCGCCGGGGCGCTGGGCAACGCCCGCCTGGTGACGATCCCCGGTATGGGCCACTCCCTCCCCGGCGCGGTCCTCCCCCGCCTGGCCGAACTCGTCCTCGGCCACACGTCACCCCCGGCGGAAGTGGGGGAATAAGGGGAGCGCGGAGACCTTGTCCCGCCAACTTCGGGAGTTTTTCGGCGCCGGGTTTTCACCCGCCTCGATGTGTTTCCCTCGGAGGTGCCCGGTCGCGGGGACGGTCGTCACCTCGGTGGAGGAATCAGCAGGGGACAACGGGTGCCCCCGTCGATGAAGAGGTGACTCCACGTCGTGTGACGACGCGCCCGGGCAGGGCTCGTTCCTCTTCCTCTGCGTCGGCGAGCCATGCGCGGACCCGTTCGGCCGAGGAATGATCGAGTTGTTCGGCGAGGTGTCGGGCCCGATCGCGTGACCGGTCCAGAGCGGGTCGGGCGGTAGGCGCGAGATGTGAGCCGAATCGGTGAACACTTTGTTCGTGGGCGCGGTGTGCCCACGCTTCGCAGCGATGGGTACGTGAAACGACCGCTTCCCGGTGGCTTCGGCGCTCGGGAGTCGGGTGCGGTACCGGGCCGCCCGTCCAGCCCGGCCGGGTGCGTCCTCACGAGATGTGAGTGCCCGAGGCAGGCGGTTCCCACCTCGGTGAACGCTTGGGCGGCTCTGCGGCAGAGGGCGGGTTGACGATCGTTTCGCAGGCGTGCGACCTCCGGGGTCACACGTGGATTGTCACGATCCACGAGGGGCCACTCCTTGCGAAGGTGAGTGTGTTCTTCGGCCCCGGTGGCGGTTCGACGGGTTTTCCAGCACCTTTCGAGGGCGCGGATGCGCCCGCTCGCGCTCCCGGGGCGTGTCCGCGCGACCCGGGTCGGGTGTGACCTCTGTGACGAGCCCGTGTCGTTGTGCAACGAATCGAACACGGCCTCAACGATCGGGCACCGCGCGCGCTTGGCTGGTGGCCGAGAGCGAGTTCGCTCTCCGGACGGGAGGCCCCCGGGCTTTCGCGTGCCGATGACGAGCCAGGTGAAAGGGACTCCGAGTTGAGTCACGAAGTCGTGAACGGCGTGAGGGCGGCGGTCGTCGCGCCGAGGATGTTCACCCCCGATGTCCGGGCGGGGGCCCGGTGGTCGGCGGACGGGATGGCGCGTGTCGGGACGCGGTGGTCGCGCGACCGGTGGGAACCCGGCGGGCGGAGGGGGAAGCGGGCGTGCGCCCCCGTCCCCCGGGGGTCTCGTCGATCCGGCGCCCCCGTCTCCCCCGGCGACCGGATGGTCTCCGGGCCGGTCGGCGCCCCGACCCCCTCGGGGAGTCGGACGTGACCGACGAGGACCGTTCCGGATCGCCGATCGACCGTCCCGTGCGAGAGCTGGCCGTGCACCTGCCCGCCGCGTGGACCGCCTTCCACGAGCAGTACTACTCCGCCTATCTCGCCTACGCCGAACTGCAGTTGGGCGACCGCGAGGAGGCCGCCGAACTCGTGCACCGCGTCTTCGTGCACCTCCTCGCGCACTGGCAGCGGCTGATGCGCGAGGAGGCGCCGATGGCCAGCGCCTGGGCGCTGCTGAAGTCGGGCGTGGCCCGACACCTGGAGGAACGGGGGCGGGAACCGGCGATGCCGGAGACCGCCGTCTTCCGCAACGTCAGCCGCCGCGTCCTGGAGGGTGTGCGCGGCGAGTTCGCCGCGATGGAGTCGGCGCTGGGCCTGTACACGGCGATAGCCCGGCTCCCCGAGCGGCAGTTCGACGTGATCGTGCTGCGCTACGTGCTGGGGTATCCCACGGGTGACGTGGCGCGTCTGATGGGCGTGACCGACGCGACGGTGCGCACGCACTGCACGCTGGCCCGCCGCAAGCTCGGCCGGGAGTTGGAGATGGACACGGGAGAGGACGGCGACGATGACGACGCGCGGCGGTGAGCAGGGGGCGGAACGTCGGTGCCGGGGCACCCGGAGTCTGGACGACCTGCTGGCCGGGGCCCTCGTCCCGGCGGGCGTCCACGATCCGGAGGCGGTGGCGGCGGCCCGACGCCGGGTGGAACGCGAGGTCGCCGAGAGCCTGTGGCGGGAGGCGCTGCACCGCGACTCCTACGCCCACCGGGTGCTCTCCGAGTCGCCCCGGGCCCGCCCCGGCTGCCCGGCGCCGGGGCCCGGCGATCCGGCGGTGGGCCCGGCGGTCCGGTTGCCGGCCGCACTGCTGCGCCAGGCGGCCCGTGACCTGTCGGCCCTGTGCGAGCTGGTGGTGTGGGACTCCCGGGCCGCCCGGGACATCGCGGGCCTGGTCAACTCCCGTCGCATAGAGCCGGACGGCGCGCTGGTCTTCGCCTGCCTCCTGCACCTGGCCGGCCGGGTGGACGGGGCGCAGTTCTGGTGGCAGTTCGGCGCGGGGGCGGGCAAGTCCACACCGGCCCTGTGCCTGTACCTGCTGCACCTGCAACGGGGCGAGATGCGCGACGCCGAACACTGGGCCTCCCAGGCCGCCGAACTGGAGGTGCTGGAGGCGCGGGAGGCGCCGGGTGACCGGTACCCCTCGGGCGGGACGGGCACGGGCACGGGCACGGGCACGGGCACGGGGACGGGCACGGGGACGGGCACGGGGGCTCCGCGATACGGGGAGGCGGGACGCCGGGGGACCGGCAGGCCCCAGTGCCGTACCTTCTACGCCCGGGAGCCGCGCCACCGCCCGTTGTACGAGCGGGGGTTCGCGACGGTGGAGTCGATGCTGCTGCGCACCCGCGCCGGCCTGTACACCCGGGGTCCGGTACCGGAGCCGGTGGGGGACCCGGCCGGGACCCGGCCGGCGGTGATGGCGGCCATCGAGGGGTTGACCGGGGTGTACGAGCGGTACGACCGGGACTTCGGTCACGTGCCGCGTCCGGATCCGGCGCTCGCCCGGCGGTTGGCGACCCGCGCGCCGTCCCCGGCGGGGCGCTGAGACCGGTCCGGCGGGGCGACGGCGCGGTGGCGCGGTGGCGCGGCGCGGTGGTCGGGTGGGGCGTCGGGCCCGGCGGCGGGGTACGCGCCGGCGTGCCCCGGCGGCGGCTCCCGGCGTGGGACCGGCCGCCGCGCGGTGACCGTGCGCGGGAGTTCGCGGTGGCGCGGCGGGTTTATCCGCGCCCCTTCATTCGTGCCGGTGAACCGGCCGACGGGGAGGGGTCCGGGGGGCTTCGCCCGGGCAACTCTGTTCCCGCGACGTCGATCATGTCGCCCCGGGGGTCGGCCGACCCCGCGGCACGTCCCATCTCCTCGAGCGCGAGCACCGTACCGCGCCCGCACAGCACGGAGGAATGAAGATGTCCCGTACCCGTACCGCCCGACTCGTCGCGGCCGCCGCGGCGATGCCGCTGGCTCTCGGTGCCCTCTCCGGCGTGGCCGTGGCGGACAACATCACCGACCAGGGCAACACCTCCACGATCACCACCGGTGACGACGCTTTCGTCGTCGTCGGTCAGTCCAACACCAACGTCTCGATCGACTTCGCCGGGGACCTGCTGCCCGACTTCTTCCCGATCTGGTTCCCGCTCTGGTGAGGCGGGACCCGCGAGGGCGGGTCGCGATGGCTCAGGGGTTCGTCGTACGGCCGCGTCCGCACCGGGCGCGGCCGTACGGCTGTTCCGGTCGGGAGCGGTCGGGAGCGGTCGGGCGGTGGGGCGTCGGAACCCGTCCCCCGACACCCTCCTCCCGGAGCCCGGTGAACCGGCCGACGGGGCCGGTCCGCGCAGGTGACGACAGGCCCGCCGGGAGTCGGGCGGGCAGGGGCCGGGATGTCCCCCGGGGGACATCCCCCCGGATCTCCCCGAGCCGGATCGGGGACGGTCGGGGACGGTCTCCACCCGGGGGAGGTGGGGCCCACCCCCGGTCTACTCCCCCGGGCGGAGGATCGATCCCGACCCCGGGGCGATCCGCGGGCGCCCCGTCGCGCCTAGCGTGGAACCATGACCACGCCAGGAAGCACACCGCCGGTGACGCCGCTCACCTTCTCGGCCTACGTCAGGGCGCGCGGACCGGTGCTGCTGCGTACGGCTCGTTCCCTCACGTCGAATCCGAACGACGCGGAGGACCTCCTGCAGACGGCCCTGGCCAAGACGTTCGTGGCCTGGGACCGCATCGAGGACCACCGGGCCCTGGACGGTTACGTGCGACGGGCCCTGATCAACACCCGGACCTCGCAGTGGCGCAGGCGTCGCGTCGACGAGCACCCGGTGGAGGAACTGCCCGAGCCCGAGCCCGTTCCGGAGGTCGACGCGGCCGAGCGGCAGGCGCTGCGCGAGGCGATGTGGCGGGCGGTGCTGCGGTTGCCTCCCCGCCAGCGGGCGATGGTGGTCCTGCGCTACTACGAGGACCTGAGCGAGGCCCGCACCGCCGAGGTGCTGGGGGTGTCGGTGGGCACGGTCAAGAGCGCCGTCTCCCGTGCCATGGCCCGGTTGCGGATGGATCCCCGCCTGGTGGCCCTGGCGGCCCCGGAGGGAAGCGCGGTGTCGGAAGCGGTGTCGCAGGCGCAGGGGGTGTCGGCGAGGGCGGCGGGGTCGTCGGACGCCGGGACGGGCGCGGAGCCGGAAACGGTGGGGACGCCGGGAACCGGGGGACCGACCGGCCTCGTGGGCCGCCCGCGGGCGGGCGGAACGCGCCGCGACGCCCTCGCCGGCGCGTCCGGCCGGGGCTCCGCCACGGTGGTGGTCCGGGCGGCCTGAGCACGGCCCCCGGTACCCCGAACCCCGGGCGTCTCCGCCGAGCCGTCGCCCGGCGCCTCCTCCCACCGGTGGCCGGGCCCGCCCGGCGCCGGGGTGTGCCGACCGGTGGCCGGCCACGGCCCGCCCCGGTACGCCGGCCCGACCGAAAAGGTCGCCCCGGGGTAGTGACATACCGCTTGGTATGCCAGCACAATCACGGGAACCATCCTCGCGTAACGGCGCGCACCCGTGGGAGGCCCGGTGTACAGCACCATGCAGGACGTTCCGCTGCTCGTGAGTCGCATCCTGCGGCACGGCTCCACCATCCACGGAAAATCCGTGGTCACCACCTGGACCGGTGACGGTCCGCCGACCCGCCGCACCTACGCCGAGATCGGCGAACGCTCCGCCCGCCTGGCCGGGGCCCTGCGCGACACCCTCGGTATCCGCGCGGAGGACCGCGTCGGCACCCTGATGTGGAACAACGGCGAGCACCTCGAGGCGTACCTCGCGATCCCCTCGATGGGCGCCGTCCTGCACACCCTCAACCTCCGGTTGCCCCCGAAACAGCTGGCCTGGGTGATCAATCACGCCGAGGACCGCGTGATCCTCGTCAACGGCAGCCTGCTGCCGCTGCTCGCGCCCCTGCTGCCCGCCCTCACCACCGTCGAGCACGTCGTCGTGGTGGGCCCGGGCAACACCGCCCTCCTCGACGGCTGCCGCCCCGAGGTGCACGAGTACGAGGCACTGCTGGCCGACCGCCCCGGCGCCTACGCCTGGCCCGAGCTCGACGAGCGGGCCCCCGCCGCCCTGTGCTACACCTCCGGCACCACCGGCGACCCCAAGGGCGTGGTCTACTCCCAGCGCTCCGTCTACCTGCACTGCCTCCAGGTCAACACCGCCGAGGCGATGGGCCTGACCGACGCCGACACCTGCCTGCCGGTGGTCCCCATGTTCCACGTCAACGCCTGGGGCCTGCCGCACGCGGCGTTCATGACCGGCATCAACCTCCTGATGCCCGACCGCTTCCTGCAGCCCGCCCCGCTCGCCGAGATGATCGAGACCGAGCGCCCCACCTACGCCGCCGCCGTCCCCACCATCTGGCAGGGACTGCTGCTGGAACTGGCCGAGAAGCCGCGCGACATCTCCTGCCTCAAGAGCGTCACCATCGGCGGCTCCGCCTGCCCACCCTCCATGATGAAGGACTTCGAGGAGAGGCACGACGTGCGCGTCGTGCACGCCTGGGGCATGACCGAGACCTCCCCGCTGGGCACCGTCGCCCACCCGCCGGCCGGTCTCGACCCCGAGGACGCCTGGCCCTACCGGCTCAGCCAGGGCCGCTTCCCCTGCTCGGTCGAGGCCCGCCTCATCGGCCCCGACGGCACCGAGCAGCCGTGGGACGGCACCTCGGCGGGCGAGTTGGAGGTGCGCGGCAACTGGATCGCCGGCGCCTACTACGGCGGCCCCGACAGCGAGCCCGTCCGCCCCGAGGACAAGTTCGCCCCCGACGGCTGGCTGCGCACCGGCGACGTCGGCACCATCACCGCGGACGGCTACCTGAACCTCACCGACCGCGCCAAGGACGTCATCAAGTCCGGTGGCGAGTGGATCTCCTCCGTGGAGCTGGAGAACCGGCTCATGGCCCACCCCGACGTGCTGGAGGCCGCCGTGGTGGCGGTGCCCGACGAGCGGTGGGGCGAACGGCCCCTGGCCACCGTCGTGCTCCGCGAGGGCTCGACGGCCGACTTCGTCGAACTGCGGGAGTTCCTCGCCGGGCAGGTCGCCAAGTGGCAGTTGCCCGAGCGCTGGAGCGTGATCACCGAGGTGCCCAAGACCAGCGTCGGCAAGTTCGACAAGAAGGTACTGCGGGCCCGCTACGCGCAGGGCGATCTCGCCGTCACCGACATCACCGGGACCACCGGGGCGGGGAGCCCCGCGTAGGCGAACCGGCTCCCCGGCGTACCGCCGGGTCCCGGGCCGGGTCCGTCGGCGGTGCGCGCCCGCCGACGGACCCGGGCCGCACGGTTCCCGGCCGGCGCGAACCCACCGGTCACACGCACCCGGGGCGCACGGTTCCCGATCACACGCCCCCGAACACCCGCGACGCCGGTGCCCGAACCCCGGGCACCGGCGTCGCGGCACGTCGACTCACGGCGCGGGCGTCGGCGCGCGTCCCTCACCGAGCCCGTCGGCGCACGCCCGTCGGCGCACGCGCGTCACTGCGCGCCGATCCGCGCCAACAGGTCGACGATCCGCTCCTGCACCTCGTCGCTGGTGGAGCGCTCCGCCAAGAACAGCACCGCCTCGCCCGAGGCCAGCAGCGGCAGTCCCGCCGGGTCCAGCCCCTCCGTGGTGTACACCACGAACGGGGTGCGGTTCAGCAGGCCGTTGACCCGCAGCCAGTCCACGATCCCCGCCCGCCCGCGCCGCATCCGGTGCAGGTCCATCACCACGAGGTTCGGCCGCACCCGGCTCGCCGACTCCACCGCCGACGCGTCCGTGGCCGCGTGCTCGACCTGCATCCCGCGCCGCTCCAGCGACGCGGTCAGCGCGGTCGCGATCTCCGCGCTCTCCTCCACCAACAGCACCCGGGGTGGGTGCTGTTCGCTGTCCCGGGGAGCCAACGCCTTCAGCAGCACCGCCGGGTCCGCCCCGTACGCGGCCTCCCGACCCGCCTGGCCCAGCCCGGCCGTCACCAGCACCGGCACCTCCGCCGCCACCGCGGCCTGCCGCAGCGACTGCAACGCCGTGCGGGTGATCGGCCCGGTCAGCGGATCCACGAACAGCGCCGCCGGATAGGCCGCGATCTGCGCGTCCACCTCCTCACGGGACTGCACCAGCACCGGCCGGTACCCGCGGTCGGTGAGCGCCTGCTGCGTGGAGACGTCCGGCTCCGGCCACACCAGCAGCCGGCGCGGATTGTCCAGCGGCTCCGGCGGCAACTCCTCGTCGGTCGGCATCGGCATCGGTGCCGGCATCCCGCGGCTGTCGGTCACCTCGATCGCCCCGTTGGGGCCGTCCAGGGGCTCCGGACCCTCCTCGGCACCGGCCGCCGGGGCCCCGATGGCGAACTGCCGCCCCCCCGACTCGGCGGGCCCCCCCGTCCGGTTGGGCGGGGTGATCGGACGCCGCTGCGGTCCGCCGGGTGTCGGACCGGGCGGCACCGGAGCGGGGCCGGTCGGACCCGGGCGCGTCGGTCCGCCGGGGCCGGCCGGGCCGGGTCCCTCGGCGCGGCCGTTGTCGGTCGGCGGCGCGGCCAGCTTCCGCCGCCGTCCCGGCGCACTGCTCTGCGCCGGACCGATCACCGGCGTGGCGATCGACTGTCCCGCGACCGGTCCGTTTCGGCCGCCCTGTCCGTCGGGGCCGCTCTGTCCGTTCGGGCCGGTCGGACCATTGGGGTCGTTCGGGTGCGCCGGGTGCGCCGGGTGCGCCGGGTCGGCGGGCGCGCCCGGCGCGGACCGCTCCTCCGCCCGCTGCTCCACGAGCTGGTTCACCTGGGCGACCGGTATGCCCTGCCCCAGCGTGCGCACGTTCACCCCGGGCCGGCCGTCGGGCCGGCCGGCTCGCTCCGCACCGGGCATCGGCAGCGCCGGCTGAGGCCGGCGCACCTCCTCGCGCGGCAACGATCCGCTCAGGATCGGGCTGGCCGCCACCACCGTGTGCTCGACCGGGGGCGGTCCCTCGGGCTCGTCCCCGGCTCCGGCGGGGGCGTCATCGGCGGGCTCCGGCGCCGCGTCGGGGGCGGGGCCGGTCGGTCCCGTCGGGGCTGCGGGCCCCTCCGCCGCGCCGTCGGGCGCGGGGTCCGCGGCGGGTTCCGGCTCCGGACCGCCCAGCGCGATCGGCTCCCGGGGACCCTGCTGCCCGGCCGCCGCGGCGGCCGCGACCTCGGCCGCGCGCCTGCGGCGCCCGGTGGGCGTCTCCCCGGCCTGTTCGCTCTGCTCGCCGTTCTCGGCGACCTCCTCGTCGGCGGGCGCGGAGGCCCGACGGCGGCGGCCACCACCCGGACCGTTCTCCGGCCCCACCGGTACCCCGTCCGGCGGCGTGCCGGTGTCCCCCTCGGCGGGCGCGCGGCGGCGCCGACCCGTCGGGGTCGCGGCGCCCTCGACGGCCCCCGGGCCGTCGGGGGCCGTAGGCGGCCGGGGCACCTGCTGTCGCGGCGCCTGCTGTTGCGGCAGGATCGGCATCTCCATCGGCGGCGCCGGCTGCGAAGCCCCCTGCGCCGGCCCCGGACGCCGTGCCCGGTGGGGCGGCTGGTGCGGGACGTGCTGTGGCACCGGCTGCGGGCCGGCCACCGGAAGCGGCACCGGCGCGCCCGGCTCGCGGCGGGGCGCGGGAAGCGCGGGCTGCCCGCCGGGCCCACCGGCCGGGTGCTCCCCACCGGGCACGGGTCCGCCCTGTCCCCGTCCGGGCCCGGGCCCCTGCCGGGAGCCCGGGAAGTCGCCGCCCTCCGGCCGGCGCGGACGTGGCATCGGCCGCCCCGGCGAGGCCGGGGGAGCGGCCACCACGTGACCGCTGTCGTTGCCCGTGGCCATGCCGCGCGCCGTGCCGCCCGGCCCGCCCGTGCCGCGCGCAGGCTGCACCGGCACCGGCATCACCGTCGTCTCACCGGCCGCGTCGCGGGGCCGCGGCGCGGGCCCCGGCGCGGGCCCCGGCGCGGGCGCGGCGTCCGCGCTCACCGGCACCTCGAGCACGTACGCGGTACCACCGGAGGCCCCCGGCACCTCGTGGGTCTGCAACACCCCGCCGTGCATCCGCACGATGCCGCTCACCAGCGGACCGTGCACCGGGTCCCCGCCGGGGAACGGGCCGCGCACCTCGATCCGCACCACGTCGCCGCGCTGCGCGGCGGCCACCACGATCGTGGAGTCCGACGGACCGCCGTTCCCGGTGTTCACCGACCGGCCGGTGGCGTCCACCCCGGCCACGTCCGCGATCAGGTGCGCCAGCGCCTGTGCCAACCGCTCCGGGTCCACCTCCGCCTCGGTCGGCGGGGCGTGCACGGCGAATTGCGCCCGACCCGGGCCGATCAGCTCCGTGGCGCCGTCCACCCCGGCGTTGATGACCTCGTCCAGCGCCACCTTCTTGCGGGCCAACTGCTCCTTGCCGGCGTCCAACCGCTGGTAGCCCAACACGTTGTCGACCAGCGTCGCCATCCGCGCGTAGCCCGCCGCCAGGTGGTGCAGGATCTGGTTGGCCTCCGGCCACAGCTGTCCCGCCGGGTCGGCGGCGAGCGCCGTCAACTCCCCGCGCAGCTCCTCCAACGGGCCGTGCAGGCTGTGGCCGAGCACGGCCAGCAACTGCTCGTACCGGGAGTTCATCGCGTCCTGCGGACGGCGGTCGGTGAACGTCATCACCGCGCCCACCAATTGGTCGCCCTCGCGCACCGGGGCCGTGGTCATGTCCACCGGGACGGCGCGGCCGTCCTTCGTCCACAGCACCTGTCCCATCCGCACGCGGTGCTTGCGTCCGGAGACCAGGGTGTCGTGCAGCGGGGTCTCCTCGAACGGCAGGGGTGAGCCGTCGGGACGCGAGTGGTGCACCAGCGGGTGCAGTTCCTGCCCGCCGAGCTTCCCCGCGCGGTGCCCCAGGAGTTGGGCGGCGGCCGGGTTGACCAGCACGACCCGCCCGGCGGTGTCCACACCCACGACGCCCTCGGACGCCGCCCGCAGGATCATCTCCGTCTGCCGCTGCTGCCGGGCCAGTTCGGCCTCGGTGTCCAGGGTGCCGGAGAGGTCCCGCACCACCAGCATCAACAGTTCCTCGGAGGCGTGGTCGTCCCCGAAGGCCGCGTCTATGGCCGAGACGTAGGGGGTCTGTCCGGCCTGGAGGAGGGCGCTGGTCACCTCGACGGGCAACTCGGCGCCGTCGGTGCGACGGGCGATCATGCGGGTGGGACGGGTGCGCACGCCCGGATCCTCGTCGGGGCGACGCATCGACCCCGGGATCCGACGCGGATCGAACGCCGGAATGATGTCCAGCAACCCACGTCCCACCAGCGGCGCGCCCGGCGCCTCCAACGTCTCGCCCGCGATGGCGTTCGCCTTCACGACGGTGCCGTTGCCGTTGACCAGCAACAGCGCGTCGGGCAGGGCGTCGAGTATGGCGGCGAGGCGAGCAGCGCCTCTCGCCGGCCTGCTGCTCACGACTCGAATCCTCCCTTGACCCGGATGTGCTCGGCCGAAGCCGGTGGCGGTCCCGACGACGGGCCCACCGGGAGCCCCTGCGTGTCGTTCACAGGGGAGTCTACGGGCAGCGGTCGCCGGTGAGGTCATGCCTTCGGGCAAGGATTGTCCCCCGGGCGGGCGCCCCCGTCCGTGACGCACGCCACCCCCGGAGCGGGCGCGCGCGGGCGTGCGTGAGGGGCGTGCGCGACGGGGGTGGAAGAGGAGGGAAGAGCGAAAGAGAAAAGGGGTGGAGAGAGGTGGAGAGGGGACGTGGGCGCCCGTGGCCGCCGGCTCAGGACGGCTGCGGAACGGTAGACGGCAGAACCGGCACCATGGCGTCCCAACGGGCGATCTCGCAGCCGTTGGCGCGGGAGAACGTCGCGCGCACCGGCTCACCGTTCCACCGCCCGGTGATGCTCGCCGTGGCCGGACCACCGTGCTGCTGGGTGCACATCGTGTTCGCGGGGACGGGTGCGAACAGGTCCGCCCCGCGCGCGTGCGCCCCGATCAGCAGGTCGCAGGCGGCGTCACCCTCGGGGTGGTCGCCGCCGGTGGGCTCGCAGGTCAGGGTGTGGGTGCGGGAGGAGTGCCGGGAGCCGTCCTCGGAGACGGTGATCCGCAGATCGTGGGCGATCGGCCTGGCGGCCGTCCCGGCCCCGCCCGGCTCGGCCGGGGCACCCGCCTGCGGTCCGGCGGCGAGGGCGGCCAGTGCGGCGAGGGCGGCGGCGGTGAGGGAGGTGAAGTCCATGGGGGTTGCGCTCCTAGCGTCGGATGCGTGCTACTTCACGGGTTTCGCGGGATACCGCGCGATACACGGTGTACGCGTGTTTCATGGGGGTACGTCGTCGGAACCGACGGATCGTCCCCACCTGTTCAACGCTGCTCACGCGAAGTGGTTGCGCAACGTGACACGACCGGATACCCCTCGTCCGGCGGAGCGCGAGTGGCTCCGGCAGTGACGGCTGTGGCATCATTTGCTCGCACACACCCGCTCTCGCGGTCTCACGCGGGCGTGAAGTGCGTGGAGGCTTCGCCTAGTCTGGTCTATGGCGCCGCACTGCTAATGCGGTTTGGGGTAACCCCCCATCCCGGGTTCAAATCCCGGAGCCTCCGCAGCGGAAGCACCCGGGGACCCCCGGCCGACACGGCCGGGGGTCCCCGGCTTTGCGCGGTCGGTCCCCGTTGCGGGCCCCGGCCGGTGCGCCGTGACGCAGCCGGGCGCGGCGTGCCGCATCGTCGGGTGCCACGTCCACCGGCGCCCGGGACGGTCGTACCGGGGGCGGTGTGTCGATGGGTTCCCGGGGGGCGGATTCCCGGCCGTCCCCATCACTTCCCGTCGCCGCCCCGGAGCGTTCCCGGGGCTCGTCCCCTCCGCCGCCGACCCACCGCAGATCCACCCGTCCGAGTGGTTGATCGACAGCGTTTTCGCAGGTCGCGTCGGGTGGGGGTAATCGATTTCGTCTCACGGCGCGGGTCATGTAATGTTGTTCCCGCAACGCCGACCGGCGGCCCCGCCGCCCGGATCGACCGGCGCTCGTAGCTTAACGGATAGAGCATCTGACTACGGATCAGAAGGTTGCAGGTTCGAATCCTGCCGAGCGCACAGCAGGTCAGAGGCCCCTTCTCGATCGGGAAGGGGCCTCTGCGTAGCTCTTGACGGCAGTGGTTGACGGCAACCGCCCGGCGGGTCGGATCAGACCTCCACCGGGACACCGGCCCGACCGTCATCGTCATCATCCGGGTCGCCGTCGCCGCTGAGCGCACCCCCTGTCGAAGGCCGAGCGCTGCGAATCCCGCGGCCCGAGTAGAGGACGACGGGATCCGAGGCGCGTGGTCACGCAGAGACGGCGACCCGCATGATCACGGTGATGCGTTCACCCGACTCGATGGGCCGCACCCCGTGGATGTGGTCCGGCGTGGCGGGAAAGGCCACCACTGCTCCCCGGGGTGGGCGGAGTTCAAGAGCGGGGCTTTCGAAGAACAACGCTCCCCCGGTGTAGTTCTCCGGACCGCTGAGCCAGACGACAACCGTGATGTCACCGCCCACCACGGGTTGACCATTCGTCCGGGCACGTTCCCGCTCGACTTCGGTCACCTCGTCGTGGTGAGCGACGAATCCGACACCGGGCCCATAGCGGTACGCGACGCTTTTCTGTGTGGGGATGCGGCCCACCGAAGTACGGAAGTGGTTCCGCAGAGCCGGCTTCACCCGATGGAACAGTCGTGCTTCCAGCGGGTCGGGAATCTCGGCGTACTCACTATTGCGAATGGTCTCGTCCAGGAGGCCCTGATAGGTCCGGGGTCGATGGACGGCCGTTTCGACATGACGGGTGAGACCGTCACACAGATGGGAGTCGATTCCGTGCTCGGTGACCAGCGGCGGGACGGTTTTCCATGCCGCAGGATCTACGTGCGCCACCAGCGAGTTCCTTCCGGAGTGTCTTCAATGGTGATTCCTTGGGCCGCCAATTCATCGCGAATCGCGTCAGCGGCGGAGAATTCCTTGTTCTTGCGGTGCTCTTCCCGTCGACGCAAAGCGATATCGATCGAGTCGTCGGTGTCCTGGTGAGAAGCGATCTCGAACGTGTCGAAGAGGGAATTGACCTCGTCCAGGAACCGACCTGCGGTCGGCCCGGCGGCCGTGGTGCCACGGTTGGTTTCACGGATGTAGTCGAACAGGACCGCGAGGGCGCCGGGGGCGTCGAAGTCGTCATCGAGCCGGGCGAAGAATTTTTTTCTGGCGTCTGCCGCCCGTCCGCTGGATTCCATGGTCTCCGTTGTGGCGATGGTGCGGGCGAAGTTCTCGACCCGACGCCGGGCCGCGAGGGACTGCGCGAGGGCATCGGCGGTGTAGTCGGTGGAGGAGCGGTAGTGCTGGCTCAGGAAGACGTAGCGGAGAGTGCGGTAATCAGTATGGGCCAGCGCCTCACGGATGGTAGTGAAATTGCCGAGACTCTTGGACATCTTCGAGCCGTTCACCCGCAGAAGTCCGGTATGCATCCAGTAGCGTGCCAGAGGTGCGAGACCGGAGGCGGATTCCATTTGGGCGATTTCGGCCTCATGGTGGGGAAAAATTAGGTCAACGGCTCCACCGTGAAGGTCGTACTGAGGGCCGAACAAAGCGTTTGTGATCGCGGTGTCCTCGATATGCCATCCCGGCCTCCCCTCTCCGAGCACGCCACCCCAGTACGGCTCCCCGGGCTTCCGGGCCTTCCACAGGGCGAAATCTCCCGGGTTCTTCTTTCCTGTGTGTTCGTCGATACGGGACAGTGAATCCTCTGGCTGGACATCGGTTCGTCCCGAAAGCTTTCCGTACTCCGGAAAAGACGCCAGATCGAAATACCAGCCGTCATCCAGTTGGTAGGCATGACCCCGGTCGATGAGCTGTCGTACCTGCTCGACAATGGCGTCGATGTGGTCATGGGCGCGAGCAAAAACGTCCACGCTCGTGTTGCCGAGCGCGGCCATGTCCTCCCGGTAATGCTGTTCGTACGTGGTTGCCAATTCCTGTGGATCGGCTTCGATCTCCCGGGCACGACGGATGATTTTGTCATCCACGTCGGTGATGTTCTGCGCATAGGTGACGCGATACCCGCTGTGCCGAAGATACCGAGCGACAAGGTCGAATTGGGTGTAGGTCTTCGCGTGGCCCACGTGGCTGAAGTCGTAAACCGTGGGACCACACACGAACATCTTCACGGCGCCGCTGGTACGGGTGGTGAAGGGCTCCTTGATGTTGGTCAGGGTGTTGTAGAGCGTCAGTGCCATGGCCGGCCTCCTCGTTGTCGGGGATGACGCAGCCTATCTAGGCTCGGACCCGGCCGACGTACGGAATCAGCCGAGGCGTCGGGCGGGACGTGTAAACAGCCGCTCGCGCACCGAGAAGTTGCTTGTGGCGCTGATATGACTTCCGGGTACGTCGGATGCTGTGGGAGTCGAGGGGGATGCCGAGGGAGCCACACAGACGGGCCAGGACATCAATCCGGCGTTCGAGGTCGCTCATCGAGTGGGGAGCGCAGGCCATCACTTGGAGCAAAAGTTGTTCCTGCTCCTCGGTGACCATGCCGAGGGCGCGGAGTTGGAACAGCTTCCACTTCCGATTCGGAATGAGCCTGCCATTGGTGATGTAGACCCAATCGATCACCTCTTCCAGAGCCATGGAGAGAACGACGTGCCCCGAGGGCGGACCGACCCTGTGAGCCTGTTTCACCGCAATCTCGCGTGCGTCCCACGTAATGCGATTGAGGAGACGCGGCTCTTCCAGGCCGAGCCGGTGTTGTTGCTCCCGGGTCTTGAGCGCGATCAGTTCCCCGAAGCGTCCGGCACGGTCCAGTAGTGGCTCCCCTTTATTCGCGTAGGCATCACACTTGTCGCTGTTCCACACCGTGCGGACATCCGCCTCGTACTGGTAAATGAGTTGGTGAACATTGACCTCCATCGATCCCCACGCCACCGGAAGGTAGAAGCTGAATTCGGGAACCCAATCCGGAATCCTGTCCGCGACAAGAGTGTACGTGTCCTCCGGGTCGGGGCGCCATTCATCGGACCGAAGGGGGACATCCACGATCACGGCCAGGTCGAAATCGGAGTCCTTTCCGAAAACCGTGACGTTCTCGCTGGTGTTGGCGGAGGACGAAAGGACGTAAAGCGCTTGAACTTCCGGGTTCTTTCCGATGGCCGCGATCAGACCTCGCACGTAGTGACGGGCTTGGTCGCGCAGTTCCGAACTTTCCGGCACGATGAACCTGGTCCTTTCCTTCAGAGGAGCGGACGGTTGCGCATTTCCCCGAGTCGGGACATGAGGACGGGAGCAACCATGTGGTGAGTTCGCTGGATATGGGCCAGGGAAGGACTGCTGTTGCCCTCGATGACCGTCGGGCCCTCGGGAGTGAGAGCGATATCCCAGCCGACGAAAGGAATCTGGGGAAAAAGTCGGGCAGCTCGTTCGGCGAGCAGGGAAATTTCCTTGACCGCATCAATTTTTCGGCCTGCGAACTGCGCCTTGGTGGTGGCGTGATGACTGTGCCTACGCATCCACCGGTCGTATCCATGGGTGTCGAGTTCGCCGGTTTCGAGGTCTACCCGAATCTGCATTCCTCCGGTGCTGGAGTTATCGGTGACTCCAGAAACTCCGCCCAGTTTCAGTAGGCAGTACAGGGTTTCGACTCCGGATGGGGGCAGGCATGTGATGACCCGGAACGTGTTGAGAACAGCAGGATTGAGCGCTGCGATGTCGGGGTGCTGTGGCACGTGCTCCTCAATGAGCCATGAACCCCATTGCTGTGCGTACTCCTCCAGGGAGAAAGGGTCCTCCTCATAGGGATTGAACATGAAGACCCCGGCGCCCCCACTGGAGTATCGGGCAGGCTTCAGTACCACGGGTTCATGGGCTGGGAGAACCCCGACAGCGGCCTTCAGAGGTAGAGGAGTTCCGTCCGGGAGAAAGGCCGCATGAGCGTCACCGTGGAGCAGAAGCCGGGGCTGGGGAACGTTCCCGGAGGCGAGTACGCGCTTGCAGGAAACCTTGTCATCGAGGAGTACCGTATCCCTGTTGACGGTCGGAAGTATTCTCCCGAAAATGACGGCCTCGGGGAGGTAGGTTTTGCTTTCTCCCAGCCGCACCTCTCGGCGGTAGAGACCGTAACGGAAGTAATGAAACGGAATGCAACGCCATTGCACCCCGAGGGTCGCCATCTCCCCGAGCATGTGCCAAGCAGGCTTCCGGTCGTTCCCGAAATTCCGCATGGCGGGAAGATGCTCGGCGATCAGCTGACGGACCTGATACCGGAACGAGCCGGGCAACATGAGGAGTGGTAGCACCACGCGCCGGAAGTACTCCTCTGTTTCCGCCTGGCGCACGTTGAGGTTCCTGGCCGGCCTACGAACCCTCATCGACGGACCCTTTCTCCCCGAGTGCGACGCCGGCTCCAGGGGCTGCGGTCACGTCCGTGGCGGTCTTCATCCCGAGGGTCAGGAGAGGGCCGACCAGGCCCACGACCAGGAGAGCGCCGGCCATGCTCCGGCCCGGCAGGCGAATCGGTTCCCGAGGTGCGGCGTGGCGGGCCATCAGGTCGACTCCCGGGAGACCTCGAAGTCGTGTGCTGTCCATGCGCCCGGGGCATCGAGCCTCCGGATGAACCGAATCCTGTCCACGGGACTCCCTCCGTCGGTGGAGGCCGCGGGTCGGTGGGATACGGGGCCGGTCTCGAAGACCGGATCTCCACCAACCCGCGGCCGTTCACGAGGCCGCGTTCAGCGGCTACAGGTAGTCCAACTGCCATGCGGGGCCCGACGGAACGTTTCTGGGGGGTTTCCCCTTCGGCGGGAACGGCAGACGCGATGCGCTACCCGCAGTAGCGTTGTGTGCACGCTGGGACGGGACGGGGAGTGAGACATGACGGCACTACCGACACCACATCCACTGACTTCTCTGGTGGAACAACAAGGTTGGGGAAAGGCGGAGTTCGCCCGGATCATGCAGCGGCACGGGCAGCGGATGGGCATCCATCTGGCCACCAACCGTTCCACGGTGTGGAAGTGGGAGCAGGGTCAGAGCCCCGACGAGGACGCCCGACGAGTGCTCGCCGACCTGCTGGGCATTCCCTGGCCCCATGTTCAGGGCGTCCGGTGGCCCCTGTGGCTGCCGGTGTGGGAGGTTCCGATGCTCTCTGCGGCGTGGAACGAAAACGGTACCGTGGAAGCCCTGACGAGACTCGGGGAGAGTGGGCGCATGGACCGTCGAGGCTTTCTGACGATTACTGGCGGGGCACTTTCCGGTGTCGCGGCGAGCTGGGCGGCGGCGCAGCCGGCTTTCGCCTCGGCCATGGAGGGGGGCCGCGTGACCGACGAGATGGTGACCACGATCGAGCAGCGCGTGGAGACCCTGAGGTCTCTGGACGCCCAGTTCGGCGGTGCCACCCTGCTGGAGCACGCGCAGGGGGATTTGGCACTGATCACGAATCTGCTGAAGTCGGGCCGCTACACGGACGCAATCAAGCATCGCCTCTACGCCCTTGCCGCCCGGGTGTCGTACATGACCGGCTGGATGGCCTACGACACCGGCCGGAAGTCCGCCGCCCAGTACTACGTGGGAGCCCTACGCACCGCGCGCACGGCGGGGGACGATGCCTTCGGATGCTTCATGCTGGCCGAGATGGGGGTGCACGTCTCGGAGGAGGGCCACACCAAGGACCGCGTCGATCTCATCACCACGGCCGTGGACAACGCGCCGAAGGCGTTGTCTCCCCGCACGCAGTCGTATCTCCACCTGCACAAGGCAGAGGCGCACTCCCGCCACGGTGAGCACCGGCAAGCCGGCGAGGAGTTGCACCGGTCCATCAGTCTTTGGGACCGGGCCGACGACGAGAGCCCCGACTGGCTCGGCTGGTACGGCGATGCCCAGATGCGGTCCACCGAGGGCAAGATCATGCTTCGCAGCGGCCAGGTCAAGGAAGCGACCGGCGCCCTGGAGGAGTCGGTCAAGCGTGCCCTCCCACGGGACAAGGCCGTGCGGACGAGCCGACTGGCGGAAGCACGCCTCCAGGGCAGCGACCTCGAAGGCGCACTGGACGCCGCCAACCACGGCGCGGAGCTGGTGGAGAACGGCGTCTCCTCCGTGCGTGCGGTGGATCGCCTTCAGGAGTTCTCCGCGAAGCTCGACCCCCATGCCCACGTCCCCGCCGTCCGCGAATTCCGCAACCGCCTCCAGGAACTACCGGCCCTGGCCGCGTGAACCGGCCGGAGAAACCGAGAGGCGATACGAACTACCTTCGGGGTCGGGGCGATCCTGACGGCAGCCGTGACGGCAACGACGGCACACAGGAGCGCGCGCGAGCGAGCATGAGCCCACTCGACTCCGGAAGTGGCGGGGGTGGCGTAAGTGGTTGCCCGATTCTACGGATCAGAAGGTTGCAGGTTCGAATCCTGCCGAGCGCACAGCAGACCGAAGCCCCGTTCCGATCCCCCGGAGCGGGGCTTCGTCATATCCGCGAGCGGCGAAGCGTGGCGAGGGAAGTACTCCGGCGCTCCGGTACACCCGGCACCTTCCGGGAGACGGAAGGTGTCGGGCGATGTCGTCGCGGCCGTGCACGTGATGACCTCCCGGGCCTTCCCGCGCCGGACCGGTCCCACCGGGAAGGGGCGGGGACCCGCCCCTTCGGCCCGAGCCGGCGCGGAGGGGGCGCGACACCCGAGCGGACGTGTCCTCGCCCGGGGAACCGGTGGGAAGAGGTCAGTGGTCGGTCGGGCCAACCGGGACCCCCGTCTCCCGCGCCAGACGGCGCAGACGGTCCGAGGCGACCGGGCTCATGGTGAGCAGGTCGGAGACGAGTCGCCGGACCACCGGTTTGACCCGCACCATTTCCGGCGCCAGGTCGAGCGCCGCCTCCAACGCGACGATGGCCTCGTCCACGCGACGACGCTGGGTCCGGGCCGCCGCCACGTCGATGTGGAAGCGGGCCCGACGTTCCGCCGACAGGCCGGAGACGTCCAGGTTCTCGGCGACGCGTAGTGCTCTGCCCGCGTCCCCGAGGCGGACCGCGACGGCGACCTCGTGCAACTCCACGTTCAGCGTGCCGAACTCGGTGTGGTGCCCGTCGTTCTCACCGTCAACCGCTACGGCCATCTCGCGGGCGTGCCGCAGGTACTCGTACGCCTCCTCCGCGCGGTTCGACCGTCCCGCCGCCACGGCGCGTTGCAGGGTGAGCGCCCCACAGACGGATACGGCCGCCGGGTCTCCGCGTTCCACGGCCGGCGCCAGCGCGTCCGCCGTGTCCCCGGCCACCCGGCCGGCTTCCTCGTGGCGCCGCGCGCTGTTGAAGACGACCGCCAGCCGGAAGCCTCCCGCCGCCATCAGCAGTGGGTCCCGGGCACGTTCGGCGGCGGCCACCGAACGATCCACCGCGACCCGGGCCGCGTCCGGGTCACCGGCGTGGGCCAGTGCGGCTCCGCACGCCTGGTAGGCCGAGGCCAACAGCCGGAACGGCTCCCTCTCCTCACCGTCCCCGCCGCCCCTGGCCGCTGCCTCCAGTTCCGGGATCAGGCCGGTGAGGAGTTCGGCGAGATCGGCGTACGCACCGGCGTGGGTCAGTTCCCACGCCCGGTCCACCCCGTCCCGCAGCTTCGTCCGGTCGATCGGGCCGGCGCCCGAGAGAACCGCCCGCAGGGCGTGGGCCTCGCCGAGCAGTACCCGCAACGCTTCCGCCGCCGGGGGTTCCCGGGTGGTCGCGGATGCCATGAGGGGCGCCTCGGCGGCCAGTTCGGCGACGGGGAGATCCAGGGCGTCGGCGACCTTCTCCAGCACCGTCATGCGATCGACGCGGCGTACTCCGCGTTCCACCTGTGAGACCCATGCCTCGGAACGGCCGAGCAGACCGGCGAACTCCTTCTGAGACAAGCCGCGTCGCTTGCGGTGCAGGGCCACCTTTCGACCCAGCGCCTTCGCGTATTCACCGACGCCGGGGGAACGGACCGGGTGCCCGTGCCGTGCGAGGCCGGGGGCGAGGCCACCGGCGGCAGGGGCCTGGCGTTGGTGCAGGACTTCTCCCACCGCCTGCACATCCACCGGGGCCACCCCGGCCACACCATCACCGCCGAACTCACCGGCGAGGCTGCTCGGTGCTGAACCACTGTTCCGCACCGACACGGGTGGTGCCCCGCGTGGACACCACCCGTGCAGGGTCCCTGCCCGCCCCGCCCCCGGCGCGTCGTCCGTTCCCGCCCCCGTCCGGGGGTTACTCGGCGGGCAGGGCCTCGCGCATCGCCCGGGCGGTGGCGGTCGGGTCGTAGCCCTCGGGGACACCCTCGACGAGGATGATGTCGCCCTCGATGTGCCGCGAGCGCAGCGGTGCGATCTCCCGGTACGCCGGTGAGTCCCACCAGGCCCGCGTCTCGGCGATGCCGGGGAAGCCGATCACCACGACTGTCCCGGCCGGTTGCCCTCCTTCACCTCGTGCGGGGTCGCGTGCGCGAGGAAGCGTCCGCCGTGCGGCTCGAAGGTGGCGGAGACGCGCTCGATGTACTCGGCGATCTCCGGGTGCGGAGTGGCTTCGCCCAGATGGGCTATGGCGTAGGCGGGCATGGTGTCCTTCCGTCGGTTCGGGCTCCGTGCGCCGGGAGCATGGCACGTCGGTATCCGGTCGTCGACGCCTTATCGGACGGGTGGCCCCGTCATCGCACGGCATCGCCAGGGTGCCCACCCCACGCCGACGTCACGTCTTCCGCGCCTCCGTCGACCGCCCCTTCCGTTTGCCTATGGCTTGTAGGTTATGACCTAATGGTTGTAGGAGAGTGGAGGAGCGTCCATGGTGCGGGCGGGACTGAGCCGTGACCGGCTGATCCGGGCGGGGGCCGAGCTGGCCGACGAGGTCGGGTTCGACCGGGTGACCGTGTCGGAGCTGGCCCGACGGTTCGACGTGAAGGCCGCCAGCCTGTACTCGCACGTGCGGAACTCCGCGGACCTCACCACCGGCATCACGCTGCTCGCCCTGGAGGAACTGGCCGACCGGGCCGCGGACGCGCTGGTCGGCCTGGCCGGCCGGGACGCGCTGGCCGCTCTGGCGACCGCGTACCGCGACTACGCCCGCGAACACCCCGGCCGGTACGCCGCCGCCCGTGCCCGGCTCGATCCGGGGGCGGCCGCCGGCAGCGCCGGTGTTCGGCACGCCCGGATGACGCGGGCGATCCTGCGCGACTACGGGCTCGCGGAGCCGGAGGAGACCCACGCGGTGCGGATGGTGGGTGCCGTCATCCACGGCTACGCGGAACTGGAGTCGGCCGGAGGCTTCGAGCACACGCCGGTGGATTCCCGGGAGTCGTGGGACTGGACCCTGGACGCGCTCGACGCCGCGTTGCGGAACCCGCCCGGGCCCCGCCCGGGTTGACCGCCCACCACCCCGCCCGGCCCCACCCGCCCGGCCCCGCACGAAAAACACGGACAGTACGGAAACGGACCATGAGCGACGACCATCCCCTGATCTCCACCGCCATCACCGCCGACCTGGTGCGCGGGGCCGTCGAGTTGGAGCGCACGGAGCGCGGCGTGCTGCCGCACCGCCTGCCCGCACGCGCCCGGGCCCGGGGTGCCGACGCGCAGGTGTTGATGGCGGAGGCCCAGCCCTCCGGCGTGCGGCTGGCGTTCCGGACCCGGGCGGGCACCGTGGAGTTGGACGCCCTGGCCACCAAGCGGGCGTACCGGGGAGCCCCACCCCGTCCGGACGGGGTGTACGACCTGGTGGTCGACGGTCGGCTCACCGACCGGGGGAGCATCACCGGGGGGAACGTCGTGACCATCGACATGACCGCCGGAACCACCGGGATGGAACCCGGTCCGGTGGGTACCCTGCGTTTCGCCGGCCTGCCCGCCGGGGTCAAGGACGTCGAGCTGTGGCTCCCGTTCAACGAGGTCACCGAACTGATCGCGCTGCGCACGGACGCCCCGGTGGAGCCGCTGCCCGACCGGGGCCGCAGGGTGTGGCTGCACCACGGCAGTTCGATCAGCCACGGCTCGGACGCCGAGAGTCCCACCGCCACCTGGCCCGCGCTCGCCGCCGCCCGGGGCGGGGTGGAGCTGATCAATTTGGGCTTCGGCGGGGGAGCGTTGCTCGATCCGTTCACCGCCCGCACGATGCGGGACACCCCGGCGGATCTGATCAGCATCAAGATGGGCATCAACCTGGTCAACACCGACGCGATGCGGCTGCGCGCCTTCACTCCGGCGGCGCACGGCTTCCTGGACACCATTCGCGACGGGCACCCCACCACGCCGCTCCTGGTCGTCTCCCCGATCCTGTGCCCCATCCACGAGGACACGCCCGGCCCCTCGGCCTTCGACGAGGACGCGCTCGCCGCCGGGAGGGTGCGCATGCGCGCGGCGGGGGATCCGGCCGAGCGCGCCGCCGGGAAGCTGACGCTGAACGTCATCCGCGAGGAGTTGGCCCGGATCGTCGAACGGCGCGCGGCCGAGGACCCGAACCTGCACCACCTCGACGGTCGCCTGCTCTACGGCTCGGACGACGTCACCGAACTGCCGCTGCCCGACGAACTCCACCCCGACGTGGCCACCCACCGCCGCATGGGCGAACGCTTCGCCGCCCTGGCCTTCACCGACGACGGCCCCTTCGCCGCCGCGGGGGCCCGGGTCCGGCCGGAATCGGCCTCCTCCTATCGCCGGTAGGGGTAAAGGAAGGGCTCGGTGGATCTCCGGACCGCCTCACGAATCCCCAGCGTTCGTGGTCCGGCGGTATAGAAACGGCCTCTGGCCTTTCCGTGCTGCTCCAGCCAGCCCGTGCGCACCAGTTCCCGGATGTCCCGGGTGGACTGCTGCAGGCTCAGCTCCGAGTCCGCCTGGTACACCGGGCGGCGGACACGACCACCCAGGAAGGCCGGTAGGAGAGCCACCGCCACCCGTTCGTCCATGCCGGACCCGGATACGGCTTCGGTCAGGGCCTGCCAGGCACGGGTGTAGAGGTCGAAGCGTCGTTTGGCCTGCTGGGCCTGGACGTGGTGGCCGGTGAGACAGAACTTCAACCAGGTCGACGTATCGGCGTCCGGACTCCAGCGCGGCCCCCCGGTCTGCCGTAGCACCTCGTAGTAGCCGTAGGTGTTCTGGCCGTGGCCCAGCCACTCCTCGATCGAGGAGAACTCGGCGGGCATCAATTCCTCGCGGGAGAAGATGAGGGTGGAAAGGGCCCGTGACATGCGTCCGTTCCCGTCGGCCCACGGATGGATCTTGAGGAGATTCAGGTGGGCCATGGAGGCCCGCACGTGCACCGGGGAGTCGAGATCCCCCTCGTTGAGCCAGGTGACCAGCTCCTCCATGAGGTGGGGAACGTCGTCGCCGATCGGAGCCGTGTAGACCGGGACCATCTCGTCCTCGGGACTCGCCACGTACACCGGGCCCCTGCGCAGGCGTCCCGGGCGCTTGGAGGGGTGGTGCTCCTGAATCATGTAGTGCAGGCCGTTGACGAGGCCCAAGTCGTAGCGGAACTCCGGCCCGGGGTCGGAGAGGGCGAGGATGTAGGTCATCGCTCTCTGGTAGCCCTCCACCTCCCTGCGGGTTGTCTCGCTGCTCTCCAAGGGCTCCTCACCCACCATGAGGTCCTCGACGTCATCGATCGTCGCCGCGTAGCCCTCGATGGTGTTGGATCCGGCGATCGCGCGGGCCGTCAGATTGCGGCGCAACTGTTTGGTCCACCGGCGTGGAGAGCGGAGCAGATGCCGCATTTCATGGCGCATCTCCGTGATCTCGTCGAGCGCCAACCGGTCCGCGTCATCGAGAGGAGGAGTGCGATAGAGCATGCCTCGATGACACCATCATCGTGTCATCGAGGCAAGAGGGGCGATGCCTTTTGTGGCGCCTCATGGGTCTGTGGAGGTCATCGTGTCCCGGGGAGGTACGGGGTCGTGCCGTTCCGTCGGGGAGTCCGTCTCATCGGGGATCGAGCGCCGGCCTCCCGGGGCCCCGTCCCCCAACCCTCCCCGACCGGCCGGGGAGGAGCAGGAGGGCGGCGAGGGGGAGGGCGGCCAGGGCCAGCCACGGGACGGCCGGGGGATGTTCGGCTCCAGGAGCCGGCCCACGCCGGCGCCCCCGATGAGCACGATCAGCCCGGAGATCGAGGAGAGCGCGCCGGTGTAGAGGCCGAGGCGATTCGACTCGGCGAGGTCGGGCACCATGCCGCGCGCGGCCGGGGCGATGAGCATCTGTCCCACGGTGAGCAGCACCACGAACCCGGCCACCGGCAGCAGCGCGACGGCCCCGCCGGTGAGGTCGGCGGGCAGGGCGGCGGCCACGAGCGCGAAGCCGGCGGAGAGGGTGAGCAGTCCACCGGCCATGGCCCGCCGTGCGCCCAGCCGCGCGGTCGCCCAATGGGTGACCGGAAGTTGGGTGGTCACCACCAGCAGGGAGGAGAGGGCGAACAGCCATCCGAGCGTGGCGGAGGAACCACCCGCCCGGTCCACCTCCACCGGCAGGGCCAGGTAGAGCTGGTTGTAGGCGAGCAGGTAGGTGCCGTACACCAGGCACAGCGCGAGAAACGCCCGGTTGCGCAGCATGGTCCGCACGCCCCCGCGCCCCCGGGCGGGTTCGCGCCCCGGGATGCGCTGCGGCAGCAGCCACAGGTGTCCGACGAACACCAGGACGAAGACGCCGGCGCCCGCCAGGCAGGCGGCACGGAAGTCCACCGCGAGCAGCAGCACACCCACCAGCGGCCCGAGGAAGGCCCCGGCCTGGCCCGCCACGGTGAGCAGCGCCAGCACCCGTGCCCTGGAGCCGAGTCCCTCCTCCTCCCGGCACACCGCCTGCCGGGCGACCTCCGACTCCACGGCAGGGGAGAACAGCGCGGCGGCGAAGCCGATGAGGAGCACCGCCCCGATCACCGAGGCGGTGCCCCCGGCGAAGCCGAGCCAGGCGAAGCCGGCGACGCGCAGCACGCAGCCGACCAGCACCACCGGGCGGACGCCGAGCCGGTCGGTGAGCATCCCGCCGACGACGAAGAGGCCCTGTTGGCTGAAGGTGCGCAGGCCGAGTACCAGGCCGATGAGCCAGCCGGCCATGCCGATACCCGATCCGAGGTGGTCGGCGAGGAACGGCAGGACGGCGAAGAAGCCGATGTTGAAGGCGAACTGGGTGCCGATCAGCAGGCGCAGCGGCGGGGAGAGCGGCGGTTCGTCCCCACCGCCCGTGAGCCGGCGCAGGCGGGAGAGGCGGCCGGGGCCACCGGGGCGGGGGAGGGCGTCCGGGCGGGGTGGGAGCCCTCCGGGGTCGGGTTGCCCGCCGTCCCCGCCGTCCCCGCCCTCCCCGGGTCCCCGCTTCCCGCTGTTCCCGGTGCGCCGGTCCCCGGTGTCCCAGCCGTTGTCGGCATCCTGCTCCCCGGGGCCCCCGGTGCGCTCCCCGGCGTCGGTCTTCGCCGTGGTCCCGGCGGAGGCCGACGGGCCGGCATCCACACCGGCACCGGCCCCGGCCCCGGCGGTCGGGACGGTGGGCCCGATGGGGCCGGCCGCCCCGGGGCCGATGGGTTCGCGGCCGATGAGGGCCGGTCCGGCCGGTCCGGTGGGACCGGCGACATCGGGGGCGGAGTGGGAGGGGCGCATGGTGGGCCTTCGGTGGTGCGGGAGCGCGGGAGCGCGGGAGTGCGGGAAGGAGGCGCGAGGGGCCTTCAGGAGGTCTTCCCCGGCGGCGCGGAAGGCGTCGCGGCCGGCGGTCCCGGTGGTGTCCCCGGACACTCCGGCGCGCCGGGACCACCCGGCAGCGGCAGCGGCCCGGGCAGCCCCGGTGCGGTGGGGACGACGGAGCCGAGTGGACCGACCGGCACGGCCGCCCCGTCGCCGCCCTTCGCGGGGACGCCCCCGCGCCGCCCGCGCCGGACCCGGGGCGCCCGGTTGGCGGTGGTGACCGCCAGCGCGCCCAGCAGGGCGAGGGCGAGGGCCGGCGCGGCCACCGTCCACGGCCCGCGTTCCGCGTAGGGGTGGTTCTCGGCCAGCAGCAGCCCCCACTCGGGGGACGGGGGCTGGGCGCCGAGGCCGAGGAAGCCGAGGGCGGCCAGGGCCAGGGCGATGCCGGGCAACCGCAGCAGCGCGTGCCGGACCACCGGGGGCAGCACGGCCGGTAGCAGGTGACGGCGCAGCAGGTGGGTGCGGCCGGCGCCCAGGCCCCGGGCGGCGGCGAGGTGGGCGGCGGCGCGCTCCTGGCGCAGCAGGGCGGAGGTGTGCGCGGCGAGCGGGGTCCAGGCGACGACGGCGACCGCGATGGCGGGCGTGGCCGGCCCGGGGCCGACGATGCCGGTGACCAGCAGACCGGCGGGGACGGCGGGGACGGCGTTGAGGGTGTCGACCAGGGGACCGGAGAAGCGCGGCAGCAGGCCGAGGAGGACGCCGATCAGCAGGGCGGCGGCCCCGACGAGGAGGGCGGTGCCGAGGGTGTCGAGGGCGCCGTGGCCGAGGCGGGCCAGCATGTCGCGGCCCAGGGCGTCGGTGCCCAGGGGGTGGGCGGGGGAGGGCGGCAGCAGGCGGCGACCGGTGTCCAGGTGCAGCGGGTCGCGGAACAGGCCGGCGACCACGACGAGCAGCAGGGGCGCCCCGAACACCAGGGGGTGGACGCCGCGCCGGGTGCCCGGTCCGCCGTCGGCGCCGGGCGCGGGGGGTGGGGAGGTGAGCGCGCCGTCGCGCAGGGCGGGGCCGAGCAGCGGGCGGGCGGCGGCCCGGGCGGCGATGCCGACGGCGGCGGCGAGCAGGGCCAGGGCGAGGATGCCGGTCTGCAGCACCGGCAGGTCCTGGGCGATGGCGGCGCGCAGGGTGAGCCGGCCCAGGCCGGGGATGTCGAAGATCTGTTCCACGGCGACGGCGCCGCCGGTCAGGCCGATGACGAAGAGGCCGAGGTTGGGCAGCAGGCCGGGCAGGCAGCGGCGCAGGGCGTGCCGGGCGATCCGCCGGCCGGGTACGCCCCGCGCGGTGGCGGCGCGCGCCCAGGGTTCGGCGAACGCTCCGGGGAGCGTGTCGTCCAACAGGCGCCCCAGGACGGCGCCGGCCGGCAGGCCGAGGGCGAGGGCGGGCAGGATCATCCAGCGGGGCCCGTACCAGCCCAGGGCGGGTAGCCATCCCAGGTGCACGCCCACCACGCCGGCCAGGACCGAGGCGGTGAGGAAGTCCGGCAGCGCGGCGAGCGCGGCGGAGAAGCCGCCGGATCGGGGCCGGCCGGCGAGCCGGCGCCGGGCGCCGAGCAGCAGGGTGCGGGAGCACACGACGCCGGCGGTCGCGCCGGCGACGACCAGCGCCCCGGCCATGAGCAGCAGCGAGGCGCCGAGGGCGGAGAGCGCGGAGGGCAGCACGGGGGTGCCGGAGACCCAGGAGGTTCCGGCGTCGCCGCTCAGCAGGCCGCCCAGCCAGTGGCCGAGCGTGCTCCACCAGGAGCCTTCCAGGCCGAGTTCGGCGCGGATGGCCGCCAACACCTCGGGGTCGGGGTCGCGTTCGGCGGATCGGGCCTTGAGGACGGTCAGCGCGGGGTCGGTGTCCGACAGACGGGGGAGCAGACCGATCGCGCAGACCAGGGCGGCGACGGGGGCGAGCCGCCACAGCACCGTCCACGGCGGTGTCCACGCCGGTGACCGTCGCGTCGCCCGGGGGCGTGCCCGGGCACCCGGGCGGCGGGGGGCGCCGCCGGCGGGTGCCCGGTCCCCGGGCGCGGGTCCGGTAGCGGCCCCGGTCCCGGCCGTGGAACCGCTCCCGGGGGCGGTTCCACGGCCGGGCGTGCCCGGCGGGTCGGACGGTGTGTCGGACACGGCGAACGGACCGGTCAGCGACGGGTGTCGCGGCCGATGAGGGTGCGCTCGTACGGGTCGAGGATCACGTCCTCGACCGCCGGGTCCACGCCGTGCAGGGTGCGCTGGTGCACCAGCGGCACGAGGGCGTCGGTGCCCAGGATGGCCGCCTCGGCGGCGAGGATCGCCTCGCGGCGCTCCTCCGGGTCGGCGATGGCGGCGGCGTCGGCGACGGCCCGGTCCACCCCGGGGTCGCACAGCAGGGCGAGGTTGTAGCCACCGTCACAGGTGTAGTCGCCGGCCAGGACGCCGAGCGGGTCACCGGTGTCCAGCAGGGTGTTGCGGGCGGCGACGAAGATGTCGAACTCCCCGGCGAGCGCGTCGCTCTCGATCCGTGAGTACTCCCGGACCTCCAGGGCGACGGTGAACCCGACGGCCTCCAGTTGCTGCTGGACGACCTGTGCGACCTCGGGGAGTTCGGGCCGGTTGTCGTAGGTGGCGATGGTGATGGCGGTGCCCTCGATCGCGTCGGCGTCGGCGGGCTCGGCGCGGTTCACCGGCTCGGGGCGCTCGCCGGCGCCCTCGATCACGGCGGGGCCGAAGACGCCCTCGCCCGGGTCGGCGTACCCCTCGTACACGCCCTCGGCGAGGGCGGCGGTGTCGACGGCCTCGCGGACCGCCGCGCGCAGTTCGGGGTCGGTGAGGGCGCCGGAGGCGGTGTTGAGGAGCAGGCCGGTGGTGCGGGTGGTGCGGGTCTCCCGGAGCGCGCCCTCGTCCAGCGTGGCGGCGGCGGAGACCGGGATGGCCTCGGCGATGTCCACCTCGCCGCTGCGCAGGGCGTTGCCCCGGGCGAGACCGTCGGCGATGAAGGAGGCCTCGATCCCGGAGGCGGCGGCGGGTCCGTTCCAGTGCTCCTCGAAGCGGTCCAGGGAGGCGCGCTCGGCACCGGTGACGGAGGTGAGGACGTAGGGGCCGGTGCCGTGGCCGGCCGGGTCCACGGTGTCGTCCTCGTAGGCGTCGGGGGCCAGGATCGCCAGGTGGGGGGCGGCCAGGCGCAGCGGCAGGATCGGGTCGGGTTCGGCGGTGGTGATCCGCACCTCACGGTCCCCGGCGGCCTCGGCGGTGAGTTCGACGCCGGAGAGGGCGGCGGGGGCGGGCTCGGCGGTGACGGCCTGTTCGATGGCGTCGGCGACGGCCTCGGCGGTGACCGGCTCACCGGTGTGGAAGAGGGCCTCGCGCAGGGTGAAGACGGTGGTCAGCTCGTCCTCGGCGGTCCAGGACTCGGCGAGGGCGGGGGCTGCGAGACCCTGGTCGTCGAGGACGGTGAGGCCCTCGGTGACGCCGAGCCGGCTGAGGAGGGTGGCGTCGGCGCCGTGCGGGGAGAGGTTCTCGGTGGGCGGGAAGGCGAGTGCGACGCGCAGGCGGGCGTCGCCGGAGCCCTCGACCGCGTCGGGGCCGCCGTCGGTCCCGGCGGAGCCGTTCTCGGAGAAGCAGCCGGCGAGCAGGGGTATGAGGAGCAGCGCGGCGGCCGGTCGGCGGTTGGGGCTCATGGTGGTGGTTCTCCGTGGGTGCGGGGGCGGCGGTGCGGTGGCCGCCGCCATGCCCGTGCGGCCCCCTGGAGCCGGGGCGGGTGCGGGGGCGGGGTGGTCACCGGCGCGCCGGCGCGGGGCTCCGATGGTCCGGCCGGGTCGACCGTAAAGTTTACATGGCAATCATTTTCATCGATGTAGGGGGCATCGATCCCCGCCGGCACGGCTCCGGCCACCGCCGGTCCGGGGTGGTTCCGCCCCGCGCCCCCGTTGGTCCTCGAGGAACGGGACCGGCCGGCGGGGATCGGAACGGTCAGCGCAGCAAGGGGAGTTCGACGTGCAGGGTTCCCTGCCCGCCCCCCGGCTCCGAGCGCTCGTCGCACACCACCTTCCCCAGCGACCGCCAGAACGCCTCGGCCCCCGGCACGGTGGGATCGGTGTGCAGGTAGAGCGAGCGGTAGCCGCCCTCCGCGACCGCGAAGTCGACGAGTTCGTCCACCATGCGCCGGGCCAGGCCGCGCCGGCGGTGCTCCGGCCGCACGTAGACCCGGCGCAGTTGAGCGGTCTCCCCCGAGGGGTAGCGCTCGGCCAGCCAGGCGGGGTTGGGCGGGTGCAGCGGACCCCGGGAGTCCAGCGCGGCCGTGCCCACCACCTCGCCGGATCCCTCCTCCACGGCCACCAGCAGCACGTGCCGGGGGGAGCGCAGATAGGCGGCGGCCGGGTCGATCACGTCCCCGTGCCAGCGCGGCACGTACCCGGTGCCGAAGTCCCGGTAGATCGTGTCGAGCATCACGGCCCGGGCGTCGTCCAGGTGGTCCTCGCCGGCCCGTTGAACGCGATATCCCTGCATCTGCGCATCGTATGCGAGAAGGGGGGAGGGTGATCGCCCCGGGGCGTGCCGGGGAATGCGGGACACCCGGGACGGGTACGGTCGGGACGGGCCGACGTTCACCGCGATCGCCCACCTCGCCGGGCGGGCCCGGACGCGCCGCCCGGGCGACGACGGGCGGCCCCGCGACGACGGGCGGCCGGGAAGGACCACGGAATCGGGACGGGACCGATGGCACGGACGGAACGACACCGGGAGGCCGGTGCGCGACCCGCCGGCGGCCCGCACCCGGCGGACCGCCGACCCCGCCACGTTCCGGTCGCCACCGGTCGGCCCCACGAGCGGTTGCCGGGGTGGGCCGCCGAGCACGGAGCGGAGCTGATCGCCGTCGGCACCGACACCCGGGCCGCCCTCGGATACGCCCTGCCGGGCAGCGTCGCCCGGCACGTGCCGCGCCGCTCCCCGGCGGACGTGCCGGTGGTCCGCGCCCCGACGGGGGCCGGGTCGACGGATGCCCCCGCGGAGGGGGACGAACCCGGCAACGGACCACCGGACCGCTGAACGCCCCTGTTCAGCACAGCCACGGCCGGCGAGAATGTCGGCGCCCGCGACTGGCACACCCTCCCCCTCGTGCCGGAACGCCACACAGCACGGGACGGGAGCCGAAACGACCATGGAACTGCACGACTTCCCCCTCCTCGCCGCCGTTCTCGCGGTGGCCACCCTCGTCGGACTGGTGGCCACCCGCCTGCGACAACCCCTGATCGTCGCCTTCATCGGTGTCGGCATCCTGGTGGGCCCCGCCGGCCTGGGATGGGTGGAGACCGACAGCACGATAGAACTGCTGGCACACCTGGGCATCGCCGTGCTGTTGTTCCTGGTCGGCCTGCGCCTGGATCTGCACCTGGTGCGCACCACGGGGCCGATCGCGCTGGCCACCGGCCTGGGGCAGGTGATCTTCACCTCGGCGATCGGCTACCTGATCGCCCGCCTGCTCGGCATGGACAACATCACCTCGCTCTACGTCGCGGTGGCGCTCACCTTCTCCTCCACGATCATCATCGTGAAGCTGCTTTCCGACAAACGGGAGTTGGAGCAGTTGCACGGCCGTATCGCGGTCGGCTTCCTCATCGTGCAGGACATCGTGGTCGTGCTGGTGATGATCACCCTGACCGCCTTCGGACAGCGGGACGCGGTCGCCGGGGCCGACGGAGAGGGCAACGACCTGACCACCGAGGTGCTGATCGTCCTCGGCAAGGGGATCGGCCTGCTGGCGGGCATCGCCCTGTTGATGAAGTTCGTACTGCCGCGTCTGCTCGACCACATCGCCCGCTCCCAGGAACTGCTGGTGCTGTTCGGTGTCGCCTACGCGATCTCGGTGGCGGCGATCAGCGAGTGGCTGGGGTTCAGCACCGAGGTCGGGGCGTTCCTCGCCGGCGTCTCGCTGGCCACCACCCCCTACCGGGACGCACTGGGGGCGCGGCTGGTCAGTCTGCGCGACTTCATGCTGCTGTTCTTCTTCCTCCAACTCGGCGCGGGTCTGGAGTTCGCCGACGCCGGTCGGCAGATGGGGGAGGCGGTCGTCCTCTCGCTGTTCGTGCTGATCGGCAACCCGCTGATCGTGATCGTGATCATGGCGCTGATGCGTTACCCCGTGCGGGTCGGGTTCCTGTGCGGGTTGACGGTGGCGCAGATCTCGGAGTTCTCGCTGATCCTGGCCGCCCTGGGCCTGTCCCTGGGACACATCACGGGCGCCACGGTCAGCCTGATCACCGTCGTCGGCCTGATCACCATCGGCGTCTCGACGTATCTGATCATGTACTCGCAGCAGATCTGGGGTCGGATCGGCGGCCGGCTCGAGCGCTTCCAGCGGGCCGACATCGTCCAACCGGACACCGGACACCGGACGGGGCGGGGAGGACGTGGACGTGATCCTCTACGGCCTCGGCCGCTTCGGCGGACACGCCGCCGACCGCCTCGGCCGGGCCGGCCTGCGGGTGCTGGCCGTGGACTGGGATCCGTACCGGGTGACGAGCAACGAGCGGGAGGGGGTCACCGCCGTCTTCGGTAGCGCGGAGGACGTCCACTTCCTGGAGACCCTGCCGTTGAGCCGGGCCCGGTGGGTGATCAGCGCCATCCCCCACCCGAACACCAACCTCGCCCTGGTCGACGGCCTGCGCCGGCACGGTTACGAGGGGCGGATCATGCTCACCGCCCACACCCGCCGGGACGTGGAACGATCCCGGGTGGAGGGGGTGGATGTCGTCCTCGACCCCTTCGCCGAGGCGGCCGACACCGCCATGCTCGTCCTCGCCGACCGCGCCCCCGGTGAGGGCGGGCCCGGTGACGCTGAGGGAACCCGGAGCGGCACTCCGGTGGGAGGCGAGGAGGGGCGTCCCGGAGAGGAACGATCGGCGACCCCTTGATCCGGGCTCACCCCGACCCCCGGCTCACCTCTCGATCCGGGTCGTGCCCTCCCGGATGTGGAGGTCGAGGTCCGGCCCACGGGCGTCGGTGGGCGTGCGCCGCGCCGCCGCCTCGGCGGTGGCCGCGATGTTGCGGGCCATGGCGCCGAAGACCAGGGTGTGCCACGGGCTGACGCTCCACCAGTACAGGTGTCCGGCCAGGCCGTGGGGGTGGAACAGCGCCCGCTGACGGTAACGGGCCGCCGTCGGGGGGCCGTCGGTCGTCCCGGCGGACTCTTCCCCGGCGGGCTTCTCCCCGGCGGGCTTCTCCCCGGCGGGCCCTTCCCCGGCGAGCCCCACCGGCGCCGGTTCCACCGAGAGCTCCAGCCAGGCGAGGCCCGGCAGCCGCATCTCCGCCCGCAGCCGCAGCAGCCGGCCCGGCTCGATCTCCTCCACCCGCCAGAAGTCCAGTGAGTCCCCCACCCGCAACCGTTCCGCGTCGCGCCGGCCGCGCCGCAGCCCGACCCCGCCGAAGAGCCGGTCCAACACCCCCCGCGCGGCCCAGGCGATGGGCAGCGAGTACCAGCCGTTGTCCCCGCCGATGCCCTCGACCACCCGCCACACCACCTGCGGCGGGGCGTGCACCGACCGTTCCCGCACGTCGGTGTAGAGGCTGCCGCCGGTCCAGGCCGGGTCGGTGGGCAGGGGCTCGCTCGGCGCGCCCGGCGTGTCGGCGGAGGACCAGCGGGTGTCCACCTCGGCGTCGTGGAAGCGCTTGAGCGCCCACCGCAGCGCGGTGTCGAAGTCGACGGTGCCCTCCGGTGGGTCGGGGATCCACCGGGTGATGTCGTTCTCGGCGCAGACCACCTCGTGCCGCAGCGACTCCACCAGCGGTTTGGCGATCGACCCCGGTACCGGGGTGACGAGTCCGATCCAGTGGCTGGACAGCCGGGGGGTGAGGACGTGGACGGGCAGGATCACCCGGCGCGGCAGTCCGGCCACGGTCGCGTACCGGCGCATCATCCCCCGGTAGGTGAGCACCTCCGGGCCGCCGATGTCGAAGGAACGGTTGACCTCCGGCGGCAGGTCGGCGGCGCCGATCAGGTAGCGCAGGACGTCCCGTACCGCGATCGGCTGGATGCGGGTGCGCACCCAGCGGGGCGTCACCATGATCGGCAGGCGTTCGGTGAGGTAGCGCAGCATCTCGAAGGAGACGGATCCCGAGCCGATGATCACGGCGGCGCGCAGGACGGCCGTCGGCACGCCGGAGGCCAGCAGGATGCGGCCCACCTCCGCGCGGGAGCGCAGGTGCGGGGAGAGGTCGTGCTCGGGCACGTCGGCGGGGGTCAGTCCGCCGAGGTACACGATCCGGCGCACCCCCGCCTCGCGGGCCAGGCGGCCGAAGAGCCGGGCGGCCCGCCGGTCGGTGGCCTCGAAGCCGGCACCGGTGCCCAGGGCGTGCACCAGGTAGTAGGCCACCTTCACCCCGGCCAGGGCGACGCGCAACGACTCCTCGTCGGTGACGTCTCCGCGCACCACCTCCACCCGGTCCGCCCACGGGTGGTCGCGGAGCTTGGCGGGAGTGCGGGCCAGGCAGCGGACGGGGCGGCCGACGGCCAGGAGCTGCGGCACCAGTCGACCGCCGAGGTAGCCGGTGGCGCCGGTGACCAGGACCGTTCCGCCGTGGCGCCCCGCCACCCCGGCCGGTTCGGCATCGCCGGGCGTCCCCGGCGCGGCGGAACCGGTGGCACCGATGTGGGTGACGCGGTCGGCAGGGCCGGCGGGCCCGGTGGGTTCGGTGGGTTCGGGAGAGGTGGAGGCCATGACGTCCATGGTCCGCCCCTTGTCCCGTGGCGGCCGGCGGACCGGCCGAGTGGGGGTGGCGTGGAGCGCCCGTGGAGGGTGGATGACGGGAGGGTTTCGGTTGCCCGGGACACCTTTCGGGCATCCCGGGGCACGGGTAGCGTCCGATGACTCCGACTCCTGGACCGGGAGTGCGCCGCGCGAGGGAAGCGGGCGGCAACGGAGGACGATATGGGGGTGATGTGGTGAATGATCCGTACGAGGACGATTCGTACGGGGAAAGGTGGGTCGGTTCCGGTGGACGGGCGCGTCGGACGTCCCGACCTCCCCTGTCCGGACCGATTCCGCCACCACCGGTGGATCCGCCCGTGGAGGGCCCACCGGGCGATCCGTTCCGCCGCAAGCGGACCTGGGCGGCGGTGGTCGGGGCGCTGGCGGTGGGAATGCTGCTGACGCCCGGTGACCCGGGCGGTGGGGGAACCGCCGGGGTGCCGTTTCCCGGATTCGGCGGGACCGGGGACCCGCTCCCCGTCTCGGCGGGCCCGGAGGCGGGGGAGCCGATGGAGGTCGACATCGCGGGGGAGGCGCGGGAGTCCGAGCCGGGCAACGAACCGTCGTCGGCGGTCCCGGCCCCGGGGCCGACCCCCGGCCCGACCCCGCCGGAGGAGTTCGTCGAGGACCCGACGGAGCCGTTGCCGGTGGTGACGACCACCGTCACCGAGACGGTCACCGAGTCGGTTCCCCCGCCCACCGAGCCACCCGCCGGGGACGGGAAGGCGCCGCCGACGACGGAAGGTCTACTGGTCAGCGACCCGGCGACCCCGCCGCAGGAGGAGGAGGAGGACGAGGCCGGGCTGACCTGGCGGGGCGAGGACATGTCCGGCCCGCTCACCGGCGGGGAGGCCGCGGAACTGGTCGAACCCTCGGCGTGGTGCAACGACGGGACGCTGGTGTTCGTGGAACGCCGGCGCGGAGCGTGCGCCGATGAGGGCGGAGTCGCGGTGTGGCTGAAGCTCCTGCCGAGGTGATCGGGGGCGGGGGCCCGGGAAGCGGGTGACGGGCCGGCGCAGGGGGTCGGCGCGCCGCCGGTTCCCCGCCGACCGGCGTCCGGGGGCCGGTCGGGTGACCGGCCGGGAACCGACTCCCGGGTATCGCCGGGGCGGGAGCGTTCGCTAGGGTCCCCCGCATGGCTCACAACCCCCATGCACCGCAGGGCCCGCAGGAGCACGATCCGGCCGGCAGCACCCAGATGTTCCGCGCGTTCGTCGACGACGAGACGCGGAACGGTCCGACCACGACCCCCGCCGCCGCCTCCGGCGGTTCGAGGCTCGGCCTGATCCTGGGCATCGCGGCGGGCGTCGTCGTTCTCGCCGTGGTCGCCTGGGTGGCCTTCCGCTGACCCCCGATCCGCCCGTCGTGTTCCGCCCGGTGCCGCCGGGCGGGGGCGGGGGCGGCAAACCCTCCACCGGTGGCGTCGGTGTCATCGGTCGCGTCGACGCGTCGTGTTCGGCTCCCCGGAGTCGGAAACGGCGCGTTGCGCGTTTCCGGCGGTAGGTGCGGTAGGCGCGCGGGGGAGTGGACGCGGCCGGATGTGAGCGGCGTGGCGGAGCGGGGCGACCGTGCCGGTGGGGGCGTGAAGCGGCGCCGGTTCGACTCCGGGCGCGCGGTGACCGCGCGGCGTGACGGAGCGCGTGCGCGTCGGGGCCCGGGGGTGCCGCGGGCGCCCGGGTGGGGGACGTGCGCGTGACGAGTGCGGACGTGCGGGTGACCGGCCGGGGCCACGGGCGGGCGGGCGGGACGCGGTGGGGCTCCGGGGCGGGGCGGTGACGGTCCGGCGGTCCGGGCGGGGCACGACGGGGCGTCACGAACCTTCACGGGCGGGGTGGGAAGGAGCCGTTCCGGTCGGTGATGGTGCGGGTGGTTCGGAGGGTACTTCGGGGGCGTTCCGGGACGTGGTGCCCGGGGGGCGGTGGACCGGGGTGCGTGGGTCGGTCCGCTGTTCGTCCGGGGAATCCGGTGTGATCCGGGGTCGGACGGCCCGGTGGGACGACGGGTGGGCCGGGGTGGTCCCGGTACCCGATCGGGCGTCCTCGTTGACCCGGACCGGCCTCGTCGCCGGTCCGGGACTCCCTCACTCCTCGGCGGTGAGCCCTTCGCGCAGTTGCGCGAGCGTACGGGTCAGCAGGCGGGAGACGTGCATCTGCGAGATGCCGACCTCCTCGCCGATCTGGGACTGCGTCATGTTGCCGAAGAACCGCAGCATGATGATGCGGCGTTCGCGGGCGGGCAGGCGGGCGAGCAGCGGCTTGAGGGATTCGCGGTACTCCACGCCCTCCAGGGCGCTGTCCTCGTACCCCAGACGGTCGGCCAGGGAGCCCTCGCCGCCCTCCTCCTCGGGGGAGGGGGAGTCCAGGGAACTGGCGGTGTAGGCGTTGCCGACGGCGAGGCCGTCGACGACCTCCTCCTCGGTGACGCCGAGCGCCACGGCCAACTCGGCCACCGTGGGCGAACGGTCCAGCTTCTGGGACAGTTCGTCACCGGTCCGGGTGAGGGCGAGCCGCAGCTCCTGGAGGCGGCGCGGGACGCGCACCGACCAGGAGGTGTCGCGGAAGAACCGCTTGATCTCGCCGACGACGGTCGGCATGGCGAAGGTGGGGAACTCCACCCCGCGGTCGCAGTCGAAGCGGTCGATCGCCTTGATCAGGCCGATGGTGCCGACCTGGACGATGTCCTCCATCGGTTCGTTGCGGCTGCGGAAGCGGGCCGCCGCGTACCGGACGAGCGGGAGGTTCAGCTCGATCAGGGTGTCCCGGACGTAGGCCCGTTCGGGACTGTCCGCGTCGAGCGCGGAGAGCCGCTGGAACAGGGACCGGGAGAGAGTGCGGGTGTCGAGGTTGTCGGTGTCCGCGGGAGGTTGCGGCGCGGCGACCGGCACCGTCGGGTCCTGCGGCGCGTCGGTCGTGGCGAGCACCTGGGAACTGTCCAGTTCTACGGACATGCCACCCCCTGGGGGTCGTGGACGGGTCGTGGCGGCGTGCCCCGCGAGGGGGTACGTCCCCTCGTGCATACCGGCGCCGCCGCCCTGGCAAACGCGGTTCCAGCAGAATGTCACAAGTCATCAACGCGATGTAGTGCCAAGTCGATAAATGGGCAACACATGACGCGGGGTTTTCCCACCGGGCCGCTTCTCACCGTCTCGAGATCACTCGAAGGGGTCAACGGTCGAGCGGATTTGCGTCTCTCAGCCGGGCCACGCTGCGGCTGAGCAAACGTGAGATGTGCATCTGTGACACCCCCAGCTCGGCGCTGATCTGCGACTGTGTCAGGTTGCGGTAGAAGCGCAGCAGCAGGATCCGCTGCTCGCGTTCGGGCAACTGCACCAGGAGGTGTCGCACCAGGGCCCGGTGCTCCACCCCGGCCAGACCGGGGTCCTCGTAGCCGAGGGTCTCCGCCGGCCCCGGCGAGCCGTCCTCGCGATCCCGGGACGCCTCCAGGGAGGAGACCCGGTACGCCCGGGCCGCCTCGGTCCCGGCCCGCACGTCCTCCTCGGGAACCGCCAGGCGACGGGCGATCTCGGAGGTCGTCGGCGTGCGGCCCAGCAGGCCGGTCAACTCCTCACCGGCGGTGTGGATCCGGATGGACAACTCGTGCATCCGGCGCGGCACGTGCACGCTGCGGACGTTGTCGCGGAAGTAGCGCCGGATCTCCCCGACGATGGTCGGCATGGCGAAGGTCGGGAACTGCACGCCGCGCGTCGGGTCGAAGCGGTCGATGGCGTGGATCAGGCCGATCGTGCCGACCTGGACGACGTCCTCCATGGGCTCGTTGCGGCTGCGGAAGCGGTGCGACACCCAGCGGACCAGGGGCAGGTTCGCCTCGATCAGCGCACCGCGCACGCGGGCGTGCTCGGCGGTGCCGGGGTCCAACCGGATCAGCCGCTCGAAGAGGGCCGCCGTCACCTCGCGGGCCCCCGCCCCCTTGGTCCCGCGGGTCCGCGTCACCGCCACCGGCCGACCGCCCCTTCGCACTCCGCTGTGGACACCCCCGTGGACACCCCTGTGGACACCTCGATACGGGAAAATCGGTCATAGCATCACAAGGAGGGGTCAACGGTGCAAGTATCCAGTGGGTGTGTGTCGGTCCGGGGGCCGGGCGCGGACACGGTGTCCCGGAAGGGTCCCTCGGGCGCGCCCGGCGCGTCGGGGCGGCGCGTCGGGGCGGGACTCCTTCGGGATCACCGGGGAACCGATCCCCGGGTGCGGGCGTGCGGGCGTGCGGGCGTGCGGGCGTGCGGGCGTGCGGGCGTGCGGGCGTGCGCGCGTCCGGGTGGCCTCGCGGGCGCAGCACCCGGGAGCCGGGGCCCTCAGCGGACGAGGTCGGCCACGAAGTCGCCCACGCCCGTGGCGGCGGCGGAGATCCCGTCGAAGCCCATCCGGACGAAATCGGCGGACGGTACGGGCCAGGCGATGATCGAGTAGAGGACGAGCACGCTCAACACGTAAAGGCCGATCCGTCCGGCGCGTGCCATGTCCGTCCTCCTCCCCGCGATACCGGTGCCCCCGGTCGTCTCCCGCGACATCTCCGGGGGGCGGGAGCCCGGTCCCGGATCGGCCCGCGGTCGGGCGAGTGTAACCGGCGCCCCGGCCGGCGGAACCGGTGAGGCCGGAGCGGTGGGGTCGGACCGCCCGCCACACGACAAGGGGCCCGGTCCGTGTGGACCGGGCCCCTCGTTCCTGCACTTCGTGGCGGTAGCGGAGGGATTTGAACCCTCGGTGGAGTTGCCCCCACACTCGCTTTCGAGGCGAGCTCCTTAGGCCGCTCGGACACGCTACCGAGAGGCAGCTTAGCCCGGGCCCGGCGCGGGGCGAAATCAGATCCCGCCGGGGTTCCCGTGGTCGGTCGCGGCTCCCCCGCCCGGCCCCTCGCCCGGCTCCGTGTCGCGCCGGGCGCCCGGTCGCTCGCCGGATCCCGAGGGCGGACGGCCGGTACGGAAGAAGCGGGACAGCGGTTCCCCGCACTCCTCGGCGAGCACCCCGGAGATCACCTCGGGGCGGTGGTTGACGCGCCGGTCCCGCAGCAGGTCCCACACCGAACCCACCGCCCCGGCCTTGGGGTCGGCGGCCCCGTACACGACGCGTTCCACCCGGGACAGCGCCGCCGCCGCCGCGCACATCGCGCACGGTTCCAGGGTGACGACGAGGGTGCACCCGGTCAGCCGCCAGCCGTCGAGGTGATCCGCCGCCCGGCGCAGCGCCAGCACCTCGGCGTGGGCGGTGGGGTCCCCGTGCGCCTCGCGTTCGTTGTGGGCGGTCGCCAGGATCGGGCCCCGCGGGCCGCCGGGGCCCAGCACCACGGCGCCCACCGGCACGTCACCGCGGACAGGGGCGGCCGACGCCTCGACGAGCGCGAGGCGCACGGCGGGTGCCCAGGGATCGCGCAGCGGGTCGCCGTGCGCGGATCGGGGGTCGGTGCCGTGAACCGGTGGATGGTTCGTGTCGCTCATCGCCGACCCCATTCTCCGGGTTTCCCGGTTCCTTCGTGTGCCGGCCCGCGCGGTCGGCCGGGTCGGTGCCACGTCCCCCCGGGACGCGGGGCACGACGCTACGGGAGGGCCGGCCCACCGGATCCGGTGGGCCGGCGGGATCGGGGGCCGGCGGCCCGGGGCCCGGAATCGGGAAGGCCGCCGGCGCCCGGTGGGGTGACGGCGGCCGGTGTCCTCGGCGCGGGGTTCTCAGCGGACGGCCTCCAGCACCTCCGCGCAGCCCAGCGCGTCGGCGATCTCGCCCAGGGCGTTCTCCGGTGTCAGGGTGAGTACGGTCCGCGCCTCGATGCCGAAGTCCTCCATCAGCTCCGGATCCCCGACCGGCCCGGCCGGGACCGCCTCGGGGGGTGTCGGCTCCTCCTCGGCGAGCGCCTCCGCGGAGGGCCCCTCCTCGGTGCCGTCGAGGTCCGTCAGTTCCTCCGGGACGCGCGTCTCGCGCGGCTCCCGGCCCAGCAACTCGTCACCGATCAGGATTTCGCCCCAGCCACTGCGCATGGCCCGTGAGGCGTCGGAGACGAAGATCCGGGGATCCTCCTCGCCGTCCACGCGGACGACGCCGAACCAGGCGCCCTCCTGTTCGATGCAGACGAGGACCGGCTCGTCGTCGGGCGACGCCGCGCGCGCCAGATCGGCCAGCTCGTCCAGGCTCTCCACGTCGTCCAGCTCGGTGTCGCTCGCTTCCCAACCGTTCTCGGTGCGCGCGAGCAGTGCGGTGAAGTACACCTCGACTCTCCCCACTCGGTTCGGCAATCCGTCAGTGCCTGTGGCGTGCCCGTTGCGTGCCTGTTTGCATCGTGACAGAAAAGCCGGGATCTGTCGGGCAACTCAACGCCTCACCAACGGAATGTCCGCATCCGTTGTTGAAGGCGCAACCTCGCGGTGCGGGCCCGGCGGGGGCGGACCCGATCGCGCAGTGCCTTGGCCTCCTTGAGTTCGCGCAGGAACTCGGCCCGGCGGCGACCGCGGTCGGTGTCGGGCCGTTCCGGATAGCCGGGTCTCGGCATGGTTCCTCCTGCCTCTGCCCGCTCCCGATTCGCGTTCCGCCGGTCGGGTGGTGTGTCGGGCGTGCCGGTCCGCGCGATCCGGTGGGACGGGGGCCGGGAGCGACGGTCCCCGGGGGCGCGCACGTCCCGCCCCTCCACGTTGTCTCCCGTTGTTCCTGCCCGGGACGGTGGGCGGGTATCCCCTGATCACCGAGGGTGCGCGGGTCGGCGCCGGTGGTCATCCGGTGGGTCCGGATCGGTTGTCCACCGCCCCGGGCGGTCCGGGCCGGTCCCGGCGGGTTGGGTACTGTCGGGGCCATGCGGATCCATGTCGTCGACCACCCGCTGGTGGCCCACAAGCTGACCACGTTGCGCGACGAGCGCACCGATTCCCCGACGTTCCGCCGGTTGGCCGACGAACTGGTGACCCTGCTGGCGTACGAGGCCACCCGACAGGTGCGCACGGAGCGGGTGGGCATCCGCACGCCCGTCACCGACACCACCGGCGTGCGGCTGTCGCATCCGCGCCCCCTGGTGGTGCCGATCATCCGGGCCGGCCTCGGGATGCTGGACGGCATGGTCCGGTTGCTGCCGACGGCGGAGGTCGGTTTCCTCGGCATGATCCGTGACGAGCGGACGCTGAAGTCCTCCACCTATGCCAACCGGATGCCGGAGGACCTCTCGGGCCGCCAGGTGTACGTGTTGGACCCGATGCTGGCCACCGGCGGGACGTTGGCGGTCGCGATCCGGGAACTGATGGACCGGGGCGCCGACGACGTGACGGCGCTGTGCCTGCTGGCCGCTCCGGAGGGTGTCGCCCACCTGGAGGAGGAGTTGGCGGGAAGCCCGGTGACGGTGGTGACCGCCGCACTGGACGAGCGGTTGAACGAACAGGGCTTCATCGTCCCCGGCCTGGGGGACGCGGGCGACCGGATGTACGGCACGACCTGAGGCACCGGTGGGGTCGCCGTTCGCGCGGCGGCGTTCGCCCCACCCGTCCCGACCGCCCCGCGCCCGCCGTGTTCCGGCGGGACGCGGCGGGCGGGAGGGGGCCGGACGGGGTGGGTTCAGCAGTCGGGTTCGGTGGGGCTCGCCGCGACGAGGGCGGCCAGGGCCGCCTCGACCTCGGCGGGCTCGGCCAGCGTGTCGAAGGCGTCGCCGAGCACCAGGTCCACCACGCGGTTTCCGGAGGCCCCGGTTCCCCCGGGCTTCCCGCTCCCGTCGGCTTCCCCGGATTCGTCGGCGTCCACGGGTTGGCGGGGGGCGCCGGTCTCGGCGCCGACGGCGTGCGCGCCCAGGACGGTCAGCACGCCGCTCTCCTCGGCGTCCGGTGTGCCGATCAGCAGGCCGGTGGAGGGGACGGTGCCGTCCAGATCCCCGGGGGCGTTCTCCACGAGGCCGATCAGGAAGCCGCGTTCGGCGAGGGTGTCGGCGGTGCTCTGGGCCAGGCCGGAGCGGTCGGTGGCGTTGTAGACGTTCACGGTGATGGTGTCGGGGGACGGGAGTTCGGCGGGTTCGGGGGACGTGTCGGCGGTGCCGCACTCCTCCTCGTCCGTCGCGTTCGCGGCGGCGGCGCGCTCCGGATCCCCGCCGGCGAAGACGTCGACGAGTTGAAGGGTGCCGAAGCCGAGGACGCCCAGCGCGACGATGCTGCCGATCACGGCGACCGTCCTGCTGCGACGGCGCGGGCGACGGATCCGCGGGTAGCTGTTGCCGGTGACGCGGTACTTGCGTCCGCGCATGCCGGGTGGCGTCAGCATGCTCATGGTCGAAGCGTAGCCGGGTGACCAGGGCGCGCCTACAAGATGATCAACGGAATGGGTGACGGAGGGCCGGTTGGGCGGGCCGGAGGGCCCGACGACGGTGCGTCCGATGGCACCCCACATCGGTCAACCGGCCCCGGAGGCAAAGGAATCGGGCGAGCGGGTGGGGCGTCGGCGACTGTTCGTCACCCCTTCCGACGCCGCTTCGAGTCCGTTCGGGAACCTCGGAGCCGTTCGGGGACCACAGGGGGGCCGGGAGTCGTTCGGGGACCCGAACCCGGACCCGTCCCGGGAGCCGGCGGCGGACGCCGACCGGGTCGCGATCAGTCCAGCTCGAGCACCCGGGCGTGCAGTACCTGCCGCTGCTGGAGGGCGGCCCGGACGGCGCGGTGCAGGCCGTCCTCCAGGTACAGGTCGCCGCGCCACTTCACCACGTGCGCGAAGAGGTCACCGTAGAAGGTGGAGTCCTCGGCGAGCAGGGTTGCCAGATCCAGCTGGCCCTTGGTGGTGACGAGCTGGTCCAGGCGCACGGGACGTGGCGCGACGTCCGCCCACTGCCGGGTGTTGTCCCGGCCGTGGTCGGGATACGGCCGCCCCTCGCCGATGCGCTTGAAGATCACAGGACAGAGCCTACCGCTCGGGTGAACGGCTCCGCAGCCTCGTCGGTGGTCGCGCGGAACCCGGGACGGGGCGGGCGCGGCCGGTGTCATGGACGTGCCGGGAGGTGTGGGGCGTGGCCGCCACAGGGGATCGGGTGTCGAACGCGGGGCGCGTCCGGCCGCGCGTCCGGAGACCGTTCACCCCCCGGCCGGGACATCCCCGCGACGCCGTTCACCTCCGGCCCCCGGACGCGCCGGTGCCCGCCGACCGGATGGTCGCCGGGCACCGGCGGGGTGTCCGCCGACGGTCCGCTCCGCGCGGCCCGTCGTGAACGTCTCCCCGGGAACCTCAGGCCGCGTCCTCGTGGCCGTGGTCGTGGTCGCCGTGCAGGCCGCCGCTGTCGGCGGTCTCCGGGTCGGCGGCCGGCCCCGGCGGAACCGGGCGGTCCAGGGAGGCGGTGCTCCAGGAGTACCGGGCGGTGGCGTACGCGATCACCTTGACGTTGATGTCCAGCGCGGTGACGTCGACGTTGGACAGGTCGTCACAGGCGGCGTGGTAGCAGGGGTCGTAGGCCACCCCGGCCAGGCCGCCCCACAGCTCGGCCTGGGCCTCGGTCTTGACGCCCTCGGCACCGGTGAAGGTGCCGCCCGCCGGGATGCCGACCTCGATGAAGGGGCCGTAGTCGCTGCGTCCGCTGAAGGCGGTGGGGCGCGGGTTCCAGCCCTTGTCCTCCATGAACCCGTTGATCAGGTACTCGATCTGCGCGGAGCCCTCGGGGCCGGCGCCGGAGAGGCCCTCGGAGCCGTCACCGTCGTAGACGAACAGGCCGTAGTTGGGCGAGGCGATCATGTCGAAGTTGAGGTAGAGGGCGATCGCCTCGCGCTCCTCCTCGGTCAGCTCGTCCACGTAGTGGTGGGCGCCCAGCAGGCCCAGCTCCTCGGCCGACCACAGGGCGAAGCGCACCTTGTTGGGGCCGGCGTGCGGCGAGGGCTTGCCCTTGCCGATCGGCTTGGTCGCCTTCGCCAGCTGGGTGGCGGTCTCCAGTACCCCGGCCGAACCGGAGGCGTTGTCGTTGATGCCGGGACCCTCCAGGACGGAGTCCAGGTGGGCACCGACCATGATCACGTTCGAGGGGTCCCCACCCGGCGTCTCGGCCAGGACGTTCGGGGTCATCCGCTCCTCGGCGAACTCCTCCACCTCGAAGTCGACGACCACGGTCTCACCGGCGGACAACGCGGCGGACAGGGCCTCGCCGTCGGCGAGCGAGATGCCGCCCGTGGGCACGACGCCGGCACCGGGCTCGCCCAGGGTGCCGTTGAGCTGCCCCTCGACGTTGTTGTAGACGATGGCGCCGACGGCACCCGCCTCGGCGGCGTTGGCCTGCTTGAGGGCGAAGGGGCACACGCCCCGCTGGATCAGGGCGATCCGTCCCTCGAAGTCGCCGTCCGCGAAGGACTCGGCCGTGCAGCCGGCGCCGTCCTCGCCGACGGTCGGGGCCTCGACCAGCTCGGCGGTGGTCCCGCCGGCGGGGGAGGCGGCGGTGTGCGACATCAACCGCACCTCGATCTCCCGCTCCTCGGGCGAGAGTTGCACCAACCGCTCGGTGACGGTCTCGCGGTACAGGAAGGGGAAGTACTGGAGGGTGACGTCGTAGCCGGCGCGCTCCAGGACCCGGGCCGCGTAGGCGGCGGAGGCGTCGTAGCCGGGGGTGCCGGCGGCGCGGTTGCCGTCGTGGGCGTCGGCGATCCGCTGGAACTCCTCCAGGTGGCGCAGGGCGCCCTTCCCGGTGGTGGTCCGGACCAGGGTCCGGGCGAGTTGTTCGCCCTTCCTCTCGGCCCGATCGGGCTTGCCCGGCTTCCCGGGTTCGGCGTGCGTCGGCGCGGCCTCGGCGGTGGGGACGGTGTTCGCGGAGGCGGGGCCGGCGAGCAGCAGGGGGGCGGCGATGGCCGCCGTGGCCACGGCGGCCAGGGAGCCGCGCAGGCGGCGCTGCGGTCGTTTCACGGGTGGGGGATCCTTCCGGGTGTGACGGCAGGAACGGTTCAACGACGTGCGATCGGAAGGTCACGTCCGGGATGCGGACGTGACGCCCGGGCACGGTACCGCTCAGCGGGACCCGGAGGGAATGGCCGGCACGTGTGTTGATGGTCAATCACCCAAATTCAAATGACCGTCATACCGCAGAAGAGGGGGAGGGAGAACGAGCGGGGAGAGGCGGAAGTGAGATCTTTCCGGCCTCGCGTCGCTTTTCCCCTCATGTGGTTCTTTCCCGGCGCCCGGCTCCCCCGCCTCGTCGGGCCACCCGGCCCACTCTGGTTCGTCCGGACGCGCCCGGCGGGACATCCGCGCGGGGAGGCCGGCGCGGGGAGGCCCGCGCCCCTTCCCCGCGACCGGGTCACCGGTCGGGAAGCCCGGGGTCACCGCACGCCGAGAGAGGTCCGGCGGGAGGAAAGATGGGGTGATCAGGCCGCGTCGGCCCCGGCCCCCACCGAGGCCGCGACCAGCAGGTCCACCGCCGAACCCAGGGTGGTGGGGCGGCGGGTGCCGGGCACGGTCGGGCCGGCCGACCATCCCGGACCCAGCGTCAGCACCTTCGGCCGGGTACGGGCTCCCCTTATCCCCCACGCGAGACCGGTCAACCGGTGCGCCATCGCCCGATCCGCCGTCCCCCGGGACTGGGACCACAGCGCCACCGCCGCCGGCCCGGTCCGGCGCACCGCGTCGAACAACGCCTCGGCGGGCACCGCCGCACCGAACATCCGCTGCGGGACGTCCCGTTCGGCCAATCCGGCCGACACCGCCTCCAACGGCAGGGTGTGCAATTCGTTCGGCGTGCAGGCCAACACCACGGGCGACCCCGCCGCCGGAACACCGGCCCGGGCGACCGTGAGCCGCAGCACCGACGAGACGTGCCACGACAGCAGGTGCTCGACCTCCACGTACCGCTCGCCCGAGGTCTGCCACTTGCGTCCCACCGCGCGCAGGGCGGGCATGATCACCTCGTTCCAGGCGGTGACCAGGCCGTGATCGGCGATCGCCGCCTCCAGACGGCGCTGCACCGTGGGGGCGTCCAGCCGCACGGCGGCACGGGCCAGGCCGCGGCACTCCTGGTGGACGTTCTCCCCGAGCGGCAGGGTGTTCCCGCCCCCGGCGGGTGTGCGACGCGGGGTTCCCCCGGGGGTGTCGGAGGCGGCGGTGCCCCCCGACGGTTCGCCGTCGGACTCGGGCTTCCCGGTCCGGCCGGTGTCGATGTCGACGTCGGCGGGGCGCGTGGGGTTCGGGGTGCGCGCGGTGGTGGTCCCGGCCGTCGGGGCGGTGGTCCGCCCGGCCGTCGGGGCGTCCCCGGCGGACGCCCGCGGCGGGGCTCCGGCGCTCCCCGCGGCCTTCCGCGCGCTCTCCGGCGTGTCGGACCCGGAATTCCACCGAATGTCGCCGGGAGCGGGGCCGCTCATCGGATCCCCGCCCGTTCCCGCCGCCCGTCGGGCCTCCGCGGCGGCTTCGGCCGGTGGCACACCCTCGCTGGTCAGTCGGCACATGTGGGCCAGGACGGCGATGTCCTCCGGCGTCCAGCGCCGATGTCGGCCGCCGGTGTGCCCGGCCGGGCCGATGCCGTAGCGCCGATCCCAGGAGCGCAGTGTCGTGGGCGCCACGCCGAAACGTTTGGAAACCGCCCCGGTGGTCAACCCGGCACTTCCCACGCTCGCGTCCTCACCCCCTCCGACCTGCGGTTCCACTGTTCGCGGTGAGCGGCGCCGGGGTGTGCCGTCGGGCGGGGGCGCCGCTTTCTCCTCGGGCATACGCCCACTCTACGACCCCTTTCGGAGATACGACGCAGAAACGACGCAAGTTGTGCGTTGCGTCGCTTCATCCCACGATGAGATGGCCGCGGCGTGACGAAGCGCCCGGTGTCGGTGTCCAACTCGTGCGGACCTGCACGAGCCGGGACATCCGTCCCGGCCAACCGACCGGCCCCCGGCCCGGCGGGAGGAGCGACCACGTGGCCACAGCAACACATGAGTTCGAGCGCGTTCGTGAAGCGCGTACCGGGGCGGTGTCCCGCCCCATCCGGTCCGATCGGGCCGGACGCCTTCCCGGTGTCGGGTCCCGGGGAACCGGCCCGCGCGGCCCCGCCTCCGATACCGGGGGCGTGACCGGGACCGGGGCCCCGACCCCGTCCGCCGATGCGCAGGACATTCCGGTCGCGCCCGACATCGCCCGCGCACCCGTCCCCGTGCCGGGTCCCGCGTCCGTGCCCACCGCGCCGCCCCCCGGGGGTGTCGTCGCGGGGAACGGTCCGGAACGGGAGAACGAGTCGTCGGATCCCGCCGCGGAGGTCGGTCGGGAGATCGCCGAACGCCTGGTCGTCGGCGACTCCGATGCCATGGCCGACGCCTACCGCCTGTGGGGCGGCCTGGTGTACTCCCTGGCCGTTCGCGCGGTGGGCGACCAACGGGAGGCCGAGGACATCACCCAGCAGGTCTTCATGTCGGCCTGGCGCGGACGGGCGACCTACCGCCCCGATCGCGGTCCGCTCCCCGGCTGGCTCGTCGGCATCACCCGGCGTCGCATCGCCGACTCCCTGGCCGCCCGCACCCGGCGCAACGAACTGACGGCCGTGGCCGGCACCCGGCGCATCGCGGCCGTCGGCACCGTGGAGGACGGTGCCGACGACGTGGTGCGGCGCGTCCTGATCACCCGCGAGCTGGACCTCCTCCCCCCGCGTCAGCGCGAGGTACTGCGCCTGAACTTCTACGAGGACCTGACCCACAGTCACATCGCCGAACGCACCGGCCTGCCCCTGGGGACGGTCAAGAGCCACGCCCGACGTGGCCTTCTGCGACTGCGCCGCCGCCTGGAGGAGGCCGGGTACACCGGATATCCGGCGGCGGGGGACCCCGACCGGGACGACTGACCGCGCTCCCGGTGGTGGACCGGTTGGCGGACGCGCGGGCCCGGGCGGCACGTCGTTCCCCGATCTCCCTGCCGCGCCCCGTCCGGGAGGGGCCCCATCCGCGGGCCGCGCCGGTCCGGTGGCGGGGTGCCGTCGTCGGCGACCCCGGCGACCCCGGGGCTCCGAAGTCCCGGAAGGCCACGGGGGGTCAGGGGAATTCTCCGCGTCGGCTGCATCCGTCGGGGCCCGGAGTCCGGAAGTACGGGATGAATCTCCACATCACAGTGGAGAACACCGTGAAGGGGAAAACGATGAACTACTCGCGCAGTGCTTCCTTCCTGGTCGCCGCCGCCGGTTCGTGCGCCCTCACCCTGGGGCTGGCCATACCGGCGAGTGCCGACGAGCACGGCGACGACACCGCCACCGTGTCCGTGTTGCACGGCGTTCCCGGCCTGACCGTGGATGTCTACGCCAACGGTGAGGTCCTTCTTCCGGACTTCGCGCCCGGCACCCTCACCGACCCGCTGGAGCTGCCCGCCGGCAGCTATGACCTGGCGGTCTACGAGGCCGGTGCCGACCCGGACGCCGCCGCCCCGGCGATCGAGCAGACCGTCGAGGTGCCCGGCGGCGCCAACGCGACCGTCGCGGCCCACCTCTCCGCCGAGGGCGACCCGCAGCTGACCGCCTTCGTCAACGACACCTCCGAGATCGCCGCCGGTGAGACCCGGCTGACCGTCCGCCATGTGGCCGCCGCCCCCGCCGTCGATGTCCGCGCCGCCGGCGACCCGGTCTTCGAGGGACTGGAGAACCCGAACGAGGCGTCCGCCGACCTGCCGGCCGGCACGGTGGAGGCCGATGTGGTCCTCGCCGGCACCGATGACGTGGTCCTCGGCCCGGTCGACCTCGAGCTCGCCGAGGGCGCCTCCACCGTCGTGTACGCCTGGGGCAGCGCGGAGGACGGCACCCTCGACCTCGCCGTCCAGAGCATCGACGAACTGCACTCCGCGCCCGGTGGTGTGGACGCCGGCGGTAGCGGCACCATGGCCCCGGTGAACTCCACCACCGAGGTCGCCCTGTGGGGGGTGGGGACCACCGCGGCCCTGGCCGGTGTCGCCGGCCTGGCGCTGGTCCGCCGCCGCTCCGTCGAGCAGGGCTGATCGGAGGTGCCCGGGGCCCGAGCCGTCCGGCGCGCGGTCCCCGGCACCGCCCCTCGTCCCGTCCCGCGCCCCGGGCGGACCGGAAGGGGACGCCCGGCCCCGCGTCACCCCTCGGGGTCGGGCGACTCCCTCCCACCGGCCGGAAGGGTGGGGAGAACGGCCTTCTCCCCCCTCCGAGCCCTCCGAGCCCTCCCGGGTGGCCGGGAGGGCGGCTCGGAGCACGGTTCGGGAAGGGCCCCGTTGGCCGTCCCCGAACCCCGGTGAGGTCCCACGGCCCCGCGGAAAGCCATCGGGGCCCTCCCGGGGATCACCGAAGGCCCCCGGCCGGACCCGACCGAGTCCGATGAACCCCGACCGATCCGCGGGATCCACGAAATCCATGAAGAACGAGGATGGAGAACGATGACGGGCACCGAGCCCCGCGATCACCGATCCGCGATGCCCGTGTTGCTCGGCGGGTTGGTGGCGGTCACCGCCCTGGCCATCCTCGTCGTCCTCCTCCTTCCGGCACGTGGCGCCCCGGGCGACTTCGGCAGTCGGGCCGAGGTCACCCGGGGGGCCACCCCGGAGGAGCACACCGAACCGGGCGGCGGCGCGGCTGGGGATTCCGCGTCGCCGCCCACCTCCGTCGGCTCGGGGGGATCGACCGGGGCCGTGTCCCCCGCCCCGGTGGGGATCGATCCCATCGGGATCTCCCTCCCCCGCACGGGCCGGGACGCCCCGCTGGAGCCGGTCGGCGTCAACGAGGACGGCACCATGGAGATACCGGAGGACGTCTCCCGCGTCGGCTGGTACCGCTTCGGGCCGGCGCCCGGGGCGGAGAAGGGGTCCGCCGTGCTCGCCGGTCACGTGGACGCAGCCGGCGGGGAGCGGGGTGCCATGGCAGCCCTGTACGACGTGCGCGCCGGGGACATCGTCACCATCCGGCGCGAGGGGGCGGAGCCCCTGCGGTACGAGGTCACGGCCCGGGAGCTGATCGAGAAGCGGGACCTGCCCGACGAGCTGTTCCGCCGTGACGGCCCGCCGGTGCTCACCCTCATCACGTGCGGCGGCCCGTACGACCCGGAGCGCGGCGGGTACGCGAGCAATCTGGTGGTGACGGCCGTGCCGATCGACCCCTGACCCCCACCGGGCAGTGCCCGGTACGCCGCCGGCGTCCCCGCCTCAGCCACCCGGAAGTCACGACTTTCTACGATGAAGACATTCCCATGCCACGCGAACAGGTCGGCGCGTGGCACCCTCCGGTCCGCGCCCACCCGGTCGTGGACCGGCATCCGCGTACCCCCGGGGGAGGTGGACAGCAGTGGACCGCGACGATCCGGTCGATGACCGCGGGCGCCCCGAGACCGACGGCGGCCGACCCCGCGCGCTCGGCGAGCAGCGCCGTCCCGATACCGACTCCGACCTCCCCGGCGCGGCCGGGTCCCCCTCCGTTTCCGGAATCTTTGGAACGGCGGGGGACGACCCGGGTGTCGGGGAGCACCTTCCGGAAGGCGTGCTGGCGGCCCTCGCCCTCGACGGGGTCGCGGCCCCCACGACGCCGGCGGCCCGGGGACACCTGGAGAGCTGCGTGCGCTGCCGGGCGGAACTGACCGACCTGCGGGAGATCGTCTCGGCCGCCCGGGGCGCCGGTGCGGCGGACGCCTCCACCGTCGCACCGCCTCCGCGTGTGTGGGACGCCATCGCCGACGAATTGGACGCCGACACCCGCGCCCCCGGCCCCCGTGACGGGACGATCGACCCGCTGGCCCCCGCCTCCCCGTCCCGACCCCCCGCCCCGCGCGGCGCGGACGGGGCGGGTGAACCGGGGGGTCTCCCGGGTGGGGACGCCGACGAGCCCTCCCGTGGCGGATTCCCGTTCCCCCCGCACGGCGAGCCCGTTTCCGGCGATGCCGTCGGCTCCCGGCGGGTCGGAAGCGCCCGGAACGGCGCCGGAAACGGGCAGGCCGACGCGGACCGCTCATCGGATCGAGCCGGCGCGGAAGCCCCACCCCGGGCCGTGCCCGGCACTCCGGGAGCCGACGGCGGCCCGGGGGCCGACACCGGCGCCGTCCCCGCCGCGCGTTCCGGGCCGTCCGATGGGACCATCCCGCCGCCGTCGCCCGCCCCGCTGCCCGGCCCCCGTCGGCGTCCGCTGCTGTTCGCCGTGGCGGCCTCCCTGGTGGTGGGCGTCCTCCTCGGCAGTGCCGGCACCTGGTGGCAGATGAGCCGGGACGGTGATCCGGCGGGGACGCCCTCGGTCGAGTACGCCGCGGAGTACGTGCGGATCGATCCCCCGGAGGGGGTCGACCTGCCGGCGGTGGGCCGGATCCGACTGGACGGGGCCGAGGAGGCGGGCCACGTTCTGGTGATCAGCGTGCGCGGACTTCCGGAGACCACCGGCTACTTCGAGGTCTGGCTGATGGACGAGAGCGCGGGTGGACTCATCCCCATCGGTGTCCTGGACGGGGACGGTACCGCCGCGCTGCCGCTGCCGCACGGCGTGGACCTGGGGGAGTACGCGGTGGTGGACGTCTCGGAGGAGCCGTTCAACGGCAGCCCGGAACACTCCGGCAGGAGCGTCGTCCGGGGCCCCCTGCGCACCTGAGGCGCCGGTTCGGGGGGCCGTACCCGCCCGGATCCGGCCCGATCCGCGCCCTGCGCCACGCCGCGTGGCGTTACCTCTCCGCGCTGCCCGACGCCGCGCCGCTGTTGCCCGATCCCGGTGCCGTCGAGGACCCGTGGGCGCTCCCCGGCGGTCACGCCTCACGACGCGGCCGGGACCCCGACGACCGTCACCGCCCCGTTCCGCGGCTGCTTCGTGGCCGGCCACCACCGGGTGATGCCGCCCGGGGGCACCGGCGTGCACCGGCGCGCACCGGCGCGCCGCCGGGGCCGGACGACCACCGGGCGCCCCGTTCCGGTGGTGCCCGCCTCCACCGCACGACCGACCACCGCGGCCCGTGCCCCACCGTCCCGGTGATCGGAACGGCGAGCCCGCCTGTTCACCACCGGGTGCCGGGCCCGCGTCCACCCGCACCGGGCCCCGCCGCGCCACGGGGCCGGCCCGGTCCGCCCCGGTGACCTCGAGGAGGACGCCCGCCCCGGGCCGGGAGCGCGGCGACACGCCGCCGTGACGCCGAGCTCCTGTCCCGGCCCCGTGGCGCGGCATGGTGGGATCGGACGATCGGCGTGCTCGCACCGTCCGGCCCCACCGCCCGGGTTCGCCGGAGCCGCCGGGCCGGTCCCCCCTCCCCCCGCGAGCCGCCCCGAGCACCGAGGAGCACGATGTCCGCCACCCCCCTGACCGACGCCGAGATCTCGCAGGCCCTCGCCCCACTCGCCGGCTGGCGGGCCGACGGCAGCACGCTGCGCGCGACGTACACCATCGGCCGCAACGACCTGCCCGGCTTCTACGCCTCTCTGGCGGCGGCCGAGGACGCCGCCGACCACCACGCCCGGGTCGCCATGCTGTACACGACGGTCGACCTCGAGCTGAACACCCACGACGCGGGCGGCGCCATCACCCACCGGGACACCGACCTGGCGGGGCGGATCGTCGAGCTGGCGGAGGAGCACGGCGCCACCCCGGCGGGCGACAAGGGCTGAGCCGCCGGCCCCGGCCCCGGCCCCGGGGGTGCGGTGGCGGGGGTACGGGGTACCGGAGCGCCCGGCCCGGGGCCGGGCGCCGCGGCCCCCCGCCCCGGCCGGGCACCCGGCGCCGGGGCGGCCCGGGACCGGCGAGTAGAGTGCCGTTCCGGTCGCCCGCCGCCCCGTACCGGGGTCGGGCGCCGACCCGGGTCCCTCCCGGGCCGGGCCGATCCGGAGCGTTCCGGGCGCCCGGGACCGCCTTCCGGAGCCGACCCGAGGACCCCGCCGTGCCCGCCGCACCACCCCCGCGCCACCCCGTGACGGTGGTCGGCGTCGGCGCCGACGGCTGGGCGGGCCTCACCGACCCGGCCCGCGCCGCCCTGCGCGCCGCCGACGTGCTCATCGGCGGCCCCCGTCAACTCGACCTCCTGCCGCCCGCCGACGCCCCCGACGGCTGCCCCGGCGAACGCGTCCCGTGGCCCTCCCCGCTGCGCCCGGCCGTTCCCGCTCTGCTCGCCGCCCACCGCGATCGGCGGATCGCCGTGCCGGCCAGCGGCGATCCGATGCACTTCGGCATCGGCCGCGCGCTGGTCGAGGAGCTCGGCCCGGAGGGCGTGCGGGTCCTGCCGCACCCCTCCTCGATCTCCCTGGCCTGTGCCCGCCTCGGGTGGCCGGTGGAGGACACCGAAGTGGTCACCCTGGTCGGCCGCCCCCTCTCCTCACTGACCGCCGCCCTGCATCCCGGCCGCCGGGCGCTGGTGCTCTCGGCCGGCGCCGACACCCCCGCCCGGGTCGCCGCGCTGCTGCGCGAACGCGGCTTCGGCCCCACCCGGATGCGGGTCCTCGAACAGTTGGGCGGCCCCGGGGAGCGCCCGGTCGGCGGCCCCGACGGTACCCCCGCCGTCGGGTGGGACGAGCCGCCCGGCGACCCGCTCAACGTCGTCGCCCTGGAGTGCCGGCGCGAACCGGCCGCCCCCGGCCCCCGCCTCGGCCTGGTCCCCGGCCTGCCCGACGACGCCTATGAGCACGACGGCCAGCTCACCAAGCGGTACGTGCGCGCCGTCACCCTCGCCGCGCTCGCCCCCGCCCCCGGCGAACTGCTGTGGGATGTCGGCGGGGGCGCCGGGTCCGTGGCCGTCGAATGGCTGCGCGCCCACCCCGCCTGCCGGGCCGTCACCGTCGAACGCGACCCGGAACGGGCCGCCCGCATCGCCCGCAACGCCGAGAACCTGGGCGTGCCCCGGTTGCGGGTGGTCACCGGTACCGCCCCCGCCGCCCTGTCCGAACTGCCGACCCCCGACGCGATCTTCGTCGGTGGCGGCCTCACCGCGCCCGGCCTGCTGGACACCTGCTGGGAGGCGCTGCCGCCCGGCGGCCGGCTGGTCGTCAACACCGTCACCCTGGAGTCGGAGGCGCTGCTCGCCGAGCGCCTGCGCCGGCACGGCGGTGAGCTGATCCGGCTCCAGCTGGGTCGGGCCCGCCCGGTGGGCGGGTTCACGGGCTGGCGGCAGGCCATGCCGGTCACCCAGTGGTCGGTGACGCGCCCCGCCGCCCCGCGCCCCGCCGCCCCGCGCCCCGCCGCCCCGCGCCCCGCCGGGCCGCGCCCCGCCGGAGCCGGCCCGACGGCTTCCGAGCCCGTCGCCCCGGGACCCACCGGGACCTCTGCCCCCGACGCCTCGTCCGCCGCGCCACCCGCGCCGTCCGTGGCCCCGGGCACCTCCCGACCCGGCACCCCGCCCGCCCCGCCGGCTTCCGACGGCGGCCCCGACACCCCCGGAGGACCGCGCCCGTGACCGTCCACTTCATCGGCGCGGGCCCCGGCGCCGCCGACCTCATCACCCTGCGCGGCGCCCGGCTGCTGGCCTCCTGCGGCGTGTGCCTGTACGCGGGAAGCCTGGTGCCGCGCGAACTCCTCGCCGAGTGCCCGCCCGACGCGCGCCTCGTGGACACCGCCCGCCTGACCCTGGACGAGATCGTCGCCGAGATGGTCGCCGCCCACGAGGCGGGCCACGACGTGGCCCGCCTGCACTCCGGCGACCCGTCGATCTTCAGCGCCGTGGCGGAGCAGATGCGCCGCTTGGACGCGGCCGGCGTGCCCTACGCGATCGTGCCCGGCGTGCCGGCCTTCGCCGCTGCGGCGGCGGCTCTGGGACGTGAGCTGACCGTGCCGACGGTCGGCCAGACCGTCGTCCTCACCCGGGTCGCGCAGCGCGCCACGCCCATGCCGGAGGGGGAGGATCTGGCGACCCTGGGTCGCTCCGGCGCGCTTCTCGTCCTGCACCTCGCCGCCCGGCACGCCGATCGGGTGGTCGACGAACTCCTGCCGCACTACGGGGCCGCCTGCCCGGCGGCGGTGGTCGCGATGGCCAGCCGGGCCGACGAGGTGGTGTTGCGCGGCCCGCTGTCCGGGATCGCCGACGGGTTGCGGGAGGCCGGCATCACCCGCACCGCCGTGATCATGGTCGGGCGGGTGCTGGGCGCCGAGCAGTTCCCCGACAGTTACCTGTACTCCGCCGAGCGGATGCGCACCCCCTGCGGCACGACCGACACCGGGCCCGGTGCGCGCGACGACTCCGGCACGCCCCCGGCCCCCGGTGCTTCCGGCACGTCCGGTGACCGGCCGGGCCCCGGTGCCGCCGGCACGTCGGGGGAACCCGATGGCCGCCCGTCCTCCGGCGACCGCCCGTCCTCCGGTGATCGCCCGGTCCCCGGCGACCGCCCGAGCCCCGGCGGCTCCGGCACCCCGGATGTCGCCGACCGGTCGGGGCGATGACCCGGCCCGGGCGGCCCGGGCGACACGTCCTGGTCCTCGGCGGCACCACCGAGGGCCGTCGCCTCGCCGGCGAGCTGCTGGCCGCCCACCCGACCGGACTGCGGGTCACCACCTCGCTGGCGGGCCGGGTCGCCGCTCCCCGACTCCCGGAGGCGGGCGAGGTCCGGATCGGCGGCTTCGGCGGCCCCGCCGGACTGGCCGACTGGCTGCGCGAACACGCCGTGGATCTGCTGATCGACGCCACCCACCCCTTCGCCGTCCGGGTCGGTGCCAACGCGGCCCTGGCCGCCGGGGAGACGGGGGTGCCGCTGCTGGCGTTGCGCCGCCCCGGCTGGACGCCCGTCCCCGGGGACCGGTGGCATCCCGTGGACTCCCTGGCGGAGGCCGCCGGCCTGCTGCCGACGCTCGGTTCGCGGATCCTGCTGACCACCGGCCGGCTGGGCCTGGCGGCCTTCGCGCACCTGGCCGAACCGTGGTTCCTGGTGCGGTCGGTGGACCCGCCGACGGGCCCGTGTCCGCCGCGCATGGGGGTGCTCACCGCGCGCGGGCCGTTCGACCTCGACGGGGAACGCGCGCTGCTGCGCGAGTACCGGATCGACGTGCTGGTCACCAAGGACAGCGGGGGAACGGCCACGGCCCCCAAGCTCACCGCCGCCCGGGAGGTCGGGGTGCCGGTGGTGATCGTGCGCCGCCCGGAGCCCCCGGCCGGGGTGCCGACCGTCACCGATCCGGCGGAGGCCGTCGCCCGGGTCGGCGCCCTGCTGTTCGACACTCCCCGCTGACGCCCGGGGCCCCGACCCTCTCGGACCGTGGTTTCGTCCGCCGGGGCCGTCCCCGGTTCACGTCGGGGCGGGGCCGCGCACCGGGCTGCGACCGACCACCGTGCCCGCCCGGTCGACGCACACCACGTCCACCGCGACCGGGGCACCGCGCAGTACGGCCAGCGCCTGATCCCGCGCCTCGACCGCCACCAGATCACCCAGCGGCACGCCGGCCGCGCGGCAGCGCTGGAGGGCGTCCAGGCCGGTGTTCGCGCCGGCCACCGCCGCGACCAGGTCGTCCCCGGCGCCGCCGCGCCGGGCCAGTTCGGCGAGGAACCCCTTGTCCACGGCGGACCGCGCCGAGTGCAGGTCCAGGTGCCCCACGGCGAGTTTCGACAGCTTGGCGAAGCCGCCGCAGATCGTGAGCCGGGGCGCGGGGTGCCGGCGCACGTACTTCAGCACGGCCCCGGCGAAGTCCCCCATGTCGAGGAGGGCGTCCTCCGGCACCCCGTACTCGGCCAGCACGGTTCGCTCGGAGGTGGAGCCGGTGCAGGCGGCCAGGTGGGTGCGGCCGGCGGCCAGGGCGACGTCCACGCCGCGCCGGATGCTGTCGATCCACGCGGAGCAGGAGTAGGGCACGACGACGCCGGTGGTGCCGAGGATGGACAGGCCGCCGAGGATGCCCAGGCGCGGGTTCCACGTGGAACGGGCGATCTCCTCGCCGTGGTCCACGGAGATCGTCACCTCCACGTCGGGTTCCCGGTCGGGGGCACCGTCGTCGTGCACCACGGCGACCTCCGTCAGGTGCTCGCGCATCAGGCGGCGGGGGACGGGGTTGATCGCGGGTTCGCCGACCTCCAGCGGCAGGCCGGGGCGGGTCACCGTGCCGACGCCGGGTCCGGCGACGAACCGCACGCCGGAACCCGGGGGCAGCCGGCGGACGGTGGAGCGGACGAGCGCGCCGTGGGTGACGTCGGGGTCGTCGCCGGCGTCCTTGACTACCCCGACGGTGGCGGTCGAGCCGTCGGGGGCGAGGTCCTCCACGGCGAGGGCGAAGGCCGGTGTCCGCCCCTTGGGCAGGGTGATCCGCACGGGGTCGGGGAACCCGCCGGTCAGCAGCGCGGTGTAGGCGGCGGTGGAGGCGGCCGTGGCACAGGCCCCGGTGGTCCACCCGGACCGCAGGCCGGTCCGGGCCAGTTGCGCGCCGCGACCTCCGGCGGGGGTCGCGTCGGTCACGGCGCCGACCTCGCCGCCCACGCCGGGCCCGGCGAGGTCGCCGTCCCGGTCTCCGTGCCGCCCACCGCCATCACCCTCCGAACCGGATGCCTCCCCTTCCGGGGTCCTCGCGGCTCCCATCCTCCCCTCACCTCCCGATGAGGACTCGTCCGCCCCACCATCGACGCTCTCCGGTCACCCGGAGGGAGGGGCCCCGGGCGACGTTACCGTTCCGTCATCCATCGGAAGGGTGTTCATGGGGTGATCGGTTCATATCCGAATCATTCATGGAATAATGCCCTGATTCCATCTTGCGTGATATCAGCAGAATGCATGAAAGATCACGAATGAGTCGAATCCGAACGTGGTCACCGGATCACCATGAGGGTGAAGCTCTCGTAAAGGATCGAATTTTCCATTCGGGCTGCTTTCGTGGCAAATTTCGCGCGCCCCCGGTTGGCTGCTCGGAGGTTCGGGGGTGGCTGAGTGGACGGAATCAATCATTGATCGTTTTCCGTTGATCTTCGAAAATCGTGACCCGTGGGTGGATCGGGTGCTCGATCAAGCTTCCCGACCCGTCTCGGGAACGTGCCGCTCCACACCTTTCCACCCCGGGGATAGTCCGGGAAGGTTCTCGGAAATCCCGTGCCGGGGAGATCCGTGGGACGTGACCCCGATTCTCCCGCCCTGCCCCTTCCGCTTCGACGCCCCGGAGTGCGCACGGGCCCTGACCGCCGAGTCGGGACAAGACTTCGTCCTCCTGCCCTCGTACCGGCGGAACCTCCCGAACCGGGGCTACTCACTCCTCCTCGCCGACCGGCACGTTCCGGATCTCGGCGGCCTCCCCGACCACGACCTCCCCACCGCCTGGTGGGCCCTGGGGGACGCGACGAAGACGGTCCGCCGGACGGGATTCCCGGGCACGTCCTGTTCCGGGTGATCCGCCGGTGGATCGGTGATGCCTTCGCGGAGGAGACGCCGTGCCGCAGACCGCCGCCCGGCTCGTCGGGTTGGCCCGGCGTCTGCGGTCCGGACGGGCTCCCGGGTGAGCCCGGGGAGGAGTCAACACCTCCACTTTCCGGATGACGGGCGGGGTCGGCATCTCTTGAGCCGGTCGAAACCGTAGCGGGGTCGTAACCGGTTGGGGAGTTCCCGGACTTCCATGCCGACCGGGCGGGTGAGGGGATGTTCTGGTCCCGGGTGATCAACCGCGACCACCCCGACCGGGCCGCTCAACTCTCCTGTGAGCCGCGCCTGTTCCGGGTGGACTTCGGCGACCCGCCACCCCCCGGCCCCGGCGTGGTGGACACCGCCACCCTGGCCGCCCTGGCCCGGGAGTACACCCGGGTCCCCGGAAACCGAGGTGATCCTCAACCCCGAGAACAATCAGGTGGTCAACCTCCCCTCCCGGGTGTGGCTGGACGAGAACACCTTCGAACCGGTGACCGTGCGCGCCGAACTGCCGGACTACGGCATCTGGGCCGAGACCGTCGCCACCCCCCCACACCCTGCGCCTGACACCGGGCACCCCCGACGCGGTGCTCCACCCCGCCTCCGGCCGATGCGAGGCCCGGGGCGGGCGGATCGGGGAGCCCTGGACCCCGGGCAGAACCGGCCATGAACCACCCTGCGGCATCACCTACCCGCGCTCCACCACCACCGGCACACCCCACACCATGGAGGCCACCCTCGTATGGGGCGTCACCTGGACCGACTCCCTCGGCGGCGGGCACACACTCCCCGACGGGGAGTTCGACTCCTCCGTCGATGTGACCGTCGACGAGATTCAGGCGATCGTCGTTCCATAGGACGATCGCGTATTCATATTTATGGTGGGGTGGTTCGTCCCGGAAGCTGTTGATTCGCCCGATCCGTGGAAAGTCCTGGCCCGGGGCGTCGGTCATACCGGTGAACTCGGGGTGACGGGCGCGTGCCCGACGCATTCAGAACGTGGAGGACGGGTATGGATCATCCACTTCGCGTTCCGGGACCGCCCGTTCGTCGGCGTCCCGGTCACCGGGGCGCGGATCGGCAGCGGTGTGCGACGAAGGGAGCCACGGTGCTGTTTCGGGTACTGGGACGGGTTGGCGTCGGAACGGGCATGGCCGAGCACGAGGTGCACGAGGTGCGGGGGCCCGTGGCGCGCGGTCTGTTGACCCTGTTGGTGCTGGAGGAAGGGCGCCCGGTGACCCCGGCCCGCCTGGTCTCCTCATTGTGGGACGACCCGCCGGAGGCGGCGCGTCGCAACACCGCCTCGCATGTGACGGAGTTGAGGCGACAGTTGGCCACGTGTCTGCCGGAGGCGGCCGAACGCCTGCGGACCGTCTCCGGACCGGAGGGGACCTCCTACCGACTGGACGTCGAACCGGACGAGCTCGACGCCACGTTGCTCCGCGACCTGGTCGTGCGCGGCACGACCGCTCTGCGGGCGGGGAACGCCGGGCAGGCCGTCGAGCCGCTCGAGCGGGCGGTGGCCCTGTGGGGCGGACCGCTCGGCTGGGAGTGCGCGGTCTCCACCGAACTGCGCCGCCGGTTCGACGCCTTCGATGACCTCTACGCGACCGCGCGCGAGCGGCTGGTGGAGGCGCGGCTCGCGCTGGGTGGGAACACGGAGTTGGTGCCCGAGATCCACGCCATTCTCGCCCGCGACCCCCTGCGGGAGTCGGCCTGGGGCCTGTTGGTCCGGGCCCTGCGCGGGAGGGGTGAGGCGGCCGGGACGTTCGCCGCGCACACCCGTCCCATCCCCGGACCCACCGCTCCCGGTGACGCGGCCGGCGGCCGTGCCGCGCACGGCGGGGGCGTGTTCATCCCCAGGGCCCGCCTTTCGCCGGAGGGCCCGACACACCGCATCCCCCAGCCGCGAAAGCACTGAACCGACCGGGCCCCGGCCCCGGCCCCCGGCAACCGGCCGCGATGGTCCGCCGAGTTCGCGTCGGTGACACGGGCGGGGCCGGGGAGCCGGCCCGGGAGGAAGCCGTCCCCCCGGTACCGGGGGGACGGATGAGGCCGAGTTCCGGGCATCATCGATGGAGGCGTAGTGCGGACGCTCCGGGTACACGGTGGTCTTCCCGGTGGAACAGGCGGCCAGACCCACCACCACGGCCGCCCCCGGCGAACAGCCGGGCCACTGATCGCTTCATGACACCTCCTGTTGCGTCTCTTGCTTTCGTGAGGTTTCGGGTGGCTCGGTTCACGGGGGCGCTCCCGTGTGGTGCGATCCCGCCCTCATACGCCCGATGACGCTCCGGATCACGAGGGGACGGCAGGAGAGGGAGACGTGCAGGTACGCCGGCCCGTAGCCGATGACATGGTCGGGCATACCGGCGGCGACGCCGATGTACCGGCCGGACTCCAGCGCCTCGCGCTGGGCCCGCTGCCGGGGGATGTCGTCCAACCAGTCGCGGAACACGTACCCGATGTGGGCGGACCCGGCATCGGCCGCGTGCAGACCGCTCATGGGGAAGGGGCCGATGTCGGGCCGCGGATCGAGCGCGCGGGCGACCCTGTTCGCCTGGCGTCGAAGCCATCTCATCGCGTCGGACGGGGTGTCCGCCCGATGGGACCCGAGCACCCATTCCGCCCCGGTGTCCGGGCTCCGAACGACGCTCTCGCACCGGTACCCGTCCACGCGGAGGGTCATCGCCAGGCCCCGGGAACGATTCGGAGCGGGGTGATCTCGACGCAGCGGTAGGTGTAGTGGTCATGGTGGGTGCCGCGATGAACCGCGGCCCACTCGGCCGCACGACGCTTCGCCTCGCCGTTCGCCTTCTCCTGCGCGGCCTCGGTGGACTCCTTGACCGCTTCGACCACGGGGCCGCACGCCTCGCACACCGCGCACCGGATCCCGTACCGGATCGGTTCGGCGTCCGGTTCGACGTCGGTCACCAGGGCGAAGCGCCGGAAGCCGTACGTCCCGCCGCTCATCGACCCTCCAGCAACCGGAAGTGAGCCGCGACCCGTTCCCCCAGCTCCTCCGCCCGCTCCCGGAGTTCGTCCAGCGTCGGGAGGGCGGGTGGTGGGGGGACCTCGTCGGGTGTGGTGCCGTCGGGCGTCGTGCTTCCGGCGGACGATGAATCCCCGGTGGTCCGGGGGGCCTCGACGGGTGGGGGGTCGTCGGTCGTCACGGCTTCGCCCCCGCCTCCGGGAGATGTGTGACGGAGCCGAGCCCCGCCGCTTCCCTCCGGGTGTCGACCACCCCGGACACGCGGCAGGTTGAGGCCATCGACCGCCACCGACGCACCGGTACTCGGGAGGTGGGAGAACGTCCGCCGATCAGCGAACACATTTTCGCCGGGCACATCTGTTCCTCTCCGTAGTGAATCCACTACCAAGCGGGTTCAGAGTGACCTAAAGTCAGGAACCGTTCAACCTGTTGAATGGGGACGGAAGGTCGGTGGAGCGCCTTGAACCGTAAGGAGTTGGACCCGGACAGCTCGCCCCAGGCGGCGTTCGGTGCTCGTTTGCGCAGGTCGCGAGAGAGCCATGGGTGGACGCAGGATGACTTGGCGACTCGAATGAAGTATTCAAGTACGCATATTTCGTCCGTTGAAACCGGTCGGAAGCTGCCAACCTTGCGTTTTTCGCGCAGTGCTGACCTGGCTTTGGGCATCACGGAGACAACGGACACATTCGAACGTGAGTGGCGTGAGATGCGCTTCGGCAGTCTGCTGGAAGGATTCCCACAGTTCGTTGACCATGAGGCCCACGCAGCGGAAATCCGGTTGTACGAAGTAGGCGTCATCCCCGGTCTGCTCCAGACCCCGGAGTACGCGGCGCTGCTGGCGGAGGGTGCCGTCAAGCGGGGTGCGATCACCACGGAGCAGGCGCGAGAGCGGGTGGCCGTTGTGGCGGAGCGGCAGGCCGCGCTCGTTCGGACACCTCCGCCGTTGGTGCTCGCTGTCCTGGACGAGAGCTGTATCCGCCGTCCTGTCGGTGAACCTGCCGTGATGAAGGCACAATTCACGCGATTGGTCGAGTTCGCCGCTCTGCCGAACACGGTGCTCCACATCGCCCCGTTCGACATGGGGGTCATCCGGCCATTCGACTTGCCGATCTACGTACTCACGATGCCTGACCGCTCGCTGATGTCATACGCGGAGTCCGCACACCGGGGCCACCTGGAACGGGACAGCACCTTCGTGCTGCCCATGCTGACGGCCTACCATCAACTACAGGCCGAAGCCCTCTCACAGGCGGCATCTGTGGCCATGATCGAGCAGCTACGAAAGGGCATCCCGTGACGACCGAATCCCCCTGCTGGTACACCTCTTCGTACAGCAACAACGGTGGCGCCTGCCTGGAGATCGCGGCGAACCTCGCCGGCTCGTTCGGCGTGGTTCCCGTCCGTGACTCCAAGAACCCGACCGGCCCGGTACTGACCCTCCCCACCGCCGCGTTCACCTCGTTCGTGGCGGGCCTCAAGGGCGGAGAGGCGGAGAACGTCTGACCGCCCGACCGCGCTCCACGCACCCGGCCCGAGAGAACCACCCCATCGTGCGATGAGCGCGATGGGGTTTTCTCCTGCTCGGGGACGCCCGCGCGGCAACCTCGGGTTCGCCACCGGTGCGGAAGGCTCCCGGGGTAACCACTCCACCCTTGATGCCCGGACAGCCCTCTCATCTGCGAGCGGAGAGCGGTGTCTTCGCATGGCGGATGTTGGTGACGCCCGTCCCGGTCGGGCGAGAGACGGGTTCGGCGACCTCGTGATGTCGAACCCACTTCTTCCCCTGTCACCCGAGAGCCCTGCGCGGAGACGGGTCAACAGTGCTCCTTGGCGTACTGCTCCACCGCGCTCGTGGGGATCTTGCCCTGCCCGCCCCCGGGGGCGTCGGCCCATATGAGGTGCATGCGGGCCCAACCCATTTCCTCGGCCAGGATGGTGGCGGGGCCGTTGAGGACGTAGATCGTTCCGCCGGCCTCCAAAAGGATGGCCGTGCCAACCGAAACCTCTTCACAACTGAGGTAGCCCGCGTCGACGGTGAAGGGCCACTGGCCGTCGGGAAAGTCCATGGAGGAGATCGGCAGGGGTTCGTTCTCGGGCTCCTCATCCTCGGTGCAGGAGGTGAGGGTGAGAGCGAGAAGTAGTGCGACGAGGGCGGTGGTTGTTGTGCGCATGGCGGGGATGATCCCGGGACCGTCTTCCCTTTGAGATGCCTGTCGCCAAGTTGTGACCCGGAGGAAAAGGGCAGGTAAGAAGGCCCCGGGACCATCCCCGCGTGCACGGGGAGCAGGGGCCCCCAGGGAACGTCGCCCATGCCTTCCGGGACCATCCCCGCGTGCGCGGGGAGCAGGAGCGCCCCGGTCACTCCGGTGCTGACCCTGGAGGACCATCCCCGCGTGCGCGGGGAGCAGGACGGATTTCGGAACGGATTCCGCGTCCGCGGGGAGCAGTACTGCGAGCCGCGCGCGGACCGTGTGGTGATGGGACCATCCCCGCGTGCGCGGGGAGCAGCAGGGGTGGTGGCGGTGATGGCCGGGCGGGCAGGGACCATCCCCGCGTGCGCGGGGAGCAGCCTGTCCGCACGCTGAGATTCCTCGGAGGTGAAGGACCATCCCCGCGTGCGCGGGGAGCAGTCCAGGTCGTCGCGAAGATTCGTCGCGTGATCGGGACCATCCCCGCGTGCGCGGGGAGCAGACGACGGCGGGGGCGGGAAGGGCACGGTGAAGAGGACCATCCCCGCGTGCGCGGGGAGCAGTCCACACCGTGAACAATTCCGAGACCGTAGTGGGGACCATCCCCGCGTGCGCGGGGAGCAGGACACGGACGACATCGCGGACGGGTATGCCCCGGGACCATCCCCGCGTGCGCGGGGAGCAGGATCTTCCCGTGTTGAACGTCCCCCCGGCGGGAGGACCATCCCCGCGTGCGCGGGGAGCAGGGGTGGGATGCGGAGTGGTGCACTGTACGTGCGGGACCATCCCCGCGTGCGCGGGGAGCAGACCGGCGGCATCAAGGTCGACGTCCGCGGAAAAGGACCATCCCCGCGTGCGCGGGGAGCAGGTGCAGCAACTCCCCCGCAAGGCGGCGAGTACGGGACCATCCCCGCGTGCGCGGGGAGCAGGCGAACCCCGCCGGGAGGGGAGATCCCATCGTGGGACCATCCCCGCGTGCGCGGGGAGCAGTGACGCTGCACATCGACGGGGATGCCCGCGACCGGACCATCCCCGCGTGCGCGGGGAGCAGGTCGCCGTCACCGTCGTCGTCTCCGCCGCCCGGGGACCATCCCCGCGTGCGCGGGGAGCAGGTGACGGTGAGGGTGCGGTAGGCCCACACGGTGGGACCATCCCCGCGTGCGCGGGGAGCAGGTGACGGTGAGGGTGCGGTAGGCCCACACGGTGGGACCATCCCCGCGTGCGCGGGGAGCAGGCCACCACCACGACGTCGGCAGCAGACGCCGAGGGACCATCCCCGCGTGCGCGGGGAGCAGATCCACGAGCATCCATGCAGGTCAGCAGGCATGGGACCATCCCCGCGTGCGCGGGGAGCAGCAGGGACACGACGTACCGGACCCCCTCGCGGGGGGACCATCCCCGCGTGCGCGGGGAGCAGCGGACTGCGTGGCCCGCTGGGGAGGAGTGACGGGGACCATCCCCGCGTGCGCGGGGAGCAGTCGGGGAGGCTCACGAAGCGGACGGTTCGTCCGGGACCATCCCCGCGTGCGCGGGGAGCAGAGTAACTGACCTGGGAGTTTACCGGCCGGGGTGGGTGTTTTTTGCAAGAAGCGGGAACTCGGACATTTCGTCTCGTCCGGGGCTCCTGAACATCCGCATGGACACCACCGTAACCGGTTCCACCGACGCCGACCCGCCCCGTGGCACCCCCGAAAAGGGCGGGACAGGGTCGGCCGGGGGTGTTTCCCGGCTCGTGGGGCCCGCCCGTGTCCCGATTTGCCCGGCCCGCCGGCCGGTTGACCCGCTCCCCCCGGTGGCGTGGGGCTGCTGTTCGCCGCGCGGGAGGGCTTCGGCCCCCCGGTGCGGGGGACTTCCGTGGTGATCCCCGCCCCGGCCCATCCCCGGCCGTCGATGTCCCTGGCGGGGCGTGCGCAAGCACCGTGCTTCACGGCACGCCGAACCACACAGCGCCCGGATCACCGCGAAAACCTCGAATCACCCTCGGCCGGTCCCCGGCAGTACCCCTCCGGGAACCGCCGGGCCTCCCGGGGGCCGCCGGTGCCGTTCCCGGCAGGGGCCGGCAACAGAGCCGGCAAGCACGGTGCTTGCACCGCGCGGGGCCACGCCGCACCGAAACCACCCCGAAAGGGGCGAAACGCCTTCGGATGGTTCCGGGCAGGGCTACCGGAGGGCGGCCGGGGCCGTTCCCTCCGGGAGGTCGGTCGCCGGGTGGGCAAGCACGGTGCTTGCGCGCCCATCCCTGGCCCGGTCCCCGACCGTGTCGCGGTGGGGCCGGGCAAGGTGGTGGGTCAGGCGGCGGCCGGTTGCCGGGCCATCGCCTCGCGGCAGGCCCGGCAGTGGGTCAGGCCGGATTCGGGGCGCAGCATCACGTTGTGACAGCCCCGGCAGGATGTCGGTTTCTCCCGCCCCGGAGCGGGGGCGGGGTCGGGGGTCGTGATCGGCGCCGGGGCGGGTGTGGGTGGGGGGAGGTGGGCGCGCAGGCGCCAGGCCAGAATGCCCGCCGCCCGGCCGCGCAACACCGTCGGCAACCCCTGACACAGGGCCCGGGCCACCTCCGCCTCACTCATCCCACGGTCCAGCCAGGCCGTGATGCCCGGCGCCAGAGTCCGGCACTCCCGCTCGGAGACCACCAACCGGGGATCACGCCGACGCAGGGCATGGACCACCCGCATCACCGCCGCGTCGAGCGGTTCCACGGCCTCTTCCACGAGCGGTTCCCCCTCCGGGGTTTTCCCCTCCCCGAAATCCTCGTCCCGGATGTTCTTTCGCCCGCCGGTATCGCCGTTCTCCCCGGCGCCGGGAACATTCGGGGCGGCGCTTTTCCCGGAGGCCCGGGAAGGGGAGCGCGGGGTGTTCTCGACGGGCGGGCAGGAAATGCCGGAAGGAACGAAACCCGTGGCCGGGTCCGTCGTCGGGGTCGAAGGCTCGTCGGTCTCGCCCGGAACGGGCGCGGGGCCGGGCACACCGGACTTCGCCGGTCGGGCGGCCCCGGACGGCGGCTCAGCCGACTCGGGTGCCGACTCGGGTGCCGGGGCGGGGGCCGGCTTCGCGGCCGGGCTCATCGGGGCGGGGCCGGGAACGGTGGCGGCGCCGGCCGCCGCCGGGGCCGGGGTCACCGCGAGGGGTTCGGGAACGGCCGGGACCCACTCGACCACCACCGGCGCCGCGACCGTTGCCGGGCGGCGGCGGGCGGCGCGCGGCGGGGCCGTGACCGGTGCCGGGGTGGTGAAGGCCGCCGGTGTCCCGGCGGGGGAAACCATGAGGTCGCGGGGGCGGTGGTGGATGATGGTGCGGGTGGTCCACCGGCCGTCCGGGCCCTGTTCCACGCGGCGTTCCAGGAAGCCGATCTCCTCCAGCTCCCGCAGCGCGCGGCGCATCCGGGTGCGGCCCTCGCTCCAGCGCGCGCACAGCGATTCGATGGTCACCGGGGTGCCCTCGGGTGCCGAGAGGATGTGCATGCCCATCGCGACGGTCAGGCCGATGGTCGCACGGGTGAGCAACTCGTTCGTCAAAACGATGTAGTTCTCGGTGTGCCGGGCGTAAAAGTGGCACACGCCGCCCGCCGGGCGGCTAAAATGGGTCTCAGCCATCGGGAAGGTATCGCTTCCTGATCGGTCAGGCCCTCGGCGGGACGGCAATCCCGCACGGGGGCCGAAGCTTTTTCGGGTTGTGGGGATGACCATAACCCCACCCGGGACCCGGAATCGCCGGAACTACCACGAACGAGTGAGCACCAATTTTTCGTGGACGCCACACCCGCCGCGAACACCGCGCCGCAGGGTGGGTGGGCGGGTGGGTTGTTTCCCTCCCCGTACTTGAAAAGAACCGCAGGAAAACCGACCGGCGGAAAACCGCCTGCCGGTGAACCGACCACCGGCCACCACGACACCGGCCCGCTGCCCACGGTGGTCCCGGCGGGTGGTGCTCGGCGCCGGCACCCACGCGTCGGGGAGCCGTACGCGAAGCCCGCCGGCCGGCGCGTCACTCGCGACGTGGTCTCGAACCGGAGCAGAGACCTTCGAAGTCTTCTCCGGCTGGGAGCGGAGATGGTCCCACCTTGGGGGTGGCCCTCTCCGCAATCACGTGTGACAACGCTCGCATGGACTGCGCTCGGCAGATGGCCATTTGATCATTCCGCCCGGTGTCGCCGCCGACCGATGTGGTCCGATGACGGCCGCCCGGGCCAAGGAGCCCGGTCTCGAAGTCGTTCGGCTCCAGCGACCGCCGGGACCGGCCGCCGGGACCGACCGCCGAGACCGACCGGTCGTGGAGTGGACGCCATCACCGGCCGCCGGGTCGCCTCCGGCACCCGGCGATGAAGACGGCTCGGTCGCGTCCACGGCTCGAGGTCCTCACCCGGGAACGCGCGTCGGATGGCTCCGAGTCGGGTGCCGACCCCACACCTCGGCCGGATGGGAGCGGTATCACATCACCAACCGAAAACCCTCACGAGAACGACGAATTTCGAATTGAGGCGGCAGGGAGACCAGATCCGGAGGGGAGGGGAAAGCCGGCCGAAATGGCGGCAGTGCAAGGGTGGTTGGCGGCATAGCATGCAGAGCGCAACGATGATGCCGCGCGGATCGCGGATCATTGCCCGATCAGACGCCACTACCTTGAGGGGGGAGAGTGCGCTTACTTCGTCGCGCCCTCATATCCACCGCAACAACCACGGCTCTGCTCATTGGATTTCTCGGCACCGCCGCACAGGCCGCCACCGATTCCGCCACCGCTTCGAAAGATCCGTCGACCACCGTCGCCTCCGAAGCCCGGAGCTCCGACGGTGTTCTCGTCGACTCACCGCCGGCCGCTCGGACAGTCGATGAGTACTGGACCGAGGAACGGATGCGCAACGCGATCCCGGTCACGCCTCCGACCGACAGGGTCGGACGGTTCGGGACCGGGAAGTCGCCCGGGTCCGACGGTCCGGCCGGGACCACCGCGCCGGCGGCGCCCACCATCGAAAGCGACGGCTTCTCGCCCACCATCACCGAGTCCGACGCCACGGGGAAGGTCTTCTTCACCCAGCCCGGCGACGGTAGGGACTACGTCTGTTCGGCCAGTGCTCTGAACAGCGACTCCAAGCAGATGGTCATCACCGCCGGTCACTGCGTGCACGAGGGCAGGGGCGGCACCTGGATGCGGAACTGGACCTACGTTCCCCGCTATCGCAACGGAAATCGTCCGCTGGGCACCTTCGCGGCAAAGGAGTACCGCACTTTCAACGGGTGGATCAACAACAGTGATTTCAACTGGGACGTGGCCATGGTGACCACCCACCCGCTCAACGGACGAAAACTCGTCAATGTCACCGGTGGCCACGGTCTCGGTTGGAACTTCTCACGGTCCGAGAACGTCACAGTGCTGGGCTACCCGGGCAACCGCGACAACGGACAGGTCCAGTGGTCCTGCGTCGGGCGCACCGAACGGGTGAGTCTCACCGACGGCCGTATCCAACTCAACTGCAACTTCGGTGGCGGCTCCAGCGGCGGGCCCTGGCTGCACGGTTTCAACGACAGCACCGGCCGCGGCTCCGTCATCGGTGTCACCAGCACGGTCACCGGTTCCGGTTGGAACCGCAGCCCGTACTTCGATAACAGCGTGAAGAGTATGTTCGATGCACAGGGCGGTCGCACCTAGGGTGCCGGTCGCTCCCGGAGAGGTGGTTCGGTATGACATCCGGCACGGCACGCAAAGTCGGGCTGTTGGCCACCACGCTCGCCGTGGTGGTGATCGTGGTGGCACTGCGCTTCGTCGGTAACGACGGCGCCGCCGACGGGCCGGCCGGGCCGGCCCCCGACGACACCATCGGCCACGAGACCGGGCAGAGCCCGAAGGACGTCGAGGACTACTGGACCCCCGAGCGCATGGAGGAAGCGGAACCGGCCCCCATGCCCGAGGACGAGTGACCTCACCGGCATTCCGCCCCCCGGTCGGAGACGGGAGTGTCCCCGGGCGGGAGAGGGGGCGCCGTGATCACCGGGACCGGCCACCCGCGTCCCCGTCCGCTGAGGGGACAAGGGCTCAGGACGGGGGCGGACCGATGGGGTTGGCGGCCAGGGCCCGGGCGACGGCGTGCAGGTTGGCGGCCATGGCCCGCCCCGTGGAGGCGGACCACTCGTGCCCCTCGTCGGTGTCCGTGTAGCTCGGGCCGGGGCCCGGGCCCCGGTTCCAGTAGGTCCACGCCTGGCCGGGGATGGTGTAGCCGATGTCCATGAGCCCGCCGGCGATCTCCGAGATGACGTGGTGGGCGCCGTCCTCGTTACCGGTCACCACCACCCCGGCGACCCGGTTGAACGAGACGGGACGCCCCTCGTCGTCGGTCTCGCTCATCATCATGTTCATCCGCTCCAGCATCCGCTGGGCGATGGAGGAGGGGTGTCCCACCCAGGTGGGGGTGGCGACGACGAGGATCTCCGAGGCCAGCAACCGCTCGTGGACCTCCGGCCACCGGTCCTCCCCGCCGAGATCCGTGCCGATGCCGGGCGGGATGTGGAGGTCGGCCAGCCGGAGACCGGAGACCTCCACGTCCCTCTCCCGCAGGGCATCGGCGACGATCCCGGCCAGACGCTCGGTGTTGGACGGCTCGGGTGAGGGCTTCAGGGTGCAGTTCAGGATCAGGGCGCGCACGGTGCTCCAGACATTCCGGGGAAAACGGACCATCCGGCCCGCGTGCGGAACCGTAGGACCGGCCCCCGGGGCGTCGGAACAGGCACGCCGCCCGACCGCCCGGCACGACCCCAACGGGGCCGCACCGGGCCCCCGATCAGCGGGACGGGTAGCGGCGCGGGGTGTGCACGGCGTCCCCGCCGGGGCGGGGGACGAGGGTGGTCAGCGAGGAGCCGACCAGCAGGATCGTGCGCATGTCCACGTCCTCCGGGTCCAGATCCGTCAGGCGCACGGTGCGCACCCGCTCGGTCGGACCGCCCACGTCCCGGGCCAGCACCACCGGGGTGTCCGGCGCGCGGTGCTCCAGCAGCACCTCGCGGGCCTTGCCGACCTGCCAGGTCCGGGAGCGGGACCCGGGGTTGTAGAGCGCCAGCGCCAGGTCGGCGCCGGCCGCCGCGCGCAGCCGCTCCTCGACCACCTCCCACGGCTTGAGCCGGTCGGAGAGCGAGATCACCGCGTAGTCGTGCCCCAGCGGGGCGCCCACCCGGGAGGCGGCGGCCTGCGCCGCCGTCATGCCCGGCACGACCCGCACCGGAACCCCGGTGTACGGCTCGCGGCAGGCCACCTCCAGGACCGCGCTCGCCATGGCGAACACGCCCGGGTCACCGGAGGAGACCACCGTCACCCGGCGTCCCCGGCGGGCCAGGTCCAGGGCGAACTCGGCGCGTTCGGCCTCCACCTTGTTGTCGGAGGGGTGGCGTCGCTGGCCGGGGCGGACCGGCACCCGGTCGAGGTAGGTGGTGTAGCCGACGAGGTCGTCGGCGGCGGCCAGGGCGCCGCGCGCCTCGGGGGTCAGCCAGCGGGGGCCGGCCGGGCCGGTGCCGACGACCACCACCCGCCCGCGCGGTTCCGTGCCGGGCCCCGCCGGCGCCGTGGAGCCGGCCGTCGCCTCCCCGGCCGGCGCGGTGGTACCGGGGAACGCGGTGTCGGGGGCGGGGGCGTCCACCCGGCTCGGCAGCACCGCCAGGGAGAAGTACGGCACCGAGTCGGCGGCCACGTCGGCGAGGAAGCCGGTCCGCTCGCCCTCCATCGTGGCCCGCTCCACGTACCGGGCCTCCGCCAGCCGGCCGGACGCCTCCAGCGCCCGCCGCACGGTCGGGAAGGTGCGGCCCAGCTTCATGATCGCGACCGCGTCGCCCGCCTCCAGACGGGCCGTCAACTCCTCCTCCGGGAGTGTGCCGGGCAGCACGGTGAGGGTCTCCCCGCCCTCCACCAGCGGCACGCCCAACCGGGCCGCCGCCGCGCCCACCGAGGTCACGCCGGGGATCACCTCGGTCGGGAAGCGGTGGGCCAGCCGCTTGTGCATGTGCATGTAGGAGCCGTAGAACATCGGGTCGCCCTCGGCGAGGACGGCCACGGTGCGGCCCGCCGCCAGGTGGGCGGCCAGCCGTTCGGCGGCCTCCGCGTAGAACTCCTCGATCGCCCCCCGGTAGCCGCCCGGGTGGTCGGTGGTCCCGGTGGTGACCGGGTAGATCAGGGGTTCCTCGATGTGGTCGGGCCGCAGGTACCGTTCGGCGATCGAGCGGGCGATGGACCGCCCCTTCCGCGCGCCGTGGTACGCCACCACGTCGGCGTCGGTGATCACCTCCACGGCCCGGACCGTCAGCAGGGAGGGGTCGCCCGGTCCCAGGCCCACGCCGTAGAGCCGGCCGGTGCCGGTGCCGTCGGTGGGGGCGCCGTTCCCGTCGCCGCTCCCGGTGGGGCGCCCGGCCGTCGACGTGCTCATTCGTCCTCGCTCGCGATCGCGTTGATCGCCGCCGCCGCCATCGCGCTGCCGCCGCGCCGGCCGCGCACGATCAGGTGCTCCAGCCGGGCCGGGTGCCCGGCGAGGGCCTCCTTGGACTCGGCCGCGCCGATGAAGCCGACCGGCACGCCGATGATCGCGGCCGGGCGGGGCGCGCCGTCCCCGATCATCTCCAGCAGCCGGAACAGCGCGGTGGGGGCGTTGCCGATGGCGACGACGGCGCCGTCCAGGCGGTCACCCCACAGGTCGAGGGCGGCGGCGCTGCGGGTGGTGCCCATGAGGGAGGCGAGCCCCGGCACGGGGGCGTCCCGCAGCGTGCAGATCACCTCGTTGTCGGCGGGCAGGCGACGGCGGGTGACGCCCGCCGCGACCATCTCGGCGTCGCACAGGATCGGCGCGCCCACGTTCAGGGCGGCGCGCGCCCGGGACACCACGTCGGGGGAGTGGACCAGGTCGCGGACCAGGTCGGTCATGCCGCAGGCGTGGATCATGCGGACCGCGACCCGGGCGACATCGGCGGGCAGGCCGTCGAGGTCGGTCTCGGCGCGGATGGTGGCAAAGGACTGCCGGTAGATCGCGGCGCCGTCCTTCTCGTAGTCGATCACTGTGGTCTCGTCGCCTCGGGGCCGGGGTCGGGTGGGGGTGCGATCCGCCGGCGGGTGGTCCGGTCCCGGCGTGCGGGTCGGGCCGGCGTGATCGCGGGTCGGGTGCCGGACGCGGTCGGCGCCACGACACGGGGACGGGGACGGGGACGGAAGGTGGGGGAGCGGGGTCAGGGGGAGGCGCCGCGCGCGAGGGCGGCGAGGGCCGTCGCCACCCCGTCCACGGGCAGCGGGCCGGCTGTCGGCGGCGCCGCGCCGGGGAACCCCACCGGCCGTTCCCGGTCGGGGGCGTCGTCGTGCAGGGTGACGCGGTAGCCGTCGGGCTCGGCGAGCACGTCGAGCCACGGGCCGCCGCGCGGCCGGCCGCACCGGCGTGGACAGCCGGACCAGTACACGGGGAGGGCCGCCGGGCCGCGGGGTCGGGTGTGCGCGTGGGCGGCGTCGGCCCGCACATCGGCCAGGGCCCGGCCGCAGCCGGGCCGGCCGGTGCAGGCCCCGACGCCGTGCCACGGTTCGTCGGGGCGCGTGATCAGGCCGGCGGTCGCCGGGTCGCGCGCGACCCGCGCGGCCACGGCCGATCCGGCCTCGGCCCGCGCGTCGGCCGGGGCCCCGCCGCCCACGGCGGGGTCGAGCGGGAGGACGACACCGCGCCAGGGGGTGACGCGCAGTTCGCCGGTGCCCTCGCGCCCGGCGAGGTCGGCGAGGGCCCGGAGTTGACCGGCGGCCAGGGTGCCGAGCGGCGCCAGGACGCAGACGGCCGGAGCCCCGTCGCCGTCCCGGGCCGGCCCCGGCACGGGACGCGGGCCGCCGGCGGGCGGGGTGGGGCCCTCGGCGGCCGGGCCGCCGGCGCCGGGCAGCGGCGCGGGTACGGCGCCGGAAGGAGGACCGGGCAGGCCGGTCGGGAGGGCTTCGGGCAGGGGGTCGGGTCCGGCGGCGGGCGCGGAGCCGGGTGGGGTGTGGGACGGTGGCGCGGGGCCGGCGTCGGAAGGAGAAGTGGGCAGGCCGGTCGGGAGGGCTTCGGGTGGGGAGTCGGGCCCGGCGGCGGGCGCGGAGCCGGGCGGGGTGTGGGACAGCGCGCCGGGCGGGTGTTCGGGTACGCCGGGCAGAGGCGCGGCGGATATGCCGGCCGCCGCGAGGGCGTCGACCAGTCGCCCGGTGTCGGGCCGCGCGCCGGTGGGCAGGTCGGCGACCCGCCAGATCCGCTCCGGGCGCCCGGTGGGGCCTGCGTCCGAGGAGACCGGGGCGGCGCCTTCGGCGATCCGGTCGCCGGTGGTCAGAAAGAGGCGGGCGGCGGTGACGGCCGCCCGCGCGGCGTCCTGCCGACGCACCGTCACCCGGGCGTCGGTGCCCAGCGCGAGCCGCCACCGGTCGGCGGGAGAGGCGGCCGGACCGACCAATCCCGCGCCGGCCGATCCCGCCTCGACCGGTTCCGCGCCTGCCGATCCCGCGCCTGCCGCAGTGCCCGCCTCGGCCGTGCCCGCGCCGGCCGTGCCCGCGCCGGTCGATCCCGCCTCGACCGGTTCCGCGCCGGCCGATCCCGCGCCTGCCGGGTCCGCGCCGGGACCACCGGGCGTCGCGCCGGGACCACCGGGCGTCGCGCCGGCGGGGGTCGCCGACGCGACGAGTGTCACATCCGCCTCCAGCGTCGCCACGTCCCCGCGCCCGTCGTCCACGGCGAACAGGAACCGGCCCGACAGCCGGGCCGCCGTCGGGTCCGCGCACAGCGCCCGGTCCAGCTCCCGGGCCACGGCGTGCACGCCTGAGCGGGCACCCGCCAACGGCGTGGCCACGATGTTCCGCGCCCGCTCGTGGGCGTCCGAGGGCAGCAGTCCGGCCGCCCGCAGCCGACTCGCCAACACCGCCCCGCAGTCCACCGGCAGGGCTCTGAGCTGCATGTTCCCGCGCGAGGTGAGGTCGATCCGGCCGTCGCCGAACTCCTCGGCCAGGTCGGCGAGGACCCGCGCGGCCGACGTGTCCAGCAGCCCGCCCGGCAGCCGCACCCGGGCCAGCGCGCCGTCGTCGGCGGCGTGCAGTCGCAGCGCGCCGGGGCAGGCGTCATCGCGCCGACGGCCGGACGGTTCCTCCCGGTTCGGCACGGTTGCGGGGCGGGTGGACATGCCGGCGAGCATACCCGGGGCCCCGCCGGGGCGTACTCCCCACCGGGGGCCACAGCGCATACGATGACCGGCGGCGGTCCGCCCGGATCGCCGACGCCGGCGACGGCGATCCGGGGAGGAAGCCGGTGGGAATCCGGCGCGGTCCCGCCACTGTGAATCCGGCCACACCGGCCGGGTGAGTCAGGAACTCCCGCCGTCGCCACCGCCCGGGGCGAGGACCTCGAGGAAGGCCGGCCGCAGCATGCTCCTGCTCCTGTCCACGTCGGACACCGATCTGCTCAGCGCCCGTGCGGCCGAAGGCCCGGTGCCCTACCGATTCGCCAACCCCTCCCGGCTCCTCCTGGAGGACCTGGACGAGCTGTTGGAGGGCACCGAACTGGTGGTGGTCCGCCTCCTCGGCGGACTGCGCGCCTGGCAGGAGGGCGTCGACAAGCTGCTCGCCGGCCCCCGCCCGGTCGTCGTCCTCACCGGCGAACAGGCCCCTGACGCCCAGTTGATGGCCGCCTCCACCGTGCCGGTGGGCATCGCCGCCGAGGCGCACGCCTACCTCGCGCACGGCGGCCCCGTGAACCTGGAACACCTGGCCCGTTTCCTCTCCGACACCGTGCTGCTCACCGGTCACGGCTTCGACCCGCCCGCCGCCGCCCCCGCGTGGGGCGAGTTGGAGCGGGAGCCCCGCCCGGACGCCCCCGATCTGCCGGCCGACGCCCCGATCGTCGCGGTGCTCTACTACCGCGCCCACCAGATGAGCGGCAACACCGCCTTCGTGGAGGCGCTGTGCCGGGCGGTCGAGGACGCCGGCGGCCGGCCGCTGCCGCGCTGGGTCGCCTCGCTGCGCGCGCCCGAGGCCGAGCTGATCGCCGAACTGCGCACCGCCGACGTGGTGGTGACCACCGTGCTCGCCGCCGGCGGCACCACCCCCGCCGACGCCTCAGCCGGCGGGGACGACGAGTCCTGGGACGCGGGCGCGCTCGCCGACCTCGACGTGCCGATCCTCCAGGCGCTGTGCCTGACCGGCTCGCGCGCCGACTGGGAGGCCAACGACGAGGGCCTCTCCCCGCTGGACGCCGCCACCCAGGTCGCCGTGCCCGAGTTCGACGGCCGGCTGATCACCGTCCCCTTCTCCTTCAAGGAGGTGGACGCCGAGGGCCTGCCGTCGTACGTGCCCGACCCCGAGCGGGCCGGCCGGGTCGCCGGGATCGCGGTGCGCCACGCCCGCCTGCGGCAGATCCCGGCGGCGGACAAGCGCCTGGCGCTGGTGCTGTCCGCGTACCCGACGAAGCACTCCCGGATCGGCAACGCCGTCGGCCTGGACACCCCCGCCAGCGCGATCGCCCTGCTGCGCCGGCTGCGCGCCGAGGGGTACGACATCGGCCCCGATCCCGACGCCCCGGAAGCCGCCGGGCCGGGCGCGGAGGAGGGCCCGCTGCCGGGCCTGGCCTCCGGCGACGGCGACGACCTGATCCGCGCCCTGATCGACGCCGGCGGCCACGACCGGGAGTGGCTGACCGATGAGCAGCTGGCCCGCAACCCGGTGCGTGTGCCGGCGGCCGACTACCGCCGCTGGTACGCCGGGCTCCCGGCCGAGCTGCGGGAGTCGGTCGAGGAGCACTGGGGTCCGCCGCCCGGCGAGATGTTCGTCGACCGCAGCCGCGACCCCGAGGGCGAGATCGTGCTCGCCGCCCTGCGCCGGGGCAACCTCATCGTGCTCATCCAGCCCCCGCGCGGTTTCGGTGAGAACCCCATCGCGATCTACCACGACCCGGACCTGCCGCCCTCGCACCACTACCTGGCCGCCTACCGCTGGCTGGCCGCGTCCCGTGCCGAGGGCGGTTTCGGCGCCGACGCGATGATCCACCTCGGCAAGCACGGCAACCTGGAGTGGCTGCCCGGCAAGAACGCCGGCCTCTCCGCCGCCTGCGCCCCCGACGCCGCGCTGGGCGATCTGCCGTTGGTCTACCCGTTCCTGGTCAACGACCCGGGCGAGGGCACCCAGGCCAAGCGCCGGGTGCACGCCACGCTCATCGACCACCTCGTGCCGCCGATGGCCCGCGCCGAGTCCTACGGCGACATCGTCCGGCTGGAGCAGCTCCTCGACGAGTACGCGCAGATCTCCGCCATGGACCCGGCCAAGCTGCCGGCGATCCGGGGGCAGATCTGGACGCTGATCCGGGCCGCCCGCCTGGACCACGACCTCGGGTTGGAGGAGCGCCCCGACGACGACGGCTTCGACGACTTCCTGCTGCACGTCGACGGCTGGCTGTGCGAGGTGAAGGACACGCAGATCCGCGACGGCCTGCACGTGCTGGGCAACGCGCCGACCGGCGAGGAGCGGGTCAACCTGGTGCTGGCGATCCTGCGCGCCCGGCAGATCTGGGGCGGCACCACCGCCCTGCCGGGGCTGCGCGAGGCGCTGGGGCTGGACGAGTCCGCGCCGGGTCGCACCGAGGCCGACCGGGTGGAGGAGCTGGCCCGGGCGCTGGTGCGGGGCATGGAGGACGCGGAGTGGGAGGCGTCGGCGGTGCCCGGCGTCATCGACGCCGTGATCTCCGGCGCCGACCCGGCGGCCGGGGACGCGGGTGCGGGTGCGGCGGCCGGTCCGGCGACCGGGGACGGCGCCGACGCGGCCGACGCGCCGGCGGGGGTGGACCGCGAGGCGCTGGTCGGCGTCCTGGAGTTCGCCGTCCGCGAGGTGGTGCCCCGACTGGCGGGCACCGTGGACGAGTTGGAGCACACCGTGCGCGCGCTGGCCGGGCGGTTCGTGCCCGCCGGGCCCTCCGGCTCCCCGCTGCGCGGCCTGGTCAACGTGCTGCCCACCGGCCGCAACTTCTACTCCGTGGACCCCAAGGCCGTGCCCAGCCGGCTCGCCTGGGAGACCGGTCGCGCCCTGGCCGACTCCCTGCTCGAGCGCTACCGCGCCGACCACGGGGAGTGGCCCGCCTCGGTCGGCCTGTCGCTGTGGGGCACCAGCGCGATGCGCACCGCCGGCGACGACATCGCCGAGGCGCTGGCGCTGCTCGGTGTGCGCCCGGTGTGGGACGACGCCTCGCGCCGGGTCACCGGCCTGGAGCCGATCCCGCTCGACGAGTTGGGCCGCCCGCGCATCGACGTGACGCTGCGGATCAGCGGCTTCTTCCGCGACGCCTTCCCGCACGTGGTCGGCCTGCTGGACGACGCGGTGCGGCTGGTCGCCGGACTGGACGAGCCGGACACCGACAACCACGTGCGCGCCCACACCCGGGCCGACCTCGCCGAGCACGGCGACGAACGCCGGGCCACCGTCCGCATCTTCGGCTCCCGCCCCGGCACCTACGGCGCCGGCCTGCTCCAGCTCATCGACAGCCGGGACTGGCGCACCGACGCCGACCTCGCCGAGGTCTACACGGTGTGGGGCGGCTACGCCTACGGGCGCGGCCTGGACGGGCGGTCGGCCCGCGAGGAGATGGAGACGGCGTACAAGCGGATCGCGGTCGCGGCGAAGAACACCGACACCCGCGAACACGACATCGCCGACTCCGACGACTACTTCCAGTACCACGGCGGCATGGTCGCCACCGTCCGCGCGCTGCGCGGCGGCGAGGCCCCCGAGGCGTACATCGGGGACAGCACCCGCCCGGAGACGGTCCGCACCCGCACCCTGGTCGAGGAGACCTCGCGGGTCTTCCGGGCCCGGGTGGTCAACCCGCGCTGGATCGAGGCGATGCGCCGCCACGGCTACAAGGGCGCCTTCGAGCTGGCCGCGACCGTCGACTACCTCTTCGGCTACGACGCCACGACGGGCGTGGTCGCCGACTGGATGTACGACAAGCTGACGCAGGCGTACGTGTTGGACCCGGAGAACCGGAAGTTCCTCCAGGAGAACAACCCGTGGGCGCTGCACGGCATGGCCGAGCGGCTGCTGGAGGCGGAGAGCCGGGGGATGTGGGCCGAGCCGGACCGGGCGACCCTGGAGGAGCTGCGCCGGGTGTTCCTGGAGACCGAGGGCGAGCTGGAGTCCGAGGACGAGTGAGCCCCGACGGGTGAGCCGTACCGCCCGGCCCCGGTTCCCAACCCGTCGGGGTGGGAACCGGGGCCGGGTCGTGTCGCGGCGGGAAGTGTCCTCGGCTTCCTCGAATCGAACACTTCGGGTGATCAATCGATTTCCCGGAGTGTTGATCGCTCCAGAATGTGCTAACTTCGCACACATGGAGATCGGGGTGCGCGTCGCCGAGGCCAGGACGGAACACGGTCTCACCCAGGTCCAGCTGGCCGCCGCCATAGGGATGGACCGCACGGCGCTGGCGAAGATCGAGTCGGGCACCCGGCGGGTGACGGCAGTGGAACTCCTCGCGATCGCCCGCGAGCTCAAGCGGCGCATGGAATGGTTCGTCGCCGAGGCCCCACCCGCGCTCACCTCCTACCGGGGAGCCCGGCCGGGAGGGGCCGCACAGGTCATCGACAGGGCGCTCGACGCCCTGGTTCGGGACGCCGAGTTCGTCACCTCCCACTGCCCCGAACTGGTGGCCGGACAGCCGGACCCCCTCCCCCACCCGACCACGATGGCGGAGGCGGAGGAGTTGGCCGCCGGCGGACGCCGACTCCTCGGCCTGGAGCCGGGGAAACCGGCACATGAACTGTCGCGACTGGTCGCCGGTGTGGGGCTGCTGGTGTTCTCCCTCGACCTTGGGGACGGCGCGGACGCCGGAACGGTGCTGTTGCGGCGCGGTGGTGTGGCACTGGTCAATGGGCACTGGCGGGTCGGTCGGCGCCGTCTGGCCGTCGCGCACGAGTTGGGGCACTACCTCGTCGCCGATCAGTTCTCGGTTGATTGGCGGGTCGCGACATCGGACGACGGCGAAGGGCTCGAGGCAGCGCTGGATCGCTTCGCCCGCGCTCTCCTGTTGCCCGCCGACGACCTCCGGGCACGTTGGGCGGAGTGGTCGGACCGTCCCGGGGAAACGGCACGGGACACGGCGGTGCGCGCGGCCGGCCACTACGGGGTGGACATGGCGACCCTGGCCCGTCGACTCCTCGAACTCGACCTGCTCGACAGGGCTCGTGCGGACACCATCCGTCGTGTGCGCACCAAACGGGCCGACATCGTGGAGAAGAACCTCGTAGTCAGGGACGAACTGGCCCCGGTGGCGTTGCCGAGGCCCTACGAGCAGGCGGTGCTGAAGCTCTATCGCGGTGAGGTGATCACCGCCGAACGGGCCCTCGATCTCCTCCTCGGCAGCTTCGACAGGGACTCCCTTCCCGACCTCCCGTCCGCTCCGGAGGCGGAGATGTGGGAAGTCATCTCGTGACCGATGACCGGCTCGCGTATGTGCTGGACACCGGGCCCCTGAGCCATTTCGCGCACGCCCAGTGGCTGGGAGTCCTCAAGAGCGTGTTGAAGGAACACCGCGTGGTGATTCCCGACGTTGTCGAGAAGGAGCTGCGCGAGGGGACGGAGAAGTACCACACCCTGCGTTGTGTCCTCGACGCCGAGTGGATCGAAACCGTTCCGATCGACACGCCCTCGCAATGGGAATCGTTCGTCCACTACGAACGGCGGCTGGTGGGATCGGACGGGCGCAACATCGGTGAGTGCGGGGTGCTCGCCCTCGCCGAGAACCTTCCCGGCGCCGTGGCGGTCGTCGATGACCGGGTGGCGGTGGAGGCCGCCCGGGGGCGCCCCGTCAGGGTGCGCCGTACGCTCGGATTGCTGTGCGACGCGATTCGGGCGGGTCTCCTGACAGTGCCCCTGGTGTCGGCGCTCGCGGACGACCTGATCAGGGGTGATTATCGTCTTCCCTTTACGGCGGGGGGCTTCGCCGATTGGTGTGCCAGGGAGGGGATTCTCGACCTCTGACGGGGGGAGGGGCTCGACACCGAGTCGGGAGGGGAGGTGTGATCATCCTCCCCGCCGGGTTGTTTCCCCGCTGGGCGGCCGGGTGTTCCCGGGAACCGAGGGCGAGCTGGAGTCCGAGGACGAGTGAGCCCCGACGGGTGAGCCGTACCGCCCGGCCCCGGTCCCCAACCCGTCGGGGTGGGAACCGGGGCCGCGCCGTGTCGGGGCGGGGCGGCCGGGCCACCGGCCCGAAATCTCAGGCGGCGACGCCGACCAGCCGTCGGATGGAGGGGTAGGCCTCGCCGCCCCGGGCGCCGGCCGTCGTGAAGACCGACTCCGGTCGGAACCCCATCCGGGCCACCCACTCCCCGACCGTGGCACCGGCCGGCACGGAGTCCACCGGACGGACCGTGGAAGCGGGGGCATGGGGGGAGAGAAGGAGGGTCACGAACTCCTCGGTGCGGGTGACCAGGACGACTTCGTGGTCGAAGCCTCCGATGAACTCCATCACCGCCCGCGCGGGCTCGTCCCGGTCCGCGATGATCACGGTGGGGTGCGCCGGCGGGTGGGGATGGGCGGTCGTCTCGAGGAGGAGCCGGGTGAGTGCGGCGAAGCGTCCGTCCCGAATCTCCTCCAGGAGGGAGTCCCTGCCCGGAGGGTGGTCGATTCCGGGGGTGAAGCGGATGAACAGCAGGCGGAGACTGCGGAGGAAGAAGTCGATGTCCGTCATCTCCTCCCGGGTGGGATGGCCGACCCCGTCCCCCACTCCACGCTCCGTCAGCCAGGCGTTGACCTCGGTCCACAGCCAGAGGGGAGACCTTCCGGCGGTCCCCTCCGGTCCGGGGAAAGGGGTACCGGGCCGGGCGTGCCGGGCACCGGAGATCCATTGGTGGACATTCTGACGTGATCTACCGGTGCGTTCGGCGATCTCGTGTACGCCGACCACGTCCCGGTCGACCCGGAGGAATCGCAGGTTCGGCACCAGCGCGCCGGCTCGTTCGACCAGGCGCAGGGCGACGTTCACCGCCGAGGGACCTTCTCCCGACACGGTCAGCAGATCGATCCCGCTCGCGCGGGACAACATCCCGTCCATTTCCCGGTGCAGGAGCTCCGCGATGACGGAACTCTCCACATCCACGCCGGATACCACAAACGAGAATTCGTATTCCATCGGGACTCCCGGGGGTGATGGTGTGGCGACACCAGGGCGCCCTCCCCGTTGACGAATGTCAACAGGAGGTCCCGGGCGGTGTTTCCCCGTGGTCACTTGCCCGTGCCCCCGGTGGGGCGCCGCAGGGGGGACCCTTCGGGGAGGGGGCACGGGGAGGCCAGGCGGTCGATGCGGCGGGCATGCGAACCGGCGTTCGCCGGGGTACCGGAAATGGGGATGGTGGTGCACCGGCTCCCGCAGGGGCGGTACAGCCTTCCCCAATGACCCTCCGATCGGAGGGTCCATCCACGGGAAACCCATTTCTCGAGGACGGTGCGGATCTCCTTCCCGGTGTGACCTGAAGGGGATATTTCACGGCCTACCACAAGGGGCTCCCCGGAATCGTGAACTTTTCGGTGCGTCGGATATTCGGGCTCACCTTGTGTCGTCACCGGGCTCACGCCAAATCAAGAAAGAAGAAAGTTTATCAAGTGATTTTCCGGTCATCGGATCTCGACTGGAATCGATCGGGAGAATGGGGCGGCTCACTCGTCCCGGGCGATGGCGAAGGCCATTCCCCCTGTCTCCTCCCGGTGATGCCTCCGGGACGCGGAATGACTTCTCCTCGTGATCGTCCTCCCCGCCGGGCCGGCGGGCGGGGCGCGTCGGTACGCTGCGGAGTGGCCCGGTGTCCGGGCCGGGGGAGGGGCGTCGTGGCGATCGGTGCGGGGGGCGCCCGGGGGGCGCGGAAGTGCGCGAGCGGGGTGCGGGAGTGCGCGACCCGCACGGTGTCCGGGGCGGTGGAGGTGCCGACCGCGTGGGCCTACCTCGCGGTGGTGGCGGTTCTCGTGCCGTGGGCGTCGATGGACTCCTACGGCCTGTTCGGCGAGCCGGGGTGGATACCCCGCTTCCTCGTCGTCCTGCTGTGCGCGCCGTGGACGCAACTGGTCGTGGTGCTCGCGGGGCTCACCGGTCTCGACGCGCTCTATTTCGAGACCCTCGACCACAGCTTCTGGGCCGACTCCCCGCCCTGGCTCTTCGAACCCCTCTGGCTGGTCTTCTGCGCGGCGGCGGCTCTGGTCAACGCCCGTCTGTTGGCCGCCGTCCACCGGGGGGCGACGGGCCTCCCGTACCGCGGTCGATGGGTCGCGCCCCTCGTGGCCATCGGCTTCCCGACGGCGATGTGGATTTGCTACTGCCTGTGACCGCCTCCGGCGCGGAACCGGGCGCCGACACCCTCCGGCCCTCGCCCCGGGCAGAGGCGTCGGACCGGAGGGAACACCGGCTCCGGAAAGGGGAAAGCGGTGCGCGGGGAAAGTGGGAGGAGCCCATCGGTTGCCCGGGGACGCGGAGGTCGGCGGCGTGCCGGGGAATCCGGGGAAACCGGGGAAGGCCACCGACGAGGTGAGCGGTTCGCCCCCGGAGGGACGAGCCGGCGCGGGAGATCCGAGGGAAGGGCGGCTCAGGGCGGAGTGAGGCCGGTCAGGGCCGCTGCCGTGGCGGTGGTCCCGGGGTCGGAACCGACCCACTCGCAGAACAGCACGGTGGCGTCGTCCCGCAGTGGACCGTCGTGGTACTCCAGGAGGGCCTGGACGAGCCGGCGCAGCGTCTCCGGGACGGGTAGGCCGTCGGCGTGGTGGCGGATGAGGAAGTCGATGAAGCGCTCCAAGCCGAACTCCGAGCCGTCCCGCCCCCGCGCCTCGGTGATCCCGTCGGTGTACAGGACGACCCGGTCCCCGGGTTCCAGCTGCTCCCGACACGGGGTGATCCGCAGGCCCAGGCCGGTACCCATCGGGTGGGCCGGCCGGCACCGCAACCGGCCGGCCCAGCGGCCCCGACGGATGAGCACCGGTAGGTGGTGGCCGCGATTCACCCAGGTGAAAACACCGGTGCGGGTGTCCAGGTGGGCGAGGATCCCGGTCGCGTACCGCGTGTGGCCGTACTGCTCGATCAGGGCCTCCTCGATCCGCTCGGTGATCTCCACCAGGCCCGCCTCGCGGTGGCGGGCGGAGCGGCAGGCCGACACGGCGAGGTTGGCGGTCAGCCCCGCCGCGGTGTCGTGACCCATCGCGTCGAAGATCGACAGGTGCACCGTCGATCCGGCGGTGGCGTAGTCGTAGGCGTCCCCGCTGACGCGATAGGCGGGCTCCATCGCGGCGGCGATCACCACCCGGCCATCCGCGTAGGCGCGGGGTGGCATCAGTCGCCACTGCATCTCGGTGGCGATGTTCATCGGCTCCAGGCGGGTGAGCCGTGCGTGGAAGTCGCTGTGCCCGCTTTTGCTGACCAGGATCAGGGAGATGAGCGAGGCCAGGGCGGTCATGTCCCGCAGGGTGCGCGCGTCGTCGGTCACGGTGGTGACGCGCAGCACCCCCAGACGCTCCGTACCGTCCAGCAGCGGCACCCACCACCGGTACTCGCCCGCTCGGGCGGAACCGTCGGCGAGGATTCGGCTGTCCCGGTAGGCCCTCCCGGGCAGGGTTCCCTCGATGGCCGGTCCCGCCTCCCCGCCTTCCGCCGGGCGGGCGGTGCCCTCCCCGCCGCCGGTCAGTGGCAACAACCTGCTGCGCCGCAGGTCGGCGACGTGGATCAGCACCTCGGACATACCGGCGGACGCGGCGTGCTCGTTGACCCGGACGGGCAGCAGTTCCAGCGGCATCAGGTGACTGGCGGCCAGCAGGTTCTCCAGCATTTCTCGGCCATCACGGTTCCGGTGGTCCACGGCAGGGGCTCTCCGCATCCATACGGTCGACATGCCGCCCCGGGTCGGCGCGGTCCTCACCACTTTCCCCTCTCCTCTCCCTTTTGCCCCGGACACAGTCCTCCGTGTCCCCGGGGCTTTCCCACCCCGGTTCGAGCCGGCCGACGCGAACCGCGTGCCTCCTCGGCGTACGGCGTTTCGGGCACCGGGTGGTGGACGGATTCGGCACCCTCCCCGGGGACCACGTATCGCGGTTCGGGCCGGCGGGGAACCTTGCGCTCCGCCCGGCGGGTGGCGAGCGGTGGGTGGGGGCCCGGGACGGGGGCCGCGGGAATCGGGTTCCTCCCGCCGCGCCGTGGAGGCCGACCCCGGGTGGGACCGCCGTGCGGGTGGGGTCAGCGGGCGCGGGGGCCGTGGGCGCAGCCGGTCAGGCGCAGGAGGTCGGTGCGCTGTTCGGCGGCGACCCGCTTGCGTTGGAGGCCGGGCTCGATCGGTCGCAGCGCGCGCCGGCGGGAGCGCCGGGTCAGCAGGTCCTCCGACAGCCCCGTGCGACGCGCGCAGGCCCGAAGCCGGGCCCGGTAGCGGTGGCGCAGGACCAGGTAGAAGAGGAGCGCTGTGACGAACACCGCGCCGGCGTGCAGGAGGTTCGCGGCCAGGGGGGACAGCCCGGCCGGGACGGGGGCGTCGAAAAAGGTGTGCAGCGCCATGGCCACGAGCAGGCAGAGCGCGGCGCCGAGCAGGCGGCGGAGGAGCGGGGTGCCCGTGCGGGCGGCCAGCAGGCCGACCCCGGTGCCGGCGACGGCGGTCATCGCCCAGTGCGAGCCGAGCCCCGTGACGCCGACCCGCACCGCCACGGTCTCCACGATGGGCGCCGGTTGCGCGGTGCCCCCGGTGGTGATCACGGAGTTCACGGCGTGGATCCAGTTCTCGGTCATCTGGAAGCCGAGGCCGACCAGACCGCCGATGACGAAGCCGTCGATCGGTCCGCGCACGTGGCGGGGTGCGGCCAGGGCGACCAGCGCCACCCCGGCGACCTTGAGCAGCTCCTCGTTGAGCGGCGCGGTGAGGGCCGCGCCCCACCGGTCGGTGTCGGCGGGGCCGATGGCCCATGCCCAGATCCCGAGCAGACCGGTGTTGGCGAGCACGGCGCAACCGGCGGCGGCCGTGGCGCCCCACGCCACCGCCGCCAGGCACGGCGTGAGGGCGGGGGCGACGACGGGGGTGATCCGGCGCAGCACGGCGAAGCCGAGGAGCAGGACGGGCACCAGGAGCAGCGCGGCGAGTTCGGCGGCGCGCGGGAGGACCCGGATCACCGGCAGGAAGGTGTGTACGAGGATCGCGAGGCCGGCGAGGCAGCCGAGGAGCAGACCGAGACGGGCGAGCCGGCTGCCGGCCGGCCGCTGGGGCGGTGCGACGGGGTGATCCCGCGGCGGGACCCGGCGGGAGGTCACACGGCCTCCGTGGTGCCCGGGATCACCGGCCGGTCGACGGGGCGGGGGCCTGCGATCCGGACGGGACCCCCGGCTCCCGGCGCGGTCCCGGTCGTGGCCCGTAGCGGCACGGATGGCGGGGGCGGCGGGGTCGGGTGCGGGGCGGCCGGGTGCGGGCCCGGTGGTGCTCCGTTGCTCGCCGTCGCCGACACCCCCGACACTCCCGACGACGGTGCCGGAGAGGTGGGGAGCGCACCGGCCGGGACGCCCACGGGCGGGGCGCGGGGCGCGGCGACCGGGGCCGGGACGAGCGGGGTCGGCGCGGCGGCTTCCGTCCGGAGCGCCGGAAAACCGGTGCTCAGGGCGGTGCGTTCGACCTCGGGTGGGAGTTCGACGGGCGCGTCCCCGTCCCCGGTCCCGCAGTCGGTGGCGGTGATCTGCACGGCGTTGACGGCGTCCGGGGCGGGGACCACCCAGGCGGTGCCCGTGCAGCCCTCCCGTTCCAGTGGGCCGGTCAGGGCGGGCAACCCACCGAGGGTCTCGGTGTCGGACGGCTCGCCCAACCGCGTGTCGGGGTCGGCGATCCGCGCGACCCGGGCCAGGCCGTTCCACAGCGCGGCCGGGAGCGCCGCCGGGTCGCCGGCGGCGTCCCCGGCCGGTACCACCAGCCGGGCCTCGAGGCGGACGGTGCCGAGGGCCAGGGTCCGCCCGGCGCCCGGCACCCCGTCGGGGGCACGCAGTTCCCAGCCGGTGCCGTGCACGGTCAGGCGGGCGTCGGCACCGCTCGGCGCCTCCAGGCGGACGCCGCTCCCCTCCTCGACCGGTGTGGTGGTGTCCAAAGCGGCGGAGAGCAGCGGCCAACCGGCGGTGAGGGCGGCCACCACGGTGAGGACGAGGAGGACGGGGCCGGCCCCCGCACGGCGCCGGCGGTGTCGTGGCCCGGCGGAGGCGGCGGAGGCGGCGGAGGCGCGTGTGGGCCGGGAGGGGCCGGCGCGCCCCGGCCCGGCCGGTGGTCGCCGGTCGCCCGCGGGCCGGGACCGCGACGGCCGGGGTGCCGGGCCGGTCTCCGACCGGCGTCCGGGACGAGGGGCGGGGCGCGGCCCGGAACCGGGCCCGGAGGCCGATTCCGGCCGGGGGCCGGCCCCGATGTCGGGAGGTGGGTCGGGGGACGGGTCGGACGGGGAAGCGGGGCGCTCGGGCGGCTCGGGGGAGTCGGGCGGCTCGGCGGTCATGGGGTCAGCTTCCGCCGCGCCGGTCGGCCGTGCCCGGTGGGAACCGCCGACCGGGTGGGGTCGACGGACGGGGCCCGGCGCACCGGCGCACCGGCTCCCCGGCGGGTTTCGAGGGGTCGCGGAGAGGCGTGGCGGGAGGCGCGGCGGAGTGAAAGGGGGCCGGAATCACACGAAGTCGACCGTTGTTGCGGGTATGGGGATTTTCGGTCGCCATGGACCGCTTCGGACGACCCCGGCGGGTGGGCGGTCCGGGGCCGGTGCGCGGGGCGGCGCCGGGCCCGTGGGCGGGGCCCGGGCGGTCGACGGGCCGGGTATTACTCGGATGCCGCGTGGATGGAGTCGGGGGCGAGGCCCGAGGAGGCCGTTCTGTGGTACGGAGATGCCCGGACCCCGGGGATCGGCATACCCTCAGGGGTATATGAGAGGAGTGCGGCATGGAACTGGTCATGGCTGCCGACGAGCTGAAGACCGTGGTGAACCGGCTGCGTCGGGCCCAGGGACAGATCGCCGGCATCATCCGGATGATCGAGGAGGGGCGCGACTGCGAGGAGGTCGTCACCCAACTCGCCGCCGCCTCCCGGGCCCTGGACCGGGCGGGGTTCGCCATCATCGCCACCGGCCTCCAGCAGTGCCTGGCCGAGCCGGAGTCCCCCGGGGTGCCCGATCGCGAGGAGATGCGCGCCCGGCTGGAGAAGTTGTTCCTCTCGCTGGCCTGAGCGGGCCTGAGCCGGCCCGAGCGGGCCGGCGGGAGCCGGTCGGCCCCGCGCGGGGTGCCCGTGCCGGCGCGCGTCCGTCGCCGGACGACGATGGGCCGCGCGCCGGGAGGCGCGCGGCCCGTCGAGGTGGCCCGTCGAGGTGGCCCGTCGAGGTGGCCCGTCGAGGTGGCCCGTCGAAAGGCGCGGGCGAGGGGCGCGGATCAGAGATACCGGCCGGTGGCGGCGGAGACCGTGACCCGGGGGTCCTGGTCCGGGTGTCGTGGCCGGGGCCCGGCCGGGGCCGACCCGGGACTCCGACCCGGCGGATCGACGGATCAGTGGCCCGGCCGGTCGGCGGGTCGGCCGGTCAGGGCACCGTCCACTTCTGCGCCGGGTTGCCCGAGCAGGAGACGATCTGGATCGGCGTGCCGTTGGCGGTCTCGGCGTTCGCCACGTCCAGGCACCTGTCGGCGGCGAAGTTCACGATGTCCGCGTACGGGGAGACCCGCCACTGCTGGATGTTTCCGCCGGCGCAGTTCTGCAGCGCCACCCGGGTGCCGGGCCCGGTGGAGTTGCCGACGGTTCCCAGGCACAGACCGGCCGTGCGCAGGGTGCCGTCCCGGTGGAAGGTCCACTGCTGCGAGACCCCGCCGTGGCAGGCGTTGAGCATGACCTCGCTGCCGTTGTGACCCGTCCGCGGCTCCAGACACTTGGCGGCCAGGCCCATGATCCGCCCCGTCGGACGGGAGAAGTCCTCGGGCGGCGGCGCGGAGTCGACGTTCGCCGCCGGTGGGTCCTGCTTCGGACGCTCCGGCGCGGGGTCCTGCTTCGGCTGCTCGGGCTCCGGGTCGGGCGCCGGCTCGGGGTCGGGGGCGGGAGGGGGAGCCTGGACGGGTGGCGCGATCTGCACCGGGGCGCTCGCCGGCGGCTCCTCCTCTTCTTCCTCTTCCTCGGGCTCCTCGTCCTCTTCCTCCTCGGGCTCCGGCTCGGGGGCCGGGGTACCCGGCTCGGGAGAGGGGTCGACGGTCTCCACCTGCGAGGCGGCGAGTTCCTCGTCACCGGGGCCGGCTGGGGAGAAGATCACCGAGCCGAGCACGGGACCGCCCAGCGCGATCAGGGCGGTGACGGCCGTGACCGAGCCGAGCGTCGTCCACACCCGACGGCCGGGCGTCAGGCCCCGGCGCGACCGGCCGGGGTCGCGGCCGAAGACCTCGGCGAAACCGGCGGGAGTGGCGGGTTCGGTGGAACCGTTCGGTGGTGTGGGCTTGGCCGACACGGTGGGTCCTCCGGGAGGCGGGTGCGGGAACGGATGGGACGGGACAGAGGGGGTGCGGGGGAGGTGCGGGGCCGGATCACTCGATCAGGGGGACCTCGGGGATGTCCGCCACGTCCAGCACCGTGAGGGTATCGGCGCCGGGCGCGGACAGTTCCGACATGCGGATCGCCTGCCGCTCGGTCATCGCCTGGAACACCTGGCGGGCGGTGCGGCCGTTGCCGAACTGCTCGTTGCGCGGGATGGTGTCCATGTACCCGCGCAGCGCCTCGCGGGCCGCCGGGCTCAGGTCGTAGCGGTGCCGACCGGCGTGGTGCTCGACGATGTCCACGAGCTGGTCGGCGGTGTAGTCGGTGAACAGCAGGGTGCGGGTGAAGCGGGAGGACAGGCCCGGGTTGGAGTTGATGAACCGGGCCATGTCGCCGGGGTAGCCGGCGGCGATGACGACGACCTCGTCGCGGTGGTCCTCCATGAGCTTCACCAGTGTGGCGACCGCCTCGCCGCCGAAGTCGTTGCTCATCCCGGCCGGTACCAGGGCGTACGCCTCGTCGATGAACAGCACCCCGCCCCGGGCGCGCAGGAACGCCTCGGTGGTCTTCGGCCCGGTGTGGCCGACGTACTCGCCGACCAGGGCGCTGCGGTCCACCTCCACCAGGTGCCCGCGCTCCAGCAGGCCCAGCGCCTTCAGCAGCCGCCCGTAGAGGCGGGCCACCGTCGTCTTGCCGGTGCCGGGGTTGCCGGCGAAGACCAGGTGCCGGCTGAGCGGCGGGGCGGGCAGCCCGGCGTCCTGCCGCATGCGCACGGTCCGCATGAGCTTGGCCATGCCGCCCACGTCGCGCTTGACGCCGTCGAGACCGACCAACTCGTCGAGTTCGGCCAACAGTTCCTCCAGCGTCTCGGGCTCGGGCTCTGGTTCGCCGGCCCCGTCGGCGGAGCCCTCGGCCCCGTCGGCCCCGTCGGCCCCGCCGGAGCCCTCGGTCCCGGGGCCCCCGAGGGGTCCCGTCCCGCCGCCCGGGCCGGTGCCGCCCGGGCCGTCCGGGCGTCCCCCGCCGGCACCCGGGCCGCCCGGTCCGAACGGGCCGGTGCCGCCCGGCCCGGTCGGCGGGGCGCCCTGGCCCGGCGACGGCAGCACGGCCGTGACCACCCGCAGCGAGACGCACTCCTCGAACTCCGGTACCGCCCCCTCCGCCACCACCACGTCGCGGGCGCAGTCCATCACCCGGCAGCCGACGAACCGGGGGTCGGCCGCCGCCGCGACGTGCAGGGCGGGGAAGGCGCTGCCGGACACCTCGCAGCCCTCCCACCGGCCGCCGGCGGCCCGTCCCACCAGCACGCCGTTCTTGCCCGCCCCGGAGATCCGCAGGTCACGGGCGGTGACCCGGGCGCGTTCGCCCACCACGACGCCGCTGCCGGCGGGGTGGTCCACCGAGCCGCCCTCCACCCGCAACCGGGCGTCGGCACCCACCACCACGCCGGCGCTGCCCGCGCCGACCACCCGGACGCCGGAGAGCAACGCCCGGCCACCGGGGGCCAGTTCCACGCCGGCACGGGCCGGTCCGCTGATGGTGCAGTCGTACAGGGCGTGCGGCGCGCCGGGGGCGTCGGGCCGGCCGCCGGTGCCGGAGGGGACGGCGGCGCCGGTGCCGGAGGGCGGGTCGATGACCGTCGGAACGCCCGGCGCGGCGCCCGAAGCGGTTCCTCCCGCGCCGCTCCCCGCCCCACCGGCGCTCTCCGCCGCACCGCCCGTCACCCCGTCGGGGAGCCCGACGCCCGCGTCGGAGCCCGCGTCCCCGCCGGCCGGCAGCCGGACGCCGGTCTCCCCGCCGGTGATCCGGGTTCCCCGCACCACCAGACGGGCGCCGGACCCCGAGACCTCCACCCCGCACATCGCCGGATCGCCCAGCGTGCAGTCCACCGCCTCCAGTCGGGCCTCGTCGGACACCGCCAGGGCGTGTTCGGCGCTGTCGGTCACCCGGCAGCCGGTCAGCTCCACCCGGGCGCGGTCGCCGGCGTGCACGGCGCTGAAGCCGGTGGCGGCGAGGACGGTGTCCCGCGCGGTGACCACGGAGTCGTCCAGGGCGACCAGGCCGTTGCCGCCGGGTGAGACCACCCGACCGCCGACCAGGTCCAGCCGGGCCTCCCCGGAGGCGGCCAGCGCGCTGCCGCCGGTGCCGTCGATCCGGCACTCGATCACCCCGGCCCGGCCGGCGTGCTCCACCCGCACCCCGGAACCGCCGGCGCCGTCGACGCGGCACTCCACCACCTCGCCCCGGGCCCGGTCCTGCACCAGCACCCCGTTGCGGCCGGGGGCGTCCAGCACGGAGTCCCGGATCAGCAGCACCGAGTCGTCGCGGGCGCGCAGCGCCGAGCCGGTGGTCTCCCGGATCCGCAGTCGGGCGGCCAGCAGGCGGGCGGTGCCGGAGAGCACCACCCCGATGCCGGCCACGGTCCCGATGTCGGTGTCCTCCAGGCCCGCCCGGGCGTCGCCGGCGAGGTGCACCGCCGCGTGGTGGGCGTCCCGCGTCCGGCAGCGGCGCATCACCAGCACACCGCCGGTGGTGGGGTCGAGCAGTTCGCGTTCCAGGTCGGCCATCGCCGCGCCGGGTCCGTCGGCGCCGGCGGTCACCGTCCCGCCGGCGATCGCGTCATCGGTGATCGGGCCGCCGGGGGCCGGACCGTCCTTCGGGGAGCCCAGCACCTCCACCCGGCCGCCGCCGATCACGCACTCCGACAGCGACAGGCCGGCCGCGTCCGCGACCCGCACCAGCGCCGCCGCCGGGTCGGTGCCGCGCAGTTCCAGGCCGTGCGCCGCGCAGGCCGGGGCCAGCACCTCCAGCGCCGGGCCCTGCGGCGGGGCCAGCACCACCGAGCCGACGCCGTGTTCGGGCTCCAGCGTCACCCGCCGCTCCAGCCGCAGCGCCTCGGGGTAGACGCCGGGGGCGATGGAGATCACCGCGCCCGGCGGGGCGGCGGCCAGCGCGCGGGCGACGGTGCGGTGCGCGCCCCGACCCCGGGGGGCGACCCGCAGCCGCTCCCCGCCCTCGCGCGCGATCGCGCCCCGCGTCGTCACGGTGTCGCTCATCGCGCCGCCCCTCGTTCTCTCGGTCCCCACGGTTCCCACGGTCCCCACAGCCCTCGTGACCCCCGCGGTCCCCCCGCGTGTCCGGTGCCGGGGCGGGCCCCGGTGGCCCGGCGATCCGGCCGCCCCGGGGGACGACCGGTTCCGGCCATCATCCGGCACCGCCGGTGTCCGGGGCGGGCGGGGTGCGCCAGTCCGGCGGGTTCAGGTCCCGCAGCGCGCCGGTGAGGAAGAGCCCCGCGAAGGACTTCTCGGCGATCTTCCCGAGCCCGCCGACGACGAAGATGTCGAAGAATCCCTGACGGTGGAACAGCCGCCCACCCAGGGTCTGCTGGAGGATCGTCTTGCCCAGACCCACGGACAGGCCGCCGGCCATGCCGGAGGCCATGCCGAGGCCGCCCTCGCGCAGCGCGTCCATACCCCTGAGGTACACGAGGTCGCCGTTGGCGTCCCGGACGCCGAAGATCGCCGACATCGCCGCGCCGTTGACGAAGCCGGCCAGCGAGGAGGTGGCGAAGTTGACGCCGAAGTCGTAGGACCCGGCCCGCCACCGCGTCACCTTCTCGTTGCCCGCGAACTCGGCGGCCCAGCTGTCGTCGTTCGGCCGGCGGTGGAAGGGCTGCCCCTGGTCGGCGCTGCTGAGCCCCACCTTGCCCGGCCCGCCGCGCAGGTGGGAGTGGTGGCCGGCGGTGATGAGGGACTTGGTGCCGCTGGTGACGGTCGCGCCGAACATCGCCTTGAGCACGTCCATGCCGGTGAACTCGTGTCCGTTGACGCCGGCGATGATCCCGTAGACGGCCATACTCATCGTGAAGTCCAGCAGCCAGTCCTGGAGGAAGTCGATACCGATCGACTGCGCGCTCTTGAGGCCGAAGTCGCGGTAGCCGGGTACGCCCTCGGAGGTGCCGCGCCACTCCCAGCGGTTGACCTCGCGCAGCATCCGGTCCCAGCCGCGGAACTCGTTGAGGTTGCCGAGGAAGTTGCCGTCCCGGCCGGCGAGGACCAGGGGGCCGGGCCCGCCATCGGCGGTGGAGCGCACGTATCCGGCGATGTCCCGGCCGCCGACCACGGTCGTGGGGTCGGTCGCGTCGAAGCGCAGCGCGTGCTTCTGCCACTCCTCGGAGACCAGGAAGGTGCCGTCCGGGGCCTTCTCCCGCATCCGCACCACGATGCCGTTGTCGAACTCCCGCCACTCGCCCCGGGTGGGGTGGAGCCAGAGCGCGTCGTCGAGCTTGTCGGGGGTCGCCACGTACTCGCGCACCCGCAGCGGGGCGTCGCCGAAGGAGTCGGCGGCGGTGATCCGGGGTTGGAACGGCATCTCCTGGATGACGTGCGGCGTTCCGACACCCCGGTGCGCGGTGTCCACCCAACGGGCGCCCGGCTGCCAGTCGGGCAGCAGGTTGCCGTTCGCGTCGTACCAGGTGCGGATCTGGGTGCCGGGGGCATCGGTGTCGAAACGCAGGTCGTTGCCGTGCCGGTCGACCTTGCGCCACTGCCACTCGGCGGTGCCGTCGGCCTTCGTCATCCGCCAGGAGTCCAGGGTGACGCCGTCGGCGAGCAGGCGGTGTTCGCGCACCAGGTGGTGGTCGTTGGTCCCCACCCGGCCGAAGTCCTGGAAGCTCTCCCGGTCCCAGGCCCAGCGGTCCATGCTCCGGTCGAAGTTGACCTTCCGGACGCCGGTGAGCTCCGTCCCGTTGATGTCGGCGGACCAGCCGAACGTCATTTTGCTGCCGATGAGCGTCGGATGGTCGAAGCCGCCGGTACCGCGCACGGAGATGGTGCCCGCGCCGGCGGCCATCGGGTTCGGGAAGGTGTCCGCGCGGGCCACCGGGATGCCCTGCGGGTCGTACACGGTGTGGTCGGGGTTGCGGCCGCCGCCCGGGGCGATGTCCATCCGGTGGGCCGCCGAGTCGGTGAGCGGCGTGGCCCGGACCTCGGGTGTGGCGCGGAAATCGATCACCCGGCCGTCGGTCAGGCCGATCCGGGCGGTCCGCCAGTCGGGATCGGTGCCGGCCGCCGGGCGGTGCGGGGTGGGGGTGTACCAGTCGGTGATCCCCGCCGCACCCGGGTACCGGTCCACCCAACGGACGGTGCCGGTGACGCCGTTGGGCAGGGTGACGGCGCCGATGTCCCCGGCGTTGAAGCTGCGGTGCCCCTGGAGACCGTCGGCGCCGTCCTTCCAGGGCAGGTAGCCGTCGCGGCGCACCGCCCCCGTGGGGAGCGCCACGTCCCCCACGGTCAGGGTGCTGCCGTGGAAGAGCTTGCGGGTGTGGCCGGTGACGGCCCCGGTGGCGGAGATGTCGAGGGTGGAGGTGTCGGTGGCGACGAACCGGGCGCCGCGCCCGGTGACGGCGCCGTCCGGCGCGGCCCTGAGGGTCAGCGCGAACGCCTGGTGCAGCCCGTCCGCCCGGGTCAGCGTGTTCCAGATCCCGCCACCGCCCAGCCAGGGGGCGTTGGTCGCCAGGGCGTTGCCGTTGATCGGCAGCATGGTGTTGCGCAGCCACGCCGGCGGGCGCTGCTCCATCAGGCGCCGGCCCTCGAGGAAGGTCCCGTCCTTCAGGGTCTTGCCGAAGGCGTTCTCCTTGCCGTGCGCGGAGATCGTCGTCCAGTCCGGCTTGATGGTCCCGTCCTCGGTGATGACGCGCTGGAGGTAGGAGCGGTTGTCGGCGGCGGTGAGCGGGTTGAAGCGGCCGAACCTCTCGTGGACCAGGATCTGCTTGCCGCCGGCCGGGTCGAAGGCGTGGTCCCGCCAGCCGCGCCCGTGGGTGAACTCGCGGGTGCCGGAGGCGATCGGCTTGAAGTCGGCGTCGAAGCGCACCCAGGTCGCTTTGTGCCCGCCCTGGAAAAAGGCGTGGGTGTTCATGTCGGCGAGGACATGACCGCCGTCCGGGTTCTCCCGGAAGTGCCGCACCCGCAGGTCGAAGCCGTTCTGCGTCCGCACGTCGAACCAGCTGCGGGTGCTCTCCCCGAAGTGCCGCGTTCCGTGGCCCACCACGGTGCCGTTGCCGTTGATCTCCGACCAGACGCCGCGCTGGTTGAACACGCCGAACCGCGTGGAGGTGCTCGCCCGGTGGAAGTCCAGGGAGTTGCCACCCGGCAGGACGCGGCGTTCGAACACCTCGACCTTGCCGGCGTCCAGCAGCCGGACACGGCCGTTCTCCAGACCCTTGGTGTCCACGGTGCCGCCGTCGAACCAGCCGCGCGCGCCGGGGCCGGCGGGGTGCCCCGGGGTGACCCGGACCCAGGTCGGCTTCCCGCCGCCGGCCGGGGGGATGGTGATCTCGAAGCGCTCGCCGGCACGGGTGGCGTTGCCGTGGACGATGTTGATCCGCTCGAAGGTGAGCTCGCCGGTCGCGTCGTAACGGCGGAACTCATCGAGATGGGCTCCGCCCCGGGGGTCGTTCAGCCGGAAGTCCGTGCCCTCCCGGGTGAGGGGGCCGACGACGTTGAGGTCGCCGTCCAGGGCGCGCAGCGCGGTGGTGTCCAGGAAGAGGGAGTCGGCCCCGTCCGAGGCGCGGATCACGGTGAAGGAGGTGGCCGTGTTGACGTCTGTCACCGTGAGGGCCGAACCGGCCGGCGGCGGGGTCGCGGCCCCGGTGGAGGGGCCCGCGACGGGAGGCGCGGGCACCGCCCGCACGGTGTGCGTGAGCTGCCCCTGCGCGTTGAACAGGTCGAACTCGTGGTCGCCGTTGCCCACCCGCACGTTGCCGCCCGGGGTGCGGGTGACCCGCAGGTCCGCGATGCGGGCGAGATTGTCGTCCAGCAGGACGAGTGGGCCGTTCCCCTCGAAGGTCCGCACCAGGCCGGAGCCGCCCGCGGTCAGCGGCGCCCGGTCGAGCCTCAGGCCGCCGTGCACGAAGGAGCCGTCGGGGGCGTGCCGGGTGAAGGTGCCCGCGGCCGTGGTGGTCAGGACGTGGTCGTTGTCGAGGGTCCGCAGGGCGAGGCCGGCCGGCTGGGAGCCGTCCCCCGTCCGCACGGTCACCGCGCCGGGAGCGGCGCCGGCCGGGCCCGGAGTCGGGGTGAACAGGAAGGTGTTGGCGATCGGTTGACCGTCGGCGCCGCGCGGGGCGACCACCGTGTGGGTGTGCGTGCCGTTCGGGGCCACGATCAGGTCGTGGTCGCCGTGGCGCACGCGCAGCGCGTCGCCGGTGCCCGCCCCCGTGCCCGGGACCCGCAGGTCCACCGCGCCGGTCTGCGGGGTGACGGCGGCGCCGTCCACGGGGCTGAAGACGGTGACGCCGGGGTTGGTGGCCCGGGGGCCGGCGTGCAACAGACCGACGGTGTTGGTCGGGGTGGTGGTGACGTAGTGGTTCGCCAGGGGGTGGGCGGGGCCGCCGGCCGGGTTGCGCAGGTTGAGCGCGCGGTACTCCAGGGCGCCGGTGTCGGTGTGGCGGGTGAAGTCGCCGGTGGTGGTGTCGGTGACGTGCCAGTGGCCGTCCACCCGGGTGACGGTGGTGTTCGGCACCGGGGCGCCGAGGTCGCTCCGGG
>NZ_JAJUWS010000013.1 GCF_021390475.1 Streptomyces sp. ST2-7A
CCCCCGCGCACCGCGGGGGTGGCCGGCCGTCCGTTGCCCCGGGGCGGAAGCGGACCGGTGCCGGACCCACCGGGGACGGTCGGGACCCGGGGCGGGGGTGCGGTGTGGGAACTTTTGGGGCGCCCGGGGTCTTTGAGGTACTCGGGGCGTCGGTGGTGAGGTGACGTCTCCGGGGCGTGTTAGAGTTAAGTCGTTCCTCGGGGGTTCCCGAGGGGCCCACGCCGCGGGGTGGAGCAGCTCGGTAGCTCGCTGGGCTCATAACCCAGAGGTCGCAGGTTCAAATCCTGTCCCCGCTACGCAGAGGTGAGGGCCCGGTGTTCGTGTCACAGACACGAACACCGGGCCCTTTCCGCGTGATGTCGCACGGCGCGGCCCGACCGGGTGTGTCCTCCTCCGTGCCCCGGGCGGCCCGTGACCACACCCCGGGGCCGGCCGGTTTCCCGCTTCGGCGCGTCCCGCATGTGACGGTGTGTGAGCTTCCCGTCCCGCCTCCCGAACTCGCCCGTGTCGGTGGCCGCGGTCGAGGGTACGTGCCCCGACGCCCCGTTCGGCCCCGGCTCCGGAGCACCATCCGGCGGGCTCCGGCCGGTCCGATCGACGGTGCGTGTCATCCCTGCGACGGGTGTTCCATGATCGGGGTCGTCACCCGTCGGTGTGATGCCGGTGTGGTGTCGGCGGGCCCGTGAGCGGCCACGATGTCCGCCGAGGTGTCCCCGAGACCCAATCGGTGCCCTTTTGCCGCCTGTTGCAGCGTTTGACTGTTGTCATGTCGGGAAGTCGATAAACCTCTAAGTGAATTCACCGGGTGTGGGTACTCTCGGTGTACGCGCGTTTCGGGTGGTGCGAGTATGGTCCTTATGGGGGACAGGGCGGGGTTCGAGACCGGCGCCGACGAGGCGGCCCGCGAGGGTGCGGCCCGTCTTCGGCGTGGGGATCTCGAAGGTGCGGAGACGCTGTTGCGCGTCGCCGCCACCGAGGGTGACCGCAGCGCGGCCAACAACCTCGGCGTCCTCCTCCACGGCACCGGTCGGGCCGAGGAGGCCGCCGGTTGGTGGCGCACCGCGGCGGTGGCCGGTTCCGCCGCCGCCGCGCACGCCTTGGGGCGTCTGCACCGCGAGCAGGGGGACGACACCGCGGCCGAGTACTGGCTGCGCCAGTCCGCGGAGTGGGGCCACGACTCGGGAGCCTACGCGCTCGCCGACCTCCTGCACCACGACGACGCGGACGGCGCGGCACGTTGGTTCCGGATCGCCGCCGAGCGCGGTCACCGGGAGGCGGCGTTCCGCTACGCCCCGCTGTCGGACGACCCCGAGACCTGGTACCGCTTCGCCGCCGCACGCGGTCACAGCCGTGCGGCCCACCGACTGGGCGCGCTGCTGGAACGGCGCGGCGAGACCACCGAGGCGATGCGCTGGTACCTGGACGCGGCCGAGGCCGGGGAGGCCGGGGCCGCGGCCTCCCTGGGGTTCCTGCTGAGTGACGCGGGCGAGGAGGAGGCTGCCGAGAACTGGTGGCTGCGCGCCGCCCGCGAGGGCGAGGGCACCGCGGCCAACGCCCTCGGCGCGCTCCACGCCCGGCGCGGCAACCGTCAGGAGGCCCAGCGCTGGTACCGCGCGGCCCTGGACGCCGGTGACATCAACGGCGCCTTCAACCTGGCGCTGCTGTGCGCGGGTTCGGGGCGCATGGTGCAGGCCGAGCAGTGGTACCGCCGGGCCGCCTACGCGGGGCACCGGGAGGCGGCCAACGCCCTCGCGGTGCTGCTGCTCCAGCGCGGGGACGCCGACGGAGCCGAGCCGTGGTTCTCCCGTGCCGACGAGGCCGGCAGCGTGGACGCGGCCTTCAACCTGGGCATCCTGCACGCCAAGCGGGACGACGGGGCCGAGGCCCTGCGCTGGTACCGGCGGGCAGCCGAGGCCGGGCACGCGGAGGCGGCCCTGCAGGTGGCGCTCACCGGCCTGCGGGAGTCCCGCACCCCGCGCGAGCGGGCCGAGGCGGACCGGATGCTGCGGCGGTCGGCGGAGGGCGGCAGTGTGGAGGGCGCCTTCCGCCTGGCGGTGCGGCTGGAGCGGTTGGAGCGCGCGGGGGAGGACGACCCGCCGTCCGGCCCGGGCACCGAGACCGACCCGGACACCGATCCGGGGCTGGGCACCAATGGTCGGATCCTCCTGCGCCCCGGCGGGCCGGTTCGGGGCGCAGGCGGGCCCGCGGACCCGGAGGCCTCCGAGTCCGAGCGGTGGTACCGCCGTGCCGCCGAGCGCGGACACCGCCGGGCCCGGGTGCGGTTGGGCACCCGGGCGGCCGAGCGCGGTGACCTGGTCGAGGCGGCCGACTGGTACCGGCGTGCCGCCGAGGAGGGCAGCCGCAACGGTGCCTTCAACCTGGGGCTGTTGCTCGCCCGCGAGGGTGCCGAGCCCGAGGCCGCGATGTGGTGGAAGCGGGCCGCCGAGGCCGGCCACGGCCGGGCCGCGCTGCACCTGGCGCTGCTCGCCTCCCGACGCGGTGACCTGGCCGAGGGGCGCGAGTGGAGTGCCCGGGCGGTGGAGCTGGGGCCGGCCGGGGTCGCCGAGCGGGCGGCGCGGCTGCGCGACGCGCTGACGGGCGAACTGACGGCCTGACGGTGGCCGGGCCGGCGCGCGCGGGGCCCTCCCTCCGGGGCGGCCCCGCACCGCGTGGTGACTCCTTCGCCGCGCGGGTCCGGGGACCCGGGACCCGCGCGGCGGGGCGCCGGCCCCGGCCAGTGGCCGGGGGTCACCCCGGCCGGGGCCGGGGGTCGTCCGGGCCGTCGGTCCCCCCGTCGCCGACTCCGGCGGCCGAGGCCAGCGCGGTGCGGGCCATGCGGTGCAGCAGGGCCGCGGTGCCGGCCCGGTCCGGCAGCGCGCCGGGACGCGCGGACAGGTGGGGGGTCGAGTTCAGCAGGCCGAAGACCGCGTGCACCGCGCCCCGGGCGTACCGCTCGGTCAGTTCCGGGTGGACCCGGCCGACCACCTCCACCCACAGTTCGACGTACTGTCGCTGCAGCCGGCGGACCTCCTTGCGGTCCCGCTCGGGGAGGCGGTCCAGCTCCCGGTCGTGCAGGGTGATCAGGGCCCGGTCGTCCAGCGCGAACTCGATGTGGCCGGCGATCAGCGCGTCCAGTGCCTCCGCCGGTGACCGGCCCGCCGCCGCGGCCTCCTCGACCCGGCGCTCGCCGCCGTCCCGCAGCCGGACGCTGATGCCCACCAGCAGTTCGGCGAGCATCGCGTCCTTGCCGGCGAAGTGCCGGTACAGGGCGGGACCGCTGACGCCGACCGCCGCCCCTATCTCGTCCACCCCGACGCCGTGGAAGCCGTGGTCGGCGAAGAGCCGGGACGCCTCGCGGAGGATCTGCTCGCGCCGGGTGCCGCCGGAGGACCGCCGGGCCGGGCGCCCGGGGGTGTCGGCGGGGGCGTCGGCGGGCGTGTCGGCGGCGATGGGTCCGGGAGGCGAGCCGTGCATGGATCCATTGTAGACAGCCGGCGTTAATGGGCGTTAACCTGGATTCCGACGTTAACGGTCATTAACCCGTCGGCGGGTCGGCCGGTGGGTGGAGGCGTGAGGGAGCTGGTCGGATGAGCCGGGCACCGGTGCTCGCGGTCGGCGCGGAGCCGGACTCCGCCGCCCGCCGGGCGAACGAGAAGGCCCATCGGGAGCTGGTCGCCGACCTGCGGGAGAAGCTGGCGGCGGCCCGGCTCGGCGGCGGGGAGGCCGCCCGTTCCCGGCACGTCGCGCGCGGCAAGCTGCTGCCCCGCGATCGGGTGGACACCCTGCTGGACCCGGGCTCCCCCTTCCTGGAGCTGGCGCCCCTCGCCGCGCACGACATGTACGGGGGCGACGCCCCGGCGGCGGGTGTGATCGCCGGTATCGGCCGGGTCTCGGGCCGCGAGTGCGTGGTGGTGGCCAACGACGCCACCGTCAAGGGCGGCACCTACTACCCGATGACGGTCAAGAAGCACCTGCGGGCCCAGGAGGTGGCCCTGGAGAACCGCCTGCCCTGCCTGTACCTGGTGGACTCCGGCGGTGCCTTCCTGCCGCTGCAGGACGAGGTCTTCCCCGACCGCGACCACTTCGGTCGCATCTTCTTCAACCAGGCCCGGATGTCCGAGCGCGGCATCCCGCAGTTGGCCGCCGTCCTGGGCTCCTGCACCGCCGGCGGCGCCTACGTCCCCGCGATGAGCGACGAGGCCGTCATCGTGCGGGGGCGGGGCACCATCTTCCTGGGCGGGCCCCCGCTGGTGAAGGCCGCCACCGGTGAGGTCGTCACCGCCGAGGAGTTGGGCGGCGGCGAGGTGCACTCCCGGATCTCCGGCGTCACCGACCACCTCGCCGAGGACGACGCGCATGCCCTGGGCATCCTGCGATCGGCCGTCGCCGGACTGCCCCGGCGGGGCCCCCTGCCCTGGTCCGTCGAGCCGGCGGAGGAGCCCGCCGTGGATCCGGAGGGCCTGTACGGGGCGGTTCCGGTGGATCCCCGCACCCCCTACGACGTGCGCGAGGTCATCGCCCGGCTGGTCGACGGCTCCCGTTTCCACGAGTTCAAGGCCGAGTACGGCACCACCCTGGTCACCGGCTTCGCCCGCGTTCAGGGCCACCCCGTCGGCGTGGTGGCCAACAACGGCATCCTCTTCGGGGAGTCCGCGCTCAAGGGCGCCCACTTCATCGAACTGTGCGACCAGCGCGGCATCCCACTGCTGTTCCTGCAGAACATCTCCGGCTTCATGGTCGGCCGGGACTACGAGGCGGGTGGCATCGCCAAGCACGGCGCCAAGATGGTCACCGCCGTGGCCTGCACCCGGGTCCCCAAGCTCACCGTGGTGATCGGCGGTTCCTACGGCGCCGGCAACTACTCCATGTGCGGCCGGGCCTACTCGCCCCGCTTCCTGTGGATGTGGCCCAACGCCCGGATCTCGGTGATGGGCGGTGAGCAGGCCGCCTCCGTGCTGGCCACCGTCAAGCGTGACCAACTGGAGGCCCGGGGCGCGGAGTGGTCCGAGCGCGAGGAGGAGGAGTTCAAGGCGCCGATCCGGGCCGACTACGAGGCCCGTGGGAACGCCTATCACGCCACCGCCCGGTTGTGGGACGACGGGATCATCGACCCCCTGGAGACCCGCACCGTCCTCGGCCTGGCCCTGACCGCTTGTGCCAACGCGCCGCTGGGCGAGCCCGGTTGGGGTGTGTTCCGCATGTGAGGTCGGAGCGCCGCCGCGATCCCGTCCGTCCCCCGACCCCGGAGACCCCGGGCCCGTCCCCCCGAAAGCAGGTGAACCGCCCCGTGGCCCCCCGACAGCAGGTGCCCCGCCCCGCAGCCGCCTTCGACAGCGTGCTGGTCGCCAACCGCGGCGAGATCGCGGTCCGGGTGATCCGCACCCTGCGCCGGCTCGGCCTGCGCTCCGTCGCCGTCCACAGCGATGCCGACGCCGACGCCCTCCACGTCCGGGAGGCCGACACCTCGGTCCGCATCGGCCCCCGGGCCGCGGCCGAGAGCTACCTGCGGATCGATCGGCTGCTGGAGGCCGCCGAGCGCACCGGCGCCGGCGCGATCCACCCCGGCTACGGCTTCCTCGCCGAGAACGCCGACTTCGCCCGCGCCGTCGCGGACGCCGGCCTGGTCTTCGTCGGCCCGCCGGCCTCCGCCGTGGAATTGATGGGTGACAAGATCCGGGCCAAGGAGACCGTGGCCGCCGCCGGTGTCCCCGTGGTGCCCGGCTCCTCCGGCAGCGGTCTGTCCGACGCCGAGCTGATCGAGGCCGCGCGGGCGATCGGCGCGGCGGTGCTGATCAAGCCCGCGGCCGGCGGGGGCGGCAAGGGGATGCGGCTGGTCCGCGACCCGGACCGGCTGCCCGAGGAGATCGCCGCCGCGAGGCGTGAGGCCCGTGGCGCCTTCGGCGACGACACCCTCCTGGTGGAGCGGTGGATCGATCGCCCCCGGCACATCGAGATCCAGGTGCTCGCCGACGACCACGGCAACGTCCTGCACCTGGGGGAGCGCGAGTGCTCCCTGCAGCGCCGCCATCAGAAGATCGTCGAGGAGGCCCCCAGTCCGCTGCTGGACGAGGAGACCCGCCATGTCATGGGGGAGGCCGCCGTCCGCGCCGCCCGCTCCTGCGGATACCGGGGCGCGGGCACCGTCGAGTTCATCGTCCCCGGCGACGACCCCCGCTCGCACTGGTTCATGGAGATGAACACCCGCCTGCAGGTGGAGCACCCGGTGACCGAGCTGGTCACCGGGCTGGACCTGGTGGAGTGGCAGCTGCGGATCGCCGCCGGCGAGTCCCTGGAGCCCCTGTCGACCGACCCGGCGGCCCTCGCCCCGCGCGGCCACGCGGTGGAGGCCCGCATCTGCGCCGAGACCCCGCGTCCGGCCACCGATGGCGGGGGCGTGGACTTCCTGCCCTCCGCCGGCACGATCCGGGAGTTGCGCGAACCCACCGGACCTGGCGTGCGGGTGGACTCCGGCATCGCGGCCGGCGACACCGTCGGCACCGCCTACGACCCGCTCCTCGCCAAGATCATCGCCCACGGCCCCGACCGCGCCTCCGCGCTGCGCCGGCTGCGCGCGGCCCTCGCCGACACCGTGGTCATCGGCGTGGACACCAACACCGGCTTCCTGCGCCGGCTGCTGGACGTGCCGGAGGTCCGGGAGGGGACGCTGGACACCGGCCTGGTGGACCGCGAGGCCCCGGCGCTGGTCGCCGGCCTGGCGCCCACCGTCGTGCCGTCCGAGGTGTACGCGACGGCGGCACTGCTCCGGCACGCCGCCCTGGAGCCGGCCGCCCGTCGGGACGCGCCGGCCGGCTGGGCGGACCCCTTCTCGCTGCCCACCGGTTGGCGACTGGGTGGTGTCACCGCCGGCACCCCGCACCACCTTCGGGTTCCCGGCCACGACCCGGTGACCGTCACCGTCCGGGGGCGGGCCCGCGACGCCCGGTTGCGTGTCGGCGACGGCCCGGAGGTGCCCGCCCGTCTTCTCGAGGGCGTTTCCGCCGGTCCGGTGCGGGTGGAGGTGGACGGCGTCGTCCACCGCTTCCACACCGCCCCCGACGGCTCCGGGCTCGCCCGCGACGGTGAGGCGTGGCCGGTCGCCGACCACGACCCGGTGGCGGCCGCCGGCGGCGGCGCGGCGGCGGGTGCCGCCGCCCTGACCGCGCCCATGCCCGGCACGGTCACCGTCGTCAAGGCCGGGCCGGGGGAGCGGGTGACCGCCGGTCAACCCCTGCTGATCGTCGAGGCGATGAAGATGGAGCACGTCATCCGGGCCCCCGGCGCGGGCACCGTGACGGCGGTCCGGGTGGCGGCGGGAACCGCCGTGGCCATGGACCAGGAGCTGGTCGTGGTGGAGCCGGACCCGACATCGGACGCGGGATCGGACCCGGCACCGGAAGCGGCCCCGCGGGCATCGGGAGCCCCGGGGTCGACCGCCGCGCCGGGCGGCACCACCCCGGGAGGCGATCCGACATGACCCCGCCCACCGACCGTTCCCCCGGGAGGCCCGCGGGCGGCCCCGAAGCCGCCGGCGTCGCGCGTCCGGGCCCGCCCGCCGGGCTGCCCCAGCGGGTGCCCGATCCCGATCTGCCCCGCCGGGTGCGCGTCCACGAGGTGGGCCCGCGGGACGGCCTGCAGAACGAGGCGGCGATCCTTCCCGTGGAGGTCAAGGCCGAGTTCATCCACCGCCTCGTCGACGCCGGTCTGGACACCGTGGAGGCCACCAGCTTCGTCCACCCCCGCTGGGTGCCCCAATTGGCCGACGCCGAGCTGCTGTACCCGATGGTCGCCGACCTGGTCGACCGGGGCGTGCGGCTGCCCGTCCTGGTGCCCAACGCCCGGGGCCTGGACCGCGCGCTGGCCCTGGGGGTGCGGGAGATCGCGGTGTTCGCCGCCGTCACCGAGTCCTTCGCCCGGGCCAACCTCAACCGCACGGTGGCCGAGTCCCTCGCCGGCTTCGAGCCGGTGGTCGCCCGGGCCCGGGCCGAGGGACTGCGGGTGCGCGGGTACCTCTCGATGTGCTTCGGCGACTTCGAGGAGGGCCCGGTCGCCCCGGCCCGGGTGGTGGACGTCTGCCGCCGACTGGATGCCATGGGCTGTTCCGAGCTCAGCCTGGGCGACACCATCGGCACCGCCACCCCGGGCCACGTCGCCCGGCTGCTCACCGACCTGCACGCGGCCGGAATCGCCCCCGGCCGGATCGCCGTGCACTTCCACGACACCTACGGCCAGGCCCTGTCCAACACCCTGACCGCGTTGCGGCACGGCGTCACCACCGTGGACGCCTCCGCCGGTGGCCTCGGGGGCTGCCCCTACGCCCGCAGCGCCACCGGCAACCTCGCCACCGAGGATCTGCTGTGGATGCTCGACGGCCTCGGCATCGAGACCGGGATCGACCTGCGCCGACTGGCCGCCACCGGCGACTGGATGGCCGAACGCCTGGGCCGACCCGGCCCCTCCCGCACCCTCCGCGCCCTCACCCGGGGAGACGCGTCCACCGACCGGGCCGCCCCCACCCGCCGGGCCGCCCCCACCGACCACGACAAGGAGCCGTGACCATGGCCCTGGAGCACCGGCTGCCCACCGAGCACGAGGAACTCCGCCGCACCGTGGAGAAGTTCGCCCGGGAGGTCGTCGCCCCCGTGATCGGCGACTACTACGAGCGGCATGCCTTCCCCTACCCGATCGTGCGGGAGATGGCGGAGATGGGACTGTTCGGCCTCCCCTTCCCCGAGGAATACGGCGGCATGGGCGGCGACTACCTGGCGCTGTGCGTGGTGCTGGAGGAGTTGGCCCGGGTGGACTCCTCGATCGCCATCACGCTGGAGGCCGCCGTCTCCCTGGGAGCGATGCCGATCTTCCGTTTCGGCACCGAGGAGCAGAAGCGTCGCTGGCTGCCCCGACTGTGCTCCGGCGAGGCGCTGGGCGCCTTCGGGCTGACCGAGCCCGACTGCGGCTCCGACGCCTCGGGCACCCGCACCACCGCCGTGCGCGACGGCGACCACTGGGTGATCAACGGCACCAAGAGCTTCATCACCAACTCCGGCACCGACATCACCGACCTGGTGACGGTCACCGCCGTCACCGGCCGCAAGTCCGACGGCTCCCCGGAGATCTCCACCATCGTGGTGCCCTCCGGCACCCCCGGCTTCACGGTCGCCGCCCCCTACTCCAAGGTCGGCTGGAACGCCTCCGACACCCGGGAGCTCTCCTTCTCCGACGTCCGGGTGCCGCTGGAGAACCTCCTGGGGGCGGAGGGCCGGGGCTACGCGCAGTTCCTGCGGATCCTCGACGAGGGTCGGATCGCCATATCGGCGCTGGCCACCGGCCTGGCCCAGGGCTGCGTGGACGAGTCGGTGCGCTACGCCGCCGAGCGTCGGGCCTTCGGGCGACCGATCGGGGAGAACCAGGCCATCGCCTTCAAGCTCGCCGACATGGAGACCCGGGCGCACACCGCCCGGCTCGCCTGGCGGGACGCGGCGGCCCGTCTGTTGGCCGGCGAGCCCTTCAAGAAGGAGGCGGCGATCGCCAAGCTGCACTCCTCGGAGGTCGCCGTCACCAACGCCCGGGAGGCCACCCAGATCCACGGCGGCTACGGCTTCATGAACGAGTACCCGGTCGCCCGGATGTGGCGGGACAGCAAGATCCTGGAGATCGGCGAGGGAACCAGCGAGGTGCAGCGGATGCTGATCGCCCGCGAACTGACGGGCTCCGGGGGGCGCTGACCCCTCGTGCCGTCCCGGGCCCCCGCCGACGGGGCCCCGGGACGGCACGCCCCGGCGGGCGGACACCGGAACGGGCCGGACCGGGGGGAGCGCCGCCACCGGGGCGGGGCCTGCCACAATGAGCCAATGGCGGAGCTCATCCAGCGGGACGGCACATGGGACTTCGACGGCGAGCGGTTGCGCCTGGTGCCGGGCACCGGTCGGAACGTCCACCCGCTGCGCACGGGGCTGGGGGAGATCGCCGTGCCGCTGGAGGCGATCGCGGGCATCTCCTTGGAGCCGGGGCGGCGGCGTGCCCGGCTGCGCCTGCGGCTGCGTGAGGGCGCCGACCCCCTCGACCACACCTGTTCGGGACGCCTGGCGGATGACGCCACCCCCTATGCCCTGGCGGTGGAAAGCGAACGCACGGGCACGGCGGAGTACCTGGTCGACGAAGTCCGCACCGCCCTGCTGCTGGAGCGGATACCGGTCGACGAACCCGCCGGCCGGTGGCTGCTGCCCGGCCCCTCGGTGCCCCGGGTGGTGAGCGGCGGTGATGGCAAGGTCACCTTCGACGGGCGTGTCCTGCGCATCGAATGGGGGTGGGCCTGTGAGGAGAGCAAGAAGTCGGCCGGAACCCGGGTGCTGCCGCTGCGGGACGTCGCGGCGGTGGAGTGGTCCCGGGCCCGCTGGGAGAGCGGGTGGTTCCGCGTCCGGCCGGTGGGGCCCGGGGTCGAGGTCAAGCCCTCCCACGACCCCAACTGCGTGACTCTCTGGGGGCTCAGCGAGCGGCGGGAGACCGCGGAGGTCGCCCTCCTCGCCGCGGCGGTCACCGCCCGCCTGCCCCATCCCCGGGTCGGCGACGGGGCGGACGCCGGCGCGTCGCCGGGAGCGGACGCCCCGATGCCCCCACTCCTCACCAAGGCGGGGGAGCCGACGGCCCCGGCGGGCCCGGAGGGGGGTGCCGGAGGGGCCGGGGGGAAGGACGGCCACGACCCCGACGCGGTGCTGCGCCGACTTCGGGAACTCGGCGAACTGCGCTCCTCCGGTGTGCTGACCGAGGAGGAGTTCACCCGCGCGAAGCGAGCCCTGCTCGACCGTCTGTGAGGTTGGTGACCGACGGGGTGTTCGGGCGCGCCGGGTGATGTGCCGGACGCGCCTCGCGCGTCGTGATGCCCGGTGATGCCCGGTGATGCCGGGGAGCGGCGGAATGGCGTGGTATGTCCCCGGGGCGCCCGATGCCATCGAGACTGTCGTCCGCGACACGTTCGTGCCCGATATCGGGCAGGGTTGTTGCGAAAGTCCTCTTCGGTTCCCACTATCAAGGGGTGCTCGGCCGTCGTACGTCCCACGAGGACCTGATCGACCACCTGATCCGCACCACGCCGCTGGGACGCGGCGAGGCGGTCCGGGTGGTCCTCGACGTCCTGGCCTACTTCGACGAGACGGTGGAGGACTACGTGCGCAGACGCCACCGCGAACTTCAGGCCCGTGGCCTGCGCAACGCGGCGATCTTCGAGGTGGTCTCGGAGGAGCTGCGCCACCGGGCGGTGGCCCCGCCCGAGCTGTCGCTGCGGCAACTGCGCCGCATCGTCTACGGCTGACCGGGGCCCGCCCGCACCCGACCACCGTCCCGTCCCCGCCGGCTCCGTCCCCGGAAGCCGGCCCGCACCATCGCCCCACCGGCACCAGGAGGAACCCGCATGTGTGGAATCGTCGGCTACATCGGCAGGCGTGACGTGGCGCCGCTGCTCCTGGAGGGGCTGCAGCGCCTGGAGTACCGGGGGTACGACTCCGCCGGCATCGCGATCCACAGCTCCGGCAAAGGCGGTGGGCTGAAGACCGTCAAGAACAAGGGCCGGGTCCGCGAGCTGGAGGCCAAGGTCCCCGCCCGCTTCGCCGGCAACTGCGGCATCGCCCACACCCGCTGGGCCACCCACGGCGCCCCGAACGACGTCAACGCCCACCCCCACACCGACGCCGACGGGCGGGTGGCCGTGGTGCACAACGGCATCATCGACAACTCCTCGGAGCTGCGGGCCAAGCTGGCCGCCGACGGCGTGGAGCTGGTCTCCGACACCGACACCGAGGTACTGGCCCACCTGGTCGCCCGCTCCCAGGCCCCGACCCTGGAGGAGAAGGTCCGCGAGGCGCTGCGCCACATCGATGGCACCTACGGCATCGCCGTCCTGCACGCCGACTTCCCCGACCGCATCGTCGCCGCCCGCAACGGTTCCCCCGTGGTGCTGGGCATCGGTGACCGGGAGATGCTCGTCTCCTCCGATGTCGCCGCCCTGATCAGCCACACCCGTCAGGTGATCACCCTCGACGACGGCGAGATGGCCACCCTGAAGGCCGACGACTACCGGACCTACACCACCGACGGCAGCCGCACCGCCGCCTCGCCCACCACCGTGGAGTGGGAGGCCGAGAGCTATGACATGGGCGGCCACGACACCTACATGCACAAGGAGATCGCCGAGCAGGCGGACGCGGTGGACCGGGTGCTGCGCGGCCGGCTCGACGACCGCTTCGCCACCGTCCGCCTCGGCGGTCTGAACCTCGACGCCCGTGAGGCGCGGACCATGCGTCGGGTCAAGATCCTGGGCTGCGGTTCGGCCTACCACGCCGGACAGATCGGCGCGCAGCTGATCGAGGAGCTGGCCCGCATCCCCGCCGACGCCGAGCCGGCCAGCGAGTTCCGCTACCGCAACCCGGTGGTGGACCCCGACACCCTCTACATCGCGGTCAGCCAGTCCGGCGAGACCTACGACACCCTCGCGGCGGTCCAGGAGCTCAAGCGCAAGGGCGGCCGGGTACTGGGCGTGGTCAACGTTGTGGGCAGCGCGATCGCCCGGGAGACCGACGGCGGCGTCTACGTGCACGCGGGGCCCGAGGTCTGCGTGGTCTCCACCAAATGCTTCACCAACACGGCGGTGGCCTTCGCACTGCTCGCCCTCCACCTGGGCCGGATCCGGGACCTGTCGGTGACCGACGGCAAGCGGATCATCGACGGCCTGCGCAAGCTGCCGGGCCAGATCGCCGAGATCATGGAGGACGAGGAGCACATCGCGAAGCTGGCGGCGGAGTTCGCCGAGGCGAAGAGCATGATGTTCGTCGGTCGCGTGCGGGGCTTCCCGGTGGCCAAGGAGGCGTCGCTGAAGCTGAAGGAGGTCTCCTACATCCACGCCGAGGCCTACCCGGCCTCCGAGCTCAAGCACGGCCCGCTCGCCCTCATCGAGCCCGACGTGCCGACCGTCGCGATCGTCCCGGACGACGAGCTGTTGGAGAAGAACCGCGCCACCCTGGAGGAGATCAAGGCCCGCAGCGGGCGCATCCTCGCGGTGGCCCACAGTGAGCAGGAGAAGGCCGACGACACCATCGTCGTGCCGCGCAACGAGCCGGAGCTGGACCCGGTACTCATGGGCATCCCGCTCCAGCTGCTGGCCTACCACACGGCGCTGGCGCTGGGTCGGGACATCGACAAGCCCCGGAACCTGGCGAAGTCGGTGACCGTCGAGTGACGTGATGTCCGCGACGCCGGTCCGCCGGGCGCGTCGATCCCGCGTCCGGCGGGGCGGCGCGCCCGGCGCCGGACGGTGGCCGGACCCGTCCGCCCCCGCCGTGCGTCGGCGGGGGCGGACGCGCGTCGGCCCCCGGGGAAGCGGATGCCACCGGTCCGCCGCCCCGGGGACCGCGCTGGTGCCGGCGTCGCCCATACGCCGGCCCGGTCGCCACCGGCGGGTCCGTCACCTCCCGCGCGGCGGCACGTCTGCGGGCCTCCGTCGACCTTGTCGAGTGGTGTATGCCCATCACAAACGCACAATCCACCTCCGGGGAGGGGGAAATCCCCGTCGAGGGGCGTGCGGGACGGGCCCGGGCGCCGGTGGGGCGCGGGGACCGGGGGGCCGGGGGAGGTCCGGCGGGCGAGTCGGGGAGCGGGCCGGGCCGGGATGCGCGCGGGCTCGGGGGAACGACTCAGGGGATGACGACCACCGGGCGCTCCGCGCGCCGGACCAGGCGCCCCGAGACGGTGCCCAGGATCCGCCCCAGCACGCCCCGGGTGGAGCCCACCACGATGGCGTCGGCGGCGTACTCCCGTCCCACCTCGCGGAGTTCGTGGCAGATGTCCCCGCCGCGTTCGAGCAGCACCCAGGGGATCTCGGAGAGGTGGTCGGCGCAGGCCAGTTCCAGGCCCAGCACCTCGGTGCGGTGATCGGGTACGTCGATCAGGGTGGGGGGCTCGCACCCCGCCCACAGTGTGGACGGCAGCCGATTGGCCACGTGCACGATGATCAGACCGGAGCCGGAGCGGCGGGCCATGCCGACCGCGTAGGCCAGGGCGCGCTCACTGGAGGTGGATCCGTCGAACCCCACCACCACGCCGTGGCGGAAGGCGGGGTCGCGCGGCGTGCACGACTCGTCGGCCGACCGGTGGGGATCCGTCGGCTCGGCGACGGGCCGTTTGCGGTCAGCGGGCTCGGGAAGCTCTGGGACGACCATGGGAGTCTCGGAGGTGTCTCGGGGAGAGGGCCTCTCGGCGGTCGGTGGTGGGGGAGGTGTGGGTCCCGGATGCCATGGGAGCCCCCGTCGCCGGGGAGTCCACGAGCCCTCGGGGTCCCGCGGAGAGGTACTCCGGGGTCGGGTGTCCCACGGTCTCTCACCTCCAGGATACGTCTTCGGCAGGGTGATGCCCCCGAATCCGTGCCTCAATCCGGTTCGGACGGAGCAACATACCGCTCCCGGGTCGGCCGCGTGACGGGGGATATCCGGTGAAACGTTTCGTGCCTCTGCGTGAACGTCTGTGTCCGCATGGTGAGGATCGTGCGGGGGTCCATGGCGGAATCGCCGGTCCTGTCGGGGGCCTCCCGCCCCTCCCCGGCCGCCCGTGGAAGGGGGTCGGGGGACGTTTTGCGCCCACCCGGCGTCCGCCCGTGGGACGTCGGCGCCGTCACCGGCGGTTTTCACGCGCCGCCGGATGAAGGCCGGCCGGAACTCGACGCCTCCTGTTTTCGGCCAACTTCCCGATGCCCCCCGGCCCTCCCTCGGGCGCCGGGGGGATGCGTACTTTCGCCAACTGCCGAGGCGTGGAACGCTTCCTGATCGAATGCTTCACGCCACGTGGTCATGTCGATTTAGTGCTGAGTGGCGAAGCAGTCCCGCCAACCCCATCCGACACAGTAGATTCGATCTTGGCAATCACGGTCGGGGGAAACGTGCAGGACCGAGAGGATGCGTCAACCGAGGGAACTGAGGAGCATGAGCCAGGACCCAACGCACGGCCCCGAGGTCGCCAGGGGGCCCCGCCCACCGGCGGCGGACAGGCTCGCCACCCGGCGGCGCCGCGAAGTCGTCGCGGTGCTGCTGTTCGGCGGCAGTCCCATGTTCGAAAGTTCCATCCCGCTCTCCGTGTTCGGAGTGGACCGACAGGACGCCGGTGTCCCCCGCTACCGGTTGTTGGTCTGCGCCGGTGAGGAGGGCCCCCTGCGCACGACCGGCGGTCTGGAGTTGCGCGCCCCCTACGGATTGGGTGCGGTGGCCCGTGCCGGCACCGTGATCGTGCCGGCCTGGCGGTCCATCACCGGACCGCCTCCCACCCCGGCCCTCGCCGCGCTGCGCCGGGCCCACGCCGAGGGCGCGCGCATCGTCGGCCTGTGCACCGGGGCGTTCGCGCTGGGGGCGGCGGGTCTGCTCGACGGCCGACCCGCCACCACCCACTGGATGTACGCGCCGACACTGGCCAAGCGCTACCCCTCGGTCCACGTCGATCCCCGCGAACTCTTCGTGGACGACGGCGACATCCTGACCTCCGCCGGCACCTCCGCCGGGATCGACCTGTGCCTGCACATCGTGCGCGCCGACCACGGCGCGGAGGCCGCCAACGCCCTCGCCCGGCGCCTGGTGCTGCCGATCCGCCGTACGGCGGGACCCGCCGAATCGGCGGGTCAACAGCGGCCCCTGGACAGGTCATTACCCGAGGACATCGGTGCCGATCCGTTGGCCGAGGTGGTGGCCTGGGCGTTGGAACACCTGCACGAGCAATTCGACGTGGAGGCCCTCGCCGCCCGCGCCTACATGAGCCGTCGCACGTTCGACCGGCGCTTCCGGTCCCTCACCGGGAGCGCTCCCCTGCAGTGGCTGATCACCCAACGGGTCCTCCAGGCGCAGCGGTTGCTCGAGGTCTCCGACTACTCGGTGGACGAGGTCGCGGGCCGTTGCGGGTTCCGTTCCCCGGTCGCGCTGCGCGGTCACTTCCGTCGTCAGCTCGGGTCCTCGCCCGCCGCCTACCGGGCCGCCTACCGGGCCCGGCGGCAGTCCCGGGGACAGGGTGAGGGGGTTTCGCAGCCGACCGTTCCGGCCCCCGCCAGGGGGAACCGACCCGAGGTCGGTCACCAGAGCGGTCGGGCGCCGTCCGGCGCCGAGTCGGGGCGAGCCGGCGAGAGTGAGGTCGGCGGAGCGGTGGCCCGCCCCGGCGGACACCATCCGGTCGGCCACGGGGCCAACGGGCCCGCCGGCCCGGTGGGCCCCGGCGAACAGCGGTCGGGGGACCGGACCCGGGTCGGTGAGGCACCCGGTCGGGGCAAGCCGACCCGGGACGGGTGGTCGCCCCGCTTCCCGGCGCAGCGGCCCCGCCCGGCATCCTGAGGCGATCCGGGGACCGGGACACCCCGGGTGCGGGACGTGAGGCCGAGCGGCCCGGTTCGGTCGGCCGATCACGCCGCCGAGCCGGGCTCCGGCGTGTCCCCACCGTCGGGCGCGGTGCCCGTCCGGGGGCGCCCCGCACTCCGTCGTCGATCCATCGGCACTCCGTCGTCGTCCGATGTCCTCCGGGGTCCGCCCGACGACCCCGGCCCGGAGCCGACCCCGCCGGGGACGATCGCCTGCCCGGCTCCGACGGGCCCGTCGGAGGGACCCCGGACGCGACACCCCCCGCTCGTATGACGGGGTCGTATGGTGTTCGCATGAACGATCGCATGGTGTGGATCGACTGCGAGATGACGGGCCTCTCGCCGGACGACGACGCACTCATCGAGGTGGCCGCGCTGGTCACCGACTCCGAGCTGAACATCCTCGGGGACGGGGTGGACATCGTTATCCGTCCTCCCCTGGAGGCCCTGGAATCCATGCCGGAGATCGTGCGGCGGATGCACACCGACTCCGGACTCCTCGAGGAACTGCCCGCCGGCACGGATCTCGCCGACGCCCAGCGCCGCGTACTGGAGTACATCACCGAGCACGTGCCCGAGCCCGGTCGCGCCCCGCTGTGCGGCAACTCCGTCGGCACCGATCGCGGCTTCCTCGCCCGCTACATGCCCGAGCTCGAGGGCTACCTGCACTACCGGATCATCGACGTCTCCTCGATCAAGGAACTGGCGCGCCGGTGGTATCCGCGCGCCTACTTCAACAGCCCCGAGAAGAACGGCAACCACCGGGCGCTCGCCGACATCCGCGAGTCCATCGCCGAGCTGCGCTACTACCGCGAGGCGGTCTTCGTCGAACAGCCGGGACCCGACTCCGCCACCGCGCGGCGGATCGCCGAGCGACACGTCCTGCCCGCCGACTGAGGTTCGCGGGAACGGCCGTCCGCGGCCGTGCGGGGCGGGCCTGCCACGCCGGGGAAAACCCCGGCACGAGCACGGTCCGACACCCTGTACACTCGTTGTGGCCGGGGCGGGAATCCCCCGAAACACCCGGTCGTGGTGGGCGTAGCTCAGTTGGTAGAGCACCTGGTTGTGGTCCAGGTGGCCGCGGGTTCAAGTCCCGTCGCTCACCCTGTGAAGGGATCGGGCCCCCGTTCCGCCCAGGCGGAACGGGGGCCCGTTCTCCTTACCCGGATCCCGCGCCCGAGCGGGGTCCGGCAAGCCGGTTGGGGGCCGGTCCGGCACGGACCCGGCGGACGCGATGGGCGAGACGTGGACGTGACGGAGATCGCCGGACTGTGGGACCGGGTGACGGGCACCCAGCCACACCCCGGGCTGTGGCTGGTGCTCGCGACGGCGGTCGGTGCCCTGGTGCTGATCGGTCCGTGGACGATCTGGCGGATCACCCGCAACACCGTGACCATCGCGCACGAGGGTGGGCACGGGCTGGTGGCGCTGCTGACCGGCCGTTCCCTGGAGGGCATCAGACTCCACTCCGACACCTCGGGATTGACCGTCTCGCGGGGCAAACCCACCGGCCCCGGCATGATCCTCACCGCCGCCGCCGGCTACACCGCGCCCTCCCTGTTGGGTCTCGGCGGGGCCGCGTTGCTGGGGGCCGGGCGGTTGACCCTCCTGCTGTGGGGGGCCACCGCGCTCCTGTTGGTCATGCTGCCGATGATCCGCAACGTCTACGGCGTACTGACGGTCCTCCTCACCGGCGGCCTCTTCTTCCTCGTCTCCTGGCTCACCGATCCCGCCGTCCAGGCGGCCTTCGGCTACCTGGTGGTGTGGTTCCTGCTGGTGGGCGGGGTGCGGCCGGTCTTCGAACTCCAGCGCAAGCGCCGACGCGGCGGCGCCCCCGACTCCGACGCCGACCAGCTCTCGCGGCTGACCGGCGTGCCGGCCGGGCTCTGGGTGTTCGTTTTCCACCTGGTGTCGATCGGTTGTCTGCTGCTGGGCGGCAGTATGTTGCTGGATCCCGGGGCGCTCGCCTGACGGCTCCGGTCCGTCCCGGTTTCCCGCCCCGGCGCCCCTCCCGATCGAGCGCCCCCGGCGCCCCTCCCACTCCCGGCACCGCTCCCCGGCACCGCTCCCCGGTGGACCGCCGCTCCCCGGCGTCGGACGGATCGGCTCCGTGCTCCCGCCGGCGCGCCCCTCCGCCCTCCGCGCCCCGCTCGGCATCGATTCGACGGGGTCATCGCCGCGCGATGACACTGGGTGACACACTAAAGTGGCCCGCATGACGGACTCCACCGCAGGCACCGCTCTCCGGCCCGCCCCACCCGCCCCCGGCGTGGTGGACGCCACGGTCGTCGTGCCCGGGGCGAGCTCGGTGACCGCCCGCGCGCTGATCCTGGCCGCGCTCGCCGCCGAGCCGGGCTGGCTGCGCCGTCCGCCGCGCACCCGGGACGCCCTCCTGGTCGCCGAGGCCCTGCGGGCCCTGGGTATCGGGGTCGAGGAGACCGTCTCCTCCGCGACCGCCACCGCCCCGGACGCCGGGGTCCCCGGTGATCACGGGGAGTCCTGGCGGGTCATCCCCGCAGCCCCGCACGGTCCCGCCGGGGTGGACGTCACCGGTGGCCTCGGGGCCGCCCGCCTGTTGTTGCCGTTCGCGGCCCTGGCCGAGGGGAGGGTACGGCTGACCGGGACCCCCGACCCGGCCTCCGGTTCCCCCGCCGGGACCATCGCCGCGCTCCGCGGCCTGGGGGCCCGCGTGGACGACGGCGGCCGGGGAGCCTTCCCGTTGACCGTGCACGGCACCGGCCTGCTGGACGGTGGCCCGGTCGCCCTCGACGTGGCGGCCGACCCCCGTACCGCCGGCGCCCTGCTGCTGTGCGGTACGCGCTGCAACCGGGGCGTGGAGATCCACCACGTTCCCTCCGCCGAGGGGCCCGGCACGCCCCCGGAACGGCTGCCGCACCTGGGCGCGGTGGTCGCCTCACTGCGGGCCGCCGGGGCCCGGGTGGACGCCCCCGAGTCGGGCGGCCGGTCCGGTGTGTGGCGGGTGGCGCCGGGCGCGCTGTTGGGCCGTGACGTGGTGATCGAACCGGACCCGGTCGCCGCCCTGCCCTTCCTCTCCGCCGCGATGGTCACCGGTGGACGGATCACCGTCCCGGACTGGCCCGCCCGCATCGGCCGCCCCACCGACGCGCTGGCCGACGTGCTGACCGCCCTCGGCGGGCGGTGCTCGGTCGACGACCACGGCCTGACGGTCACCGGCTCCGGTCCGCTGCGCGGAGCGGAGCTCGACCTGCGGGACCCGGCGGCGGCCGCGACCGGATCGGGGGCTGGTTGGGTGGCCGGCATCGTGGCGCTGGCGGCCCTCGCCGAGGGCGGGTCGGTGCTGCGGGTGCGTCGCGCGGACGTGCCGGACACCGTGATCGGAGACCTGCTCGCGCTGGGCGCCGACATCACCGAGGCCCCCGACGTGCCGACGGCGGGCGGCTCGCCGGGTACGGTGCTGCGGATTCGTCCGCGTCCGCTGCGCGGCGTCCCACCGCGCACCGCGGATCCCCGGCGGGCGGCCGTCGCCGCGTTGCTGGACCTGGTCTCCGGCACCCCCGCCGCCCTCCGGACCACGGGCCCGGCGATCGACGTGGCCGACCCCGGACGCGGCGGGAAGCCCGGCGACGACCCGATCGGCGAGGCCGTCGGCGGGGGGATCGCGGAATTCCGGTCCCGCTGGCGGGCGATGCTCGCCGGCAGGCTCCCGACCGCCGCGCCCCGGGGCTGAGGCGGACAGGCATGCGACGCTACGGCAAGCACACCGACGAGGACGACATCCGGTTCCGCCCCGACCGCAAGGGCAGTCGCCCGCGCACCCACCGCCGCCCGGCCCACGAGGACGCCGTGGAGGGCATGGTCACCACCGTCGACCGGGGACGGATCACCTGCCGGGTGGGGGAGCGGCCGGTGGTCGCGATCAAGGCCCGCGAACTGGGCCGCAAGGGAGTGGTGGTCGGCGACCGGGTGGCCCTGGTCGGCGACCTGTCCGGCGACCGCGACGCCCTGGCCCGCATCGTCCGGGTGGAGCAGCGCCGTTCCGCGCTGCGCCGCACCGCCGACGACGACGACCCCTACGAGCGCGTGGTGGTGGCCAACGCCGACCAGTTGGCGATCGTCACGGCCCTGGCCGACCCGCCGCCGCGCCCCCGGCTGATCGACCGCTGCCTGGTCGGTGCCTACGACGCCGGTCTGGAACCGCTGTTGATCCTCACCAAGGCCGACCTGGCCCCGGCCGACACGATGCTGGAGAGCTACGCCCCACTGGGCATCCGTTGCGTGGTGACCACGGCCCTGCACGAGGGGGACGCCGGTGACCCGGACGAGGCGACCCGGCGGGTGATCGCGGCCGTCCGCGACCTGCTGGTGGGCCGCGCGACCGTCCTGGTCGGACACAGCGGGGTGGGGAAGACCACCCTGGTCAACGGCCTGGTGCCGGAGCGACGTCGGGCCACCGGCCGGGTCAACGAGGTGACCGGGCGCGGCCGGCACACCACCACCTCCGTGCTGGCCCTGCCGTTGTCGGCGGGGGACGGGACACCGGAGGGCTGGGTGATCGACACGCCCGGCGTGCGGTCCTTCGGTCTGCACCACGTGGACCCCTCGCGGGTCATCCTCGCCTTCCCGGACCTGGAGCCGGGGACCGAGGGGTGCCCGCGTGCCTGCGGCCACGACGAACCGGACTGCGCGTTGGACGAATGGGTCGCGACCGGCCACGCCGACCCGCGGCGGCTGGAGTCCCTGCGCCGGCTGCTGGCGACGCGCGAGCGCCGCGAGGGCGACTGATCCTTTCCGGCCGCGGCCCTGCCCCGATCCCCGATCGGCCCCGTCCCGCCCCGGTTCGCGCCGGACCTCCACCGTTGCCGGTGCGCCGGGGGCCGATACGGTAGCGGGCATGGCCGACCACCACGAGGATCTGCGTCTCGCCCATGTTCTCGCCGACGCCGCCGACGCGGCGACGATGGAGCGCTTCCAAGCCCTGGATCTCCGGGTCGAGACGAAACCGGACATGACCCCGGTCACCGAGGCGGACCGGGCGGCGGAGGAGGTGATCCGCTCGATCCTGGGGCGGGCCCGACCCCGTGACGCGGTGTTGGGCGAGGAGTACGGCACCGCCGGCAGCGGTCCCCGCCGCTGGGTGATCGACCCGATCGACGGCACCAAGAACTATGTTCGGGGCGTGCCGGTGTGGGCGACGCTGATCGCCCTCATGGAGGTGGTCGAGGGCGGGGAACGCCCGGTGGTGGGCGTGGTCTCCGCCCCGGCCCTGGGCCGGCGCTGGTGGGCGGCGCTGGGCGGGGGCGCCTACAGCGGCCGCAGCCTGAGCTCGGCGACCCGCCTGACGGTCTCCCGGGTGTCCCGACTGGAGGACGCCTCCTTCGCCTACTCCTCGCTGACCGGCTGGGAGGAGCGCGACCGGCTGGGAGGGTTGCTGCAACTGGGACGGGACTGCTGGCGGACCCGGGCGTACGGCGACTTCTGGCCGTACATGATGGTCGCCGAGGGGTCGGTGGACATCTGCGCCGAGCCGGAGCTGTCGATGTGGGACATGGCGGCCAACGCCGTGATCGTCGAGGAGGCGGGGGGCCGGTTCACCGGGCTCGACGGCCGGGACGGGGTGCACGGCGGGAACGCCGCCGCCTCCAACGGGTTGTTGCACGACCGGTTGTTGGAGTACCTGGGCGACAAGGGGTAGAACCGGGCCGGGACGGGATGCACGGCGGGAACGCCGCCGTCTCCAACGGGTTGTTGCACGACCGGTTGTCGGAGTACCCGGGCGACAAGGGGTGGAACCGGGCCGGGCCGGCGACGGGAACGCGGCCGTTCCCGAGGGGGTGTCACGCGACCGGTTGTCGGCGTGCCCGGCTGACGACCGGTGGATCCACCGGTCGGGGCGGCGGGGCGGCGCGGTACCCGGCGCCCGGGCGGTGTTCCGCGCCGGGTACCGGGCGCGCACGGCGCCCCCGGCGGGACCGTTCACCCCTCTCACGTCGCCCGCCCCCTTGTCGGCCTCCCGGGGTCGTGTGACGATGAACACTCTCCCCGCTTGTGACCTTGTGAAAAGGTTCCCGAACGGGTCCCCGGGCACGCCGCCGGCATTCCGGCCGCACTCCAACGACACCTCGTCGCAGGGCGGTTGACATTCCGAGGGCGTCCCGACGGGTCACGGGCCCGGCCGACACCCCGGAGGTGTGCCCCATGTTGGTACGCGACGCGATGAGCACGCTCGTCCTCACCATCGGTCCGGAACACACGCTGCGCCGAGCCGCGAGCCTGATGGCCGACCGTCGGGTCGGCGCGGCCGTCGTCCTGGACCCCGAGACCTGTGGGGTGGGCATCCTCACCGAGCGGGACGTGCTGCGGTCGGTGGGCGCCGGGCAGGACCCCGACCGTGAGCGAGCCGGCGCCCACACCACCACCGACGTGGTCTTCGCCGCCCCTTCCTGGACCCTCGCGGAGGCCGCCACCGCGATGACCTCCGGGGGTTTCCGGCATCTGATCGTCCTACGGGACGGCGGACCGGTGGGCATCGTCTCGGTGCGCGACATCGTCCGCTGCTGGACGCCGGTCCCCACCGCCGCGGTGTAGGGCGGCGACCGGTGGGAGCCCGACCATCGGGACCACGCCGGTCACGGGACGACCGCCCCCGGACGCGCGACGACCCGGGTCGCGGACGTCGCGGTCCGGGACGGTGAACCGTCCCCTCGCGACGCGCCCGGCGACCCGGGTCGTCATGGATGCCCCCGTCCGATGCCCCGCCCGACCGGAGCCCGGGGGCGTCCGTGCCGGACGGGGAGCGGTACGGCAAGCGGGTCGTCAGCCGCGCAGGGCCTGGACCGCGACCTCGAGCCGCTTGCCGTAGTCCTCGTCGGCCTTGCGGAAGTTCTCGATCGCGCGCTGCGCGATGTCGTCCCGCGAGACCTTGGCGATGAAGCCGGACAGGTTCTCGATCAGGCGCTCCTTCTCCGGCTCCGACATCAGTCGGTAGAGGTTGCCCGCCTGGACGAAGTCGTTGTCCTCGACGTGCACCGGGGCCTCGTGGTTGCCGGTGTCACCGGAGACGGGGGTGGACCGCCACATCGGACGGTCGGTCTGCGCCGGACCGCCGAAGCTGTTCGGCTCGTAGTTCTTGGCGCCATCGTGGCGACCGTCGTACATGAAGCCGTCCCGGCCGTGGGAGCGCGCCTCGGTGGCCCGGGGGCGGTTCACCGGCAGGTGGTCGGCGTTGATGCCGACGCGGTAGCGGTGGGCGTCGCCGTAACCGAACAGCCGGCCCTGGAGCATCTTGTCGGGGGAGGGGCCGATGCCCGGCACGAAGTGGTGCGGGGAGAAGATCGACTGCTCGACCTCGGCGAAGATGTTCTCCGGGTTGCGGTTCAGCTCCAGCTTGCCGATCTCGATCGGCGGGTAGTCCGCGTGCGGCCAGACCTTGGTCAGGTCGAACGGGTTGAACCGGTAGGTCGAGGCCTCGTCGGCGGGCATGATCTGGACCTGCACGGTCCAGGAGGGGTACTCGCCGCGCTCGATGGACTCGCGCAGGTCGCGCTGGTGGCTGTCCGGGTCCTCGCCGGCGATCCGGTTGGCCTCGGCCTGGGTGAGGTTCTTGATGCCCTGGTCGGTCTTGAAGTGGTACTTGACCCAGAAGGCCTCGCCGGCCTCGTTGGTCCACTGGAAGGTGTGGGAGCCGAAGCCGTCCATGTGGCGGTAGCTCGCGGGGATGCCGCGGTCGCCGAACAGCCAGGTCACCTGGTGGGTGGACTCCGGGCTCAGACCCCAGAAGTCCCAGACGTTGTCCGCCTCCTGCGAGCCGGTGTACGGGTCGCGCTTCTGGGTGTGGATGAAGTCGGGGAACTTGATGGCGTCCTTGATGAAGAACACCGGGGTGTTGTTGCCGACGAGGTCGTAGTTGCCCTCCTCGGTGTAGAACTTCAGCGCGAAGCCGCGCGGGTCGCGGACGGCGTCCGCGGCGCCGAGGTTGCCGGCCACGGTGGAGAAGCGCAGGAAGACCTCGGTCTCCTTGCCGATCTCGGAGAGGAACTTCGCCCGGGTGTAAGGGGTCACGTCGGCGGTGACGGTGAAGGTGCCGTAGGCGCCGGCGCCGCGGGCGTGGACCACGCGCTCCGGGATGCGCTCACGGTTGAAGTGCGCCAGCTTCTCGATCAGCAGCTGGTCCTGGATGAGGACCGGGCCGCCGACGCCCGCGGTCTCGCTGTTCTGGTTGTCGGCCACCGGGGCACCGGCCTCCGTGGTGAGCGGCCCTGCTGTGATCTGCTCGGTCATATATCTCGCCCTTCGGGTCTTCGTGTCGGACACGGGGCTTGGCCCGTGTCCTACCGAATCCTATATTGGACTATGTCCAAGTCAAGACGGGTACTCGATTCATACGGGATCGACGTTCGTACAGGATCCGGACCTGTACCCCATATCGCCGGAAACGGCCTCACGCTAGGGTGGAGTGCATGAGTGACCTGCTACAGCGACTTCGCGACCGCGGTTGGCGGCTCACCGCGCAGCGCCGGGTCATCGCCGAGGTGCTGGACGGCGAGCACGTCCACTACACGGCCGACGAGGTCCACGCCCGCGCCGTGGAACGCCTGCCGGAGATCTCGCGCGCCTCCGTCTACAACACCCTCGGCGAGCTCGTCTCGCTCGGCGAGGTGGTGGAGGTCACCACCGACGGGCGGGCCAAGCGCTACGACCCCAATGTCCACCAGGAGCACCAGCACCTGGTGTGCTCCGGCTGCGGAATGATCCGCGACGTGCGCACCGAGGGCGACCTGATGGCGGCGTTGCCGTCGGGTGAGCGCTTCGGGTTCGCGGTGGACGAGGTGACGGTCACCTACTACGGCCGGTGCCCCGGCTGCGCGCAGGCCTCCTGAGCGCCGGTCGGTGTCGGCTCCCGGTCGGCGTCCCGCGATCCGGCGCGACCCGCCGTTCACGCGGATTTGCTTTGCGGGTCCCCGGCCCTCTACAGTGAAGACACAACGACGCGGGGTGGAGCAGCTCGGTAGCTCGCTGGGCTCATAACCCAGAGGTCGCAGGTTCAAATCCTGTCCCCGCTACTGAAGGACGAGGGCCCGGATCCGATTCATCGGATCCGGGCCCTCGTCGTGTTGCCCGGGAGTGTCCGCCGGGGTCGCCGCGGTGATCCGGGTCACTCGTATCGGTGAGGGGGCGGTGGTCGGCCGGTGGGGGTGGCCCGCCGGTGCCGGTGCCGACCCTTGTCCCTCGCTCGCCGGCGGAGTAGCCTCGCAACTGAGCAAGCGCTTAGACAGTGATTCCGCCCCTCGGGCTCCCCGGCCCGGCGGTGGGGGGACGGCGCTTGGCCCACGACCGGACCCAAGGAGGGCCCGCCCCGGCGGCCGGGCCGAGACCAGGAGGCACCCGTGCGCCGTACGGTGTTCAACGAGGACCACGAGGCGTTCCGCGCCACCATGCGCGACTTCATCGAGACCGAGGTCGTGCCCGCCTACCCCGAGTGGGAGGCGCAGGGGCACGTCCCCCGCGAGTTCTACAAGAAGCTCGGGGAACTGGGCGTCTTCGGCATCGAGGTGCCCGAGGAGTACGGCGGCGCCGGGGAGAAGAGCTTCAAGTTCCAGGCTGTCATCACCGAGGAACTCGCCCGCGCCGGGGTCAGCTTCGGTGGTTCCTCGGTGCACACCGCCCTCTGCCTGCCCTACCTCCTCCAGTACGGCACCGAGGAGCAGAAGCGGCGCTGGCTGCCTCCCTTCACGGCCGGCGAGATGATGACCGCCATCGCCATGACCGAGCCGGGCACCGGCTCCGACCTGGCCGGGATGCAGACCACCGCGAAGCTCTCCGCCGACGGCACCCACTACGTGCTCAACGGCGCCAAGACCTTCATCACCGGTGGCGTCCAGGCCGACCGGGTCCTGGTCTGCGCCCGCACCTCGCCGCCGGACCCGGACGACCGCCGCGCCGGTATCACCATCCTGGTCGTGGACACGAAATCCGAGGGCTACGCGGTGGGCCGCAAGCTGGAGAAGATGGGGCTGCTCGCCTCGGACACCGGCGAACTCTCCTTCACCGACGTGAAGGTGCCGGTGGAGGACCGGCTCGGCGAGGAGGGGAAGGCGTTCTCCTACCTCACCCACAACCTCCCCCGGGAGCGGTTGGGCATCGCCCTGTACGCCTATGCCCAGGCCGCCGCCTCCATCCGCTTCGCCGACGCGTACGTGCGCGAGCGCACCGTCTTCGGCAAGCCGGTGGCCGCCTTCCAGAACACCAAGTTCGTGCTGGCGGACTGTCAGACCGAGGTGCTGGCCATGCAGTCGCTGATCGACCGGGCGCTGGACGCCGACGAGGCGGACGAGCTGACCCCCGCCGACGCCGCCGCGGTCAAGCTCTTCGTCACCGAGCGCGCCGCCGGGGTCATCGACAAGTGCCTCCAGTTGCACGGGGGCTACGGCTACATGCGGGAGTACCCCATCTCGCGGATGTACACCGACACCCGGGTCACCCGTATCTACGGCGGGACCAGCGAGGTCATGCGCTCGATCATCGCCAAGTCGATGGGCCTGTGAACGACCCGGGGGCGGGGCCGTCCACACCGGCGGCCCCCGCCCCCGGGGCCGCCCCCGGGCCCCCGACCGGGAAGCCCGTACCGGGCCGGCCGGTCCCACCCGCATCGGGTAGAACTTGTTCCATGAACGACACCCTCCAGTACCTGCTCGACCTGCTCGATCTCGAGCGGATCGAGCAGGACATCTACCGGGGCGACAGCCACCCCTCGGTGATCCCCCGGGTCTTCGGCGGTCAGGTCGCCGCCCAGGCGCTGGTCGCGGCCTGCCGCACGGTCACCGACGACCGGCTGCCGCACTCCCTGCACTCCTACTTCCTGCGCCCCGGTGACCCCGGCGCCCCGATCGTCTACCAGGTGGACCGCATCCGCGACGGCCGGTCGTTCACCACCCGCAGGGTGGTCGCCGTCCAGCACGGGCAGCCGATCTTCCACCTCTCGGCGTCGTTCCAGGTGCACGAGGAGGGCCTGGAGCACCAGCAGGAGATGCCCGGGGCGCCCGACCCGGAGTCGCTGCCGACCGCCGACGAGCTGCTGCCCCGGTACGCGGACACCTTCATGCACCCCGACGTGGTGCCGCTGCTGCTCGAGGCGCGCCGCGCCATCGACCTGCGCTACGCCGTCGAACCGCCCTACGCCACCGTCGGGGAGCCGCGCGAGCCGCGCTCGCGGGTGTGGTTCCGCACCGACGGCAAGATCCAGGGTGTCCACGACAACCCCGTCGTCCATCTCTGCCTGGCGACCTACGTCTCCGACATGACCCTGCTGGACTCGGTGCTCCTCGCGCACGGGCGCGGCGGCTGGACGGTCGGCGACGTGGTGGGCGCCAGCCTCGACCACGCCATGTGGTTCCACCGTCCGTTCCGCGCCGACGAGTGGCTGCTGTACGACACCGACGCCCCGACCACGCAGAACGGGCGCGGTCTGGCCCGGGGACAGATCTGGACCCGGGACGGCCGGCTCGCGGTCTCGGTCATACAGGAGGGTGTCGTGCGCGTCCCCCGCGACCGTTCCTGACCCGACCGTTCCCGGAAGGTCCCGCCGTACCCCGGCCACGCCGTGTCCCGGCCGGGACCGCCGTCCCGCCACCGGCGTCGGGACGGCCGCCCGGAACTCCGGGGCACATGGCCCGGGGCGGGGCTCACTCCAGGCCGGCCGCCGCCAGCAGGTACGCCGTCATCGGCTCGTAGTACCGCGGATCGGTCACGTGGTCGTCCAGCGGCACGCACACGGCCAGTGTTCCCTCGGCCTCGGCCAGGAACAGCGCCGGGTCGTTGCAGTCCGCGAACCCCACGGTCTCGATGCCGTGCTGTGCCGCGCACCCGGCCCACCCGTGGTCGGCGATCACCAGATCAGGCGTCGGCTCCCCCTCCTGCGGCAGCGCCCGCAGGATCTCCGCCATCGGGGCGGGGGAGTGGGTGTGCCACAGGGACGCCCCCCGCTCGTACATCGCCACCCCCGCCAACTGGGTGACCACACCCTCGTCGGCGGTCAACCCCAGCGGCACCCGCACCAGTTCGCACCCGGCCGCGACCAGGGCGGCGGTCACCCGCGAGTGGGTGTCCAGCAGGCCGCCCGGATGCCCGGTGGCGGAGAGGAACCGGCCGCCGGACTCCGCGGTCCGGCGCAGCACCTCCGCCGTGCGGTCCAGCGCCGCCACGGTGAGCTCGGGGTCGATGGTGTCCTGCCCCTGCCGATGGGCGGGGTCCTCGTCCACGCCGCAGCGCTCCGCCATCACGGCGAGCACGTCCTGCTCGTCGCTCCAGCGGTCGCCCAGTTCCACCCCGAGCCAGTAGTAGCGGTTGCCGTTGGCCAGTTCCCGGTAGTGGGAGAGGTTGTTCTCCCGGGGGGTGGCCACCTCGCCCGCGATCCGGGTGCGCAGCAGATGGTCCAGCAGTTCGGAACGGGAGGGGGCCGAGGGCACCGGCCGAACCGGCGGGCCCGGCGGGACGAGGGCGGCCGACATGGCCGGGGGGACCGAGTTCATGGGCCCATTGTGACCCCGCGATCCGAACGCCCGCGTGAGCGCCTGCCCGGGTGTCCAAAACGTGACCCCGGTTCCGCCGGAAAGGCGGAACCGAATCCCGGTCCCCGCTGCCTACCCTCACCCCATGGAGACCCCACCGAACAGCGTTCCCGGCACCCCGGGAACCCCCCGCACCCCGGAGCCCACGTCCACCGACGCCCCCACCGGGGCGACCGCCCCGCGCGGTCCCGTCGACTCCTCCCGGGTGCCCCGCTACGCCGGTCCCGCCACCTTCGCCCGGTTGCCCCGCCTCGACGAGGTCGGTACCGCCGACGTCGCCGTCGTCGGTGTCCCCTTCGACAGCGGTGTCTCCTACCGTCCCGGCGCCCGCTTCGGCGGCAACGCCATCCGCGAGGCATCCCGTCTGCTGCGCCCCTACAACCCGGCGCAGGACGCCTCGCCCTTCGCCCTCGCGCAGGTCGCCGACGCAGGGGACATCGCCGCCAACCCCTTCCGCATCGAGGAGGCGGTGGAGACCGTCGAGGCCGCCGCCGACGCCCTGATGGCGGACGGAACCCGTCTGATGACCCTGGGCGGTGACCACACCATCGCCCTGCCGCTGCTGCGGGCCGCCGCCCGCCGCCACGGGCCGGTGGCACTGCTGCACTTCGACGCCCACCTCGACACCTGGGATACCTACTTCGGCGCCGCCTACACCCACGGCACCCCCTTCCGGCGCGCGGTCGAGGAGGGAATCCTCGACACCTCCGCCCTCTCCCACGTCGGCATCCGCGGCCCGCTCTACGACCGCCGTGACCTCGACGAGGACGCGCGGATGGGCTTCGGCATCGTCACCTCGGCCGACGTGATGCGCCGGGGCGTGGACGAGGTGGTGCAGCAGTTGCGCGAGCGCATCGGCGACCGTCCGCTGTACGTGTCGATCGACATCGACGTGTTGGACCCCGCCCACGCGCCGGGCACCGGTACCCCCGAGGCGGGTGGGCTGACCTCCCGTGAACTGCTGGAGATCCTGCGCGGCCTGGCCGGGTTGCGGCTGATCTCGGCCGATCTGGTCGAGGTGGCGCCGGCGTACGACCACGCGGAGATGACGGCCGTCGCCGCCTCGCACACCGCCTACGAGTTGACCACCCTGATGGCCCGGCGGATCGCCGCCGAACGGGGGGACTGAGCGGGACCGGTGTTCGGGTGGTCGACACCCCGGGTGCTCAGGGGAGGGTGAGCACCCGGGGGCCGGCGTCGGTGATCGCCACGGTGTGCTCGCTGTGGGTGGCGCGACTGCCGTCGGTGGTGCGCAGGGTCCAACCGTCCGGGTCGTGTCGGTAGTCGTCGCGCCCGCCGGCGAGCAGCATCGGTTCGATGGCCAGGACCATGCCGTGGCGCAGTCGCATCCCCCGTCCGGGGCGTCCCTCGTTGGGCACGTCCGGGTCCTCGTGCATCCGCCGGCCGATGCCGTGACCGCCGAAACCGTCGGGGATGCCGTAACCGGCGGCCCGCCCCTCCCGCCCGATGGCGTGGGCGATGTCGCCGATCCGGGCCCCCGGCACCGCCGCCGCGATGCCCGCGGCCAGGCACCGTTCACCGGCCGCCACCAGGCGGAGATCCTCCGGCCGGCCGGGGCCGACGGTGAAGCTGATCGCCGAGTCCCCGGTCCAGCCGTCCAGCACGGCGCCGCAGTCCACGCTCACCAGATCCCCCTTCCGCAACGGGCTCCGGCCGGGGATCCCGTGCACGATCGCGTCGTTCACCGACACGCAGATCACCGCCGGGAACGGGGTCGGGGCGAAGGACGGGCGGTAGTGCAGGAAGGCGGGCTTCGCCCCCGCCTCCTCGATGACCCCCCGCGCCAACTCGTCCAACTCCACCGGGCGGACGCCCGGTACCGCCGCCGCGCGCACGGCCGCCAGTGCCCGGGCCACCACCCGTCCCGCCTCCCGCATCGCGTCCATCGCCGCGTCCGACTTGATCTCCACCATCGCGTTCTCCTTCCGTCCCCCGACATCGGGGCACGACGCGTCCGGCCCTCCCCGGGGGAACGACCTGGCCAATTCTTATACCGGTATAAGTATCACGCACGCTAGGATCGTGTCATGGTGCGCAATCCCCTGACCCCCCTGGAGCGCGAGCGCGGCCGGCACCTCGGTCGGCTGCTGCGCGAGGCACGCGGCAACCGCCCCATGCCGGAGATCGCCGCGGCGGCCGGCATCTCCGCCGAGACGCTCCGCAAGATCGAGACCGGCCGGGCGCCCACCCCCGCCTTCGCCACCATCGCGGCCCTCGCCACCGTTCTCGACCTCTCCCTGGACGTGCTGGCAGCCTCCGTGGCCGCCGTCGCCGAACCCACCGACGTCGGACCCTCCGTCACCCGGGTCGCCGTCGACCGCGCGGCCTGACCGACCGGCCCGTCGCCCGATCCGGCCATGTCTGGGGGGAGCGGAGGAGGGGAATGACGACGGGACCAGGGCTCGGGTCGGGAGCCCCGGCTCCGCCGTGACCCGGTGGCGCCGTCCCGACCCCGCGACGACGACGAACGGGGCACCATGACCACCGGAACACCCGGGACGAACGGCCCACGCGACCCGAACGCCACCGACGGGACGCGGGCGGAGGACGCGGCGCGACCGGAGGACGCCGCCGCGCACGCCTCCCGCTGGTACCGGGACTTCGCCGAGCACGAGGCGCCCGGCAACTCCCCGCTCTACGGCGCCCTCGCCGCCGGCGTCGCCGACGACCCGGAGCTGATCGACCGGCTGGCTACCATGCCCCGTATCAAACGGCAGCCCAACATCCTCTTCGGCGCGGTCCGCTTCCTCGACGGACCCATCGACACCTGGCCCGCCTTCCGCGAGTGGACCCTCGCCCACTGGGACCGTGTCGCCGCCGTGATGACCGAGCGCCGCACCCAGACCAACGAGGTCGGCCGCTGCGCCGCGCTGCTCCCCGTCCTCGCCGCGCTCCCGCAACCCCTGGCGCTCATCGAGGTCGGCGCCTCCGCCGGCCTGTGCCTGCAACCCGACCGCTACCGGTACCGCTACCGGGACGCCGACGGCGAACTCCCGCCGATCGGCCCCGTCGAGAGCCCCGTGGTGCTGGACTGCGGGCTCTCCGGGCCGGTCCCGGTGCCGAAGGAACCCCCGGCCGTCGCCTGGCGCGCCGGCATCGACCTCAACCCGCTGAACCCGGCCGACCCGGACGACGCCCGCTGGCTCACCTCCCTGGTCTGGCCCGGCGAATGGCAGCGCCCCCGCGCCGAACGGCTCGCGGCCGCCCTGCGCGTGGCCGCCGCCGACCCGCCCCCGGTGCTGCGCGGCGACCTCAACGAGACCGTCGCCGGGCTGATCGACCGGGTCCCGCTGGGCACCACCCCCGTCGTCTTCCACAGCGCGGTGCTGATGTACCTCGACCGCGCGGGACGCGACGCCTTCGCCCGTACCGTGCTCGACTCGCCCGCGCACTGGTTGTGCAACGAGTCCCCGGGCGTCTACCCGGATCACGCCGAGGGTGTGCCGCCCGTTCCGGAGGGCATCGCGGGGGAGACGCGCTCCCCCTTCCTGCTCGCCCTCGACGGCCGGCCGATCGCCTGGACCGCTCCCCACGGTCAGTTCGCGCACTGGCTCGGTTAGCGCGACCCGCCGGGTGCCGGGCGGGGGCGACCCCGCGCCCGGCACCGTGCCGGGACCGCTCACCGCGGCCCGGCCACCCCGGGCTCCAGCGTCCGGAAGAGGACGAGCCACCGATCCGGGGAGACCAACCCCACCGGCGCGTCGAACGGCACCCCGGCCGCCCGGCACGCTTCCCGCACCGCTCGTCGGCCGTACCGCCGGGCGAGGGAGGCGGTCAGCGAGCCGCCGACCCCGGCGAAGCCCGCTTCCACCATCCCGCGCCACGCGGGCAGGGCCCCGACCGGTACCAGCGGAACCGTCCGGCGCTCGATCCGCAGCACCGCCGAGTCCACGCGCGGCACCGGCGTGAACCGGTGCCGCGACACCCGCCCGCCGAGCGACCAGGAGTGCTCCGGCCAACCGCGCACCGTCATCAGCGTCCACCGACCGCCCGCCCCGGCCCGTTTGCGGGCGTACTCCTCCTGGACCAGCAGCGTCGCCGAGCGCAGCGTCCGGGCGGCCAGGCACCACCGCACGATGTCGGTGGTGCGGGAGTAGGGGATGTTGCCCACCACCGCGAACGGTTCGCGCGGCGGGCGGGCGCGCAGGAAGTCCCCGCGCACCGGACGCGCGTTCGGCAGGTCCCGCAGCCGGTGCGGCAGCCGGGCGGCGAGGGCGGGATCGATCTCCCAGCTCCGCACCCGACCGGCCCGGCGGGCCAACTCCCGGGTCAGTGTGCCCTCACCCGCGCCGGGCTCCCACACCAGCGCGTCGGGGTCGAGCCGGGCGGCGCGCACGATCATGCGCAGCGCGGCGGGGTCGTGCAGGAAGTTCTGCGACAGGGTCGCTCGTCTGTGATCACGGAATCGGGCGCGGTGTCGATCGCGGGCCATGGCGTGTCCTCGTGGGAAGGGAGGACGGGCGGGGACGGCACCGCGCGCACGGGCGCGCCGGAGCGCGCCGAGGGGGCCGGCCGCCCGTCCCCGGGAAACGGGGGACGGCGGACGGCCCGGGCCACGACGGAACGGACGGTCACGGCGGAACGCCGGAGCGGACGGGACTGCCTCCTCCGAGAGATCCCCCACCGGACCCGTCACGGCGCCCCGGCGCGTTCCGCGACGCGCGGACACCGGGGAACGGGGTGGTACCGGGAGAGGGAGGAGGGAAGAGGACGCCGGAGCGATACCCCGGTCACCGTCCCGACCGGACGCGCCCCCGACGCGGTGGGATCACGGCGTCAGGGGATCATCCGGGGATCACGACGGGGACGGGTCACTTCGGGGGACAACGGTCGGCTCGGACGACGCCGGACCGGATCGGGCGGACCCGGGCCGGGCGCCGGCCGCGCGGACGCGCGACGAGCAGGGGGCCCCGTGTCGCGCGCCGCGCGGAGGCGCGGGCAACAGAGCCCTCGATGATCGCCGCGAAACATCCCACGGCACGGACCGTAGTCGGCCGGGCCCCGTGACGCATCCCGTTTACCGAGGCGCCCACCGGCATCCGCCACCCCGCATCCCGATCACGCCCCCGGGATGAAATGACGGGTCCGGGACGTTGTGCGCTTCGGAGCAATCGGCGGCGACGGCGAGACGACCACCACGGCGAAACGACCCAACGGAGGATCCGGCGTGACGGCAGGCGGGCACGAGGAACGGGAACGCACCACCGGGCACACCCCGGACCCCGCCGGCGGGGCGGCCACGGCACCGCCGGGCGCCCCCGCCGGCACCGGCGCGCCCGGCGCCGACCCGGTCGGCGGCGCCGACCCGGTCGGCGGCCCCGATCCCGGCGGCCCCGATCCCGGGGGCCCCGTCCCCGTACCCGACGACGGGCCCGTCGATCCCGATCCCGCCCCCGGCTGGATCCGTCGGCTGGCCGGCTACTGCTGGGTCCACCGGCGCAACGTGTTGATCTCGCTGATCTCCTCGCTGGTAGGCATGGGCGTGATGGCCCTCATGCCGCTGATCATCAAGGTGATCATCGACGATGTGATCGTCGGCGACGGCCCCGGCCTCGCCGGCTGGATCGGTCTGCTGCTCGCCGCCGCCGGCGTCGTCTACGTCCTGACCTTCCTGCGCCGCTACTACGGCGGCCGGCTCGGACTGGACGTCCAGCACGACCTGCGCACCGCCATGTTCGGCTCGATCATGCGCCTGGACGGGCGCCGGCAGGACGAGCTGAGCACCGGCCAGGTCGTCGGCCGCGCCACCAGTGACCTCCAGCTCATCCAGGGCCTGCTGTTCATGCTGCCGATGACCATCGGGAACCTCATGCTGTTCCTGGTCTCGCTGATCGTCATGGTCGCCCTGTCCCCGGTGCTGACCCTGGTCGCCCTCGCCGTGGCGCCCGCGCTGTGGTGGATCGCCCGCCGCAGCCGACTGCGACTGTTCCCCGCCACCTGGTGGGCCCAGGGCCGTGCCGGTGAGGTCGCCGGTGTCGTGGACGGCGCGGTCGGCGGCGTCCGCGTGGTCAAGGGCTTCGGCCAGGAGGAGCAGGAGGCCCGCAAGCTGCGCGAGGCGAGCCACCGGCTGTTCGCCGGGCGGATGCGCACCGTCCGACTCAACGCCCGCTACACCCCCGCCCTCCAGGTCGTGCCCTCCCTCGGTCAGGTCGCGATGCTCGCCCTCGGCGGCTGGCTCGCGGTGCGCGGCGACATCACCCTGGGCACCTTCGTCGCCTTCTCCACCTACCTGGCGATGCTGGTCGGCCCGGTGCGGATGCTGACCGTCATCCTCACCATGGGCCAGCAGGCCCGCGCCGGCGTGGAGCGCGTGCTGGAGCTGATCGACGCCCGGCCCGAGATCGCCGAGCGCCCCGACGCCCGCCCGCTGCCGGCCGACGCCCCCGCCTCCGTCGAACTGGACGCCGTCACCTTCGGCTACCGCGCCGAGGGCTCCGAGCGCCCCGGCCCGCCCGCCCTGCGCGAGCTGACCCTGCGGGTGGAGCCGGGGGAGACCCTGGCGGTGGTCGGCACCTCCGGCAGCGGCAAGTCCACCATCGCCCAACTCCTCCCGCGCTTCTACGACCCGGACACCGGCACCATCCGCCTCGGCGGCCACGACCTGCGCGAGCTGACGATCGACTCGCTGCGCGACGCCATCGGCCTGGTCCCGGAGAACCCCTTCCTGTTCTCCGACACCCTGCGCGCCAATGTCGCCCACGCCCGCCCCGACGCGACCGACGCCGACCTGCGCGCCGCCGCCCGGGTCGCCCGCGCCGACGGCTTCATCCGCGCCCTGCCCGACGGCTGGGACACCGTCGTCGGAGAACAGGGGCTGACCCTCTCCGGCGGCCAGCGGCAGCGCATCGCGCTCGCCCGCGCCGTGCTCTCCGACCCCCGGCTGCTGATCCTGGACGACGCCACCTCGGCCGTGGACGCCCGCGTCGAGCACGAGATCCACGAGGCGCTGAACGAGGTGATGGCCGGGCGCACCACCCTCCTCATCGCCCACCGCCGCTCCACCCTGCTGCTCGCCGACCGCGTCGCCGTCCTGGACGCCGGACGGCTGGTGGATGTCGGCACCCGCGAGGAGCTGGAGGAGCGCTGCCCGCTGTACCGGTCGCTGATCGCCGACCCCGAGCGTCTCGCCGGCACCGAGCGGGACCCCGCCGCCCTCCTCGCGCGGGCGGCCGGGGGGATCGCGGACGCCGCCGACCGCGACGCCGGGCACGCCCCCGTCGGCGGCGTCACCCCCGAACTGTGGCGCCGCCCCGACGACCACCCCGACGCCGGCACCCGGGAGGGCGAGAGGCCCGCCCCGTCACCCGGCGCCGCCGTGCCCCCACCCGGCTCCCCCGGGGGCTTCGCCGCCGCCATGGCCGGGGCCCCCGCCTCCCCCGAACTGCTGGAGCGGGTCGCCGCCCTGCCCCCGGCCGACGACCTCCCCGACATCGACGAGAAGCGGGCCGCCCGACCGGAGGACTCCTACGGACTGCGCCGCCTGCTGAGCGGCCTGGGCCGACCGCTGATGTTCGCGCTGCTGCTGGTGATCGCCGACGCGGGAGCCGCGCTGCTGCTGCCGATCCTCATCCGGCACGGCATCGACGAGGGCGTCACCCGGGGCGCCCTGGACGCCGTGCTGGTCGCCGCCGCGATCGCGCTGGGGGTGGTGCTCGCCCAGTGGCTCGTGCAGTACGGCGGCCTGCGGGCCGTCGGCCGCACCGGCGAACGCGCCCTGTACGCGCTGCGCACCAAGATCTTCGCGCACCTCCAGCGGCTCGGCCTGGACTACTACGAGCGCGAGCTGACCGGCCGCGTGATGACCCGGATGACCACCGACGTCGACGCCCTGACCACCTTCCTGCAGACCGGGCTGGTGCAGGCGCTGGTGTCGATCATGACCTTCCTCGGCATCCTGGGTGCCCTCGTCGTCATCGATCCGCAGCTCGCCCTGGTGGTCCTCGCGACCCTCGTCCCGCTGGTCATCGGCACCGTCTTCTTCCGCCGGGCCAGCGTGAAGGCGTATGAGTTGGCCCGCGAACGCGTCGCCGGCGTCAACGCCGACCTGCAGGAGAACGTCTCCGGCCTGCGCCTGGTGCAGGCATCCCGCCGCGAGGCCGCCGCCGAGGCCCGGTTCGCCGAGCGCTCCGACGGCTACCGCCGCGCCCGGGTCCGGGGCCAGTGGCTCATCTCGATCTACTTCCCCTTCGTGCAACTGCTCGCCACGGCGGCCACCGCCGGGGTGCTGATCCTCGGCTCCGGCCGGGTCGCCGCCGGAACCCTGACGGCGGGCGCCCTGGTGGCGTACCTGCTGTACATCGAGTTGTTCTTCGCGCCGGTGCAGCAGCTCTCCCAGGTCTTCGACGGCTACCAGCAGGCCACCGTCTCGCTGGGCCGCATCCAGGAGCTGCTGCGGGAACCGACCTCCACCCCGCCCCCCGCCCGGCCGCTGCCGGTGGAGCGGGTGGAGGGGGAGATCCGCTTCGAGAAGGTCGGTTTCCGCTACGGCACCGCCTCCTCGAACGCCCCGGACGCGCTGATCGACGTGGACCTCACCATCCCGGCCGGACAGACCGTCGCCTTCGTCGGCGAGACCGGCGCCGGGAAGTCCACCCTGGTCAAGCTGGTGGCCCGGTTCTACGACCCGACCTCGGGGGCCGTGCTGGTCGACGGGCGGGACATCCGCGAACTGGACCCGACCGGTTACCGCAGCCGGCTGGGCGTCGTACCTCAGGAGTCCTACCTGTTCGCCGGCACGGTCCGCGACGCCATCGCCTACGGACGACCCGGCGCCACGGACGCCGAGGTGGAGGCGGCGGCCCGGGCGGTCGGCGCGCACGACATGATCGCCGGGCTGCCCGGCGGCTACCTGCACCCGATCGCCGAACGGGGCCGCAACCTCTCCGCCGGTCAGCGGCAGCTCATCGCGCTGGCCCGCGCGGAGCTGGTCGATCCGAGGATCCTGCTGTTGGACGAGGCCACGGCCGCCCTCGACCTGGCCACGGAGTCGCTGGTCAACGAGGCCACCGACCGGCTCGCCGGGCGGCGCACCACCCTGGTCGTCGCCCACCGCCTCACCACGGCGGCCAGGGCGGACCGGGTGGTGCTCCTGGACGACGGACGGGTCGTGGAGGACGGTACCCACGCCGAACTGCTGAGCGCCGGCGGCCGGTACACCGAACTGTGGCGCAGCTACACCGGCGAACCGGTCGGCGTGACCCCCACCCCCTGAGGTGGTGGATCCCGGGCCGGGGGAGGGACCCCGGCCCGGGAAGGGGTGGAGGGCGGGGGTCATCGCCGTTCCGGATTTCCCGGCATGTCCCGGGGAGAACCCGTGACCCGGTGTCCCCCGCCCCGCCCCACCCGCCGGACCCCGTGCCCCGGTTTCCCGTACGACGCGTCATCGGGGCCACGCGGAAGCGGAACGCCGCTCAGAGCCAGCCGCGTTCCGCCGCGATGCGGGCGGCGTCGAAGCGATTGCGCCCCTCCAACTTCTTGATCGCCGCGGAGCTGAGGTTCCGCACGGTGCCCGCGGCGAGATACATCTCCCGGGCGATCTCCTTGATCGACGCCCCGGTCGCCGTGAGCCGCAGGATCTGCGTCTCCCGGTCGCTGAGAGGTCGGGGGACACGGGGTGGGGAATCGCCCAGTGCCCCGGGTGGGATGACCAGGTTGCCGGCCGCCACGCCCCGGAGGGTGGTGATCAGGCAGGAGAGCTCCGCCTGTTTGGAGACGATGCCGAGCACACCGGCGTTCACCGCCCGGGTCACCAGGGGGCGGCTCGGTTCGGCCGCGAGCAGCACGATGCCGCAGGACGGCACACGTGCCCGGAGATCCTGGACCAGATCCAGGCCGGGGTCCCCGAGCGCGCCCGATCCCAGCACCATGATGTCGGGTTTCGCCTCCACGGCCGTGGTGAGGATCTTCTCGTTCTCGCAGGCGATGTCGACGACCCGGAAGTCGAGGACCAGAGCCAGTGTCTCGGCGAGTACTTCCAGGATCAGTCGATGATCGCCGGCCAGCATGACTCGTATGCTCATGTCACCCCCGTGTGCGTCCCCTGCGGTTCTCACCGGAATCACCCCCCGTCGGATGACATCCGGCACGCGGCTCCGGCGATTCCCCGACGGTCGGGGCCACTCCGGCCGCCGGCACGGACATCGGGCGATGGGGTCTCTTCGTGGACGAGGTCATCGGGGTCTCCGATTTTCCGTCGCCCCCCGGCCGTGCCGGGAGACGAAGTCCTCCAGCGTCGGTACGACGGCGTTGGGACAGGGCACCGAGTTCACGTCCCGTCGCACCCGCGCGGCGGCCTCGCCGAAGGACGGGTCCTCCAGCAGGCGTTCGAGGTCCTTGCGCAGGCGCTCCGGTGTCAGTTCTTCGGTCGTGAGCATCAGGGCGGCTCCCCGATCCGCCAACCGCCGGGCGAACTCCTCCTCGTCCCAGAGCCAGTTGGGGACGATGAGTTGTGGGATGCCGAGCGCCATGGCGTTGCCCCGGGTCATGCCGCCGCCGTGATGGACCACGGCCGAACAACTGGGGAGCAGGGCGTTGAGGGGCACGAAGTCCACGGCCCGGACGTTCGGCGGCACCCGGACCTCGGCGAGTTGTTCGGCATCGAGGGTGGCGACCACCTCCACCTCCATGTCGGCGACGGCGTCGAGCAGGTCGGTGAGGGACATCCGACCGTCGAGCATGCCGCGCAGGGAGATGCCGAGAGTCAGGCAGACCCGGGGGCGGGTGGGCGGGTGCCGCAGCCAGTTGGGGATGACGGCCGGACCGTTGTAGGGGATGTGGCGCAGCGGGAGCGTGGGCAGGTTCACGGGGTAGCGCATCCACGGTGGCATCGGGTCGATGGTGAGCTGCCCGGTGACCGTCTCCTCGTCGAATCCGGTGCCGTAGGGGGCGAGCTTGCCCGACAGCCAGTGGCGCAGGGGGTCGGGGAGCCGGGGCCCGGTGGGGTCCGCCGCCTGCCGGTGGAAGATCTCCCGGATCCTGCCCCAGTGGTCCAGGCCGAAGAGGATACGGGCGTGGGCGGCGCCCACCGCCTGTGCGGCGACGGGGCCGGAGTAGGTCATGGCGTCCCAGACCACGAGGTCGGGTTGCCAGCTCCGGGCGAAGTCGACCAGGTCGTCCGTCATGACGCGGTCGGCCATGACCTCGTAGAAGGAGGCGCTGGTACGGAGCAGGTCGTGGACGTACTCCGGGGTCAGCCTCTCGGGCCGGGTCTCGTTGATCATGGCGGTGCCACCGTTGAGCATCGCCGAGCGGGGTGTTCGCCGGGCGAGCCGCTGGATGTGCAGGGGTTTGCCCACCGGCACGGCGGTCAGACCGCTGCGGGAGATCGAGGCGGCGAGTTCGGGTTGGCTCGCGACGACGACCTCGTGCCCGGCGGTGCGCAGGGCCGAGGCGAGGGGAACGAGGTTGTGGAGGTGTGACTCCTTGGCCAGCGTGGTGAAGAGGGCGCGCATCATTGTCCTCCCGGGCGGTGGCCCATGGGGCGGTGAGCGGGTGGGGGCGGTAACCGGAAGCGGACGCGGACGGGACGAGAGGGTTCAGATCCGTGGCTTCCACCAGGAGGGGTTGTCCCGGTACCAGGCGACGGTCTCGACGAGGGCGGTGCGGAGGTCGCGGACGGGGCGGTAGCCGAGCTCCCGGCGGGCCCGCGACCAGTCGAGCGAGTAGCGCCGATCGTGTCCCTTGCGGTCCTCGACATACTCCACGCGACTCCAGTCCGTGTCGCAGGCGGCCAACAACAGGGCGGTGAGCCGACGGTTGGTCAACTCTTCCCCCCCGCCCAAGTGGTAGACACGTCCGGGTGCGCCGTGGTTCCGGACGGCCTCCACGCCCGCGCAGTGGTCGTCCACGTGCAGCCATTCGCGCACGTGCAGGCCGTCGCCGTACAGCGGCACGGTGCGCCCCTCCAGCAGGCGGGTGATGAAACGCGGAACGACCTTCTCGGGGTGTTGCCGCGGCCCGTAGTTGTTGGCACAGCGCGTCACGCGCACGTCCAGTCCGTGGGTTCGGTGGTAGGCGAGTGCCAGCAGATCGCCGGAGGCCTTGGAGGCGGAGTAGGGCGAGCGGGGAGCCAGCGGGTGGTCCTCCGACCAGGAGCCCTCCGTTATGGAGCCGTACACCTCATCGGTGGAGACGTGGATGAAGCGATCGGTGCCGTGGCGCAACGCGGCGTCGAGGAGCACCTGTGTACCCAGGACGTTGGTGCGGACGAAGGGCGCGGCTCCCGTGATCGAACGGTCGACGTGGGATTCGGCGGCGAAGTGCACCACCTGGTCGGCCCCCGCCATCAGCGAGTCGACCAGTGGTTCATCGAGGATGTCCCCCTTCACGAAGGACAGCCGTGGGTCCCCGAGGTCGAGGTTGTCGAGCCCGGCGGCGTAGGTGAGGCGGTCGAGGACGGTGATCCGCACGTCCCGGGCCGGGTCGGCGAGGAGGTTGCGGACGTAGGTGGAGCCGATGAACCCCGCCGCACCCGTGACGAGGAGGCGCGGTCCGGTCATGAGCTGATCCGGAAGGTGCTGTGGTCGCCGAGGACCAACCGGTGGGCATGAGGCGTGCGGGGACCGGCGACGCCGTGAACGTGCCGCCCGATGAGGGAGCGTTCGATGCGGCGCAGGCCGATGATGGAGGAATCACGCAACATGATGGAGAATTCCAGTTCGCTGTTCTCGATGCGACAGAGTTCGGAAACGGCGGTGAACGGCCCGATATAGGAGTCCGTGACGGTGGTTCCGGCCCCGATGAGGGCGGGGCCGACGACGCGGGAGCCGATGACCCTGGCACCGGGTTCGATCACGACCCGCCCGATGATCTGGGAGTTCTCGTCGACCTCGCCGTCGACGCGGCGCTCGAGACCCTCCAGGATCGTTCGGTTGACCTCCAACAGGTCGTCGACGTTGCCGGTGTCCTTCCAGTAGCCGTCGATGACATCGGAGCGGACATCGGCCCCGGAGTCGATGAGGTATTGGATGGAGTCGGTGATCTCGAGTTCGCCGCGCCAGGAGGGCTCGACGGCACGTACGGCCTCGTGGACTGCGGAGGAGAAGAGGTAGACACCCACCAGGGCCAGGTCGCTCCGGGGGTGCTCGGGTTTCTCCTCCAGGCCGATCACCGCGCCCCGCTCGTCGAGGACGGCCACCCCGAACCGACCCGGGTCGGGGACCCGGGTGAGCAGGATGTGGGCGGCCGGGCGGGAACGCCGGAATTCCTCGACCACCCCGGTGATGCCGCCGATGATGAAGTTGTCGCCGAGGTACATCACGAAGTCCTCGTCCCCCAGGTACTCCCGGGAGATCAGCACGGCGTGGGCGAGCCCCAGCGGCTCCCGTTGGCGGATGTAGGTCACCTTGAGGCCGAAGCGGGAGCCGTCGCCGACCGCCTCCCGCACCTCGTCCTCGGTGTGACCGACGACGATGCCCACCTCGGTGATGCCGGCCTCGGCGATCGATTCCAAGCCGTAGAAGAGCACCGGCTTGTTGGCCACGGGCACCAACTGTTTGGCGGAGGTGTGCGTGATGGGGCGCAGGCGGGTGCCCGATCCGCCCGACAGAACGAGTGCTTTCACTTCTTCTCCCCCCGAAGTGATGGTGAGGTCCGTGGGACGGTCCCGGGTGCGTGGCGCGAGGAGGTCAGTCCTCCCCGCCCCCGTCCCCGTCCGTGTCACGCCGCACGCCGACGAGGACGCCTCGGTCCCCGTAGTCCCGCGGCAGGTACTCCACCGCGCAACCGGCGGAGGCGAAGGCCGCCTCGTATTCGGCGAGTGAGAACAGACACAGTTCCTGGTGATCGATGAAGTGGCGCACCTCCCCGTCGTCGGTGGCCACGAGGTAGTGCATGTCCACCCGGCTGCGGCCCTCGCGCGTGGTCCACCGTCCCATGCGGGAGATGGCGAAGCCGTTTCCGTCGAACGACGCCCGGGCCAGCTCGCCCCCGTTCCAGTTCTCCCGGAGGATCCAGGGCTCGACGATCAGGACGCCGCCGGGAACCAGGTGGTCGACCATGCGCCCGATGGCGGCCCGGAGTTCTCCGGTGCCCGCGACGTAACCGATCGCGCTGTACAGGCAGATGACGACGTCGTGAAGCGTCCCCAGGGCCAGGGAGCGCATGTCGCCGACGGTCAACGGAACGTCCGGACCCAACTTGTCCCGGGCCGCGCGCACCATGGGAACGGAGAGGTCCACCCCCGCCACCTCGAAATCCCCGCGCAGCCGCAGCAGGTGTTCCCCGGTGCCGCACCCCACGTCCAGCAGCCGCGAGGCCCCCGGCCGACGGTCGCGGACCAGTTCGCGGAGGGTACGGGCCTCCCGGGCGTAGTCCCTGTGGGCGCGGTACACCAGGTCGTAGATCCCGGCGAAATCCTCCTGGTACACCGGACTCACCCGCCCCCGTCGGTGGGGACGAGTTCCCGGATGAGGGCGCAGACGGCCTTGACGTCCGTTTCGGACACGGCGGTGCCGGTGGGCAGCGCGAGGACCCGCTCGGAGAGCGCCTCGGCGCGCGGTAGGGGCAACGGCGCGTGGCGTGCCGGATCACCGAGGTAGGGCTCCACCCGGTGGCAGGCGGGGGCGAAGTAGCGGCGCGAGAGCACGTTGCGGCTCGTCAGGGCGGCGTGCAACTCGTCCCGATGGATGCCGGCCCGGGCGGCGTCGACCTCGATGACCAGGTACTGGTGGTTGGAGCGTTCCCCGGGGGCCTGCTGTCGGACCGAGACCCCGGGGATCCCGGCGAGACCCTGCCGGTAACGCAGGTGGTGCTCCCGATTGGTGACCATGAGGTCCTCCATGACCTCCAGTGACGTCAGACCCATGGCGGCGACACCCTCGTTCATCTTCGCGTTGGTGCCCCCGGAGCCGACCGTGCCGTCGGGGCCGATGCCGAAATTCCGCATGGCGCGTGCCCGCTCGGCGAGTTCGGGATCGTCGGTGACGATCGCGCCGCCCTCGAAGCTGTTGACGAACTTGGTGGCGTGGAAGCTGAACACCTCGGCCGCGCCGAAGCCACCGACGGGCCGGCCGCGGTACGTGCAGCCCAGGGCGTGCGCGGCGTCGAAGAGCAGCGTGATCCCGTGCCGGCGGGCCAGCTCCTCCAGGTCGTCCACCGGGCAGGGGCGGCCGAAGACGTGCACGCCGAGGATGCCCCGGGTGCGCGGGCCGATCAGTCGCTCCGCGTGTGCCGGGTCGATGTTGCCGGTCTCCTCGTCGGCGTCGCAGAACACGGGAACCACGCCGATCCACTCCAGGGCCTGCGGGGTGGCCACCCAGGTGAAGGCGGGGACGATGACCTCGTCGCCCCCCTTGATGCCGGAGGCCCGGGCCGCGATCTGAATACCGGTCGTCGCATTGCAGACCGCCACACAGTGTCGTGTGGCCGCGATCCCCGTCAGCTCATTCTCGAATTCGCGGACGAGGGGACCGTCCGTCAGGTACAAGCGGTCGAGCGCGCCGTTGAGACGTTCCATCAGGCGATCACGGCTGCCGAGGTTCGGCCGCCCGACGTGGAGCGGATGGGGGAGCGTGTGTCTGTCGTCCACACCACGATCATAAGGCCGGTGACTCCCCATCACACAAGCCTTGTCATGTGCAACCCCGCATGTTCTCATTTGGTGTTGCGTCGGATGGATGCCGCGTCGGCCTCCCGGCGACCGGTGACGCGGCGGCCGGAAACGGTTAGGGTCGGGCCATTCTGCTCGGACGACTCCCGGGAGTTTTCCATGTCCCAGCTCCTGCCCTCTCGGTTGTCGCGTGTAGCCGACGACCGACCGATCGCTCCGCGCATTGCGGAGTCGGCCTCGGTCGTGAACGATGGGGCGCTCGTCCCGCTTGACGAATTTCATCGTCGTTACGCGGAACGGAAAGCTCGCGGTGCGCGGGTGAAGAGAATCCCCCTGGATTCCCTCGACGGGTGGCGCACCGATTCCGAAACCGGGGACCTGGTTCACGAGAGTGGTGCGTTCTTCCGCGTGCAGGGATTGTCGGTGCTGGTGGAGGGGGCGCCGGTTCCGGCCTGGTCACAGCCCATCATAAATCAGTCGGAGATCGGAATCCTGGGGCTTCTGGTCAAGGATTTCAACGGTGTTCTGCACTGTCTGGTTCAGATGAAGGCGGAGCCGGGTAACAGCAACGGCCTGCAAATCTCCCCGACGGTTCAGGCCACTCGGAGCAATTACACCCGGGTGCACGGTGGGCGCCCCGTCCCCTACCTTTCGTATTTCCGTGAAACCGGTCCGTATCGGGTCGTGGCGGATGTCCTGCAGTCGGAGCAGGGGGCCTGGTTCTACCAGAAGCGCAATCGCAACATGGTGGTTGAGACCACTGGTGACGTGCCGCTTGTCGACGGCTTCGCCTGGCTGACCATCGGGCAGCTTCATGCGCTTCTGAACTGCGACGATCTGCTGAACATGGACATCCGTACCGTGCTGTCCTGCCTGCCGTTCACCGATCCGGCGGACCCTCGGGGAGTCTCCCCCGCCGCCGGCTCCGGGACTCGTGCGCCGGCGGCGGTCGGCGGGGGGAACGCCCTGCACTCCACCGGTGACATTCTCAGTTGGATCACCGAATCACGGACCGGGCACCGGGTCGATGCCACGCTCATGCCGTTGCGCGCCGTGGAGAAATGGCGACGGGACGAGTACTCGATCGCGCACGAGAGCGGACGGTTCTTTCGCGTGATGGCGGTCCGGGTTCTCGATGCAGGGGAGCGGGAGGTCCGCCAGTGGTCACAACCGATGATAGAGCCCTGCGGGCTCGGGATCGTGGCCTTCCTCGTCAAGGAGATAAATGGCGTTCCGCACGTCCTGGTCCACTCCGGTGTCGAACCGGGTTATCTCGACGTGGTCGAACTCGGCCCCACCGTGATGTGCACGCCGGAGAATTACGCGGACCTTCCCCCCGAGGCGCTTCCTCGATATCTCGAGCATGTACTGGAGGCGTCGGGCGAAGATATTCTCTTCGAGGCAACCCTCTCCGAGGAGGGTGGCCGATTCCACCATGCCAGGAACCGATACCTCATCATTCGGACGGATATCGATCACGATTCGCACGGTGACCCCGATTACCGCTGGATGACGCTCTCGCAGCTCTCGGGGCTGTTGCTCCACAGTCATTATGTCAACGTGCAGGCGCGCAGTCTCATCGCATGCCTGCGCAGCCTGGTCGGGGCCTGATCGGGAAAATCGAACCGGGAACATCGCGACCCGGACCCGTGGCATCGGTTGAAACATCGGGAGGAGAATGGTCATGCGTTACGTGAATCTTGGGCGCACCGCCCTGCGGGTCAGTCCGATTTGTCTCGGAACGCTCAACCTCGGCGTGCGGACGACCCGGGAAGAGGGCCTGGCACTCATGGATCGCGCGCTGGAGGAGGGGGTGAATTTCTTCGACACCGCCAACCATTACGGATGGCAGGTTCACAAGGGATTCACCGAGGAACTCATCGGGGAGTGGTTCGCCCGGGGAGGCGGGAGGCGCGAGCGCGTGGTCCTGGGCACGAAGGTGTTCCACCCCATGACGGACCTGCCCAACGACGGGGGCCTGTCGGCCCGGCACATCATCGCCTCCTGCGAGGCCTCCCTGCGTCGACTGCGCACCGATTGCATCGACCTCTTCCAGATGCACCACATCGACCGCACCGCCCCGTGGCAGGAGGTGTGGCAGGCCATGGAAACCCTCGTCCGACAGGGCAAGATCCGCTACGTCGGCTCCTCCAACTTCGCCGGTTGGCACCTGGCGGCGGCCCAGGGGGAGGCCGGGCGTCGGAACTTCCTCGGCATCGTCTCCGAACAGTGCGTCTACAACCTCGTCACCCGCCACGCCGAGATGGAGCTGATCCCCGCCGCCCGCGCCCACGGCATCGGCGTCCTGGCCTGGTCGCCGTTGCACGGCGGCCTGCTCGGCGGCGCGTTGGCCAAGCTCCGTCGGGGTACCGCGGTCAAGTCCGCCCAGGGCCGGGCGCAGGTGGCCCTGGAGCACCACACGGACACCATCGCCTCGTACGAGAAGTTCTGCGCGGAACTCGGCAGGGAGCCCGCCGACGTGGCGCATTCCTGGTTGCTCTCCCGTCCCGGCGTCACCGCCGCCGTGATCGGTCCGCGCACGACCGACCATCTGACCCGGGCGCTCACCGCCCTCGACGACCCGCTCGACGCGGAGGTGTCGACACACCTGGACGAGCTGTTCCCCCCACCGGCCGCCACCCCCTGGACCGACTGAACCGGGGGACGCGGTGAGCGGGACGACGACGTTCCGCTCACCGCCGGGTCATGACGGCCAGCCAGGCCCGGGCCACGCCGGGCTCGAACGCCACCTCCAGTTCGACCGGTCGCAACACCTCGATGCGCCATCCCCTCGCGAAAGCGGTGCGGATCTCCTGCTCCGACACCCGGCGCGGTCCCCGGGTCCCCGGTTGCCGGTCGCTGAAGCACATCAGCACGTAGCGCCCCCCCGGGACCGTCACCGCCGACACGCCCTCCACCAGCGCCGGGCGGTCCTCGTCCGGGAAACAGTGGAAAAGACCGACGTCCAGGACCGTGTCGAACCGTTCCCCCCACTCCTTCAGGCGCAGCACGTCCCGCACCAGGAAACGGGCCTCGAGGCCGCGTCGCGCCGCCTTCTCCCGGGCCAGTTCGATGCCACTGGGAGCCGCGTCCACCCCGGTGGTCTCCAGCCCCCGCTCCGCGAGCATCAGGGCGTTGTCACCGCTGCCGCAGCCGATGTCCAGCACCCGTCCGCGGAACACGCCCCGGCGGGCGAGCTCCACCAGCGCCCGCTGCGGTCTGTCGATCTCCCACCCGGCGCCGGGCTTGCCCGCGTAGTGCTCCTCGAAGATCTCCACGCCGCTGCCGCGCGGCAGGTCATGGTGGGTGCCCACCCCCTGCGTCTCGCTCAATTGCCCTCCTCCGGCGGCCTTGTTGCGAGCCTAACCAGGAGCCCTCCCGACGGGACCATGATGGATGTCATCGGGGGACGTGACACATGTCAGCAAAGTCCGGACGGGCCGTTGATGGGCCGAGAACGCCCCGGGCATCATGACCCACGTCAGCCGGGTGATCTGCCGCGGAAGCCCGCATGACCGACCTCCTCTCACCGAGCCACGAACAGGTGCGTCAGTGTGACCGTTAGCGTTTCAGAGGCCGGCGTCCCCGCGGATCCGTCCGCCGTGACCGGACTCCGCCTCTACACCCGTGCCCCCCTCACCCCCGGCTGGCTCGCCCGGACCGTCCTCCCTGCCTGCCGGGCCCTGCGCGAGGACCACGGTGCCGGCGTCGTCCACATCCGTCGGGGGTGGCTGCACGGCCCCCACGTGGACATCGTCGCCCAGCCCGGACGGGGCTCCGAACTGCCCTGGCGGGAGCTCGCCTCACGGTTGGACGCCGGGCCCCCCGGTGACCGGCCCATGACCGAGGAGGAGTACCTGAACCGGGCCCGCGAGTTCGGCCGCCTGGAGAATGTCGCACCGCCGTACCTGCCGATGCGTGACCACGGAGCCCTGGAGTTCCTGTCCGCGGAGGACGAGAAGGGGTGGCCCGCGCCGTTGAACGACCTGCGGGCCCTCGCCCTGGGCCGGCTCAACCAACCGTTGCTGCGCACCGTCGAGGCGTTCGCGGCCCCACCGGTCGACGCCACCCTGCACGTCGCGGAGGCGTTCGTCGCACTCGCCGACGCCCACCACGCCGGGGCCGCCTTCGGCGTGTTCTCATTGCGCTCGCACGCCGAGGCCTTCCTCGCCTGGACCGCGGGTGGGAAGGACCCGCGTCCGGCTTTCGATCGTCGCCTGGAAGACGACGCCCCCGGACTGCTCCCGGTGGTCGAGAACGCCCTGGCCGGTCGCCCCGACCCCCGCACCGCGGAGTGGGGGCGAGCCTTCGCCTACTGCACGGGACTCTTCGACGGCGCGGTGGCCCGGGGCGACCTCACCCCGGCGGTCGTCGACGGGCTCGGGCCGGGGTTCGACACCGACACCATGGGCCCGCCCGGCGGCAGGGGGGCCGCGGATCACGAGCCGAGCGCCTTCCACCGCGCGGTGGACGCCTCGGGGGTCATCGCCGACCCCCCGCAGTGGTTCGCCTCCTACCGACTGGTCGTCAACCTCTTCTACCAACAGCTGCCGCTGCTCGGACTGCCGCCGATGCACCGCTACTACTTCTGTCACGCCATCGCGGAGTTGGTCGACCGGGTCCTCGGGGAGCCGTGGTCCGAACGCCTCGAGCGGGTGGCGTCTCGCGACACCAAGGAGGCCGTGTGACGGGGGCGGAGCCGGAGCCCGGGAGGCAGGGCCACCCCGATGAGGCCGGTGAGCCGCTGTGGATGCTCCGTCTCAACCCGCTGCGCCGCACGCGACTGGCCGACCCCGAACTCCTGCGGGCCGTACGGGCCCTGCACGACGCCGAAGGGGGGGTGCGGGAAGCCGCGGAGCGCTGCTCCGACGAGCTGCACGCGGAGATCGGCGGGACCACCGACCCGGATCTCCGCGGCCGCCTCATCGCCCTGCGGCGGGCCGTTCACAACGACCGCACACCACGGGCCGAACTGATCGTCGAGCGCCCTTGTGTGGAGCACTGGCGGCAGGTCCGCGCGCGTCGGGACACGGCACGCCGACAGGTGGCGGAGTGCCACGAGGAGGCCATCGGCCGCGAGCGGACCCGGCTGGCCGAACTGCTGGCCGACGACGACCTTCGTCGCTCCCTCGCCCTGGTGGCCCGGGAGGCGGGCGAGGGGGCCGAGCGCTACCGGGCCGCCGTGGCCCGGCCGGGCGGCCCGTCCGCCCGGCTGCGGAAGACCGAACGCGGGTTGCTCCAGTACGTCACCAGGGCCATGGTCCGCACCAGCCCCCTGACCCGGTTCACCGCGGTCGGACTCGCCGTGCCGGAGACCGACGGGCCGGGTCCGGACACGCCGGTGTTCGAGGGCATGACCTCTTTCCCCGGGCTGGACCGGGCGATGCTCGACTACGTGATGGGCGGTCTCCAGGTGCCGCCGCGGACCCTCGACCCCGCCACCCTCGTGCAGCTCCCCCCGACCGCCGACATCGCCCCCGACGCCGGCCGCCTGTACTTCCTGCGCCCGGACGGGGACGGCATGCGCCGCCTCTCCGCGCCGCTGTCCCCCACGGTGCTGGCCCTGCTGGAAGTCACCGCCATGGGACCGCGCCGCTTCGACGCCGTGGTCGCCGACTTCGCCGCCCGGGCGGGTTGCGCCCCGGAGCAGGCGATGGGCGCGGTGCGCAAGGCGGTGGACGCGGGAATCCTCTGCACGCGGGCCCGGCCCGAGGACGGCGGCGCCGAGTGGACGGACCTGTTGCGAGCCCCGGAGTCCCCCGCCGCTCCCCTGCTGCACCGGATCGCGGAAGCCCTGCCCCGGGTCGCCGACGCGTCCCCCGGCGAACAGACAGTCGAGTTGGGGAGCCTGCGCGCATCCCTCATGGAGCTGAGCCGTGTGGCGCGTCGCCCGGCCCAGATCCCCGTCGAGGAGGACACCCTCCTGAGCGGGCTGCGGGTGTCGACCGCGCGATGGCGATCGCAACTCGAGGACCTGGCCGCCGGGGTGCGGCTGCTCTCGGCCTTCGACATGCTGCACGACGTCCGGGCCCTGCTGTCGGCCGCCTTCGTCGAGCGCTTCGGGGCCGGGGCCGACATCCCGCTCGTCCCGAACGCCGACCACCTCGTCCGGGAGGTGTACCGCCGGGGCATGGCGTTGGAGACGGAATCGCCGGCCGACCTCGGACCCGCCGATGGTTCCCTGGAACGCCTGTACACCCTGCGCGAGCGGGTGACGGAACGGTTGCGCGCCGACCTCACCGCAGCCGGGGCCGAGGGACGCGACCTGACCTGGACCGCGGCGGGAGTGGACGACCTCGTCGCCGGCATTCCCGACCGCTTCCGCCGCGAACCCCTGGCGTACGGCGTCCTGGTCCAGACCTGGCGGCAACAGTTGGTCTTCAACGACGCCTACGCGGGACACGGGATGCTGCACGGCCGGTTCCTCGGAGCGGACCGCGCGCTCGGCGGTCGGGCCCTGGACCACCTGGCCGATCGACTGCCGCGGTACTACGGCGCCACCGGGAACCGCGTGGTGGAGGACGCCGGCCTGCACCGGCTGAACGTCAACGCCCACCCCCGGGTCCTGGACGACGCGCTGGAGCCCGACGACTGGTACGCGCTGCGCCTGGTGCACGACCCGGACACCGACGAACTGGCCGTCAGGGACACCGACGGGCGCCGGGTCATCGTGCTGACCCTGGGCACCGGTCATCCCGAGATGTACCCGCCACCGCTGCGGTTGGCCAACTGGCTCTACGCCGGAGGACAGTTGCGCGAGGACCTTGTTCACGACTGGCACACGACCGTCGGTGGGGACACCCGCGACACACGGCGCTGCCCGCGGTTCTCCGTGGGCTCCGCGATCCTCGCGCGCCGGCGCTGGTACGGCGGGGAGGAACTGGAAGCGGTGATGGCGACCGGACCGGAGGACCGCGACCGCTTGCTCGCCCTCCAGCGGTGGCGCGCCCGGCACGGGGTGCCCGAGGAGGTCGTGCTCAAGACGGTGCTCGACGTGACCGATCGCGCCCCCGGCGGCGACGGGGACGATCGACGCGGCCGGGACAAACCGCAGTACGTCGATCTGGCCTGCGCACTGGGCGTGCGCGTGCTGCCGCGCATGCGGGAGCGGCGGGGGGCCGGATACGTGGAGGAGGCGCTCCCCGGGGTCTGTGACGCCCCGCGCGCCGCGGAGTGGGTGGTGGAGATCGGACGCACCGCCAACGGGTCCTTCCAGTACGGAGGAAAGCCGATATGAGCATGAGAGCCCGCCCCCATCTCCACTACGCGCCGGTGCCCAACGGCGTGTACCTCAGCGGTCCGCGCACCCAGTTCGTCTTCGGCGGCCCGCCGAAGCTGTACGGCGTCTTCGACGTCTGCGTGCCCCTCCTGGAGGACGGCGCCACGGAGGACGAACTGGTCGCGGCCCTGGGCTCGGAGCGGGCCCGCCCGGTGGTGCGCAGGATCACGGCCGAACTCGCCCGCCGCGATCTGCTCCTGGACCCGGGGGCGTTCACCGAACCGGAACCCTCCGCCGAGCTCCGCGCGCGTCACCCCGAGGCGCTGGCCCACATCGAGGCCGTGGCGGCCGATCCGTACGCGGTCTTCGCGCGGCTGAGGGCGGCCCGGGTGCTGCTGTACGGGCCCGCGGAGGTGACGCTGCCCGCCGCGCGCGGCCTGCACCGGGCGGGAGTGACCCGGATCGTGCTGGCCGCGGCCGACCGGGAGGCCGTCGCCGCCACCGCGGAACGGCTGGGCGCCACGGTGGCGGACCGTCCCGAGGACCTGCCCGCCCGGATCGACGCCGTGCTGTACCACCCCCCGGCCGGAACGGACCCCGATGAGCTGCCCGACGGCATCGCCTCCCGGGTCGTCCCGGACGCGCCTGTGGTACGAGTGAGCGTCGGGGAACGGGTCGTGATCGTCGGCCCGCCCCACCGGGGGACCGCCCCCCACCCGCTCCCGCGCGAACTGGCACGACGGGCCGACGAGTGGGCCGGCGACGAGGAACCGCTTCCCCACCCCGCGGCCGACGCGCTGTCCGGCGCGATCGCCGGGCAGACGCTGTTCGAGGCGCTGACCACCGGTGACACCGGCGAGGCGCACGTGCTGCACGGCAGTGCCATGGCGGCGGACCCGGTCGCCGTGGCGACGGTCACCGACCCGGGATCCACGGCGCCGCGCACGCTCCACACCATCGGGACGGACCCCGTGCCCGACCCCGACGCCGCGGTCGAGGCCGTCACCGCCCTCACCTCCCGGTGGACGGGCCTGTTCGCCCCGACGCCCGGCGCAGAGCTGCCGCAATTGCCGCTGGCGTTGAGGGAGTCCGGCGACCGACCCGGTGGCCCCGGAACGGTCGTGGCGTGGGCGCGGGATCAGCGGACCGCCACCGTCGCCGTCACCCTGGCCGCTCTGCGCGCCCGGTGCGGGGGGAAGGGCGTCGCCGCCGCGGGACTCACCGAGGAGCACTGGCTCCTGGACGGTGTGCTGCGGCTGCTCGCCGAGGAGGCCGTACCGCTGTCCACCCGTCGGTGGAACCCGGGGGACCCCGCCCCCCGGGAACTGCTGCCGCTGCTGAGGGCCCTGGAGGAAGAGGAGGGCGCGACCCCGCTGACGGTGACCCTGCTGCACCACCCCGCCCTCGACTGGCGACTGGCCCGGGTGGAGGTCGACGGGGACCCCTCGGCCGGAGGCGGCCCCAGCTGGGGCCGGAACGACACCGAGGCCCTCGGCGGTGCCCTGGCCGCGCTGCTGGCGCGACTCCGGGCCGACGCCGTGCCCGGCGGGGGGAGGGTCCCGGACGGGGCCCACACCGACGCCCTCCTCTTCGCCGACGGCGCGGTGCTCACGGAGTTGCGCAAGCGGCTCACCGAGCACGCCGCGGTGACGGGGGTGGAATACCGGGGTGTGCCCCGGCCGGGGGACCCCGTGCTCGGCGAGCCGCCCCTGTGGTGGGGCGGCGTCGAGGTCCACACCGTGGCCGGAGCCGGGTCGTGACCGCCGTCCGGGAGGCCGGGCTGTTCGTGGCCCCCGCCCTCGCCGACGCGTTCCCCGGGATCCCGGAGCGCTGGGAGGAGGTTCTGCGGCCGCTGCTCGGGGCCGTGAGCGGCACGGTCTCCCTGGGCACCGGGTGGGACGCGCGGTGGGAGGGCGACATGCTGCGCGCCGCCGCCGGGGCCGGACGCGAACACCTCTCGGTGCGGCTCCACGACGACGAGGTGTTCATCGGGCCGCGCTGGGTGCCGGGTACCGACGGCGGCTGCGCCGGCTGCGCCGAGGTGCGCGCCCGGACCGCCATCCCGCACCCGCTGGTGGACGACCTCGCGCGGCCGGTGTCACGGGTGGTGCCGCGCCGACCGCTGCTGTCGGAGATGGTGACCGCGCTGCTGCGGGGGGTGGATCCCGCCACACTGGATCCCGGAGGGCTGTACGCCCTCGGCTCGCGGGGGTCGCGACGTCACCGCGTGACGCGCAACTTCGCCTGCCCGCTGTGCTCCTCCGTCCCCGGGGAGGCGCATCCGGACAGCCCCCCGGCCGCCCCGGAGCTCCCCCGGCTCCCCGCGCACCCGGAGGACCCGGGGCGCAGGGCCGAGGGCACCCCGCTGCTGGATCGCGAGACGCTGCGCGAGCGGGTCGTGGACCCCCGCTTCGGTCCGGTGCTGGCCGTGCAGCGGGAGCTGACCGCGCCGTTCGCGATGAGCCAGGCCGTGCTGCCCGACTCCATCGCGATGGGGTACGGCCGCGCCCGAACCTTCGCCGCCGCCGAACCGATCGCGGTCCTGGAGACCTACGAGCGGATGGCGGGCTTTCCCCACCAACAGCCGGTGCTCACCGACCTGTCGTACCGCGAGGTGGCGGAGGTGGCGGTGGACCCGGCGACCTTCGGGGAGTACACGGAGGAGCAGCTGGCGCATCCGGCCTGTCTGGCCGGTCGGATGACCCCCGACACCCCCATGGACTGGGTGTGGGGTCACGACGCGGACACCGGTCGGGCCCTGCTGGTCCCCGCCGAGATCGGGTTCTTCCAGTACGACTACCGCTACCGGCGGGCGCGACACGCCGCACGACGGGCCGGTGCCCCGCCCCGTCGACACCTCTTCCACGAGTCCTCCAGCGGCAGTGCCCTGGGCTCCGGTCCGGAGGAGGCCGCCCTGCACTCGCTGCTGGAACTGGCCGAACGCGATGCCTTCCTGCTCGGGTGGCACCGGGCCCGGCCCCTGCCGGAGATCACCCTCTCCTCGGTGACCGACCCGGTGAGCCGGCGACTGGTGGACCTGATCGTCTCGCACGGTTTCACCGTCCACCTGCTGAGGGCCACCCGGGACATCGACGTGCCCGTGGTGTGGGCCCTCGCGGTCAACGAGGTGAACGCCTACCCAGCCACGTTCGCCTCGGCCGGTTCCGGTCTCCACCCGCACGTGGCGGTGCGCGGAGCCCTGTGGGAACTGGGGCAGATCGTCTCGGACCGCATGGACTGGAACCGGGCGCGGGCCGAGGAGATGCTGGCCGACCCGTGGCTGGTCACGGACATGGAGGACCACATCCGACTGCACACGCTGCCCGAGAAACTGGAACGGGTGACCGCCGTTCTCGGCGGGCCGCGGATGACGTTGGAGGAGGCGTTCCCCGAGTGGCCGCAGCGGGTGCGCCGCGCCTCGGGCGGTCACGTCCGGGGGGCGCTGGACCACATCCGGGAGCTGTACGCGGCGGCCGGGCTGGACCGCGTCGTGCTGGTCGACCTGACCACCCGTGACCACGCCGATCTCGGACTGGCGGCAGTCAAGGCGGCCGTGCCCGGCATCATCCCGATGTGCTTCGGCCACACCCAGCAACGGCTGGTGAATCTGCCCCGGTTGACCGCGGCGCTGGCCGGCACCCCGCAGGAGCACGGCACGGCCCCCTACGATCCGCATCCGTTCCCATGAGGCAGGGGGAGCCCACATGACCTCAGCGACCCGACGGCACACCGCCGAACCACCGCTGCCGGAGGACGCCGACATCTTCTCCCGCGACGCCCGGTGGTTCGCGCACGCCACCGGCGTCGATCTGCCCCTGACCCGTGAGGGGGTGGGAACGGAGGAGCCGTTGTCGGAGACCGACGTGGCGTCGCAACTGGCGGACGAGGTCGCCGGGGAGCCGCGGGTGCCGCTTCCCCGGGGCACCTGTGAGCTGCTGGAAGGGGTCTCCTTCCCCCATGGTCGGGTGGGGGTGGCCGTGACCGATCCGCTGGGACACGCCCTGGTCGCGGGCTTCGGGTTGCAGCGTCGGGAGCCGAACAACCCGTTCGACGACCACCGGGTCGCGCCCTCGGTGCGAGGGAGGTTCCCCGTGCACGTGCTCGTCGACGACGGGGCGCGGCGCCGGGTGTTCGATCCCTACCGGCACGGGCTGACGACCCTGCCCGACGCGGTGCGGGACACCGGCCGTCGGGAGGTGGTGCTCGCGGGCCGCTACACCCGCCTGCCCCCCTCCTACAAGTGGTTCCGCGGCACGCTGGTCAACCTGGAACTGGGCATCGGCCTGCGTCAGCTGTGCCTGGGCATGGAACTGTTCGGGGTGCCGGGCCGGGTGGGTCTGCCCGGTCCGGGGGCCCGGGCCGGGCTGGCGGCCTACGGACTGACTCCCTCCGGTGAGTGGACCCTACCGTTGACGGTGGAGCTCGATCCGTCCCCGTCGCCCCCCTCGACCGGCCCGGGGGGAACCCGGAGCGAGGTCGAACTCCCCGAGGACCCCGTGCTGACCGAGGTGCTCACGATCAACCGCGCCCAGGAGGAGAGCGCCCCCGTGGAGCCGGCCACCGTGACGACGACCGTCCCGACGGCCTCCCCGGAGGGGGCGTGGACCTGGGCCGAGACGATGTGGCGGCGTACCTCCGGCGGGATGCCCCGGGGGATGTACGGAACCGGTGGACGCCGCCGCCGGGTACCGGCCGAGGTCGTGCACGACGCGGCCCGCTGGCTGTCCGTGCCGCCACCGGGCGACCTGCTGCGCGAGGTACTCGCCGCGCTGCGCGTCACCTGCGTGCTCCAGGCGGTCGACGGCCACGCCGACGGCGTGTACCGGCTGCGGGAGGGGGCGGTGGAGCCGCACCGGGAGGACCCCACCGCCGCCACCCGCATGGAGGAGATCTACGGGTACCCGGCGAATCCGGCCAGCGGGTGCGACGTCCGGCACGCGACGGCCCTGTGGTTTCTGACCGTGCGGCCCCGGGAGTTCGTCCGCCGGTTCGGTGCCGGCGCCTTCAACACCGCCCAGTACGCCGCAGGTTGGGCGGCCCAGGGGGTCTCGCTGGCGGCAGCGGCGGCGGGCTTGTACGCCCGCCCCGTCAAAGCGTTCCGGGAACATTCCGCCCAGTCGATCCTCGGGCTGGAACCGGACGAGATGGTGGTCTTCTCCATCATCACCGGGACTCCGCGGCACACCCTTCCCGCCCTCGACCTGCGGATGTGACCGGACATCCCCGGCCCGGGCCGGCCCCGCTCCCACCGGCACCACGGACGAACCGTGAACCACCGCGACGAATCGCGATGAACCGCAGTGAAGGAAACGTGACGAAAAGAGACAGCGTGGCGCACGATTTTCCTCCGGCACCCCCCGGGGACGCGCCGGGCACGACCTGGCGGGCCTGGCACCTGCACACCGCTTCGCCCGCGCGTTCCCTCCACGACAGGGTGGTGACGGAGGTCGTCTCCCCGGTCGTCGCCACCCTGCCGGGCCGACCGTGGTTCTTCATCCGCTACTGGCACGCCGGTCCGCACGTGCGGCTGCGGATCGGTGATCTCGACGCCTCGGAGGCCGAGCGGGTGGAGGCGGCGCTGACCGAGGGCCTCGGGGCGGCCGGGCGCCTGCGCGACGACGAGACACCGATCGGGGCCGACGCCCACCGGGCCGTCGCCGCCCGCCTGGCCCTCGGGGAGGGGATCCCGGGCTCCGATCCGGGTGTGCGGGAGATGCTGCCGCCCGGTGTGCACCGCGCGGTCTACGAACCGGAGCTCGAACGGTACGGAGGGGCGCGGCTGATGCCGGCCTCGGAGCACCTGTTCCGGCTCTCCAGCGAACTGATCGCGGCGTTCCTGCGCCGTGCCCCCTCCACGGGCGCCAGGGCGGGGCTGGCCCTGCGGGCGGTGCTGGTCGCGGGGCACGCGCTGGAGGACCCGGAGGACGAGGCCGCCTTCCACCACTTCGGCCTGGCGGCCTGGCGCTCCCGGGTGATCGACGCGGGCCACCCGCCCGACCGGGTGGACCGACTGTGTGGGGCGGCGGTGACCGCCGAGCGGGAACGACCCCGTCCGGCACCGGCCGGGGACCCGGGGGACCGAAGTCCCCTGACCCCCTGGTACCGCGCCCTGGTCTCGTTGGTGCGCGCCGCCCGGGAACTCTCACCCGGGCATCCCGGCCAACTCGTCTCCTCCCACGTGCACATGTTGCACAACCGGCTCGGACTGGGTATGGCGGAGGAGTTGCAAACCTACGCGCGATCGGCCCAGATGTTTCCCAGTCCCACCCCCGCCCCCGAGGACCTCCTCGGGCACCTTCCCACCCACCGGCCCGGCGACGATCCGCCCCGCGGCACCGATACATCGGAGTCCACCCCCCGCCCCACGGAGCACGCCGGTTCCCGTACCGGCGCGTTCTCCTCTTCTCAGGAGCAGCGATGACACCCACCCCGGGAGCAGCGAAGACGGAAGGCCCGACGACCGGGACCGAGAGCCGAGCGGATCGACCCGATGCCGCCGGGGCGCGGGGGGCGGAGGTGATACGGGCCCGCGGGCTCACCCGGGTCTACGGTGACCACACCGCCCTCGACCGTGTCGACCTGACGGTGAACGAGGGCGAACTCATCGGACTCCTGGGTCCCAACGGGGCCGGTAAGTCCACCCTCCTCAACCTGCTGGTGGGACTGCGGCGGCCCACCTCCGGGCAGTGCGAACTGTTCGGAGGCGACCCCCGGGTGCCGGCCAACCGCCGGTTCATCGGCATGACCCCGCAGGAGACCGGCCTCCCGGCCACCCTGCGGGTCTCGGAGGTCGTCGACTTCGTCGCCGCCCACTACCCCGAGTCGGAGGACCGGGACGAGCTCCTGGAGCGTTTCGGACTGACGGATCTGGCGCGCCGGCAGACCGGCGGCCTGTCCGGTGGTCAGAAGCGGCGACTGGCCGTGGCCCTGGCCTTCGTGGGCCGCCCCCGACTGGTGGTGCTCGACGAACCCACGACGGGACTGGACGTCGAGGCCCGTCACACGCTGTGGGAGCGCATCCGGGACTTCCACCGGGGCGGCGGCACCGTCGTGCTGACCAGCCATTACCTGGAGGAGGTGGAGGCGCTGGCCCGGCGCGTCGTGGTGGTCGTGGAGGGCCGGGTGCTGGCCGACGACAGCATCGACGCCATTCGCGGTCTGGCCGACGTGCACCGGGTGAGCCTGACCGCCGACGACCTGCCGGAGTTGCCGGGGGTCATCAGCCGGGAGGACGAGGGGGACCGCATTCACCTGCTCACCTCGGACGCCGACCGACTGGTGCGCGAGTTGGTCGGGCGCGGGGCCGCGTTCTCCCGCCTGGAGGTGCGACCCACCACCCTCGAAGAAGCCTTCCTCACCCTGTCCGCGAACTGACCGGAGACAGCCGCGTGTCACTCACCCTCGTCCACACCCGTTATCAGCTGCTCCAGGTCAGCCGCATCCCCATGGCGATGCTGGGCGCCGCGTTCTTCCCCGCGGCCTCCATGCTGTTCTTCGTCGTGCCCAACACCGGGGACGACCCCGCGGGCGCCACGTTCGCCACCGCCTCAATGGTGATCTTCGCGGTCATCATCAGCAACCTGTTCGGCCACGGCATCGGCGTCTCGGAGGACCGCGCCCAACCGTGGGAGCCCTACACCCGCACCCTGCCCGTGGGGCCGGGGCCGCAGTTCGCCAGCCGCATCCTCACGGGGGTGCTGATGATGCTGCTCTCCCTCCTTCCCGTCGTCGTCATCGCGGCACTGCTGACCCCCGCCACCACCACGCCGGCGCGTTTCGTCATGGCGATCGCCGTGGTGGTGGTGGCTTCCCTGCCCTTCACGTTCATGGGACTGGCCATCGGCTACCTGCTGCCGATCAAGGCGGCCCTGGCGGTGGTCCAGATCCTCTTCTTCCCGTTGGCGTTCGCCGGTGGCCTGCTCTCGGGGCCCGAGGACGCGCCGGGGTTCATCCAAACCATCGCGCCGTACGTGCCCACGCGCGGCGCAGTGGAACTCATGTGGGCCGCGGTGGGTGATTTCCGGATCGACGCGGTCGCGCTGACGTCCTTCGTGCTGTGGACCCTGGCGATGGCCGCTCTGGCGGTCTACGCCTATCGTCGGGACGAGGGGCGCAGGTTCCGCTGACCGGTGCCGGAGCGCCGCGCCCGGGGAGGGGTCTTCCTCTCTCCCCGGGCGCGGCGCTCCCGCCGCTCCGATTCCGGTCCGGGGCGGTGGGGCCGGTCACGGCGGACCGTCCGGGTCACCCTCGGGGTTCCCCGCCCCCGCCTCCCCGACGGGAACGGGCGAGGCGCGCGACGAAACCGGCCAGCAGCCCGTTCGTCCCGCCCGGGTCTCGCGTGATCCCGTAGACGTGGTGGTCCGGCCGCACCAGAACCGCCTCGGCCCCGAGTTCCGCCAGCCACGACCGGTACACCCCGTCCAGGTCGACGAGCACATCCCCGGTCGGTCGGTCCGCCGCCGGGTCGTCGGGGGCGACCACCCGCACCGCGCGCCCGCCGACGTGCCGCAGTGCCTCCAGCAGGCGCGGGTCGAGGGTCTCGGCCGGCTCCCCGCGCGAGAACAACCGGAACCCGTCGCCCAACACGATGTCCGCCCGCCCCGTCCGGCCCCGATGGCCGATCCGCCCCTGGGGCGCGAGCCGTCCTGTCCCCGGGACGGAGGGCCCGTCCCCGGTGCGGTGCAGGAACCCCGTGGTCGGAACCTCCCCCGGGGCCTCCGCCGGAGCCTCCGCCGGGTCGTGGTCGGGACCCCGGTCCGGCACCGCCGCCCGATCCCTGGCGGCGGCCTCCTCCGGGTCCGTCACGCAGATCATCCGCCCCAGACGCACCGACAGGTCGATCGTGTGCCCCACCAGCTCCCGTCGTTCCACCCCGTAGGTGTCCAACAGGTCCCGGCCGGCCACGCCCTCCAGTACCAGCCGCAACTTCCAGGCCAGGTTGGCCGCGTCCCGGAAGCCCGAGCACATCCCCTGGCCGGCGAACGGCGGCATGCGGTGGGCGGCGTCCCCGGCCAACAGCACCCGGCCCACCCGCCACCGATCGGCGTTCCAGGCGTCGAAGGTGTAGACCGCGTGACGGACGAGTTCCGCCTTCCGCGGCGACACCCCGAACAGCGACAGCAGGTGCCAGGCGTGTTCCTCGGTCTCGAAGCCCGGCCCCGCCTCGGACGGCAGCCGCATGAACTCCCAGCGGCGGTGTCCGGGACCGGCCGACACGGCCACCCGGGGTCGGTCCGGGTCGGCCACCTGGAGGTTGGCGGGCGGGAAGGCGCCTGGTTCGCGCGGCACGACATCGCACGCCATCCAGTCCAGCGAGAAGCCGGCGTCGGTGCCGGTGATGCCGGCGGCCCGCCGCACGAAGCTGTTCGCGCCGTCACACCCCACCAGCCACGCCCCGGTCAGGGTGTGTCGATCGCCGGTGGCGACGTCCTCGGTCTCCAGGACCACCCCGTCGGCGTCCTGACGCAACCCCACCGCCCGTCGGCCGCGCACCACACGCAGGGACGGCAGTTCCGCCGCCCGGTCACGCAGGACCGCCTCGAGTCCCGGCTGGTACACCGAGGTGGAGTCCGGCCACAGATGGCGCCCCCGCCGCCGGAGGGGGATGCGCAGCAGGGAACGCCCCTCGGCGTTGACGATCCGGTAGTCCTCGGAGGGTTCGGTGAGCCCGCCGAGGCGGTCCGCGACCCCCGCGGAGTCCAGTACGCGCGCGGCCGGGCCGTCGAAGGCCACCGCGCGGGGCAGCGCGTACGGTTCGGGCCACTGCTCGACGGCGGTCACCCGCAGTCCGTGGCGGGCCAGCAGTGATGACAGCACCAGGCCGACCGGCCCGCAGCCGACGACGAGGACGTCCGCGCCCGGCTCCCCCTCGCCCTCGACCCCTCGCGACGAACCGGTCATCGGTGATCTCCAATCGACGGGGTTCGCTTCCGGGCCGGGGGCGCGCGGGGGCTCCCGGGACCGGGAGGGCGCCACCGCACGCCGCGAAGGGCCTCGGCCGGGGCCTCTCCGGGCCCCGGCGGAAGATCGTAGGCCGGCCCCGGAGAGGACGACCATGGACGCTTTGCACGGTGATGACGCGTGTAAGTGAACCGGTGATAAATGTCAGTTTCGGGGCGGCGGCGATTGCAGGTCCCGGTTCGTGCGGCAACCATTCGGTCTGTCAATCCGCCGGCCGGCTTCGCCATCACCTGAAGGGACACCCCCATGAGCACCTCCACCGACGAGCTCTTCGACAGCTTCGACATCGAGGAGCTGGAGACCCTGGAGATCTCGGACAGCGTCGCGCTGCCGGAGATGGGTGCCTCCAGCATGAACTTCACCTGCTGCTCCTCGTCCTCCTCCTCCTGCTGCTGCTGCTGACGCGCAGCACGGGGAAGGTGCCCGCGCGGGTGACACACCCGCGCGGGCACCACAGGACCTGTCGGCTCTCGCCCGGAACGGATGGCCGTGACATTTCCGATAGCCGATGTACCGGACGCCTGGGCCCGGCACGAGCACTACGTCCTCCGTCTCCTGTGGCGGCTCTCCCGGCGCCCCGGTGACGAGGTGCTGCGCACGCCCCGGGAGTCCTCGGACGGGGCGTCCCTCGCCCGGGAGGTCTGCGCCCTGGCGGCCACGCTGCGACGGGTGGGCACCGGCCCCGGCACGACGGTCGCCGTCCTCACCGAGCCGAACCATCCGGCGATGCCCGCCGCCCGCTGGGCAGCGCACCTGCTCGGGGCCTGCGTGGTCCACATCCGCGCGACCAACCCCCGATCCGACACCGTCACCCTCTCCACGGACACCCGACTGCGCGTCCTGGCGGAGACCGGGGCGACGGTGCTGGTGACGGACGCCGGACACGCCGAACAGGCCGCCGAACTGGTCCGACGCGCCCCCGGTCCGCTCCGGCTGGTCGGCGTGGGCACCCGCGCCCCCGGCACGGCGACCTCCGGGGACGACGGACTCGTCCGACCCGGTGACCTCCCCGCCCACGATCCCGCCCGCCGCGCCGTGGTGGCGTTCACCAGCGGCAGCACCGGGGAACCCAAGGGCATCGTGCAGTCCTTCGCGACCTGGAACGCCATCGTGAATTCCTTCCCCGGCGGCACCGAGCCGGGGGAACGGACGGGAATCCTCGTGGTCACCCCCCTCGCCCACACGGTCGGCTCCATGGTCGACGCGGTGCTGTGCGACGGTGGCCGTGCCGTCCTGCACGAGGGGTTCGACCCCGGGGAGGTGCTGCGGGCCTTCGGAAGCGGAACGATCACCGACGCCTATCTGGCGGTTCCCCACCTCTACGCGCTGATCGACCACCCGGCACTGCCGGACACCGACCTGTCCCGGCTGCGTCGCGTCGTCTACAGCGGCACCCCCGCCTCACCCCGCAGGATCGCCGAGGCCCACCGGGTGTTCGGCGACTGTCTCATCCAGCTCTACGGCACCACCGAGGCCGGTGGGATCAGTGGTCTGACGCCCCTGGACCACCGGGAACCGGAACTCCTGTCGAGCGTCGGCCGTCCGTTCCCATGGGTCCGGGTCGTGATACGCGATCCCGACACCGGTGCGGAGGTCCCGCGCGGCGAAACCGGCGAGGTCGTCGTCGAGGCCCCCACGGTGATGGACGGTTACCTCTCCGATCCGGCGCCGACCTGGCCGACCGGGCCGGATCCGGAGGAGACCGGGCTCCGTACCGGGGACCTCGGCCACTGGGACGTGTACGGCTACCTCCACCTGGACGGCCGGGTGGGCCAGGTCATCAAGAGCGGGGGTCTGAAGATCCACCCCACGGCGGTCGAACAGGCCCTGCTCACCCACCCCGGTGTGGCGCAGGCGGTCGTGTACGGCGTACGGGCCGAGGACCTGACCGAGTACGTGCACGCCATCGTCGTGCCGCGCCCCGGTGCGGCGCCCACCGCGGACGAGCTGCGCTCCCTGGTCGGCACGACGCTCTCACCCCTGCACACCCCGACGGAGATCACGTTCCGGGAGGTGCTGCCACTCACCGAGCGGGGCAAGCCCGACAGGGCAGGCCTGCGCTCCCGCACCGGGGGAAAGCCGGACAACGGCTCATCGTGGAAGGGAACGACATGATCACGCACCATCACTTCGCCCGGGCACTGCGATTGAGCCGGCTCCACCACCATCATCCCGAGCGCCTGCTGGTCGTCCCACTCGACCACTCCCTCAGCGACGGTCCCGTCGTGCCGCGGGGCAGCACGATCGATCGGCTCTGCGGTCGACTCGCCGAGGGCGGCGCGGACGCGGTCGTCGTGCACAAGGGCAGTCTGCGACACATCCACCCCGCCCGGCTCGCCGACATGTCGCTCATCGTCCACCTCAACGCCAGCACCGCCCACGCCCCGGACCCGGACGCGAAATACATGGTCACGGGCGTGGAGGACGCGCTGCGCTGGGGAGCCGACGCGGTCAGCGTCCACGTCAACATGGGCTCCTCGGACGAGCGCCGACAACTCGCCGACCTGGGTCGGGTCGCCGACCTGTGCGATCGGTGGAACCTGCCGTTGCTGGCCATGATGTACCCGCGCGGGCCGCGGATCACCGATCCCCGGGACGCCGACCTCGTCGCGCACGCCGTCACCCTGGCCGCCGATCTCGGCGCGGACATGGTCAAGGCCCCCTGCGCCCACACCCCGGCCGAGATGCTCGACGTGACCGCCGCCTGCCCCATTCCCCTGCTCTGCGCGGGCGGACCGCCCCGCGACAGCGAGGCCGAGGTGGCGGACTTCGTTCGCGGCGCCCTGCTCGGCGGCGCCGCCGGTATCGCCATGGGACGGAACATCTTCCGGGCCCCCGACCCCCGGGCCATGACGGCCCGGGTGGCCGGTCTGGTCCACGGTCTCCCCACGGAGAACATCGACCATGTGATGGAAGGGCGGGGCAGTGAGTACAACAAAGCTGTGTTGGCTTGACATCCGGGCGGCGGGAGCCGCCCGGGAGGCGATCGTCGAGGAGGCGGCGCATCAGCGCATCGACGGCCTCGTGGCCTCCGACCCGGCCGATCTCCTCGACGTGCCACCCACCGTCAAAAAGGTGCTGATCCCCGAGGACGGGGAGGTTCCGGCCGACCCCGGACCCGCGGAACTCGTCATCCTCCCCGGGGGGCCCGGCAAGCGGGCCGAGGCCGCCGCGACACACCCCGGGATCGAGTTCGGTCGTTTCGTGGAGATCACCGACGCCGAGAGCCTGGACGAGGCCATCCGCGCCGCCCGCACCGAGCGGTGGAGCGTCCTGCACTTCCGGGACCCCACGAAGATCCCCCTGGAGATCGTCATCGCCGCGGCGGCGGACGCCTCCGGCGCCGTCGTCACCCTCGCCGGGGACATCGAGGAGGCCGAGGTCGTTCTCGGCTGTCTGGAGCACGGCTCCGACGGGGTGTTGCTGACCGCGCACGCCCCCGGCGCGGCCACCGCGCTGAAGAGAGCGGCCACCAGCCGGACCGGCGAGATCGACCTGGTGGAACTGGAGGTGACGGCCACCGCCCACATCGGCATGGGGGAGCGCGCCTGCGTGGACACCTGCTCCTACCTCGGCAAGGACGAGGGCATCCTGGTCGGCTCGCACTCCAAGGGCATGATGCTGTGCGTCAGCGAGACCCACCCGCTTCCGTACATGCCCACCCGGCCCTTCCGGGTCAACGCCGGGGCCATCCACTCCTACACCATCTCCGATCACGGCCGTACCAGCTACCTCAGCGAGTTGAGGTCGGGCAGCAGGGTTCTCGCGGTCAACGTCAAGGGCGAGACCCGGGTCGTCACCGTGGGCCGGGTGAAGATCGAGACGCGCCCGCTGATCTCCGTCGACGCGAAGGCCCCGAACGGGCAGGAGGTCAACCTCATCCTCCAGGACGACTGGCACGTCAGGGTGCTGGGTCCCGCCGGCGCGGTGCTCAACAGCACCGAACTGCGTCCGGGTGACCGGATCCTGGGCCACCTCCCGACCGCCGACCGGCACGTGGGGTACCCCATCGATGAGTTCTGCCGCGAGCAGTGAGGCACCGGCCCCCGGGGACCCGGGTCGTCCCCGGGTCGCCGTCGTCGGTGCCGGCATCGGCGGTCTGACGCTGGCGGCGGCGCTCGCCCGGGTCGGCGTGCCGTGCACGGTCTTCGAGCGGGCCGGGGAGTTCTCCCCGGTGGGCGCCGGGCTGCAACTGGCGCCGAACGCGGTGCGCCTGCTCCACCGGCTCGGTCTCGCTCCGCGCCTGCGCGAGCGGGCGGTGCGCCCCGTGGCCCGCGAGATCCGCCGCTGGGAGAACGACGCGTTGCTCTCCCGCCTGCCGCTCGGTGAGGAATGCGCGCGCCTGTACGGGGCGCCCTACCTCACGGTGCACCGTGCCGACCTGCACGAGGCGCTCTCCGGCGTGGCGGGGGACCGGGTGCGGAGGGGACGGAGTGTGGTGGGGGTGGAGTCCCTGCCGGACGGGGCCCTGTTGTGGTTCGCCGACGGCACCGGGCACCGGGCGGACGCGGTGGTCGGCGCGGACGGCATCCGATCGGTGGTGCGGGGCACGCTGGTGCGCGACGCGCCGGTGTTCTCCGGCCACGTCGTCCATCGGGGTCTGGTACCCGTCGAGCGGGTTCCGGAGGCGGCGGACCCCCCGCGCGTCACGCTGTGGTTCGGGCCCGGCCGGCACTGCGTCTGCTATCCGGTCTCCGGGGGGCGGTGGTTGAGCTTCGTCGCCACCGTGCCGGTGGGGGAGGCGGAGCCGGAGTCGTGGACGACCGAGGGGGAACCGGCCGAACTCGCCGCCGCCTACCGGGGCTGGAACGACACCGTCTCGGCCCTCTTCGCCGCCGCCGCCCGCACCGGTCGGTGGTCCCTGTACGACCGGAAACCGCTCGCGGCCTGGTCCTCCGACCGGGTCACGCTGCTCGGCGACGCCGCCCACCCGATGCTGCCGTTCCTGGCCCAGGGCGCCAACCAGGCCGTCGAGGACGCCCTGACACTCGCGGTGTGCCTGTCCCGGGTCGACCGCGCAGGCGTCCCGGAGGCCCTGCGTCGCTACGAGTCCCTGCGCCTGCCGCGCACCACCGAACTGCAACGGGACTCCCGTGGCACCACCGCCGCGACACACCTGCCCGACGGAGAGGCGCAGCGGGCCCGGGACGCGGCCCTGCGGCACGCCGGGGACCTGCGCTCCATGGCCCGGTGGTACGGCCACGACGCGATGGCCGTCGCCGCCGGACGCCCCCCGACCCGCCGACCCGTCACCGCGGAGGGAGTTCCCGCCCCCGGCTGAGGGCGGCGAGGTGGAGGTCGACGGTCCGGAGCGGGCCGCCCGGCGGCGGGGCGGGGTCGTCCCACCGGAGGGCGGCGGCGATCTCGTCGTTCGGCGCGAAGGGAACCGGCCCGAGGGCTCCGGTCCCGTCACCCGACGGCGGCGGCCCCGCGGCTCGGCGACGCTCCGTCCGGAGGGGCCGAACGGATGGGCTCGTTCGCCGGACCCGGCCACCCGCGCGTGACGGCCCTATCCTGGCCGGGGTGCCCGGGGCGGGCGCCGTCCCCGGCCGAAAGGACGCGAATCCCGTGTCGCTTCTCGTGGATGCCGACCTGATGGACGAGTTGACCGGGGCCGCCCGGCGGGACGGTGTCGAGCGACACGTGGTCGGTGCCGTTGTCGCCGACGACGAGGGGCGTGTTCTCCTCCTGCGCCGCCGGGCCGATGAGGACCACCTCCCCGGCCTGTGGGAACTCCCCTCGGGACGCGTGGAAGCGGGCGAGAACCCGCTCGACGCGCTGCGTCGGGAGGTGAGGGAGGAGACCGGACTGACCGTCACCGCCGTCGAGGAGTACCTCGGCACGTTCGATTACCGCTCGGGGAGCGGGCGGGCGACCCGTCAGTTCACCTTCACGGTGCGCGTCGCCCCGGACGGGGACCTCCGGCTCGCCGAACACGACGCCGCCGTCTGGGCCGCCCCGGACGACGACCACCACCCCGTCTCCCCGGAGGTCCGCGACCTCCTCGCCCTCCACCACACCGGCACCGGCTGACTCGGGGTACCCGCCTCCGGGCGCCCGCGCCCCACCGGCGACGTGGGCGCGGAACTCACCACCAGCGGGTTTTCCTGATCCCCACCGGGACCGGATCGCCGAGTACCACCACGACCGTCCGCCACATCCGCCCGCTCTCCAGCGCGTGGCGCACGGTGCCCTCGGAGAAGGCGCGCTTGGCCATCAGAACCCCTTGCGACGCACCCTCGGGATCGCGCGCCAGGAGGTCGGTGAGAGCTTCCATCACCGCGAACTGCGCCTCCTGCAACGTGCGCGCCCGCGTGGTTCTCTCCCCGACGGTCACCCTCAGAGAGGCGCGGAAGGGTGAATGTTCCGCGGCCCCGCCTCCGTGATCAGGGGTCGGGAAGCGGTGCCCGAGTCGAAAAGAAAGCCTGCCGCACATGCGATGAGGCATCCGAAGGACTGGATGGTGTCCGCTCCGCCTCATCGCTCATGATTGCCCGACGGGCTCCATGGGCACGGTGAACCAGACCCACTTTCCTCCGGGCACGCAGGTGTAGCCCAGGCTGGTGGTCATGTCCCGAAGCAGGAGCAGGCCCCGCCCGCCTTCGGCACTCCACGCGGGGATCGTCACCGCGGGAACCTCACGACACCTGTCGAACAGCCGTACCCGGACTTCGTTTCCGAGGTGGTGAACCTCCAAGCGACACCTCGGATCCTCGACATGCTTGATCACATTCGTGATCAGTTCCGAAACGCCCAGTCGCACCAGTGCCACGGCGTCGGGGCAACCACCCCATCCCCGGACCAGGGACGCGACCTCCTCCCGTAGGCGTCGCACCACTTCCGGGGACGCGGTTGTCGCGCATGAGTACGGCACCGTCCCGGCTGAGGCTTTCTCGGGTGTGGAGGTGAGGGGCGCGCCGTCGCCTCGCGACCCGAAGTCGGACAAGGAAGAACTTTGGGTTACCGATTGACCGCTCTGTGTCATGGGAACAGAGTGCCCTCAAGGGTGCCGAAAAACAACATGCCCGAAGAACAATGTTGTTTCATGACATCGGAGAGGTGGCGCTTGGTAGCGTCGGCGTGTCCGACTGAGCCGGTGTCAGTCGAGCCTCACCCATGAAGGAGTGCGTTCGTGATGGTCCCCCGGACCCGTCCCACCGTCCGTCGCAAGCGCCTCGGGGCTGTCCTCAGGCGGCTCCGCCTGGCGGCAGGGGTGTCGATGGAGGAGGCGGCGCAACGCATCGATGGTGACAAGCCCAAGCTCTCCCGCATCGAGAACGGGCGCATGAATGTTCGCCGTCTCGAAGTTGAGGCTCTGCTCGATCTGTACGGCGTCACCGATCGAGCCACTGTCGCGGCTCTGGTCGAGCTGGCGCGACAGGGGCGAAGGAAGGGGTGGTGGCACCAGTGCGGCCAGGATCTCGACGAGAACTTTCAGGAGAGGTTGGACCTGGAGGACGATGCGGTGCGGATCCACGTCTACCAGCCCTTTCTGATTCCCGGCTTGCTACAGACTCCCGAGTACGCCCGTCGGGTCATCCGGGGAGCCGAGCGGGACGCCGGTGAAGCCGAGATCTCGAAGTGGGTTGAGATGCGCATGGCCCGACAGGGCATCTTCGCCCGGAGTCCGGCTCCGGGATTCGTCTGTGTGTTGGACGAGGCGGTTCTCCGCCGACGGGTCGGTGGACCCGAGGTTCTGGCCTCGCAGTTGGAAGCGCTTCGGGAAAGGGCTCGGCCGCCGGAGGTGACCATCCAGGTCATCCCGTTCGGGGAAGGGTGGCACGCCGGTCTCGATGGGGCTTTCGCCATCCATGGCTATCCGGATCCGCTGGAACTGGACATCGTGTCCATCGACTACCTGGACGGCACTCTGTACCTGGAGGAGGATGCGAGTGTCGAGAGGTACCGGAGGGCCTTTGACCAACTACGGGCCTCGGCCCTTTCCTCGCGGCAGTCGATGGAACTGCTCACGCGCTACGCGCGTGAGCTGAGGGAAGAAGTGGTGGAAACCCGATGACCCGATCCGGAGGGGCCGACGGTGCGTGGCGGAAGTCCAGCCACAGCGCCGACAATGGTGGTCAGTGCGTGGAGATGCGGGACGTGGACGGAACCCACGTCGCGGTGCGGGACAGCAAGGACACGGTACGAGGGGCCATTCGGACTCCCCGCGAGGCATGGGGCGTGTTCCTGGCCGGTGTCACGGGTGGTGCCACCGGTTCCTGATCCCCGGCGTACGCGCCTTCGGTCTCTCGTCTCGCATGGCCGGGCCGGGCATCACTCCCGGGTGAGGGCGGCGAGGTGGAGGTCCACGGTCTGGAGTCGTCCGCCCGGCGGCGGGGTGGTGCCGTCCCACCAGAGGGTGGCGGCGATCTCGTCGTTCGGCGCGAAGGGCACCGCTCCGAGCGCCCCGGGATCGGCGATCGCGGCGGTGAACAGCGCCCCGCGCGAGGGCGGGTGCCCGACCAGCGTGGTGTACGGGAAGCCGACGAACCGCAGGTCGTCGGCGGCCACGACCAGCCCGGTCTCCTCCCGTACCTCGCGGGCCGCCGCCGTGCGCGGGGTCTCGCCGGGGTCGATGCCGCCGCCGGGCAACTCCCAGCAGCCCCGCTCCCGTTCGAGTACCAGCAGCAACCGGTCGCCGTGCCACAGCGCGGTGAGGACGTAGGTGAGGGCGTGGTCGGTCGGCGGCCGGTGTTCCGGGGTCCGGGCGAAGTCCAGCAGCGCGATGCCGAGCGGCCCGGTGGCCAGGGGCGTCGACGGAGGAGGTCCGGGCACGGGGTCGGGGGCGCCGGTGGTGGTCATGGCCGCAGCGTACGGCGTCGGTCCCGCCTTCCGGGAGGGGCATCCGGTGCCCGGTACCCCCGCGACGCCGGACTCTCTCCGCGCCTCCCACTCCGCGCCCCCGACCGTCGCCGCCGGCCACCCGGTACTCCCCACCGGCGCCCCGGCGCCCCGGCGCCCCGGCGCCCCGGCGCCCCGGCGCCCGCCCGCCCGGTCAGCCGGCCCGCGCCGGGCGCGGACCGGAGGGCGGCGGCGCGGTGGAGGCGCGCACCCGCAACTCCGCGTCGATGACGGCCACACCGCCCGGCGGCGGTTCCTCCACCCCCAGCGCGAGCAATCCGGCCCGGGCGCCCGCCTCGTGCAGCGGTAGTCGGACGGTGGTCAGCGCCGGCGCGGCCTCGGCGGCGAACGGCAGGTCGTCGAAACCGGTGACGGAGACGTCCTCCGGCACCCGCAGACCGACCTCCCGCAGCGCGGCGCAGGCCCCCAGCGCGACGGTGTCGTTGGCGGCGGCGACGGCGGTCAGTCCGGGCATCCGGCGCAGCAGTTCACGGGCGCCCTCGTAGCCGGAGTCCCGGTCGAAGCGGCCGTGCACGACGCGGTCCCCGATCCCCTCCGCGAGTCCGGCCGCCTCCAGGGCCGCCCGGTGGCCCTCGATCCGGTGCCGGGTGGTGGTGCGTTCGGCGGGGCCGGCGAGGTAGCCGATCTCCCGGTGGCCCAGGGAGATCAGGTGTTCGGTGAGGGCTCGTGCTCCGCCCCGGTTGTCGAAGGCCAGGCAGGCGGGGTGCGGCAGTTCGGCGGGGTGCGGGAGAGGGACCTCGGCGCCCCCGGGCCCACCGGCGGTCGGCGGTGCGGTGTCGTCGGCCCCCTCGGTCCGCACCGGCGGGTCGAGCGGGGGCCTCCCGCACAGCACCACCCTGGCCCCGGCGCGTTCTATGCGGCGCAGCGCGGCGGCGAGGGCGACCTGGTGGGCGGGGTCCTCGACCGCGCCGCCGGTGAGGATGACGGCCGCGGCGCGTTGGCGCTGGAGCAGGGTGAGGTAGGTCAGCTCCTGTTCGGGGGAGCCACCGGTGGTGCAGACGACGGCCAGTTTGCGCCCGCGCGCGTCGGGGACGTCCACCGGCGCGATCTTGGACTGCACGCCCCCGGCGATGATCCCGAAGAAGGGGTCCGCGATGTCGTTGACCAGCACCCCGACGAGGTCGGAGGTGGCGGCGGCCAGCGAGCTGGCGGGGCCGTTGACGACGTATTCCAGCTCCTCCACGGCCCGCAGCACCCGGCTGCGGGTGGTGCCCGCGACCGGATAGTTCCCGTTGAGCACCCGGGAGACGGTCGCGGCGGAGACCCCCGCGCGGGCCGCCACGTCGGCCAGCGTCACTGCCATGCCTTGCCCTCCGGCTGAAAGAAAGCGGACGCGCCCTTGCCAGGGCGCTGGGGGCAGGTTAGCTTTTCCCCGGAGTAGAAAGCGCTTACTACGATGCGGTTGTCCGGTGGGGCGATCACCGGGCGGCCGCATCGGGGCGGGGACACGGACGGGGAACGACGTCCGGGCCCCCGCCTCCGGGCGCGGTCGACCCCGGACCCCGGGAACCCCCCGGAACCCGCACATCCCCGTGCACCACCCCGGCGCCCCGCGCCGACCACCCCGGCGGGGCACGGCCGCGCCGGCACCGAACCACCACTGAAAGGGACACCCTCATGACGCAGGCGGCCAAGGACCGCAAGGTCGTCCGGATCGCGATGAACGGCGTGACCGGACGCATGGGCTACCGACAGCACCTGGTCCGCTCGATCCTCGCCATCCGCGAACAGGGCGGCGTGGACCTGGGCGACGGCCGGGTCATCTGGCCCGAGCCGATCCTCGTCGGCCGCCGCGCGCACGCCCTGAGGGCGCTCGCCGTCACCCACGGGCTGGACCCGGAGACCGCCGTCTCCACCGACCTCGAGGCCGTCCTGGCCGACGACTCGATCGACATCTACTTCGACGCCCAGGTCACCCTCGCCCGCGAGGAGGCGATCCGGAAGGCCATCGCCGCCGGCAAGCACATCTACACCGAGAAGCCCACCGCCACCGGCCTGGAGGGCGCCCTCGACCTGGCCCGGCAGGCCGCCGCCGCCGGCATCAAGCACGGCGTGGTGCAGGACAAGCTCTTCCTCCCCGGCCTGCTCAAGCTCAAGCGGCTCATCGACGGCGGCTTCTTCGGCCGCATCCTGTCGGTGCGCGGGGAGTTCGGCTACTGGGTCTTCGAGGGCGACTGGCAGGAGGCCCAGCGCCCGTCGTGGAACTACCGTGCCGAGGACGGCGGCGGCATCACCGTCGACATGTTCCCGCACTGGGAGTACGTGCTCAGCGAGCTGTTCGGTCGGGTGGAGAGCGTGCAGGCGCTGACCACCACCCACATCCCCGAGCGCCGCGACGAGCAGGGCAAGCCCTACGCCGCGACCGCCGACGACGCCGCCTACGGCCTGTTCCGGCTCGAGGGCGGGATCGTCGCGCAGATCAACTCCTCCTGGGCGGTGCGGGTCAACCGCGACGAGCTGGTGGAGTTCCAGGTGGACGGCACGGAGGGCTCGGCCGTCGCCGGTCTGCGCAACTGCCGGGTCCAGCACCGCGCGCTCACCCCGAAGCCGGTGTGGAACCCGGACCTGCCGGTCACCGAGCGGTTCCGCGACGGCTGGCAGGACGTGCCGGACAACACGGAGTTCGACAACGGCTTCAAGGCCCAGTGGGAGCTGTTCCTGCGCCACGTGGTGTGCGACGAGCCCTACACCTGGGACCTGCTGGCCGGCGCCCGGGGAGTGCAGCTCGCCGAGCTGGGCCTGCGCTCGGCCGCCGAGGGCCGGCGCCTGGACGTTCCCGAGCTGACCCTGTGATCCCGGCCCCGGTCCACGGACCCGCCGCACCCCGCGCCCATCGCCTTCGAGGACGGACCCCGTGACGATTCTGCTGCCCGGCCCCGACGGGGCCCCGCACCCCTACGAGCCGCGCACCGAACCCGCGTCGCTCGCCCCGGCCGGCGGGCCGCCGGCCTCCCGCACGGTCTACTCGGCCGCGCACGTGGTGGCCGACCCGTTCGTCGACACCACCCCCGACGGCCCGGCCGCCGTGGACTGGGACGCCACCCTCGCCTTCCGCCGCCACCTGTGGTCGCACGGCCTGGGCGTGGCCGAGGCGATGGACACCGCCCAGCGCGGCATGGGCCTGGACTGGGCCGGCGCCGCCGAGCTGATCCGCCGTTCGGCGGCGGAGGCGAAGGCCGTGGGCGGCACCATCGCCTGTGGCGTGGGCACCGACCAGCTCACCGGCCCGGTCGCCGGTGTCGACGAGGTGCGGGCCGCCTACGAGGAGCAGTTGGAGCTGGTGGAGGGGGTGGGCTCGCGGGCGATCGTCATGGCCTCCCGCGCGCTGGCCGCCACCGCCCGCACCCCCGACGACTACCGGGACCTGTACGGACGGCTGCTGCGACAGGCGTCCGAGCCGGTCATCCTGCACTGGCTGGGCCCGATGTTCGACCCGGCGCTGGAGGGTTACTGGGGCAGCTCCGACCTGGACGAGGCCACCGAGACCTTCCTGTCGATCATCACCGAACACCCCGACAAGGTGGACGGCATCAAGATCTCGCTGCTGGACGCCCGGCGCGAGGTCGAGCTGCGCCGCCGGCTGCCGAACGGCGTGCGCTGCTACACCGGTGACGACTTCAACTACCCCGAGCTGATCGCCGGCGACGAGCAGGGCTTCAGCCACGCGCTGCTGGGCATCTTCGACCCGCTGGGGCCGTTGGCCGCGCAGGCGGTGCGGGTACTGGACACCGGTGACACCGAGGGCTTCCGGGAGATCCTGGACCCGACGGTGGAACTGTCCCGGCACCTGTTCGAGGCGCCGACCCGCTTCTACAAGACCGGCGTGGTGTTCCTGGCCTGGCTCGCGGGCCACCAGGAGCACTTCACGATGGTGGGCGGCCTGCAGTCGGCGCGCTCGCTGCCGCACCTGGTGCGCGCCTACCGGCTGGCCGACGGTCTGGGCCTGTTCCCGGACCCGACCCTGGCCGAGGACCGGATGCGGCGCCTGCTGGCGGTGCACGGCTTCGACGGAGGTCCCCGATGAGCGCCCCGGAGCGTTTCTCCATCAACCAGATGACGGTCAAGCAGCTCTCCCTGCCCGAACTGGTCGAGGCGTGCGGGGAGCTGGGCGTGGGCCGGGTCGGGCTGTGGCGCGAGCCGGTCGCCGCGTACGGCCTGGAGGCGTCGGCGAAGCTGGTGCGCGAGGCCGGACTGTCCGTCAGCACGCTGTGCCGGGGCGGGTTCCTGACCGCCGAAGACGCGGCGGGGCGCGCCCGGGCGCTGGAGGACAACCGGGCGGCGATCGACGAGGCGGTGGCGCTGGGCACCGACACCCTGGTGCTGGTCTCCGGCGGTCTGCCGGAGGGCAGCCGGGACGGCGAAGCGCTGGTCGCGGCCCGGGGCCGGATCGGCGAGGCGCTGGCCGAGCTGGTGCCGTACGCGGCGGAGCGCGGGGTGCGGTTGGCGATCGAGCCGTTGCACCCGATGTTCGCCTCCGACCGGTGCGTGGTCTCCACGCTGGACCAGGCGCTGGAGCTGGCCGCGCCGTTCCCGGCCGAGACGGTCGGGGTCACCGTGGACACCTACCACCTGTGGTGGGACGACCGGGTGGCCGACGGCATCGCCCGGGCCGGTGCCGAGGGCCGGATCCACACCTTCCAGTTGGCGGACTGGATCACCCCGCTGCCGGCCGGTGTGCTCAACGGCCGGGGCCAGGTGGGCGACGGCTGCGTGGACATGCGCTGGTTCCGCGAGCGGGTGGACGCGACCGGGTACACCGGGCCGATCGAGGTGGAGCTGTTCAACGAGGAGCTCTGGGCCCGCGACGGCCGCGAACTGCTGGCCGAGACGGTGGAGCGGTTCCGGGCGGCGATCTGAGCCGGTCCGGCACCGGACCGTGGACCGGCACCGGACCACCGGTCGGGGCGGGCCGTCCCCCGACGGACGGACCGCCCCGGGTGGGTGCCCCGGCCCGCGCACCGGCACGGGCCGGGGTGCGCCGGGGTGGAGCGCGCCCGTTTCGGGTCCCCATGCCCCCGTGCGACCGCCCTGTCGCCATGGGTGAGAAACTTTCCCCAAAGAAATACGCTCTGTTGTGCAACCCTTTCGTGTGGTCGCGGGTCGTACCGGGCATCGGGGGAAGCAGGAGGGGATCGAAGGGCCCGGCGCACCGGGCCCTTCGGATGTTCCCGGGTGCTCCCCGGCCCGCGTCGATGTTTTCGGAGGCGTTCCGGGAAATCCCGGTCCCGCTTCCGCCCGGTACCCCGTCCGGACCCCGGCCCGGACCCCGTCCCGGCCCGGACCCCGGCCCGGCCCGGCCTCCGTCCCGGCCCGGCCTCCGGTCCGGGCGCGGCCGGCGCCCGCATCGGTGGACCGCGCCCCGAGCCCTCCTCCCCACCTTTCCCGGCGGCGCCCCGGCTGTCGGCCCGGCCCGATACCGTCGGGGCATGTCGAGTGGTGGTGGCGTATCGGGCGGCGCGGTGCTGGAAGGTGTTCTGGAGCGCGTCACCTACGCCAATGAGGAGAACGGCTGGACCGTCGCCCGGGTGGACGCCGGTCGCGGGGACCTGATCACGGTGGTCGGCGCGCTCTTGGGCGCCCAGCCGGGGGAGTCCCTGCGGATGCGGGGGCGTTGGGGGAGTCACCCCCAACACGGCCGCCAGTTCCAGGTGGACAACTACACCACCGTCCTGCCCGCCACGGTCCAGGGCATCCGCCGCTACCTGGGCTCCGGTCTGATCAAGGGCATCGGCCCCAAGACCGCCGAGCGGATCGTGGACCACTTCGGGACCGACACCCTGGACGTGATCGAGGCCGATCCGAAGCGGCTCATCGAGGTGCCCGGCCTCGGCCCCAAGCGCACCGCGCTGATCGGCGCGGCCTGGGAGGAGCAGAAGGCCATCAAGGAGGTGATGGTCTTTCTGCAGAGCGTGGAGGTCTCCACCTCCATCGCGGTGCGGATCTACAAGGAGTACGGGGACGCCTCGATCACCGTGGTGCGCGAGGAGCCCTACCGGTTGGCCGCCGACGTGTGGGGGATCGGCTTCCTGACCGCCGACCGGATCGCCAAGGCCGTGGGCATCCCGCACGACAGTCCCGAGCGGGTCAAGGCCGGGCTGCGCCACGCGCTCTCCCTCTCCTCGGACCAGGGGCACTGCTTCCTGCCCGAGGAGCGGCTGATCGCCGACTCGGTGAAGCTGCTCCAGGTGGACACCGGCCTGGTCATCGAGTGCCTGGGCGAACTCGCGGAGAAGGGGGAGGGGGTGGAGCGACAGCGGGTGCCGGACCCGGAGGACCCCTCGGGCTCGCTGACGGCCGTCTACCTGGTTCCCTTCCACCGGGCGGAGGTCTCCCTCACCGCGCAGCTCACCCGCCTTCTGGAGCACCCGGAGGACCGCCTGGCCGCCTTCGCGGAGGTGGACTGGGAGGCCGCCCTGGGGTGGCTGGCCCGTCGCACCGGCGCCGATCTGGCGCCCGAGCAGCGGGAGGCGGTCCGGTTGGCGCTGACCGAGAAGGTGGCGGTGCTCACCGGCGGTCCGGGGTGCGGGAAGTCCTTCACGGTCCGCTCGGTCGTGGAGCTGGCCCGGGCCAAGCGGGCCAGGGTGGTCCTCGCGGCCCCCACCGGCCGGGCCGCCAAGCGGTTGGCCGAGCTGACCGGCGCGGAGGCGTCCACCGTCCACCGACTGCTGGAACTCAAGCCCGGCGGGGACGCCGCCTACGACCGCGACCGTCCGCTGGACGCCGACCTGGTGGTGGTGGACGAGGCGTCGATGCTGGACCTGCTGCTGGCCAACAAGCTGGTCAAGGCGGTGGCGCCGGGCGCGCACCTGCTGCTGGTGGGGGATGTGGACCAACTGCCCTCGGTGGGGGCCGGGGAGGTGCTGCGCGACCTGCTGGCGGAGGGTGGGCCGGTGCCCTCGGTGCGGCTGACCCGGATCTTCCGGCAGGCACAGCAGTCCGGGGTGGTCACCAACGCCCACCGCATCAACGCGGGCACCCCGCCGCTGACCACCGGCCTGGACGACTTCTTCCTGTTCGCGGAGGAGGACACCGAGGCCGCCGGCCGGCTGACCGTGGACGTGGCGGCCCGTCGGGTGCCCGCCCGCTTCGGGCTGGACCCCCGTCGGGACGTGCAGGTGCTCACCCCCATGCACCGGGGCCCGGCCGGGGCCGGGGCGCTCAACGGTCTGCTGCAGCAGGAGATCACCCCGGCCCGGCCGGGCCTGCCGGAGAAGCGTTTCGGTGGTCGGATCTTCCGGGTGGGCGACAAGGTCACCCAGATCCGCAACAACTACGACAAGGGGGCCAACGGCGTCTTCAACGGCACGGTGGGCGTCGTGGTCGGCCTGGAGCCCGATGAGCAGCGGCTGACGGTGCGCACGGACGAGGACGAGGAGGTGCCCTACGACTTCTCCGAGCTGGACGAGCTGGCGCACGCCTACGCGGTGACCGTGCACCGTTCGCAGGGCAGCGAGTACCCCTGCGTGGTGATCCCGGTGACGACGAGCGCCTGGATGATGTTGCAGCGCAACCTCCTCTACACGGCGGTGACCCGGGCCAAGCGACTGGTGGTGCTGGTGGGGTCGCGGCGGGCGCTGGGGCAGGCGGTGCGCACGGTGTCGGCCGGTCGTCGGTTCACCGCGCTGGACCACAGATTGGCCGGGGAGGTGTGACCGGCGCCCGGCCGGGGATCACGGGGAGTGACGCGGGGAGGTGCCGTGCCGATCGCCGATCCGAGAGGACGCCGGGCCGTTCCGGGGGCGGGCGGCGAACGACGGATGCGGAGCCGGGCGGAGCAGGGGTCGGTGCGAGCCGAGGGGGATCGGATCGGCTGTTCGAGTGACGATCCGATGAGTCGGCACGGCTTCCGGATGGCGTCCGCGCGACCGCCGGGTGCACAGTGGGAGCTTTTACGGCATTTGTCCGGTACCGTTCCGGCACGGCGTGCCAGGAAAGGGGTCGATTGGCGACCCCGAGTGCACCAAGTGGCCCCGGATGGGGGAGAGTGGAACCAGTCAGGGCACCTCGAAGAAGAGGCACTACGTCGGTGAGGGATGACGTGAGCGAACACCGCGCAAGTGACAACGACAGCGCAGTGGTACTGCGGTACGGCGACGGCGAGTACCGCTTCCCGCTGGTGGACAGCACGGTCGGTGACCGTGGCTTCGAGATCGGCAAGCTGAGGGCCCAAACCGGTCTGGTGACCCTGGACTCCGGTTACGGCAACACCGCGGCCTACCAATCGGCCGTCACCTACCTCGACGGCGAGCAGGGCATCCTGCGCTACCGCGGGTATCCCATCGAGCAGCTCGCGGAGCACGGGACCTTCCTGGAGACCGCCTACCTGCTCATCCACGGTGAGCTGCCCACCGTGGACCAGCTCTCCGCCTTCCGGGGCGAGATCACCCAGCACACGCTCCTCCATGAGGACGTGAAGCGCTTCTACGACGGCTTCCCGCGTGACGCGCACCCGATGGCGATGCTCTCCTCCGTCGTCAGCGCGCTGTCCACCTTCTACCAGGACAGCCACAACCCCTTCGACGAGGACCAGCGGCACATCTCCACCATCCGCCTGCTGGCCAAGCTCCCCACCATCGCGGCGTACGCGTACAAGAAGTCCATCGGGCATCCGGTGGTCTACCCGCGCAACGACCTCGGCTACGTGGAGAACTTCCTCCGCATGACCTTCTCGGTCCCGGCCGAGGAGTACGACCTGGACCCGGTGGTGGTCGGGGCCCTGGACAAGTTGCTGATCCTGCACGCGGACCACGAGCAGAACTGCTCCACCTCCACCGTGCGGCTGGTCGGCTCCTCCCAGGCCAACCTGTTCGCCTCCATCTCCGCCGGCATCAACGCCCTGTGGGGCCCGCTGCACGGCGGCGCCAACCAGGCCGTGCTGGAGATGCTGGAGCAGATCCGGGAGGCCGGCGGTAATGCCGACACCTTCCTGGAGAAGGTCAAGAACAAGGAGGACGGCGTCCGCCTGATGGGCTTCGGCCACCGGGTCTACAAGAGCTTCGACCCGCGCGCGAAGATCATCAAGGCCGCCGCCCACGACGTGCTCTCCGCGCTCGGCAAGGACGACGCGCTGCTGGACATCGCGCTGCGGCTGGAGGAGCGCGCGCTGAGCGATGACTACTTCGTCTCGCGCAACCTCTACCCGAACGTCGACTTCTACACCGGCCTGATCTACCGGGCCATGGGCTTCCCGACCACCATGTTCACCGTGCTGTTCGCGCTCGGCCGGCTTCCCGGCTGGGTTGCCCAGTGGCACGAGATGATCAAGGAGCCGGGTTCCCGGATCGGCCGCCCGCGGCAGATCTACACCGGCGTGGTCGAGCGGGACTACATCCCGGTCGAGCAGCGCTGAACGACACCACCGGGATGTTCCCCCGGTGGTCGGTCCCGTCCGCCGGGGTCCGCCTCGCCCGAATGGGTGAACGGGCCCCGTTCGGCGTTCCGGGCCCCGTGGTGGGTTGTTCCCGCCCCGCACGTGCCCCGGCACCGGGGCACGTGCGGGCGGTCGAGGCGCGCGGGGAAGGGGTGGGGGCCGGGAGCGAGCGGCACTCCCGGGGTGGCCGGGATGATCGCGTACCGTGGTGAAGTGATTACGATCATGCAATGTGACTCAGATCACACATGACTGAGGGCAACTCGGAGCCCCCGGGTCGGTCTAATGGAGTGAGATCGACGTGGTTTCGGCTGGACCCACGTCGGCAGCCGTTCGGACGGGGTCCCGTGGGGGGACGCTCTGCGCCGACGGCACAAGGCGCCTCGCGTCCGGGCCCTGTGGGGGGACTCGGCGTGGGGCGCCTTCCTTTGGTCGGATCGAGCACGCCTCCCCGGTCGAGAGACTCGATCCGGTGACCGGAGTCGTCCCATCCGACCGACCGCCGATGCCTCCGGGCTCCGTTTCCCCGATTTCCCGTGTCCGCCGCTTCCCGCGGTCGCCCCGCCGCCCCGCCGGGTACGGCCGGGTCCCCGCCCCGGGTGCCGACGATCGGGCGGCACCCCGCCACCCACCGGCCCCGGCCGGCGTGGTCCCGGGCTTCCCGTGGCGGAGCGTCCTGCGGTGGGCCGTCGGCTCCCGCCGTCCCGTCCCCGCCCCCGACGCGGGGGCGTCCCCCCGGTGGGTCGGGCGGCCGCTGTGGTCCCCGTTCCCGGCCGCTCGCCGCCACCCGGCCGCTTTCCGGTGCGGCCCCCGGGTCGCCCGTCGCGGGAAGCGTCATCCGGCGGGCCGTCGGCTCCCGCCGTCCCGTCCCCGGGCCGCTTCCGATGTTCTCGCGCGCGCGAAGCCGTCCCCGGCCACCGGTGTACGGCTCCGGGGGCGCGGGGCGGGTGCCCCGAGGGGGCGTGCACCCCGCCCCGCGCCTCGTGGGGGCCGTCAGGCGGTCCCCACGACCTCGTACCCCGCCTCGTCCACCGCGGCCCGCACGGCGGCTTCCTCGAGGGGACGGTCCGACTCCACCGTCACCAGCCCCTCGCCGGCGCGGGCCTGCACGGAGGTGACCCCCGGCAGCGCGGACAGCTCCTGCGAGACCGCCTTCTCGCAGTGGCCACAGGTCATCCCGGAGACCTTCCAGATGGTCCGGTGGGTCGTCTCGCTCATCGTTTCCTCCTCGCGGTTCGGCCGTCGACCGGCCGGTGCGGACGGTCCGCCCGCCATGCCGTCGCTCCGGCACGGATCGGCGGCATCGAGCGACCCACTATACCCCCCGTGGGTATGCCGGGCGGAGTGGGCGGGATGTGTCGGGGGCGTGGGAAACGGGTGGGGCGGTCGGTCGGACACGCGGAAGGGGCCCCGGGGGCGGCACGTGCCGCCCCCGGGGCCCCTTCCCTCTCCGGTGGGGGCGTGTCACGCCCCCACCGGTCCTTCGTTCAGCTCCCGGAACGCGCCGGGACGCCGCCGTCCCCGCCGGCCCCGGTCCCCTCGGACCCGGAGGGGGGGACGGCCGCGCCGCCGCCGGAGCCGTCGTCGCCCGCCGGGACGCCGGCCGGGCCCTCGCCCGGTCCGCCCGGGCCCTCGGGGCCTTCCGCGGAGGCGTACTGCCGGTTCCGCATGCCCAGCACGATGCTCGCGCCGACCGCGGCCAGCAGCGAGGCCAGCAGGACCGCCGCCTTCACGTTCTCCTGAAGCGCCATGTCCTCGGTGAAGGCCAGTTCGGCGATCAACAGCGAGACGGTGAATCCGATGCCGGCCAGCATCGAGGCGCCGGCGATGTCGGCCCATTTGAGGGCCGGGTTGAGATTGATCCGGGTGAGTCTCACCATCAGCCAGCTGGCGCCGAAGATGCCGACGATCTTGCCGAGGAACAGCCCCGTCACGACACCCAGCGCCTCCGGCTGCTGCGGCAGTCCGGTGATGGTCTCGGTGGAGATCACGACACCGGCCGCGAAGAGCGCGAAGATCGGCACGGCCAGGCCGGCGGACCACGGGTGCACGATGTGCTCGACGTGCTCGGCCGGGGAGTGCTTCTCACCCTCGCGCGGGGTGGAGCGCAGCAGCATGCCGATGGCGACACCGGCGATGGTGGCGTGCACGCCGCTGTTGAACATCAGGGCCCAGATCACCAGCGCCAGCGGCACGTAGATGTACCAGCCGCGCACGCCCTTGTGGTGGAGGAACCAGAAGACCGCCAGGCCGACGAAGGAGCCGAAGAGGGCGAGGAGGTTCAGGTTCGAGGTGTAGAAGACGGCGATGACGGTGATCGCGATCAGGTCGTCCACGATCGCGAGGGTGAGCAGGAAGGTGCGCAGCGCCGATGGCAGCCTGCGCCCGACGACGGCCAACACGCCGAGTGCGAAGGCGATGTCGGTGGCCATCGGCACCGCCCAGCCGTCCATGTTGCCGCCCTGCGCGCCGACGACCACGGCGTAGAAGATCGCCGGGACCGCCATGCCGCCGACCGCGGCGACGATCGGCAGGATCGCCGCGACCGGGTTGCGCAGCTCGCCGACGACCATCTCGCGTTTGAGCTCGATGCCGACGATGAAGAAGAAGACCACGAGCAGGCCGTCCGCCGCCCAGTGGCCGATGGACATCCGCAGGCCGAGCTCGGAGATGCCCAGATAATGGTCCCGGACCGAGGCGTAGCCGTCGCCCAGGGGCGAGTTGGCGAGGATCAGCGCCAGGGTCGCGGCGATCAGCAGCATCAGGCCACCGGAGACCTCCAGGCGGAGGAACTCGGCGATGGACCGCCGATCGCGCTCCCGGTACTCGCCGGGCACGTCGGAACTGGGTGCGGACGGGGGCGTCATCAGCGGGGGCCTCCGAAGGCGGTCGGGAACGGGCGGGCGGGCGGTACGTGCCGGTGATGGGGCCGGCCGGATCCGATCGCACCCGACGAACGTTTTTTTGAATGTAGAACGTGTTTTCGATATGGCGGGTTTGTTCCGATCACCCTACCCGTCGCCCCCGGCGGAGGGCCGAGGGTGGGGTCCGGTGACGTCGCGGTCGGCGCGCCGGCGTCCTCTCCCGATCCGCGCGTCGTCCGTCCACGAGATCTCACTACCACGCAGACGGCCGAAAATGCCCCGGGGGCCACATTTTCCCGGGTGACACCCCTCACCCCGGTGGGAGGGGTGCTCGGCGAACGGGGTGTGTCGACACGCCGACGACCGGCCCTCCCCGGGAGGAAGAGGCCCGGTGACACGTCTCCCCCGGAGGCGGGAACCGCTCGGGTCCCGCCCGGCGTCACAACGGGTGAAGGCGGCCCGGTGTTCCCGCGCGGAACCCCGTGGCGTATAAAAGTGGGCGTCATCACCACGGGGGATACGGGGCTCGACATGGGGGACTTCTTCGCGACCGCGACGCAGTTCCCGGTCGTCCTGTTCACCTTCCCCCTGGTCGTCGTCATCGGCTACTGGCTCTTCGCCGCCCTCACCGGCCTCGGGGGCGACCTCTTCGGTGCCGCCGGCACCGACGCGTCCGACGGCGCGGGGGACACGGGAGGCGCCGGCGGCTTCGCCGGGCTCCTCGCCGCCCTCGGCCTCGGGGGCGTTCCGGTCACCGTGGTGTTCTCCTGCGTGATCGCCGTCGCCTGGTTCGTCGCCCTCGTGGGCACCGCCGCCACCGCACACCCACTGGCCCGGATCGGCGTACTCGTCCTGGCCCTGTGGGCCGGCTGGCAGGCGACCTGGCTGCTCGCCCGCCTGCTGCGCCGGGTACCGGGCTTCGCCGCGATGGCCCGCAACGCCGACCTCGTCGGCCTGCTGTGCGAGGTGCGGGTGCGCTGCTCGGCGACCGAGTTCGGCCAGGGACTGGTGTCCCTCCCCGACGGCGGGACCGCCCTGCTCGACATCCGTGCCGACGGCGAGGAAGGCGCCGAGCCCCTTCCGCCCGGCACCACCGTCCTCATCTACGACTACGACCCCGAAGGGGACTTCTACCGGGTCGCCCCGGCCGGCGCCGCCGCCGATCCCCTCGGCTGAGCGGCCCCCGATGGCCCCCGTCCCCGACCCGACCGAACGCGGCCCGCCCATCGCGCCGCCCCGCCCCGCCCCGGACACCACCCGGGCACCGGACCCGAGGGAAACCCATGGACATCGCCTCGCAGGGACTCGGCATCCTCATCGCCGTCATCCTGCTGATCGCGCTGGTGCTGCTGTTCACCATGACCCGTCTCTTCCGCAAGGTCGAACAGGGCAAGGCGCTGATCGTCTCCAAGATGCGCAAGGTCGACGTGACCTTCACCGGCACCGTGGTCCTCCCGGTGCTGCACAAGGCCGAGGTCATGGACATCTCGGTCAAGACGCTGGAGCTGAGCCGGGTCGGCAAGGACGGCCTGATCTGCCAGGACAACATCCGCGCCGACATCCGCATCTCCTTCTACGTGCGGGTCAACAACACCGTCGAGGACGTCATCAAGGTCGCCCAGGCCATCGGCACCGAACGGGCCAGCAACCAGGACACCCTCCAGTTGCTGTTCAACGCGAAGTTCTCCGAGGCGCTGAAGACCGTCGGCAAGCAGCTCGACTTCGAGGACCTGTACGTCAAGCGGGACGAGCTCAAGCAGCGGATCATCTCCGAGATCGGCCGCGACCTCAACGGCTACCGCCTGGAGGACGTCGCCATCGACTACCTCGAGCAGACCCCGCTGGTCCAGCTCGACAAGGACAACATCCTCGACGCCCAGGGCATCCGGAAGATCACCGAGCTGACCGCCGCGCAGCACATCCTCACCAACGACTTCCGTCGCAACGAGGAGAAGGAGATCACCCGGCAGAACGTCGACGCCCGCGAGGCCGTCCTGGAACTCGAGCGCCGCCAGGCCGACGCCGAGATCCGCCAGCAGCGCGAGATCGCCTCCGTCCGAGCACGGGAGGAGGCCGAGGTCGCCCGTGTCCAGGCCGAGGAGCGCCTGCGCTCGCAGACCGCCGCGATCAAGACCGAGGAGCAGCTCGGCGTCCAGAACGAGAACCGCGAGCGCGAGGTCGCCGTCGCCCAGCTCAACCGCCAGCGCGTGGTGGCGGTGGAGAACGAGCGGATCGAGAAGGAGCGCCAGCTCGAGGTCATCGCCCGCGAACGGGAGACCGAGCTGCGGCGGATGGCCAAGGAGAAGGAGCTGGAGGGCGAGAAGCGGGAGATCGCCGACGTCATCCGCGAGCGCATCGCGGTGGAGAAGACGGTCGCGGAGCAGGAGGAGGAGATCAAGAAGCTGCGCACCGTCGAGGAGGCCGAGCGCGACCGACAGGCGCTGATCATCCAGGCCGAGGCCGAGGCGCAGGAGCGACTGGTCAAGGACATCAAGGCCGCCGAGGCCGCCGAGCAGGCCGCCACGCACCGCGCCAAGGAGGAACTGACCATGGCCGAGGCGCGGCGCAAGACCGCCGACCTCGACGCCGCCGCCGCGATCCGACTCGCCGAGAGCCGCCGCGCCGACGCCGCCGCCCCCGGCCTCGCCGAGGCCGAGGTGCAGGAGCGGATGGCCGACGCCGTGGCCCGCACCCGCCGCGTCGAGGCGGACGCGACCAAGGAGATGGGTCTGGCCGAGGCCGAGGTGCAGGAGCGCACCGCCGACGCCATGGCCCGCACCCGCCGAGTCGAGGCGGACGCCGCCAAGGAGATGGGTCTGGCCGAGGCCGAGGCGCTGCGCGAGAAGATGCAGGCCGAGGCCGACGGCCTCAAGGAGAAGGCCGAGGCGATGGCCGCCCTCGACGCCGCGAGCCGGGAGCACGAGGAGTTCCGCCTGCGGCTGGAGGCGGAGAAGGACGTCCGGCTGGCCCGGGTCGACGTGCAGCGACAGATCGCCGAGGCCCAGGCGAGCCTCATCGCCACCGGCCTGGAGAACGCCAAGATCGACATCGTCGGCGGCGAGTCCATGTTCTTCGACCGCCTGGTCAACGCGATCTCGGCGGGCAAGGCGGTGGACGGCTTCGTGGAGAACTCCGGGAGCGTGCGCGCCATGGCCGGCCCCTGGCTGGACGCGGAGAGCTCCACCTTCACCGGTGACCTCGCCGGGATGGTCTCCGGCCTCGGCGCCGCCGGTCTGCGCGACCTCACCCTCGCGGGACTGCTCACCCGACTGATCTCCGACGGCGGACCGCAGGCGGGGGCCGCCCGGGAGCTCCTGGAGAGCGTCCGCGCCTCAGGGCTCGCCGACACGAAGCTCTCGGCGCTCTCGGCATCGGCGGGCTCCGGTCTCCCGGCCCGCGCCCCGATCCCGACCGGCCCCGCCGTCCGCCCCGGCGCCCGGCGTTCCGCCCCCTCGGAAGACCGCCCGCCGCACCCACCCGCCCGGCAGGAGAGCGATGAGCAGCGAGATGGACGCGGGCACCTACGAGGTGCTCCGCGACCGGATGACCGGTGCCGCGGCCGAACTGGCCCGCCGCGCCCAACGACTGAACACCCGCAGGACGGAGACCTTCGGCAGCACCGAGCTGCGCCCGGTGGTCTCCGACCGGCTGCGCACCGAGCACAACTGCGTGCCCCGCGACATCGCGCAGGTCGGCGGCCTGCTGCTGGCCGGCTACCAGGTGCGCTTCGGGCTCAAGCCCACCACGGAGGTCGGGGACGTCTTCGGCCTGCACCGCCACCACCCCGGCGCGGAGGGCGCCCGCTTCACCGCGGAACCCCTCGACGCCCTCCCCGGCCTGCTCGACGATCCCGGATTCCTGCGCGACTTCGACAGCCTCTTCCGCTACTACCGGCAGGCCGAACTCCTCCAACTGCGGCACGTGGAAGGGCTGCTGCTCGCCGTCTTCCGAACCGGCGAGCGGCTCACCGACATCCGGGTGCTGCGCTGGCGGCTGGACCCCGACGGCACCCCGCACTACGTGGACGCCAAGGGCGAGCGCGACCACGTCTTCCCACCGGCGCACGACTTCGAGTGGATCCCCACCACCCGCGAGGACCACGTCACCGGCGACCGGCCGCACGTGGCCGTCGAGGGCGAACTCTTCGTGAGCACCCTGGACGGCCGACTCACCGTCCGGGTGGAGGACAACACCGACACCGGGCGCGACGTCTTCTCCGAGCCGGTCGACGAGCCGTTGCAGTCCCTCGCCGACGCGGACGTCTCCCGCGCCCGGGTGGGCGCGCTCATCCTGCTGCGCGTCCTGCCCTACAACGAGGACACCCCGCGCCACCTGGTGTACAACACCCGCACCAAGGAGGTCGTGCGCCTCGACGGCATCGGCCTCGCCTGCCGGGCCCTGCCCGAGGACCAGGGCATCGTCTTCCCCGGCGGCTACTACCTGGCCGCCGCCCCGCCCGGTTCCGCCGCCCGGGTCCTGGCCACCGCCGGTGCCGACGACACCGACCTGGAGTACACCGGCACCCTGCGCTCGCCCAACGGCGAGGACGTGTTGTACGTCTTCCACGCCCGGGCCGAGGGCCGCACCCTGCTGTTGCCCTACAACCTCATCCGCAAGGAGGTCGCCACCCCGCTGGTGACCCACGGGTACTCGCTCTTCGAGGACGGCACCATGGTCGTCTTCCGCGCCGAGGACGACGAACCCGGACGGGTCCACCCCGTGCAGGTCTGGGAGACGCCCTTCGTCTCCGACGCCCACCACGCCGAGCGCCCCGTCGGAGAGGGCCCGCTCGCCCGGGTCGGCAACGCCGAACTGGTCCGCGGCGTCTCCGACGCCCTCACCGTCGCCCGTATGGCCGACGAACTCGCCCCCGACACCGCCGTCTTCGAGGCCGTCGTCGCCGCCTGCGCGCGGCTGGCCGACCGCTACCACTGGATGCCGCTGGAGGGCATGGAGGCGCTGCACGAGCCGCTGGCGACCCTCCACGCCACCGCCGAACAGGTCATCGACGAGTACCGCCGCGTCGTCGAGCAGCGCCGCCACGCCGCGGAGTCCCTGGACCGGGCCCGCGAGGAGGCCCTCTCCCTCATCCGCCGGTCCCGGGGCGAGGCCCCCCGGGAGGCCGGGGGTTGGGTCGAACTCCTCACCGCGCTGCGCCGCGCGCAGGGCCGAGCCGAGAGCCTGCGCGAGGTGCGACGGATCGACTCCGAGGCCGTCGACGCCCTCGTCGCAGACCTCGCCGAGGCGCTGGAGGCCACCGGTCGCCGTGCCGTCTCCTTCCTCTCCCGCGAGGACGCCTTCGAGGGCCCCGCCGCCGAGATCGCCGCCCTCGGCGAACGCGCCGCCGCGATCGGTCGCACCGCCGACGCCGACCCCATCGGGGAGGAGATCACCGGGCACGCCGACGGGCTGCGCACCGTCACCGACGTCGTCGGCGGCCTCGACATCCCCGACGCCGCCGTCCGCACCGGCCTGCTGGAGCGCGTCGGCGAGGTGCTGGGCGCGGTCAACCGGGCGCGCGCCGTCCTCGACGGCCGGCGCCGCGAACTGCTGGAGCGCGAGGGCCGTGCCGAGTTCGCCGCCGAGTTCGCCCTCCTCGGACAGGCCGTCACCGGTGCCCTCGCCTCCGCCGGGACCCCCGACGAGTGCGACGAGCAACTCGGCCGACTGCTGCTGCAACTGGAGAACCTGGAAGCCCGGTTCGGGACCTTCGACGAGTTCCTGGCCCGCCTGGAGGAGCAGCGCGAGGAGATCTACGAGACCTTCTCCGCGCGCAAACAGGCCCAACTCGACGAGCGGGCCCGGCACGCCCGCCGCGTCGCCGACGGCGCCGACCGGGTCCTGGCCACCGTCTCCCGCCGCGCCGGTTCGCTCGCCGACCTCGACGAGGTCAACGCCTGGTTCGCGGGCGACCCCCTGGTGGGCCGGGTCCGCACCGCCGCCGGGGAACTGCGCGAACTCGGCGACACCGTGCGCGCCGGGGAGTTGGAGGGCCGGCTCGCCGCCATCCGTCAGGAGGCCGTCCGGGCGCTGCGCGACCGCACCGACCTGTACGGCCCCGACGGCACCGTGCGACTGGGCCGGCACGCCTTCGCCGTCACCGAGCAGCAGGTGGACCTGACCCTGGTGCCGGTGGGCGACACCCTCGCCTTCACCATCACCGGCACCGATTACCGGGCGCCCCTGACCGACCCCTCGCTCGCCGGCACCCGGGTCTTCTGGGACCAGCCGCTGGTCTCCGAGTCACCGTCGGTGTACCGGGCCGAACACCTCGCCGCCGGACTGCTGGCCGAGCACGGCGCCGGGGCACTCGCCGACACCGTGCGGCGGTTGTCGGCCGAGGAGACCGGAACCGGTGTCGCCGTCGGCGACCTCCTGGATCCGGGGGCCGAGCTCACCGCGACCGACCTGGAACGACTGACCCGGGCCCTGCTGCCCACCGTGCGGCGCGCCGCCGAGGCCGCCTACGACGAGGGCCACGACCGGGGCGTCCACGACCACGACGCCGCCCGCCTGCTCGCCGTCCTGCTGCGCCTGCACGCCGGCGCCGACCTGCTGCGCTTCCCGCCCCGGGCGCGGGCCGACGCCCAGTTCTTCTGGAGCATGGGCACCGACCCCGCCGCGCGTCGCGCCCTGCTGACCCGGGCCCACTCCCTGGGCCGGGCCCGCCGGTTCTTCGGTACCGGCACCGCCGTCGCCGACCTGCGCGCGGAACTGACCGCGGGAGTGGAGTCCTTCACCCGCGCCACCGAACCCGTCGGCCCCCCGGCCGGCGCCGCGCCCGCCGGTGTCCCGGAGGACCCCGCCGCGGACGACCCGGCGGCCCGCGCCGAGACCGCCGGCGCCTACCTCTTCGAGGAGTTGGCCGCCGCCGGCCCGGCGGACGCGGCCCCCGGCACCGGCCGTCGACCGGCCTTCGTCACCGGCCCCGGCGCCCGGGCCCTGCTGGAGGACTTCCGCCTGGCCCTGGGCACCGACGGGGCCAAGGAGTTCACCGAGGACCTGCGCGCCCTGGACGGCGACCCGACGGCCGCCCGCCGACTCGCCGACGCCTGGCTCGCCGCCTTCGCCGCCGACCGGGACCGCGACGCCGGAGACGTTCCCGAGGCCGTCGCCCTGGAACTGTGCGCGGAACCGGGCAACGGCGAACCCCTCCTGCACCGGCCGCTGGACGTCCCGCTCTCCGCCGGCGTCGACGGGCTGCTGGGCACCCACGCCCGGGTGCGCGGCGGTCGGATCGAGGTGCGGCTGGACGAGTTCCTCACCCGCACCGAACGCTTCCGCCGCCGCCGGGTCCCCGCCCACCGCGCCTGGATCCGTCGCCGCAACGCCCTGTTGGAGACCGAGCGCGAGCGCCTGCGGCTGGAGTCCTTCCGCCCCCGGGTGATGTCCGGGTTCGTCCGCAACCGGCTCATCGACGAGGTCTACCTGCCGCTGATCGGCGACAACCTCGCCAAACAGCTGGGCACCGCCGGCGAGGAGCGCCGCACCGACAGCCAGGGCCTGCTGATGCTGCTCTCACCGCCCGGTTACGGCAAGACCACGCTGATGGAGTACGTGGCGTCCCGACTCGGCCTGGTCCTGGTCAAGGTGGACGGTCCCGCGCTGGGTCACGGCACCACCTCCCTGGACCCGGCCGCCGCCCCCGACGCCGCCGCCCGCCGCGAGGTGGAGAAGCTCAACTTCGGCCTGGAGATGGGCAACAACGTCCTGCTCTACCTGGACGACATCCAGCACTGCTCGCCCGAACTCCTCCAGCGCTTCATCCCGCTGTGCGACGCGCAGCGCCGAATCGACGGCGTCGGCGCCGACGGCCGCGCCGTCACCCGCGACCTGCGGGGCAAGCGGTTCGCCGTCTGCATGGCCGGCAACCCCTTCACCGGGGGCGGCACCCGCTTCCGGGTGCCCGACATGCTCGCCAACCGCGCCGACGTGTGGAACCTCGGGGACGTCCTCTCCGGCCGGGAGGAACTGTTCGCGCTCTCCCACATCGAGAACGCCCTCACCTCCAACCCCGTCCTCGCACCCCTGGCGGGCCGGGAGCCCGCCGACGTGGACCTGCTGGTGCGGTTGGCCCGCGGCGACGCCACGGCCGACGCCGAGCACCTCTCCCACCCCTACGGCGCCGCCGACCTCGAGCAGATCCTCGCCGTCCTGGGCCGGCTGCTCCTGGTGCGACGGACCACGCTGCGGGTCAACGCCGCCTACATCGCCTCCGCGACGCAGGACGACGCCCACCGCACCGAGCCGCCGTTCCGCCTCCAGGGCTCCTACCGCAACACCAACCGCCTGGCCGAGCGCCTGGTGCCGGTGATGACGGACGAGGAGGTGGAGGCGGTGATCGACGACCACTACCTGGCCGAGGCGCAGACCCTCACCTCGGGGGCGGAGGCCAACCTGCTCAAACTCGCCGAGCTGCGCGGACGCGTCACGCCGGAACAGGCGGCCCGCTGGGAGGAGATCAAGCGCTCCTTCCGGGAGTGACGGCCGGTCGACGCGTCGCGTCGTTCCGGGAACCCGTCAGCCGTCCCAGCGGCGCAGGCTTCCCATGATCGTCTCGATCAACTCGTCGTCGATCTCCTCGTCGTGACCGGTGTCGGTCACCAGGATCCAGGTGGCGAGGTCCGCCCGGGCGTCGCGGTAGGAGAACGCCACGACCTTGCCCTCGGTCCAGTCGCAGGCGTCCTCCGGGTCCTCCCGGCCGCCGGAGATGGTGGCCGTCACGGTGTGGCCCTCCAACCCCTCGGTCGTGGTGAACGGCTCGGGGTCGGTGATCTCGAAGTCGCCTTCCTGGTACTGGTCGTACGAGGAGAACGCCCAGTCCCGTGCCTCGGAGGTGGCGGCGTTCGCGGTGCCGGTGGCGCCCAGGCTGCCCTTCGACCCGGCGATCACCCGGGAGGTCCAGCGCTCGGGGCACCAGTTCTCGCCGTACATGGCCGTCGCCGACATGCCCACCAGGATGTTCGGCTCGGGGAAGTCGAAGTCGAACTCGTCCTCGTCCTCCTCTCCGGCGGTCTCCTCCGGCTCGGGTTCCTCCTCGTCCTCCACTCCCTCGCGCTCGTCCTCGATGTAGACGAACGTGTCCTCGCTGTTGGTCGACCACTCCGGCGGGACGTCGAAGGCCAGCGACCGCTTGGTGTTGGTCTGCACCAACCAGTCATCCGCCACGATCGGTTCGATGTCGCCCCGGGTGCCCGAACGCGGGTCGTCGGGGCGCAGCGTGTTGCCGCCGCCCTCCGGCTCGGTCTCCTCCGGCTCGGGCTCGGGGGTCGGCGAGGGGCTCGCGACCGGTTCGGCGCCGCCGCCGCGCACCACCACGACCCCCGCCACCGCCACGCCGATGACCAGCACCACCGACACCGCGATGGCCGCGATCAGCTTCCCCCGGTCCGAGGGCGGTTTGCCCGGCCCGCCCGGCACGACGGTGGGCGCCACGGCCCAGCCCTGCGTGGGCTGGGTGTAGGGGTTCGGCGGGCCCGGCGCCCCGTACTGCGGCGGTTGTTGCGTCGGGGGGCCGCTCGCGAGCCACGGGTGCTGCTGCGGACCGGTGGCCCCCGGCCGACCGTCGTCGCCCGGCGGGGGAGTGCCCGGCGGCACACCGGGCGGGGGAGGAGGCGGAGGCGGAACACTCATGGCGCAGACCCTAGAAGGGCCCCGTGCCGCCGGCCATGGCTGTCGCCGGATCGGGACACACCCGCAACCGCTTTCGTGCACACGCCACCGACCCGGTACCGGAGACCCGCTGGAGGGAGGGAAACGAGGAGGGGAACAACGGCCCCACCGATCAGGTCGACAACCGGAGCGGGCCGATGACGACGGCGAGTCCCGCCACCGCCACGACCCCCGGCCCGAGCACCGCGCCCACCCCTCCCCTTCTCATCGCCCTCATCGCCGCCCGGCGTTTCCCCGTCCACCCGGGGCCTCCCGCGGGCTCGAAGCGGCCGATGCCGGGCGCTCCCACCACAGAACACTCCCCAGCAGGTGGTGCAGTGGCGGAAGTGCCGCCAGGACCCAGGCGGCGATCGCGACCCCCAGCGCCGTGCCGGCCATGGTGTCGAGAGCCCCGTCCTCGCCCCGGGCCGAGAAAGCGAAGATCATCGCGAAGGCCGGGGAGAGAACGAGGAAGATCGAGGACGAGGGGCCGGCGATGGTGCGAGGGAAGGCCGATCCGCGTCGGGCGGCACCCGCCCCCGGTTGGGCCAGGGCCGAGGCGAACGCCGCCCCGGCGTCACGCCTCGTCCGATCGGCCTCTCCAACGCGGGCCCCGGGCCTGCCCGAACGGTGCGTTTCCTCGTGGACGATCGGCACCCCGAGCAGCCGACGCAACCGCTCGCGTCTTTCCGAGCCCTCCGGGCCGGAGAACCAGTCCTGCTCGGGGAGGGCTGCCCGGGTCCTGTCACCGGAATCCCGGAACTCCAGCCGGGCCGGCGTTCCGTCCGCCGAGCCGGTTACCCGCACCAGCCTTCGGATCGCGAGTGGACCGCGCAGCGCGAAACGATGGGTGTGCCCGACCCCGTCGACGATCACCAGGTCCTGCCCATCCGCACCCACCCGGGCGGTGCGCAGGAAACGTCGGGAGACACCGGAGCGGGGGGCGGGAGAAATGCTGTCCACCAGTGCCGGGATGCGGCGTTCCCGCACCGTGACGACACCCCGCAGCACGAGTCGGGCGATCGGCGCGGAGAGGGCGGCGAGGGCGGCGACCAGGGCCGTGAACGCGGTCGGGCCGGCGAAGGTGCCGAGCGCGAAGCAGACGAACCACACCAATGCTCCGGTGCACCGCGTCACCCGGTACCACCCGGGGAAGACCCCTGTTGCCGGTGAGAGCACCGGCGCGGCGTCGCCCCCGGCTTCGGAGAGATCCCGATGGTGGATATTGGGAACGACCTTCAACGGCAGACCCGCCGCCTCGCACAGGGCGGTGAATCCCGTGCGTTCGGCCATGGCTTCCCCCAGCGGCGCCGAGGCGGGCAGCAAGTCGGATTCCGGCAACCAGTCATCGACCCGTAGCCGGGCTCGGCAGCGACCGGTGATGTCCAGCAGGAGGAGCGTGCCGCGCGAACCGGGCCGTCCCAGTGGCTCGTACACGCTGCCGTCGCCGGTCCGGCGTTCCGGTTCGGCGATCATGACGGCGCGTGTGACGCCCTTCGGACCGACCGGTACCCGTGTTTCCCCGCCCCTGCCGTTCCGGGCGACCAGTTCCCCCGGACGGAGGAAGATCCGGGCGCGGCGGGCTGCTCCCCGGGCACCTCGCCCCCGGGCGGCGGGCCGCAACGCGGGCTCGGGTACCGGTACGACACCGGTTCCCGTCTTCCCGGCTGATTCCATCAGGGGGTCCCCCAATTCGTGGACGGCGACGCGCTCGGCGAAACGGCCGAGATCGACAAAGCCCTCGGCATCGAGAAGGGAACGCGCTTCCGGTTGTTCGCTCCCGTCGTCCGGGCTCAACCAGGAGATCTCCATACCGACATCGCTGGTGTCCACTCCCGGTGGATAGCACCCCAGCGCCCGGGTCGGGGCACTCCTGCGGTACTCCGACACGCGGCTTCGGAGCTCAGCGGACAGGGCCGAGGCGTTGGGACGGAGAATCCCGGTGATCTCCGGGACATCCTCGCCCTCGGCGGCGAGGGCCAATTCCTCCGCTTTCGCGTCGGCCCATCGATCCGGGTCGATGTCGGGGTCGAGCGGGAACTCGAACCACGGGGAGGGGTACTCCATCAGGAGTTGGACGCGGTCGGTCACGAGGACTCCTCTTCCCCGACCCGGACGAGGGAACGGGCCACGGCGTCGAACAGCCGGGTCAGGGCGTCGGCGAGTGCCGGTAGAGGCGTATTGAAGGACAACAGCGGCATGCCGTCCGTGTGGGGGAGCGGAAGGTGGTGGTCGAAGGCCACCGAGTGGGGCGTCCCGGGAGGTGCCTGAGGTGGGGTGCCTCCCGGCGCCGGACGCGCAGGGCGGGACCCGACGGCACATCGATCACGTCGACCTCGGTACCGGGCTCGGCCGTTGCCTCGGCGTGTTCCAGGAGTTCCTCCCCGGAACGGGCGGGAATCGCGGACGGGGGAGGAGAGTGATCAACAGGGAGGCCGGGATGGTGAGAGGTCTCGCGCCCCGGAGACACGGGTACATCTCCAGTCCTCCGTTCCGGCAGGCGTCCCCGGCGCTCTCCAGCAGCTCTTCTCGGGCGCTCGCCTTGAGGTGGGGGCGTTGTCCACCCCCCTGAAGCGCTGCCGCACCAGTCTGTCCACCGCCTCCTCGCATTCCTCCGTGGAGAGCGGGACGCGGTACCACTCCTCGGGGAGGAGGATGCGGTAGCGCACCATCGGCATCGGCGGTTCGCGGTCGGAAGCCTCTCCGGCTCCCTCCGGAGCGCCCGCCGAGTCGTCCCGATCCTGTCGCGGTGTCATTCGCCGTTCCTCGTCCGCGGTACGACCGGGTCACGGGGGTTCGGGACCCGGTGGGATCAGTCGAAAGTCCTCTTGAACGCCCACCAGCCGGCCCCCGTACCGGTGCCGGTGGACACCCACCAGGCGGCCACCCGGGAGTTGAAGTTCTGGACGGCCGCCCCGGTGGCCGGTTCGCGGAAAACCTTCGGGTCGATCCGGCTCAACTCATTGTGAACGCCCGGATGTCCGGGTCCAGACGAGCCGGCCAGGTGAGGGTGTTGTTCGGTGTCCGGGGCACGGGGAGGAAGGAGAGCCGACGCGGTGGCATTCCCCCGAGCGCGGCGGAGATCTCCTGACCGGTCACCGTGTCCGGCACCATCGCCTCGTCGTTCGCGCGCAGCGCGGCGGCGAGTTCCCGGTCGACCGCCTCGTAGGACTCGGCGGCGAACTCGGTGATGCCCGCCAGCTTCTCCAACTCGGCGAGGAGCTTCTCCCGTCCGAGCCGCCAGTTGTCCTCGAACTCGTCGAAGACGTCGACCAGTTCCTGTGACCCCACGGTGGTGCGGTCGGCGCCGTCCAGGGGGTTGGCGGCGTTGGAGAAGGCTTCGTGGATACCGGTCAGCGCCTCGGAACACTCACGAATGCGGTCCAGATCCGCCCGGATGCCCTCGCCGTCGGCCACATCGCCTCCCCGATCGTCGTCAACTCCCGATGCCCCGAACGCCCACCGGTCCCGGTAGGCCGTTCCCCGCCCGGGCGCGCGAGGGTCCGGGGGCGGCGGTGGGCCGTCCCCGGACCGTGTGACGCCCGTGGGAGGTGGGTCAGTTCCCCTGGATCGCGTTCTTCAGGCTGACGTCCTGCTCCTCGAAGCCGTCGGCGGCGGCGTGCAGGAAGTTGCCCATGCCCTGCATGCCCTCCAGGGTCTGCTTCACCCCGGTGCTGAACTCCTCGTACGATTCCTGGAAGGCCTTGGAGGACTCGGCGGTGACGTAGCCGTCCTCCACCAGGTTGTCCACGTAGGTCTTGAGGTCGTCGAGTTCGCGCTCCAGACGCTCGTGCTCGGAGATCAGGTGGTCCCCGGCGTCGTGCATGTCCTGATATGTAAGGCCGATGTCGGACATCGCCTACCCCCTTCGTGGCCGGTGCGGGGGAGCCGCGCGGCGACCCCGCGGTGCGGTGGGTTGCGGCAGCCCCCTCGGCTGCCCCCTCGTGCCGGCGCCAGCCTACGTGCGGACGGGTACGGGGTACACCCGGGGTGTACGGCTCGTACAGGTCTGTGACAGGGGAACGGTCCGGCGGATACCGGCCGGGGTGTGGACACCGGCGCCGGCGCGGAGCGGGACCGAGCGGATTCGCCCTTGAGGGACTCCGCTATGTTGCCCGAGAGTGGACACGACGGAGGGGAACACCCGGGCGTCCCGCCGAGCGGCGGCCGAACGGGCGTTCCCGGTGGGACCGGGGTCAACGACGGGGGCCGACCCCGGTCCCGCCGGGTCCGCCCCGCCGTCGCTTCCCGTCCCGCGCCCCCGGCGGACCCGCCCGGGTCCGTTCCCCACCGCGCCCCGGAAGGACCCACCGTGCGCCTGACCCTCACCGTCGTGGACCCCATCGGCGGCCATCGCGCGGACGCGGTGCTCGACGCCGATCCGGGCACCGCCGTCGGCGATCTGGTGCCGGAACTTCTCGAGTTGACCGGAAGTCGATGGTCACCGACCTCGGGGACCGGGTCGCACGCCGCCCCCGGTGGCGCCGGGTGGCCCCCCGGCATACCGCATCAGCGGCAGGGCTCCGGCTCCCCGGTGCCCGGACACCCGGGGGCGCTCCCGCCGTTCGGCGCTCCGCACGCCCCACCCCGGGGCGCGCCCCGGGCCCACCCGTACGCACAACCCCCCGCCCACTCCCATCCCGGCGGTGCGGCGCATCCGTGGTCGGGAGGCGGCGCGGCGCCCGCCGGCCCACCGCCGATCTACGTCGACGGCGCGCCGGTGGACCCCCGACTCCCGCTGGCCGAGTCGCCCTTGCGCGAGGGCACCGTCGTCAGCCTGCACACCCCCGACGGCTGCCCGCCCGGCGAACCCAACGGCTTCGTCGAACTGCGGGTCGTCGGCGGGCCGGCGGCCGGCGCCGTGCACCGCCTGGGGGTCGGCCGCGTCGACATCGGATCCGCCTCCGGGACCGCGGTGCGGATCGCCGACCCGACCCTGGCCGGTCGGGCGCTCACCCTGCGGGTCAACGCCGAGGGTTCGTGCACCGTCGTCGTCCACGGCGACGCCGCCGTCCGGATCGACGGCGCGGAGCCGGAGGAGGGGGTGGAACGGATCCCCTGGCCGTTGGGCGGTCAACTCGCCGTCGGCGACACCCTGCTGGAGGTCGCCCCCTATTTCCCGCCGGACGCCGCCCTGCGGCCCTCCGAGGACGGCGGCGGACTGGACTACAACCGGCCCCCGCGGCTGATCCCGCCCAAGCACCCCACCCACTTCCGCCTCCCCAAGCCGCCGGACGAGCCGGACAAGCGCCCGCTGCCGTGGGTGCTCGCCTTCGTGCCCCTGGTCGGCGCGGTCACCCTGGCGCTGCTGCTGGGCCGCTGGGTCTTCCTGATCATGGCGGTGCTCTCGCCGATCATGCTCTTCGCCAACTACTTCATGTCGACGAAGAACGCCCGCCGCAAGTACGCCGAACGGGTCAAGGAGTACGAGGAGACCAAGGAGCGGGTCGAGAGCGACGCCCAGCAGGCCCTGGCGGCCGAACGGTTCACCCGCCGGCACGCCGCCCCCGACCCGGCCGTGGTGCTCAACGCCGCCACCGGCCCGCGCACCCGCCTGTGGGAGCGCCGGCGCAGCGACGACGACCACCTGCTGCTGCGGGTCGGCACCTGCGACCTCGACTCCGAGGTGATCCTCAGCGATCCCGAACAGGACGACCACAAGCGCGAGGTCACCTGGAAGATCCCCGACGCGCCGGTCACCATCCCGATGCGCGAGCACGGCGTGGTCGGCCTGGCCGCCCCCGGCGGCATGGCGCGGGCCATGGGGCGCTGGGCCGTCGGTCAACTCGTCGCCCTGCACAGCCCCAACGACGTCCAGCTCTATCTGCTCACCGACGCCACCGGCCGGGACGACTGGGAGTGGGTGCGCTGGCTGCCGCACACCCGGCCCGAGTCCGAGCGCAACACCAACGTACTGATCGGCACCGACGCCGAGACGGTCGGTGCCCGTCTCGCGGAGCTGACCGGGCTGCTGGACGGCCGGCTCAAGGCGGCGAAGAAGTCCCGCTCCCGTACCGCCGAGTTCTCCGACCCGGACGTCGTGATCGTCTTCGACGGTTCGCGGCGGATGCGCACGCTGCCGGGTGTGATCCGGCTGCTCAAGGAGGGGCCATCGGTCGGCATCCACTCCCTGTGCCTGGACGAGGAGGAGCGCTTCCTGCCCGGCGAGTGCCAGGCGGTCGCCGTGGCCGAGCCCCGGCCCGACCCCTCGGCCAACCCGTGGGAGCAGTTCCGGGCCGGGCTGCCGCAGGGTGGCTTCGGCGGGTTCCCCGGCGGCGCCCCCGGCTTCGGCGCTCCCGGCCGCCCCGCCACCGGCCGCCCCGCCACCGGCCGACCCGCCGCCGGCGACCCGTCGCGGGGCCGGACCGGTGAGGGCGCGGCGCCCGTCCCGGACCGCCTGCGGGTGGAGCGCAAGGGCGCCGATCCGATCCGCGGCGTGCTGCCGGACCTGGTCTCCCCCCACTGGTGCGCCCTGATCTCCCGGTCCCTGGCACCGCTGAGGGACATCAGCGGCGAGGTCGAGGGCGCCGGCCTGCCCTCCTCCAGCCGACTGCTGGACGTCATGGAGTTGGAACCGCCGACGCCGGAGGCGATCGCCGCCCGCTGGCGCTTCGACGGTCAGTCCACCACCGCCGTCATCGGCGAGTCCTACGACGGGGCGTTCGCCCTGGACCTGCGCCGGGACGGCCCGCACGGACTGATCGCCGGTACCACCGGCTCCGGCAAGTCCGAGCTGCTCCAGACCATCGTGGCCTCCCTGGCGGTCGCGAACACGCCCGAGAACATGACCTTCGTCCTGGTCGACTACAAGGGCGGGTCCGCGTTCAAGGACTGTGTGCAACTGCCGCACACCGTCGGCATGGTCACCGATCTGGACAACCACCTGGTGGAGCGGGCGCTGCGCTCGCTGGGCGCCGAGTTGACCCGCCGCGAGCACATCCTGGCGGCCGTCGGCGCCAAGGACATCGAGGACCACCAGGACCTCGCCCGCCGCGAGCCCGGTCGGCACCGGCCGATGCCCCGCCTGCTCATCGTGATCGACGAGTTCGCCTCGATGGTCCGCGAACTGCCGGACTTCGTGAAGGGCCTGGTCAACATCGCCCAGCGCGGGCGGTCCCTCGGCATCCACCTGTTGCTGGCCACCCAGCGGCCCTCCGGGGTGGTCTCCCCGGAGATCCGCGCCAATACCAACCTGCGGATCGCGCTGCGCGTCACCGACGCCGGCGAGTCCACCGACGTCATCGACGCCCCCGACGCGGGCCTGATCGCCAAGTCCACGCCGGGCCGCGCCTACGTGCGGCTGGGCGCCTCCTCGTTGGTGCCCTTCCAGTCCGGCCGTGTCGGCGGTCGGCGGCCGGGTGCGGTGGACCCGGCCGTCTCCCGGCCCTGGTCCAAGGAGTTGGACTGGAACGCGTTGGGTCGTGAGGCGCTCCGACGCCCGGAGGGCACCCGCACCGAGGACGACGCCAACACCGACCTGCGGGTCCTGGTGGACGCGGTCATCGAGGCGGACCGCGCCCTGGGCTTCCCCCGGCAGCACCGCCCGTGGTTGGACCCGCTGCCGGAGACGGTCCGCGTGGACGAGTTGCCCGCCCCCGCGTCCGCCGGCGCGCTGCCCGCCACCGCCTTCGCGGTGGAGGACGTTCCCGAACGGCAGAGCCGCCGCCCGCTGGCGGTCGACTTCGCGTCCTTCGGGCACCTGCTGGTCGCCGGCGCCCCGCGCACCGGCCGTTCCCAGCTGCTGCGCACCATCGCGGGCACCCTGGCCGGCACCCACTCCTGCCGGGACGTCCACCTCTACGCCTTCGACTGCGGCAACGGGGCGTTGAACGTCCTCACCCGGCTGCCGCACTGCGGCGCGGTGGTCGGCCGCAACCAGGTGGACCGCGCCAAGCGGCTCCTCCAACGGCTGGACGGGGAGGTGGCCCGCCGGCAGGAGGTGCTGGCCCGGGACGCCCTCGCCGACATCGGGGAACAGCGCGCGGCGGCGCCGCCGGACGAACGCCTGCCCCACATCGTGCTGTTCGTGGACCGCTGGGAGGGCTGGCTGCCCTCCCTGGGCGAGATCGACACCGGCGCCCTGACCGATCAACTGTTCTTCATCATGCGCGAGGGCGCCAGCGTCGGCGTGCACGTCGTGATCACCGGTGACCAGCGGGTGCTGACCGGCCGGATCAGCAGCCTCGCCGAGGACAAGTACACCTTCCGGCTCCAGGACCGCACCGACTACTCGGCGGCGGGCCTGCGTCCGCGCGACATCCCCGAGGAGGTGCCGGCCGGCCGCATGTTCCGTGGCCAGTCCGGGGGCGAGGCACAGGTCGCGGTCCTGGGCGACGACCTGTCGGGTCAGGGGCAGGCGGCGGCGCTGACCGCCATCGGCGAGGCGGCCCGGGAGCGGGACGCCGGGGTACCGCGGGCCCGGCGGCCGTTCCGGGTGGACGTCCTGCCGGCCAACCTCACCTTCGCGGACGCCTGGGGGATGCGCGACCCGGAGACCTCCGGGTCGCGGTTGTGGGCGCTGGTCGGCGTGGGCGGCGACGAGTTGACGGCTTTCGGCCCCGACATGGCCGGCGGCCTGCCGTCCTTCGTCGTCGCGGGACCGGCCAAGTCCGGCCGCAGCACCGTGCTGATGCACATGGCCCGCTCCTTCCTGCGCAACGGCGTCCGCCTGGTGCTCTCCACGCCGCGGCAGTCGCCGCTGGAGGCGCTGGAGGGTGAGGAGGGCGTGCTGTCCGTGCTGCGCGGCACCAAGATCACCAACGAGGAGGTGGCCGCGGCGGTGGCCTCCGCCTCACCCGCCGAGCCGATCGTCTTCATGATGGACGACGCGGAGGAACTGCGCCGTACCCGCGACGCCGAGGACGAACTGCGCGCCATGGTGGTGCGCGGGAGCGAACGCGGCATCTGCACGGTGCTCGGCGGTGACGCCGCCGATGTGTGCAGCGGCTTCAGCGGCTGGCAGGCGGAGGTCAAGAAGGCCCGCCGCGGCCTGCTGCTCTCCCCGCAGACGCACCGACACGGCGAGTTGATCGGCGCGAAGCTGGCGCGCAGCGTGGCGGTGGAACGTCCGCAGCCGGGCAGCGGGATCCTCCATCTGGGTGACGGGATACCGATGACGGTCCGTCTGCCGGTGCCGGGATGACCGGGGGAGGGCGGGACCGGACGCGATCCCGACCCGCCCTCCCCCGGTCGGCGCCCGGTCGACGCCGGTGCTCCCGGAACCTGTTTTGGACGGGCCGGACACGGCGTCCCGGCGCGGCCGTCGGGGGCGCCGGGCGATCACCGCGCGGTGAATGGTTGTTGCACGGGTGTGACGGCCCTGTCGTTGTAGCGCCACTCGGGCGGCTGATACCGTTCGAGCGTCCTGTCCGCCCGACAGGGGTGGCCACGAGGGGAATCGGGGAATCCGACCCCCGCCGCGTCCGGGAGACCGACCGCGTCCGGTGTGCCGCACGGGTGGGCGACCTCCGACACCGATCGACCGTACGGGGCACCGACCGCGTCGGGGACCGGGCGCCGGGGACGCGCGGGGTGATCCCGCCGGGGACGAGGACACGAGAACAACCGAGACACGGTTCACGGGCCCGACCCGGTGCCCGCGAACCCCGAAGCGCCCGTCGGGGCGCGAGTCGACCGCGGGGGTGGTGGCGTGAAGACCCGGGACCGGGCTGCCGCGCATGCGAACAGGCCCGTCACGACGGGGGCACCGATGCCGGCCGATCGCCTGCCGACGCCTCCGCGCGAACGCAAGCCCGCCCTCGCCGCCCTGGCGGTCCTGCTGATCCTCATCGGCGCCCTCGGTGCCGCCACGCTGGTGCTGCGCGCCGGTGACCGGATCGAGGTCATCAAGATCACCGAGCGGGTGCCCGCCGGACAGCCCATTCCCGACTCCGCGATGGCGCCGGTGCTCGTGGCCGAGGACGAGGCCGTCTCCTACGTGCGCTGGGGCCAGCGCGGCATGTTGGCCGACGACTACCGGCCGGGGGTGGACCTGGTCGCCGGCACCCTGCTGGTCGGCGAGATGCTCACCACCGACGAGACGCTGGGCAGCGACGAGGTCATCGTCGGTGTCTCGCTGCGCGCCGGGCAGTTCCCCTCCGGGCTGAAGGCCGGTGACACGGTGGCCGCCTACTGGGTGGGCGACGAGCGCACCGGGGACGAGTCCGCCGCCCGTGAGACGGTGATCGCCGAGCGGGTGAAGGTCGAGAACATCTTCGGCGAGTCCGACGTCGCCGGCCGCAACAACCTCGCCGTCACCCTTCGGGTGAACCGCGGCGAGGCGCCGGACCTGGCCCGGGCCGCCTCGGGCGGGGACGTGTCGCTGGTCATCGTCCCCTCCGGCACCTCCTGATTCCGGCACCTCCCGATCCGAACCGATCGATCCGCACCCGACCCCACCCGAGCCCGAACCGAGCCCGAACCGATCGAGCCGCACCCGACCCCGGTCCGATCCGGGAGCCCCGACTCCGGTCCGGGGCTCCCCGACCCGGGGGCCGGCGGGGGAGCCCGGGCCGGGTGAGCGGCCGACCCGGTCCCGGCGGGTGGCACCGGCGGCGGAGGCACGACGGAACGACCCGCACCGAAACACGAGGGGCAGAAGACAGATGGCGTTGATCGCACTGGCCGCGGACAAGGGGGCGCCCGGCGTCACCACCGCGGCGGTCGCCCTGGCCGCGCTGTGGCCGCGACGGGTGCTGCTCGCCGAGACCGACCCGGCCGGCGGCGACCTCGTCTACCGTGCCTCCCGTGCCGACGGCGGCCCCCTGGACCCCGGCACCGGTCTGCTCTCCCTCGCCGCCACCGCCCGTCGCGGCATCGCCGCCGAGCAGCTGTGGGATCACTCGCAGCGGGTCGCCGGCGGCCTGGACGTGATCGTCGGCCTCGGCACCTCCGAGCAGGCCGCCGGACTGACCGGACAGTGGGGCACCCTCGGCCGGGCCTTCGCCGACCTCGCCGGGTCCCCCCACCCCGAGGCCGCCGCCGACGTGATCGCCGACTGCGGACGGCTCGGAGCCGACTCCCCGACCGCCGCGCTCGTCCAGCACGCCACGCTCCTGCTGGTCGTCACCGGCGCCGCCCCCGAGCACCTGGCCCGGGCCCGGGACCGCGTCATCGCCCTGGGCAACAAGCTGCACGGCGGGCGCACCGGCCCGGCCCACACCGGGCTGCCCCGCCTCGGCGTGGTGCTGGTCGCCGACCCGCAGCGCGGCCACCGGCTCGCCGGCGAGGTCAACGAGATGCTCTCCGGGGCGGGCGCCCCCGCCCGGGTGGTGGGCCTGGTCGCCGACGATCCCGCCGGAGCCGAGCAGTTGGCGGGGCGGCGGCGTGGTCGTCTGGACCGCTCGCTGCTGATCCGTTCGGCGCGCAAGGTCGTCGCCGACCTGCACCGCGTCTTCCACGCCGAGCTCACCCCGGCGGGCGGCCCCGGCGGTCGGCCGCCGGTGCCCCATCCCGGTGGCCCGACGGCCGGTGCCCCCGCCGCGATGCCCCCCGGTACCGGCACGCCCCCGCCCGGCCCGAACCCCGTCTTCCCGCCCGGTCCGGCGGCCCCGGCGGGCGGTTACGGCTACCCGCCGGCCGCCGGCCCGACCGGTCCCCGTCCCGTCGAACCGGGGGCGGGCCGATGAGCGAGGTCAACCACCAACTCGTCAAGCGCTTCCGCCAGGAGAGCGGCGACCGGCTCGCCGAGCAGCGCCGCGCCGACCAGACGAGCGGCCTACGGGCGATGACCCCCGAGGACGAACGGCACTACGCCCGCGCGGTCATCGCGCAGGTCCTCGAGGAGTACGTCCGCGAGGAGATCTCCCAGGGCCGCCCGCCGCTGGACGCGCGGTCCGAGGAGGCGTACGCCGCCGCCGTGCACGCCGCGCTGTTCGGCGTCGGACGGCTGCAACCCCTCCTGGACGATCCCGACATCGAGAACATCGACATCAACGGCTGCGACCAGGTCTTCATCGGCTACGCCGACGGCCGGGAGTCGCGCGGCGATCCGGTCGCCGAGAGCGACGAGGAACTCGTCGAACTCATCCAGGTCCTGGGCGCCTACTCCGGCCTGTCCTCGCGTCCCTTCGACTCCGCCAACCCCCAGCTGGACCTGCGGCTGCCCGACGGTTCCCGGCTCTCCGCCGTCATGGACGTCACCCGCCGACCCGCGCTGTCCATCCGCCGGGCCCGGCTGGGCAAGGTCTTCCTCGCCGACCTGATCGGCAACGGCACCGTCACCCCCGAGATCGGCAGCTTCATGTCCGCCGCCGTACGGGCCCGCAAGAACATCATGATCGCCGGCTCCACCAACGCCGGGAAGACCACCCTGCTGCGCGCCCTGGCCAACGAGATCCCGGCCGAGGAGCGCCTGGTCACCGTCGAGCGCGCGCTGGAGCTGGGGCTCGACCAGTTCGCCGAACTCCACCCCAACGTGGTGGCCTTCGAGGAACGCCTGCCCAACTCCGAGGGCCAGGGCTCGATCTCCATGGCCGAACTGGTCCGCCGCTCGCTGCGCATGAACCCCTCCCGGGTCATCGTCGGCGAGGTTCTCGGCGACGAGATCGTCACCATGCTCAACGCGATGTCGCAGGGCAACGACGGCTCGCTGTCCACCATCCACGCCAACAGCTCGCAGGAGGTCTTCAACCGGATCTCCACCTACGCCCTCCAAGCCGCCGAGCGCCTGCCGATCGAGGCCAGCCAGATGCTGATCGCGGGCGCGGTCAACTTCGTGGTCTTCATCCAGCGCCGCAACCTCTACGGGCGCGGCGGCACCCTGCGCCGCCTGGTCACCTCGGTGCGCGAGGTCAACGGCGTGGACGGCCGGGTGCTCTCCAGCGAGGTCTTCGCCGAGGGGCCCGACGGCGTGCCGCGCGCCGCCGCGGCGATCTCCTGCGCCGACGAGCTGGCCCAACACGGCTACCACGGAATGTGGGGGTGAACGCGTCGTGCCGATGAGCGGATTCCTCGACCCGGGCTTCCTCGCCGCGCTGGCCGCCGGCGTGGCGGTCGGCGGCGGCCTGGCCCTGCTGGTCGCGGCGGTGCGCGGCTTCCCGCCCAAGAGCATGGAGGAGCGCGAGCGGGCCGAACGGCGACGTGCCGAGGTCGCCCGCTTCCTGGGGCGGCGCACCATGATCGCCGCGCTGCTGTCCCTGCTGGTGCTGCTGTTCACCCGCTGGCCGGTCGCCGCCCTGGCCACCGCCCTGCTCGTCTACACCTGGGACCGGCTCTTCGGCGGCGCCGCCGAGGAACGCGCCGCGATGCGGCGGGTCGAGGCGCTCGCCTCCTGGACGGAGTCGCTGCGCGACACCATCGCCGGGGCCGTCGGCCTCGAACAGGCCATCCCCGCCTCCGCCCGGGCCGCCGCCCCGGCGCTGCGCGAGCCGCTGAACAACCTGGTGGACCGGCTGCGCTCGCGGATGCCGCTCTCCGACGCGCTCCAGGAGTTCGCCGACGAACTCGACGACTCCTCCGCCGACATCATCATCGCCTCGCTCATCCTCAACGCGCGGCTGCGCGGCCCCGGTCTGCGCGAGGTGCTCGGCGCGCTGGCCCGCTCGGCCCGCGAGGAGGTGGACATGCGACAGCGGGTGATGGCCCAGCGCGCCTCCACCCGGCGCAGCGTGCAGATCGTCGTCGCCGTCAGCGTGCTCTTCCCGCTCGGCCTGGCGATCTTCAATCCCTCCTTCGTGGAGCCCTACGGCGACCCGCTGGGGCAGGCCGTGCTGGGCGTGGTCTGCCTGCTGTTCGGTCTCGGGTTCTGGTGGATGCGCAGCCTGTCGAAGATCCAGGTGCCCGAGCGGTTCATGACCGGACGCGCGGGCGCCGGACGGGCGGCGAACGTCCCCGCCGCCGACCGTCGCACCGACCAGGCCCCGCTGCCCGGCTTCGGCCGGCTGCCCGGACGGGGCTCCCGCGCGAGGGCCGGAACGGGGGCCGGCGCGGGCGCGGCGGGCGATACCGCCGGCACCGGAACCGGATGGCGACCCTCGGACGGGACCCCCCGTCGCGAGGGGCGGGACGGAAGGGGGGCCCGGACGTGACGACGGACATCACCGGCCCGGTGATCGTCGGGGCGGTCTTCGGCCTCGGCCTGTACGTGCTGGTCCGCGCCATGGTGCCGACCCGCCGCGGCGCGGTCTCCACGATCGCCCGGGTGGACGCGCTGCGTCACCGGGGAGCCGGCGGGGGCTTCCACCCCGCCGCCCGCCCCGGCACGGCCGAACCGGCCCGCCCCTCCCGGCTGGACGAACTGCGGGCCAACGCCGGCCGGCAGCTCTCCGAGGCGTACCGCAGGCGCGGTTGGGAACAGCGTTCGCTCCGCGCCGACCTGGCGCTGCTGGAACGCGGCTGGGAGGAGTTCCTGGCGACCAAGGTCGTCATGGCGGCGCTGGGGCTGTTCTTCGGGCCGTTCCTGTTCGGGGTGATCTGGATGCTGGGTTTCGGCAGCAGCCCCTTCATCCCGCTGTGGCTGGCACTGGTCTGCGCGCTCGGCTTCTTCTTCCTGCCCGACGTGGAGGTCCGCCGGGACGCCGTCGCCCGGCGCAAGGACTTCCGCCGGGTGATCGCCGCCTACCTCGACCTGGTCTCCATGAGCCTGGCCGGGGGCCGGGGTCTGCCCGAGGCGTTGAAGGCCGCCTCCGAGGTGAGCGACAGTTGGGCGCTGGTGCGGATCCGCACCGCCCTGTCCGACGCCCGGATCACCGGCCTGAGCCAGTGGCAGGCCCTCGGGCGCCTCGGCGAAGAGGTCGGGGTGGAGGAACTGCGGGACCTGTCGAGTTCCCTGGCGCTCGTCGCCGACGACGGCGCCAAGGTGCGCACCTCCCTGGCGGCGCGCGCCGAGACCATGCGCAATCGCGAACTGGCCGAGATCGAGGGGAGCGCGGGGGAGAAGTCGCAGTCCATGCTGGTCGCGCAGCTGCTGCTGTGCGTGGGTTTCCTGATCTTCCTGGTGTTCCCGGCGGGAATGCGGGTCTTCGGCATCTGACGCCGCGTCGGGGCCGACCGAGGGTTTGCGAGAGGACAACGATCGATATGCGACGGAACGACATGACGAACACCGACACCGGAATCGACACCGACACCGGGGGCGGTCGGGGCGGTCGCCCCGCCGGTTTCGCCCACCCCGTGGTGGGATACCTGCTGGCCTCCCTGACGCTCCGGTACCGCCGGGTCCGCTCGGGGGAGCTGGACCGGGGCGCCTCGGCCATCGAGTGGGTCATCATCGCCGCCATCGTGGTGGGCCTGGTGGCCGGCATCGGCCGGATCATCATGTCCGCGCTCCAGGGCCGCGCGAGCGACGTCAGCGACTGCATCGCGGGCGTCCAGGACACCCAGAACTGCTGACCCGGTCGTGCGCGGAGTCGAAGCGATGATCGCCGGGGTGCGGCGCAGACTGGGCCCCGGCGCCGACCGGGGCGGGGTCGTGGGACGCTCCGGGAACGACCGGGGGGCGTCCGCGATCGAGTTCGTGGTGCTCACCCCGCTCATGTTCTTCATGATCTTCGCGGCGGTGCAGTTCGCGCTCTACTCCTTCGCCGAGCACGTGGCGAAGGCCGCCGCGCAGGCGGGGGCGCGCACCGCGCGGGCCGAGGCCGACGCCAACCCCGGTACCTGGATCGGCTCCGCGAGGGAGAAGTCCCACGAGTACATCGACCAGCTCGGGCGCGGCCTGTTCGACGGCCGTCCGCTGGTGGACGTGGAGCGGCCGGCCGAGTACACGGTCCGGGTGACGGTCACCGGGAACGTGCCGACGATCATGCCCGGCATGTCGTTGGGAGTGACCGCGGTCTCCGAGGGACCGGTCGAACGCTTCGTGCCGGACGGGGGGTGAGTCGTGCGACGGGGGAACACACCGGTGACCTCCGGCGGGAAGCCGGTGGACCGGCCGACCCGCCGGTCGGACGACCGGGGGGTCACGGCCGTGGAGATGGTGCTGCTGGCGCCGCTGATGATCACCTTCGTCCTGGTGCTCGTCGCGCTGGGGCAGATGGTCTCGGGACGCAACGCCGTGGACGGCGCGGCGCGCGACGCCGCCCGCGCCGGCTCACTGGAACGCACCACGGGCGAGGCCGCGAGCGCCTCGAACTCCGTGGTCGGCGACCAGTTGGGGGACATCTGCGTGCCCGGCAGTGTGCGGGTGCGCCCGACCGGCTCGGGCCACGAACCGGGCTCGCTCTACACCGTGGAGGTCAGTTGCCGGGTGCGCGCGCTGGCGATGCTCGGGCTGCCCGTCACGACCAGTGTCTCCAGCACCTCGGCCTCGCCCATCGACCCCTACCGGAGGTCCGGATGAGCGTCCGCCGACACCCGGCCCGCCGACACCCGGCCCGCCGACACCCGGCCCACCGACACCCGGCCCACCGAGACCCGGCCGGTCCCGGAGTCCCGGCCCGTTCCGCCGGCGCGCGGAACGACGCGCCGGGGACCGCCCGGGCCGACCGGGGGTCGGGCGCGGTCATCACGGTCTTCTTCGCCGTCGTCGTCCTCGGGCTCGCCGCCTTCATCGTCGACGGCGGCATGGCCATCGCCCAGCGCGAACGCGCCATGGACATCGCCGAGCAGGCCGCCCGCTACGCCGCCCAGGACCTCGACGAGGAGGCGCTGCGCTCCGGCGCCGCGGTCGGCATCAACTTCGACAACTGCGACGCGCGCGTCACCGAGTTCGTCGGGGCGATCCGGCTGACCAGCGCGTCCGTCGCCCACCGCAACTGTGAGAGGGAGGCGGAGGACGCGGTGACCGTGTACGTCGTGGTGACCTACCGACCGGTCTTCGCGGGCGTCCTCTTCAACACGCTCACCACCGAGGGCAGAGCCACCGCGTACGCCGACACCGGCGCCCCGCCGGCCCCCTGACCCCCGGCCGGCCCCCCGGCCCCCGAAACGACTCCGGCCCCCGAAACGACCCGGCACCGAACCCACCCACGGGAGCAGACCACATGGCGCGCAGCACCTCCACCGGGAGCGGCCCCCGGCCCGTCCACGTGCGGGTCGGTCGCTCCGCCGGCGACTGGTTGAAGGCGATCGCCGCCTTCCTGGCCCTGGCCGTCATGGTCGTCGGCGTGCCCCTCTCCCTGGCGTGGTTCATCGGCTGGCCGCTGCCCACCACCGCCCCGAACTGGGAGATGCTCACCCGGGAGATCGGTACCGAGGTCTTCCTCAACGTGCTGGGCGTCCTGGTGTGGATCGCCTGGGCGCAGTTCACCGCCTGCGTGATCGTCGAGATGCGGGCCGCCCTCTCCGGAGTGGGCCTGCCCCGCCGGGTGCCCGGCGCCGGCCCCGGGCAGCTGCTGGCCCGGCAACTGGTCGGCGCGCTGCTGCTCCTGGGCTCGGCCGCCGCCGGCTTCGCCCCGGGCCCGGGCGCCATCGGCGCCGATCTCGACCGGCACCACCCCGGCGGCCCCGCCGCCGTCGTCGAGGCCCAGCAGACCCCCGGACAGGAACGCGCCGAGCGCGCCCCCGGCATCACCGAGGCCGACCGTGCCATGGCCATCCCCCAACAGGACGGCGGCGAGGAAGCCGACGCGGCGGACGCCACGAAGTACTACCGCATCCAGCCCCCCGAGGGCCGTCACCACGACACCCTGTGGGGCATCTCCGAGCGTCACCTGGGCGACGGGCTGCGCTACAAGGAGATCTACGAGCTCAACCGGGACCGGGTCCAGCCCGACGGTTCCCGGCTCACCGAGGCCAGCCTGATCCGACCCGGCTGGATCCTGGAGATGCCGGCCGACGCCACCGGCGGCGAACTCGTCGAGGCCCCCGTCGACCTGGACGGGATGTCGGACGACGAGGCCGACGAGTTCCGTGACTACCGCGAGACCGGCGACACCGCGGCCGACACCGGGGCCGGGGACGCCGGAGCCGACGCCGGCGCACCGGGCGGGGCCGGGGACGACCCGCAGCCCTCGCCGGTACCCGATCCCGCGGCCGACCACTCCGACTGGACCGGCCCCGGTGCCGGGGAACCCGCCGGCGGCGGGGAGACCGAACACGCCGTGGTCCCCGCCGAACGGGTCGACGACGCGGGCACCGCCGACCCCGGGGACTCCGGCCGCGGCCTGTCCGACGCCCTGATGGCCGCCCCGCTGCTGGCGGCCGGCCTCCTCGTCGCACTCGGCCGGGCCCGTCGCCAGGCCCTGTGGCAGGCCGCCGCGGGCACGCTGAACCGGGGCGTCGGCGACGACCTGGAGCCGGTGACCCCCGCCGCGACCAACGCCCGCGACGCGCTCCTGGCGGGCGCCGACCCCGGCGCCGTCGTCTTCCTGGACCGGGCGCTGCGCGGCCTGTCCGACAGCCTGGACGCCGAGGGCCGCACCCTGCCCGCCGTGTACGCCGCGTGGCTCGGCGCCGACGAACTCCACCTCCAGCTCGCGCACCCGGCCGGTGACCCGCCGGCCCCCTGGCAGTCCGGCCAGAGCGACACCTACTGGACGCTGGAGCGCTCCCGGCTCCCCGTCGGCCCCGGCGACCCGGAGCCCGCGGCGGAGGCCCCCTACCCCGGCCTGGTCAGCCTCGGTACCCGAGACGGCATCCGTCTGCTGCTGAACCTGGAGGCCGTGCCCGGCATCGTCTCCGTGCTCGGCGCCCCCCGGGACCGGGAGGCCGTGCTCGGCTCGGTCGCCGCGGAACTGGCCACCAACGGCTGGTCGGACCGGATGACCGTGACCCTGGTCGGTTTCGGCGCCGAGATGACCGCCCTGGCCCCCACCCGGGTCCGTCACCTGGAGGACATCGCCGGCCTGCTGGAGGTCATGGAGACGGAGACCCACCTCCGCCACGCCAACCTCGGTCACACCGGACAGGACAGCATCCTCACCGGCCGCACCGGCCCCTCCCGCCGCCACCACTGGGCCCCGCACCTGGTGGTCGTCGGGGTGGAGCCCACCGAGGACGAGGCGGAGCGCCTGGGCGCGCTCGCCTCGGTCTCCGCGCCCCTGGGCATCGGCTACCTGGTGACCTCCGACCGGCCCGACCTGCCCGGCCTGGCCTGGGAGTTCGAGGTCACCGACGAGGGCCTGCTCAAGGAGCCCGACATGGGACTGGAACTGACCGCCCAACTGCTCCCCGCCGCCGGGCGGGCGGCGGTCGTCGAGCTGTTCGCCGGCCTCGCCGCCGGCGACGGCGCCGACGGGAACGACCGCGCGGGCGGCACGCCCGCCGCCGGCACCGCCGGGCACGCCCCCGGACCCGTCTTCACCGTGGACCTCACCTCCCGGGGCAAGCCCGAGGTCTACGCCGAGATCATGGGCGGCTACACCGTCACCGGTCTCCCCGAGCCGGAGCCCGAGCGCGCGGACCGGCTGCGCGAGGCGCTCGCCCTGCTCCTGCTGCACCGGGGCGGCGTGCACCCCCGGGTGATGGCGGCGGCGCTGTGGCCGCGCGGCGTCTCCGAGGACGTCCACGACGCCTTCCTCGCCCGACTCGGCGAATGGCTGGGCGAGGACGCGGAGGGAACGCCCCGCCTGGCGACCGCCCCCGACGGTCGGCTGACCCTCTCCGCCCGGGTCGTCTCCGACTGGGACGTGCTGCGCACCCTCCACCACCACGCCGGCCGCCCCGGCGCCGTCGAACGCGCCCGCCGGCTCACCGACGCCCTCGCCCTGGCCCGCGGCCCGCTGCTGGACGGGCAGCGCGCGGAGGGCGGGTACGCCTGGCTCGACCACGAGATCGTCGACGCGCAGTACCCGCTGCTCGTCGCGGGTATCGCGCTCGGCCTGGCCGAGGAGCAGCTGGCGGCGGGGAAGGGCGAGCAGGCGTACCTGGCGGTCCGCTCGGCGCTGGCCGCCGCGCCGACCGACGAGCGGCTGTGGAACGAGCTGCTGCGCGCCGCGCACGCCACCGGCAACCGGGAGTGGCTGGAGGGGGCGGCGGACTGGCTCACCGCCCACCACGCGCAGCTCTTCGGGGCCGATCAGCCGCTGCCGGCCCGTACCCGGGCCCTGATGGACGAGTTCCTGCCCGGCCGCCGGGTCGAGGACAACGCCGTCTCCTGAGACCGACGGCCTCCCGACGCCAACGCTGTGTCGTCCGCCGGGGTCCGAGCTCCTCGCGGCCCCGGCGGACCGCCGACCCGCCCCGAACGCCGGAGGGCGCGTCCGAGCCGGTGAACCCGTCAGGGCCGGGGGCGCCGGGCCGCGACGATCGCCGAGGCGTCCGGGGTGGTGAACACCTCGGTCGCGGTCAACTCCGGATGGGTGAGGCGGCGGAGGCGGAGTCCGTCCACCTCGCCGCCGAAAAGGGGCGGCCAACGCGACGAGGGCGTGAAGTCGTCCATGACGAGGAGACCGCCCGGCGCGAGCGGGTCGACGACCCGCCCCGAGGCGTCCCGTTCGCCCCCGCCGTCGCGGAAGAAGGCATCGAACGGGGCGTGCCGTTCGAGTAGTCGCCGGTCCCCGGCTATCACCTCGACGCGCCCGTCGTCCGCGAAGAGATCGGCGACCCGACGGGCCGACCCCTCATCCCGCTCCACGGTGACCGGGCGCGCCGGCACCGAGGCCGTCGTGCGGCCGGGCGGTGCCCACTCCGGCGCCGGTGCCGCTCTGCGTGGCGGCGTCGTCGGGTTTCGCGGCGGCGGGTGTGGCGAGCAGCCGCCCCACCCCGGGATCACGGCGCTGCCCGAACCCCGTGGCGGCGGCGTTCCCCGGCGCCGCCGCCACGCGGGGCGGGAGCGGTGGACCGGTCACCGGCTGCCCGGGGGATCGGGAACCGGCGGCGCCCCGGCCGCCGGGCCGTTGTCGGGTCCGGCCTCCGGGGTGTCCGGGCCGGCGGAGCCCTCCGAGCCGTCGAGGAACTGCGTGGCGGCCAACTCGGCGTAGAGGCCGTCCCCGGCGACCAGTTCGGTGTGGGTGCCGACCGCCCGCACCCGGCCCGCGTCCAGGACCACGATCCGATCCGCCGCCATCACGGTGGACAGCCGGTGGGCCACCACCAGCACGGTGGTGGTGTCGGCGGCGGATGCGACCGTCCCCCGCAGCGCGGCCTCGTTCACCGCGTCCAACTGCGAGGTCGCCTCGTCCAACAGCAGCAGGCGCGGCCGGCGCAGCAGCGCCCGGGCGATCGCCACCCGCTGCCTCTCCCCGCCGGAGAGGCGGGTGCCCCGGTGGCCCACCCGGGTCTCCAGCCCTTCCGGCAGCCTCGCCACCAGCGCGTCGAGCCGGGCGGTGCGCAGCACCTCGCGGATCTCCTCCTCCCCGGCGTCGGGGTGGCCCAGCACCAGGTTGTCCCGCAGGGTGCCGGAGAGCACCGGGGCGTCCTGCTCCACGTAACCGATGGCGGCCCGCAGCCGGTGCAGATCCCATTCCCGCAGGTCGGTGTCGTCCAGCAGGATTCGTCCCGCGCTCGGCTCGTGGAAGCGCTCGATCAGCGAGAACAGCGTGGTCTTGCCCGCCCCCGAGGGCCCCACGAAGGCCGTCATCCCGCGCGCGGGTATGTCGAGGTCGATGCCGTGGTGCACCTCCGGCAGCTCCTCGGAGTAGCGGAAGCGCACCCCGTCGAAGCGGAGCGAGGCGGGGCCGGCCCCGGTCCCGTCACTCGTGTCGCCCGCGCCGTCGGCCGATGTCGTCGGGGCGGGGGCCGGTTCGACCGGCAGTCGTCGGGTCTCGCCGATCCGGTCGATCGCCGCCGCGCCCACCTGGTAGCGGGTCACCGCCGCGACCAACTGCTGGATCGGTGCCATCAGGTAGAACACGTACAGCAGGAAGGCCACCAGGGTGGCCACGTCGATCGCCCCGGAGGCGACCCGGGCACCGCCCACCGCCAACACCGTGATGAACGCGGCCTGGATCGCCAGACCCGCCGTGTTCCCCGCGAGGGCCGACCACTTGGCGGCGTGCACGCTCTCCCGCCAGGACGCCTCGGCGGCCTCGTGCACGACCCGTTCCTCACGGGCTTCGGCACCCGACGCCTTGATCGTGCGCATCGCGCCCAGCACGCGCTCCAGGGTGGCCCCCATCACACCCACCGATTCCTGTGCGCGCTTGCTCGCCCGGTGGATGCGCGGCACGATCACCCCGATCACCAGCGCGGCGAGCGCGATCACGCCCAGGGTCACACCCAGCAGCGGCGCGTCCACCACCGCCATCAGCACCACCGTCGCCACCAGGGTCAGACCGCCGGTGCCGAAGCCGATGAGGGAGTCGGTGGTGACGGACCGCAGCAGGGTGGTGTCCGAGGTGACCCGGGCCAGCAGATCGCCCGGTTCGCTGCGGTCCACCGCGCCGATCCGCAGCCGCAGCAGGTGGGAGACGAGGGTGCGCCGGGAGTCCAGCACCACCGACTCGGCGGTGCGCTGCAGCACGTAGCCGCCCAGCGAGCCGATCACCGCGTTGGCCAGTACGAGGACGGTCATCGCCACCAGGGCGCCGGTGATCGCCCGCTCGGCGGAGAGGTTCTCGATCAGGGACTTGGCGACCAGCGGGAGCGCCAGCCCGGTGGCCCCGGTGATCAGCGAGAGCAGGGCGCCCAGGGCCAGGGCGCGACGGTGTGGCCGCACGTGGCCCAGCAGCACCCGCCACGGGGCCGGCTCGCCCTCGGGGCGCCGCCCGGCCGGCTTCCCCGCCCCCGGCCCGGCCGGCTCCTCCTCGGAACGGATGCCCCGGTCGGACCCCGCTGTCGTCGTACCGCTCATCGCCGACCTCCTCGGACGGCGCCCGGCGCCGGCCGTACTCCGTCCCTCCCGGCCCGGTTCGCCCGGGCGCGGTGATCCCCATCATGGGGGGCGGCACCGACAACCGTCGGGCCGGCCCCGCGTACCCGGGGACGCCGTCCGGCCCTCCGGGGTTGAGCCGGAGCTCGCCCGCGCTCCGCCCAACCACCGTCTCCCATGGATGGGTTGGGAACACGCCGGCGATGTTTTCCGACCGGAAACCGACCCGGATTTCCCGCCGGGGACAGTTGGCGGGGCGTTCCGAATGGGTATGGCAGGAGCATGTTGTCTCTCCCGGAGCGCGCGGCCGAGTTGCGCGCCCCGTTCGCGCGACTCGGTCGGCTGCGTCTGCCCGGGCTCCTCACCCGGGCGGGGCTCACCGCCCTGCGCGCGGAGGTGCTCGGCCTGCGGCGATGCCTCGTCCGCCGGGAGTACGACAGCGTCCTCACCGGATCCGACCTGGCCGCCGCCGGCCCGCTGGTGGCACGGCTGGGCTCGGACCCGGACCTCGGGGCACTCGTCTCCGCGATAGCCGGCGTGGCCGCCGAGCCGCTTCCCGACCCCGCCCGGCGCCTGTCCCTGAGCGTCCTGGACCGCCCCGGGGACCGGATCGAACCGGCCCCCGGCGGGCCACCGTTGGCACTCGCGCTCTTCCTCGACGCACCGGCGTCCCCGCAGGACGGCGGCATGCTCGAATACCGTCCGGTCTCCTGGTCGGCGGGCCGCGCCGGCCCCGGAGCCGGCGGCCCGGGCCCCGGCAGTCCCGACCGCCGTTCCGGCGGAGCGGCTCTGCCGGAGCCGCTGCTGCGGGCGCACCACGCGCCGGGGGACGGCTGCCTGATGCGGGCGGACGTCACCGAACCGCGGGTGACCCCGCTGCGCGCACCCGGGGTCCGCCGCGTCGTCCTCACCATCGGCTGGGCGGTGGGTCGGCCGCTCGCGGACCGGCGTGCCCCCGCCGGAGCCGCACTGCGCTGAGGAGGCGTCCCGGCCCGTCACCCCTTCCGCACCGCCGCGTATCGACGCGCGCCGACCCGACCCCGCCGGCCGTTCGCGGGGCCCGGGACACCGGGGCCGAGTGCGCCCCGATACGACGACGAGGTGTCACCGCGCCTCACCCCGGGGTCACCGGTCACGGCGGGATCCGGCCATCACCGGCCGGCCCCGGCCCACCCCGTGCCCCGCATCGCACCACTCGTCCCACTCGCACCGCCCCCAACGATCCTCCCCCCGCCCTCACCTCCCGGCCGTCCTCCGCGGCCACCCGGAAGGAGCACCACCATGGCCCGCAAACCCCCACCCCGCGCCTCCGGATCACCCGGCGGTTCCCGACGTGATCGCGAGGAGGACCGCCGCGACCGCCGCGAGTACCGTGAGCAGCGGGACGACCGCGATCGGCGGTACCGGGAACAGCGCGACCATCTGGACCGCCGCGACCGTCGCGAGTCCACCGAGCGCCGGGACGAGCGGGAGCACCGCGAGCAGGCGGGACGTGCCGAGCGCCGGGAGCGGACCGAGCACCGCGACCGTCGCGAGCAGACGGACCGGATGAGGGAGACGGATCACCGGGACCGGGCGGATCGCAGGAATCACCGGGACCGGGCGGACCGCAGGGATCGGAAGGAGCGTCGGGACCGGGGTTCCGCCGGTGGCGATCGGGGCCCGATGGGCATCCTGGTGGGTCTGCTGCTCACCGCGATCGCGTTGGTGGCCCTGCTGCTCTGGGCACTCCTCTGACGGGAACCTCCCCGCGCCGGTTCATCACCGGTGGCGGCCGGTCGCCCGTCGTGTCGTGCGGGTGACCGGCCGGGCCGGGACCGGGGCCGCGACGGCCCGCGACCCGGTGAGGTCCCGCGACCGGGTGAAGCCCCGTGGAGTGCGCCGGCTCCCGCCCGCTACCGATCCACCCAGCGGCGGGCCCAGGCGTCCACCAGTTCCGCGACCCAGGCGGCGTCCCCGGCGTCGCCCAACAGGTGGTCGGCGCCCTCCAGGCCGATGAACGCCTTGGGATGCCGGGCCGCCGAGAACAGCTCGCCCGCCTCGTCGACGCCCACGACGGAGTCCACCGGGGAGTGCAGCACCAGCAGCGCGGCGTCCAGCTCCGCGATCAGCCCGCGCTGCTCGCGCGAGCGCTCGATCAGATCGTCCAGGAACTCGCGCCGCATCCGGAACGGCCGCCCCGCGAGCACGACCTCCGCCTCACCGGCACGGCGCAACTCCTCCTCGGCGCCGGGTGGCAGCTGTCCGCGCAGGTGGGCCGGGTCGGCAGGGGCCGCGATGGTGGCCACCGCCCGCACCTCCGGGATCCGGTGCGCCGCGGCCAACGCCACGCCCCCGCCCATCGAGTGACCCACCAACAGGGCGGGTGCGGCGACGTCCTCCCGCAGGGCGTCCGCCGCGTGCACCAGGTCCTCCACCATCGTGCCGAAGCCGGTGCGGGAGAAGTCGCCCTCGGACTCACCGATGCCGGTGAAGTCGAACCGCAGCACGCCCCAGCCCAGGCGGGCCAGGCCGCGGGAGACCCGGGCGGCCGCCAGGATGTCCTTGCCGCAGGTGAAGCAGTGGGCGAAGACCGCGTACGCCACCGGCGGTCGTCCCTCGGGCAGCTCCAGCCGACCGGCGAGCCGGCCCATCGGGCCGGGGATGTCGAACCGGCGGCACTCGATCCCGGCGGTGCCCCGCTCGGCACGGGCCCCGTTCACCGACCCGCCACCGGTTCCCCGGCGGTGCTCCCCGTCGGCCGCGGGGTCGAAAGCCCACCGCCGCCGGCCGCCACGGGAGTGCCGCCGATCAGCGATCGCAGGGTCTCCCGGGTGCGGTTCAACTCCTCGATCCGCTCCTCGACGCGGTCCAGGTGGGCGGCGATCAGCCGTTCCGCCCGGCCGTCGGGGGCGGCCCGCCCCTCGCGCAGCCACAGGACCTCGCGGATCTCGGCCAGGCTCAGACCGGCGGCCTGCGCCCGGCGGATGAACATCACGCGGTCGGCGCTCTCCCGGGGGTAGTCGCGGTACCCGGCCGGGGTGCGCGGGGGTTCGGGCAGCAGACCCGCCCGCTCCCAGAAACGAACGGTGCGGGTCGTGACGCCGGCGGCGTGGGCGAGACTCCCGATACGCATGGTGTCAGCCTAGTACCGGGGGACGCACCGGTTCGCCCGCCCCCGGGGGCGGGCGGCCCGACCGGTCCCGTACGCCCTCCGGTCCCGGGTCCCGCGCCTCACCCGTGCGGGTGGCGGGGAGCCGTTCCGGCGGAACACGCGGACGGGCGAAAGGTCGGGAAATCGCTTTCCCGAACGATTCCGAAAGGCCCGTCCTCACTCGAAAGGGTGAAAAGAATTGGGATCGGGCGCGCCGGCCCCGGTACCTTCTGAGCGCTTGCCGGGCGGACCGTGTCCGTCGCGGGACGGGGTTCCCGTGATGCCGCTGTCGGTCCTGCCGGTCTTTGTCGCGCCGTCATCCGTCGGCCGCCCGTTTCCCGGGGTGCTTCCCGTCGGTTTTCCCGTCCGCCGTCCCGCCCGCCGTCATCCGTTTTCCACTCGTTTCCGTTCGCCGGGGTCACCGTGCGCCCGGGGGCGGGGCCGACGAGGAGGTTTCCACCCGTGACGATCGACCGCGCGTTTCCCCCGCCGCGAGCCGGCGGTCTCCGTCTCCTGCGGGGCGGCTCCCCCTCGGACGGCGACCGCCGTGCCGGGGCGCGCCGGCACGCCGGCCCGGCGTCGTTGCGGCTGGTGCCCGCGGTGCGGTCGGGTGCCGGCGGCACCGGGACGCGGACGCCGTCGCCGTTCCCCGGGGCGGGACGCCCCGACCCCGACCACGACCCGGAGCCGGACGGGCGCGGCCCCGCCGGGGCGGCCGTGCCCCGGCCCGTGGCGGGATGGGGCGTCTCGGCGGTCGCCCTGATCACGGCGCGCGCCGCCTGAACGCCGACGGCCCGGCCCGCTCCCCGGGAGGGAGTGGACCGGGCCGGGTGTTCGGAACCGGGGATCAGCGGCCGGTCAGGCGACCCAGGAGGTTGCCGAGGAAGTCGATGATCCCGCGGATCACCTCCCGCACGACCTCCTTCGCCTTGCCCTTGCCGTCGCCCTTTCCGGGGCCCTTCCCGTCGTCGCCCCCGCCGCTGCGGGTGGAATCGACGCGCACGATCTGCGGGTCGTGGTCACTGGCCTGATCGGCGAATTCCGCGTTCACCCGCACCGGCTCGTAGTCGAAACCGCGAATGGCCGGACTGGTGAGAATGCCGTCCAGGGTCTGCGAATTGCCGTCGAAGACGTAGGTGTAGCGCTCCTCGGGGGGCAGCGTCAGCATGAGGTTGTTCAGTGCCCCGCCCGAGGTGAGGATCGACCAGGTCTCGGAGAACTCGAAGTCGTTGAAGTCGCCCGCGACCACCACGTTGGCGTCCGGGTCCACCGCCAGCAGGTCCCGGACGAAGCCGTTCACCAGGGTGGCCTGGCGGTGGCGCTGGGACTCCGAGGTGCGGTTCGGCGGCTGGTTGCGGCCGTGCAGCGGCTCGTCGCCGCCCTTGGAGTTGAAGTGGTTGGCGACGACGAAGAAGGTCTGTCCCTCGAAGCGGAACTCACCGATCAGCGGCTTGCGGCTGCTCGCCCAGGCCGAGTCGTTCGGCTCGATCCGCCCCGGCGAGACGGACAGTTCCACGCCGCCGTCGGCCGCGACCGCCTCCACGGCGGTCGTGGCGTCGCCGCCCGGCCGGTCCACGAACTCCACCCGCTCGGGGTTGAACAGCAGCACGTTGCGGATGTTGCCGCCGGGCTGGCCGCCGTCCCGCTTGTCCTCGGGGTCGATGGAACGCCACTCGTAGACCGGGCCGCCGGCGGCCTCGATGGCCTCGATGAACAACCGCAGGGTCTCGTCGGAGGCGGTCACCCCGTCGTCGGTGGGGCCGGTGTTGTCCTGGATCTCCTCCAGGGTGAGGATGTCGGGCCCGGCCAGGTTGACCACCACGCCCTCGGCGAGGCGGGCGAACTTGGCGTCGTCGTCCAGCGGGGAGAGGTTCTCCACGTTGTAGGTGGCGATCGCCAGTTCCCGCTCCTGCTGCGGGCGGGTGACCTCGCGCTCCAGGCCGTTGTCCACGTGCCCGCCGAGCTCGGCGGCCATCAGCGTGTAACCGCCGTACCGGGCGTAGTCCAGCGGGCCGGTTGTGGTGCCGGTCAGCTCGTCGCCGACATCGGCCTCCGGCAGCGGGGCCGCCGGGTCCAGCGACATGACCTTCAACCGGCCGGTGTTGGGCTCCTCGTAGGAGCCGTACACGGTGCCGCCGCGCACCGAGGGGTTCTCCTCCGGCTTGACCGTCACCCACAGCTCGTCGTACTCGGTGGTCCGGCCGACGATCCGGGTGTCGGAGACCTCGACGAGCATCCCCTCCAACGACTCGTACAGGTCCAGCGCGTAGGCCCCCGGGTCCAGCTTCAGCTCCTCCACGCTCCCGCCGGCCGCCTCCGGCGCGTACAGGTCGGGCACCGAGTCGGCGTCCAGCACCACGGGCGCGGGGAGCGGGTTGCCGGAGGAGAGCACGGCGACGGTCGGTGAGGTGATCTCGGTCAGCGTCTGGGTGGCGCTCGCCGGGCGGTACTCGACGACCTGTCCGCCGACCAGGACGGAGTCGCCCGGCGAGACGGTCGGCACGGTCGAGCCGGTGTGGACGAAGACGCCCTCGGAGGTGCGCGGGTCGGTGTCGGGCTCGGGGTCCTGGACCCAGAAGCCGCGCGCGCCGGTGGCGCGCACCGCCGTCACCACACCGGGGACGGCGCTCACGGTGGTCCCCACGAGCGGGGAGATCCGGGTGTCGCCCTGGATGTCGCGGATCCGGACGTCGCCCGGCTCGGTCGGCGGCTCCTCCCCGTCGTCTCCGCCGCCGGTCGCGGGGCCCTCCCCGGCGGAGTTGACCGGGGTCGGGGCGCCGGCGGCCAGGTCGGCGGCGTTGTCGTCGGTGTCGGTCAGGTCGGCGTCCCGGGCCACCGAGGCGGTGTTGGAGGCGCCCGCCGCCGGGCCGGAGCCCTCGCGGACCACGGCGGTGCCGTAGCCGACCAGGTCCACGATCCGCTCGTCGGCCGCGCAGTCGGCGGCGGTGCGGCAGGTCAGCTCGGCGGTGCCGGCGACCAGGGCCACGGTGCCGGTCGTGGCACTCATGTTGATCGAGCCGGTGGTGTCGGGGGTCGGCAGTTCGACCGTGCCGCCGGTGCCGGCGGCCTGCGCCACCAGGTGGCGGGCGCCCGGCTCGAGGGTGCCGTTCAGCGGGGTGACCTGCCAGCGGGAGGAGGCCGACGGCGAGCCGGGGAGGTACTGGACGCTGTGGCCGACCAGGTCGAGGGCGCCGGTTCCGGGGTTGCCGAGCTCGACGAAGTCACGGGTCAGGGCGGCTCCGGAGTTGCCGCCGCCGCCGTAGACCTCGCCGATCACGGCGGTGCCCGCTGTGTCCCCGACCTCCGCGGCGGTGGGGTCGGCCGCCAGGGCGTGCGGCAGCTGGGTCAACACCAGCGACGCCGCGGCGGCGGTGGTGACCAGGCGCAGGGCGTGGCGCGGGGTGCGCCGCGCGCGGCTCGGTGACTGGTTCGGCGACTGGTTCGGCACGGTGGTCCGTCTCCTAGGGGCGGGGATCCGGCCGGCGCGGGCGCGCCGGCGGGGTGATTCACGGGGCCCGTGGAGCCGGGGCCCATGGGGCCGGGATGTGTGGCCCGGGTGGGGGAGCGGCCGGGGGTGGACATCCGGCGCCGCACAAGCTACGCGCGTAGAGAAGGACATGACAAGGGCGCGGACGTTAAATCCCCGCGACGGGTGACCAACCGAACGGGGTGTCACCACCCGCTGTGTCGACCGATGGTGGGGTTGCGGGCGTGGCCGGGGCGCGCGGAGGTGGGGAAGCTCGTGAACCGCGCGCCCGCGTGTACCGGCACGCGGTACCGCGTGCCGGTGGGGGAAACGCCCCCTTTCCCCGCTTCCGGCCCACCGGTTCAATGATGTCGGGGCCCGTCCAGGGCCCGTGCCGTTCCGAACGGAGCGAGGAGTGTCGAGACGGATGAGGAACGAGCCCGGCTCCCCCGACATCGGATTGCACCACCTCGAAACCGCCCTGGAGGAGGCGCTGGAGTCGGTACGCGGATTTCCCCGGAGCGGGTTCACCGTCGGGGAGTGGCTCGCACTCTCCGCGGGGCTTGGGGAGTTGCGGGCCAGGACCCGCCGGGCTTCCGCCCCGGTGCGGCAGGCGTTCCTCGGTTCGGCCCGCGCCGCGCTGTTGGCCCACCTCCGCGCCCGCCCGGGTGTGCCGGTCTCGCCGGCCGAACTCGAGGGGGTGGCGGGAATCCGGGAGTGGACCCGACGCCTGAGGGAGTTGCGCGAACTCGGCTGGGTCATCGACAGCGATGTGCCGGGCCCCGACGGCCGGAGGGACCACTACCGACTGTCCGTCGATCGGTTGGACGGAAGTGTCGTGGAGGACGACCGACTCCCGGAGGCGGTGCGGGGGAGGGAACCCGGTCGGGGCGTCCTGGAGTATCTGGTCCATCTCAGCCCATGGCCCGCCGATCCGGCGCGACTCGCGCGGGCGGCCGGGACCGCCGATTGGCATCCCGCGGTCTCGGCCCTCATTCGGGCGGGATGGCCGATCCGCCCGGTGGGGGAGGGGTTCGCGCTCGCGGCGGAGTTCCACCGCCGGTCGGCGAACCCGGAGGGCGAAGTGGGCGAACCGACTTCCGGCGGGTGGGCGGGCACGTGAGGCTCCGGGCGGACGGGGTGCTCCCGGTCGGGGAACACCTCCGACGACCGACCGGACTTCCGGCTGTACCCGAGCGCGGTCACCGTCGGGTCCACCCCGGCCCGGGGGGACGCAACCGCTGGGGCCTGCCGGGCTTCGCCGGCGACGGCTTCGGTCCGACCGGCGGCCCCGGTGACACCGATCCACCCGCCGCGCACCTGGTCCGCACACGCCGGCCCGACCCGGTGTCGGACCGGGTCGGCTGCCCCGCGGAGTGGAGAAGTGCGGAGTCTTGGACAGCGACGGTTACCCGAGGAGCACTAGCCTGCTCGCGTTGTCCGGCGGAAGGGGGCGGAGCGGTGTCATCGGAGGCATGGGTCAGGGTGTGGGGTACCGGGACGAGGCCCCGGGTGCGACTGTTCTGCTTTCCGCACGCGGGTGGGGGGGCTACGGCATTCCATGCCTGGCGGGCTGCGCTGCGGCCGGATGTGGAGGTCGCGGCCGTGGTGCTGCCCGGCCGGGAGGGTCGGGTGCGGGAGACGCCCTACCGTCGGATGGCGGAGCTGATACCGCCGCTGGCCGAGGCCGTGGCCGGCCATGTGGACGGCCCTTACGCCATCTTCGGGCACAGCACCGGAGCGGCGGTGGGCTACGAGGTGGCGCGCAGGCTCTCCGCAGGGCCCACCGATCCGCCCCGCTGCCTGTTCGTGTCCGGGCGCTGGGCGCCCGCGGGGCGCCGGGCCGGCCATCGTGAGGTGCCGGCGTTTCGGAAGGAAATGACGGACCAGGAGATCCTGGATCTGGTGGTCCGGCTGGGCGGGGTGCCGGCCGGTCTGCGGCAGCAGCCCGGCCTGCTGCGGTTGTTCCTGCCCGTCCTCCGGGCGGACTTCGAGCTCAACGAGGGTTATGCGCGGCGGCCCGGAGAACCACTGGACTGCCCGGTGGTCGCCATGAGCGGAGCGGATGACCCGGTGGTGACACCCCGGGAGATGAACGAGTGGCGGCGGATTACCACCGGCCCGTTTCGGCTGCGGATCTTCCAGGGCGGGCACTTCTATCACACGGCGGCGCTGTCGGAGGTGGCCCGCACGATCCGTGCCGAGCTGGACCGACCGACAGCGCCGGCCGGCTATCCGTGAGGCAGGACCAGCGCGTCGTTCTCGGCCACCAGGATCGCCTGGTGCAGGCGCTGGATGTGCCTTCCCGGCTCGGTCCCCAGTTCCCGGACGAGATTGCAGCGAAGTTCCTGGAATGCCTTGAGTGCCTGGGTGCGGCGACCACTGAGATACAGGGCGCGCATGTATTGCGCGTGTATTCCCTCGTGCAGTGGATTGCTTCCCGCCAGGGCCACCAGGCTGGGGAGTACTTCCCGGTACATTCCGAGCCTGATCTGTGTTTCTATCATTTTCTCCAGAACAGCGAGGCGGGATTCCTCCAGGCGAAGCCGGCGAATTTCCAGAACCCAACAGCCGCGTACGTCGATGAGGGCGGGGCCGCGCCAGAGATTCAGCGCATCATCCAATACGGCGATACCGGCGTGGGGTTTCCCGGCGGAAATGAGTCGACGGCCGGCAGCCTCCTTCTCGTGATAGAGGGTGAAGTCGAGTTCGGTTTCCTCCGTCTTGATCAGATAACCACCCGCACGGGTTACGAGAACCTCCTGTGCGATCTCGGCCATCGGCCGTTCCGTGGCGGAGGCCAGTAGTTTCCGGAGGTTCAGGATGTACGTCTGGAGCGTGGTCACCGCACTGTTCGGGGGGTCGACGTCCCAGAGTTCGCCGATGAGGGTGGACACCGGTACCACCTTTCCGGCGTTCACCGCAATGCAGGCGAGAACGGTGCGTAGTTTTGGTGCCGTGGGTGCGGTGGAGATGTCCCCCGTGTTAATGACCAGTGGGCCAAGAATTCCGATGCGCAACGGTCTCCCCCGAAAAAGTCGTGTTTCCGTATGGGTTCGATGCGGGGCGGTTACAGGAATCTCACGCGGTGTTGCTGTGGTAGTTTTCATTGAATGTAGAACTATGTCAAGTGTTGCTTGACGAGGTCACCAACGCCGCCGAGCCTACCCGCATGCGATCGATTGGAGTCGATCGATTTCGGCCGCCCCGTGGCGTGGTCAGGTCATCAGTCGCCAACTATGGGGGATGGGGAAGGCGGGGGTGCGTTCGTGATGGTGTCTGTGGGTGATTGTGGGGTGGGTGGGAGTGGGGTGGACGCGAGTGAGCAGGAGGGCGGTGAGGGCGGCTAGTTCCTCGAGGCCGGCGTGGCCGCGTTCGACGCGGATGAGGGGGGTGATGGTCATAATGATCTCTTCCCGGTGGGCCTGGTGGGGGTGGGGTTATTGGGGTGGGTTGCCGTGTTTGCGGGAGGGCAGGTCGGCGTGCTTGGTGCGCAGCATCCGCAGCGAACGGATGAGTACCTCGCGGGTCTCGGTGGGGTCGATGACGTCGTCCACCAGGCCGCGCTCGGCCG